>NZ_JBGDXS010000010.1:0-100520 GCF_046550535.1 Salmonella sp. SAL04213 | reverse complement strand
CGGTGGAGCTGCATGACAAAGTCATCGGGCATTATCTGAACATAAAACACTATCAATAAGTTGGAGTCATTACCCTAATAATGTTCCGAAATAAAAAGCGATCAATATCATAAAGTTAGTAACATTATTGCCGATAAATCTTCCTGTATGAGGATATGCAATCCCAGGGAGAAAATATGTTTTTGCATAACATTAAAATACGTTCAAAATTATTTATGGCCTTTGGCTTATTCATTGTTCTCATGGTGGTGAGTTCCGCTCTGTCTTTGTTTAGCCTTGATCGGGCTAATACGGGTATGCAGGACATTATTACCAATGATTATCCCACCACGGTAAAAGCCAATCTGTTAATCGATAATTTTAATGATTTCATCATCGCGCAGCAGCTCATGTTACTGGATGAAGAGGGGCGCTGGAGCCAGAGCTCGCAGAAAGAACTCAGTGAGATAAGCCAGCGCATTTCGGCGCTACTGGATGAGCTTTCCAGGGAAAATAGTCACGATGCGGATTCACAGAAAATCATTAATGAGATCCGTGAAGCGCGCCAGCAATACCTGGAGTCCAGATTCCGTATTTTGAAAGATATTCAAAGCAATAATCGTCAGGCGGCCATTCAGGAGATGATGACCAGAACGGTGCAGGTGCAAAAAGTCTATAAGGACAAAGTCCAGGAACTTATCGCTGTTCAGGACGCGCAGATGCATGAAGCGAGCGTGCAGGTCAAAGAGGATTTTAAAAATAATCGGACGCTGTTAATCACTTTGGCGCTGATAAGCATCGCCGCCGGAGGCGTAATGGGATGGTATATTGTGCGTTCTATTACCCGGCCGCTTGATGACGCAGTACGCTTTGCCGAGGCGATTGCCGATGGCGATCTGACTCGTCATATCACCACCGACTATAAAGATGAAACAGGCGTACTACTGCAAGCATTAATGGCGATGAAAACGCGTCTGCTGGATATCGTACAGGAAGTGCAAAACGGTTCGGAGAGTATCTCCACGGCGGCGGCGCAAATTGTCGCCGGTAACCAGGATTTGGCGGCGCGTACGGAAGAGCAGGCCAGCTCGGTTGAAGAAACGGCGGCGTCGATGGAACAGATTACCGCCACGGTTAAAAATACGGCTGACCATACCAGTGAAGCGACCAAACTCTCTGCCGGTGCCGCCAGCGTGGTGAAAAACAATGGGGAGATGATGAATCAAGTGACGCAGAAAATGCGCGTCATTAACGACACGGCAAATCGTATGTCGGATATCATCAATATCATTGATTCCATTGCCTTTCAGACCAATATTCTGGCGCTGAACGCGGCGGTTGAAGCGGCGCGCGCGGGCGAACATGGACGTGGTTTTGCCGTTGTCGCCGGAGAGGTTCGCCAGTTGGCGCAAAAGAGCGCCTCGTCAGCCAGTGAAATCCGTAATTTGATTGAAGATTCAACCAGTCAGACTCAGGAAGGGATGCACCTGGTGGAGAAAGCCAGCGCCCTGATTAATGGCATGGTGGATAACGTCGAAGAGATGGATGTGATATTACGTGAGATTGGGCAGGCCAGCCGCGAGCAAACTGACGGTATTTCGCAGATTAACAGCGCGATTGGCCTGATTGACGCCGCCACGCAACAAAACTCCTGCCTTGTGGAAGAGTCTGTTGCCGCCGCAGCGTCGCTGAACGAACAGGCGTTACATTTAAAAGAGCTGGTTAACGTGTTCCGCGTCCGCGAAGAGGACACGCAGCCCGCTTAATCCAGTTCGGCGATTTCCAGCGCCGCGCGATCAATCACGCCGATAATGCGTTTGATTTGCGCGTCGTTGATATCGCTGTGGTTTATCCGCAGATCCAGCACGGCCTTGAAGTTATCCAGCGCCCGCTTCATCTGCGGATTTTTACGTAACTCCATGCCCACACAACGGGCTTTTAGCCGCGCCTGAATATGCGTCAGGTGTTCGCGATTTTCATCAAGCCATTGCGCGCCGTTCGCGGTAATCGTGATTTTTTTCCGCCCGCCTTCTTCGTCGCTAATCGTGATAAATTGCTGATCCTGTAAAAAATCCAGCGTAGGGTAGATCACGCCAGCGCTTGGCGTATAGCCGCCCCCCGTCAGGTTTTCTATCGCTTTAATCAGTTCATAGCCGTGGCTGGCGTCCCGGGTCAGGATATCAAGAATGACCAGCCGAAGTTCCCCGTGGCCAAAAAATCGCTGGCGTCGACCACCGCCCTGTCCATGACGACCACAGCCGTGTCCGTGACGGTGTTCGCCGCCGCAACTGGCGTTCTCATGCTGATGCGCGCTATGGCAGCCTTCATGCTGATGTTCTCGATCTTTGCAGCAACCATCGTGCTTATGATCCCGGTTTTTGCAACACCCTTCATGTTGATTTTGCATCATTGCCTCCTGCTTATTTAGATATATCTAATTTATATCTAAATGATGGGTTTTAGCAAGGGTAAAAGCCATTGTTGCGATAATCTATTAATTTATAACATTTTATTCTAAGGTTATAGTTAGCGACGCGTTGCCAGAACACTATCAAAAAACAGTTGCATTTTTACTGATTAACAATCATTATCATTTAAAACTTTAATTTAGATATATCGTATTACTTCACGAAGGCAAAAAATGACGACATCATCCGCACGCTATCCACAGCGTGTTCGTAATGAACTGCGTTTTCGCGAGCTGACCGTTCTGCGGGTAGAACGTATTAGCGCAGGATTTCAGCGGATCGTACTTGGCGGCGAGGCGCTGGACGGTTTCACCTCCCTGGGCTTTGACGATCACACGAAAGTTTTTTTCCCTGAGTCAGGCTGTCGCTTTACGCCTCCGACAGTCACTGAGGAAGGCATTATCTGGGGGGAGGGCGTTCGTCCGGTCTCCAGGGATTACACGCCGCTGTATGACGAGGCGCGTCGCGAGCTGGCGCTGGATTTCTTTATCCACGATGGCGGCGTAGCCAGCCGTTGGGCAATGGAAGCCCGTGAAGGCGATACACTGACGATCGGCGGGCCGCGCGGTTCGCTGGTGGTGCCGGAAGATTATGCTTGTCAGGTTTATGTCTGCGATGAGTCCGGTATGCCTGCGCTACGTCGTCGTCTGGAATCGCTTAGCCGTCTGCCTGCGCGCCCTGCGGTAACCGCGCTGGTGAGCATTCAGGATGCGGCATACCGCGATTATCTCGCCCATTTGACGGACATTACTGTGGAATATGTTGTTGGCGGCGATGAACAGGCAATGCAAACGCGCCTGTCGCAGCTGGCAATACCAGAATCAGACTATTTCATCTGGATTACTGGCGAAGGCAAAACGGTAAAACGTTTAAGTCAGTGCTTTGAAAAGGGGTTTGATCCACACCTGGTACGTGCGGCAGCCTATTGGCATCGTAAATAGCGGTATGGGGCGAGCTCTGTCAGAAACAAAAAAGCCACTCTTTAGAGTGGCTTAATTATATGATTTTAAAGCTAAAATTTGGTGGCCCCTGCTGGACTTGAACCAGCGACCAAGCGATTATGAGTCGCCTGCTCTAACCACTGAGCTAAGGGGCCGTGGCGGTGGATTATAATGTAACTTTACGCTGTAATCCAGCCGTAACCGTGCGGGTGCTGTTTTTATAAACAATGTGTTTTCAACCCGTTATACTTAAAGAACGTTGTATTGCTCAGGAGTAATAATGGTTAAGGACATACTGGCGCCAGGGCTACGGGTGGTTTTTTGCGGCATCAATCCGGGACTCTCCTCGGCGAATACCGGCTTTCCGTTTGCACATCCCGCGAATCGTTTTTGGAAAGTTATTCATTTGGCCGGTTTCACCGATCGGCAGTTGAAACCGGAAGAGGCGGAAAAATTACTGGATTTTCGCTGCGGGGTAACGAAACTCGTCGACCGACCGACGGTACAAGCGACTGAGGTGAAGTTGCATGAATTACGTAGCGGCGGACGCAACCTGATTGAAAAGATAGAGGACTATCAGCCCGCGGCGCTGGCGGTGCTTGGTAAACAGGCTTTTGAACAGGGATTCAGCCAGCGCGGTATCGCCTGGGGTAAACAAAAGATCGCCATTGGCGCGACGATGGTGTGGGTGTTGCCGAATCCCAGCGGCTTAAACCGAATTAAAACGGAAAAACTGGTCGAGGCCTATCGCGAACTGGATCAAGCGCTCATTATGCGTGGGCTATAGCAATGGGGAATGAGGGCGCGAATACTCGCGCTGTGTAGAAATTCTGCAGGCCAAATAGGGCGCTCGCGTATGACCGGATAAAAAAACGCCGCCTTGCGGCGGCGTTTATACGTATGCGGCGAATTAATCGTCGAGGAAGCTGCGCAGCACTTCAGAACGGCTCGGGTGGCGCAGTTTACGCAGCGCCTTCGCTTCGATCTGACGGATACGTTCGCGGGTAACATCGAACTGTTTACCCACTTCTTCCAGCGTGTGGTCGGTGTTCATATCGATACCGAAACGCATACGCAGCACTTTCGCTTCACGAGCGGTCAGGCCAGCCAAAACGTCGTGAGTGGCGGCACGCAGGCTCTCGGTAGTGGCAGAGTCCAGCGGCAGCTCGAGGGTGGTATCCTCGATGAAATCACCCAGATGCGAATCTTCATCGTCGCCGATCGGCGTTTCCATGGAGATTGGCTCTTTGGCGATTTTCAGCACTTTGCGGATCTTATCTTCCGGCATCAGCATGCGCTCGGCCAGCTCTTCCGGCGTTGGCTCGCGGCCCATCTCTTGCAGCATCTGGCGAGAAATACGGTTGAGCTTGTTGATGGTCTCAATCATATGCACCGGAATACGGATGGTGCGCGCCTGATCCGCGATAGAGCGGGTGATCGCCTGACGAATCCACCAGGTAGCGTAGGTGGAGAACTTGTAGCCGCGACGGTATTCGAACTTATCTACCGCTTTCATCAGACCGATGTTGCCTTCCTGAATCAGGTCAAGGAACTGCAAGCCACGGTTGGTGTATTTCTTGGCGATAGAAATAACCAGACGCAAGTTCGCTTCAACCATCTCTTTCTTCGCACGGCGGGCTTTCGCTTCCCCGATGGACATGCGACGGTTGATGTCTTTCACCTGTTCGATGGTCAGACCGGTCTCTTCTTCAATCTGCCGCAGTTTTTGCAGACAGCGTTGCACTTCTTCCGCGACATCGTGCAGTTTTTCCGACCACGGTTTGTTCATCGCGATAGCGGCGTTGAACCAGGTTTCGCTGGTTTCGTTACCGGTAAACAGCGTGATAAAGTTCTTCTTCGGCATTTTGCACTGCTCGACGCAGAGCTTCATGATCAAACGTTCCTGAGTACGCACGCGATCCATCATCACGCGCATACTGTTGACCAGATAGTCGAATTGCTTCGGTACCAGACGGAACTGTTTGAACACTTCAGACAGCTTCAGAATCTCTTCCTGCGCGGCAGCATGGCTGCGGCCTTTCGCTTTGATGGTGTCGCGCGTAACGACGTATTGCGCGCGCAACTCAGCGAATTTTTCGCGTGCCAGTTCAGGATCAATGCTGTTGTCGTCATCGGCGGCGTCATCGTCGCCGTCTTCTTCATCTTCGTCTTCGTCATCATCCAGGTCTTCCTGGGAGAGTTCAGAACCGACGTGAGTTGCGGTCGGCGCCATCTCTTCTTCCGCGTTCGGATCGACAAAGCCGGTGATAAGATCGGACAAACGAGCCTCTTCAGCCTCAACGCGATCGTACTGTTCCAGCAGATAGGTAATGGCTTCCGGGTATTCGGCAACGGAGCATTGAACCTGGTTGATCCCGTCTTCGATACGTTTAGCGATGTCGATTTCGCCTTCCCGGGTCAACAGTTCAACAGTGCCCATTTCACGCATATACATGCGTACCGGGTCAGTCGTACGACCGATTTCAGACTCAACACTGGACAGAACTTGTGCAGCAGCTTCTTCCGCATCTTCATCGGTGCTGGTGGTATTTTCAGCCAGCAGCAGATCATCGGCATCAGGCGCTTCTTCCATTACCTGAATACCCATGTCGTTGATCATTTGGATGATATCTTCAATTTGATCTGAATCGACGATATCTTCCGGCAGATGGTCATTGACCTCAGCATAGGTCAGATAGCCTTGCTCCTTACCACGGGTGACAAGAAGTTTCAGCTGTGACTGCGGGTTTTGCTCCATAAGACGGTATCCACACTTATTCGTTTGATTGGTGTCGACGGTATAGCTGTCGACATTTAAAGCGAGGGCATACTTATATTTTGGCCGCTGCCTCTCACTGCGGCTGTCGGGGGCTTCCCGATCGATATGCGGCATTTAAGCCGTTAAATTCATTTTTTTTCCAGGGCCTGTCTGATTTCCCAGTACTCCCTGCGTTCTTCACTGCTTAAACGGTGTGTGCGATCGCGAGCTATCAGCTCTTCCAGTCGCTGTTCAAGCATTGCATCAAAAATTCGGTTTAGCGTGTCGGTGAACATTTTTTCAACATTCTCATCCCTTATATCGTTCCAGGCTGAGAGTTTTTCAAGTGTTGAGTATTCACTTGTCCCGCGATAATTCTCTAACAGCTGCCCGGTGTTCAGACCCGGCTGCGCGACACAAAGACTCACCAGCTCGGAGAATAGCCTAAGTCCCGGTAATTTGCTCTGCGCCAGCCCTTGTAAAGGCGGCACCAGCGGCGCTAGACTTGGGTTCTGCACCAGCAGTCCTATAAGTATACGCATAGGCGTCTGTTTTATCTGCGGAGCCGGGCGGGAAACGCCGCTTTCCGCCTGTTTTGGCACTAAACGATCAAGCTGACTATCATCGAAAATGCCTAACTTCAGCCCCAACGTCTGGCGCAGCTGAATACGGTGCGCGTCGCCAGGCACCTGATTAATGAGCGGCAGCGCCAGCGCGGCTAACTGCGTGCTGCCATCCGGCGAGCTTAAATCCACCTGCGGCAGGAGGCTATTAAACAGAAACGTAGAGAGCGGCTGCGCCTGCTCCATCCGCGCTTCAAAAGCCGCCTTGCCTTCTTTACGCACCAGCGTATCCGGGTCTTCGCCGTCAGGTAAAAACATAAAGCGTACCTGCCGACCGTCGGTCATATAAGGCATTGCTGTTTCCAGCGCTCTCCAGGCGGCATCACGGCCAGCCCGGTCGCCGTCGTAACAGCAAATCACGTTGTTCGTCGCCCGGAATAACATATGCATATGGTCTGCCGTGGTTGAGGTACCCAGCGAAGCGACCGCATAGTTAATGTCGTATTGCGCTAGTGCGACGACATCCATATAACCTTCGACCACAAGCAAGCGTTGCGGTTCAGCACTATATTGCTGAGCCTCATAAAGACCATATAGCTGGCGGCCTTTATGGAAAATGTCCGTTTCCGGAGAGTTAAGGTATTTCGGCGTGTCGTTCCCCAGAACTCGGCCGCCAAAACCAATCACCCTGCCGCGTTTGTCCCGAATAGGGAACATGACCCGATTACGGAAACGATCGTAAGTGCTGCCCTGCTCGTTATTGACCAGCATTCCGGCATCCAGCAACAATGCCTTGTTATCGCTGTTATTACCGAAGCGCTTTAACGCGTTATCCCAACCAGGCGGCGCGAAGCCAATGGCGAAACGCTGAATAATTTCAGCGCTCAGACCGCGCTTTTGCAGATAGTCACGCGCAGGTTTTGCCGCAGGATGGGTTAGCGACTGCTGATAAAAGTCATTCAGACCATTCATCAACTGATAGAGGTTTTGCCGTTGATGGCGCTCTATCTGGCTAAGCCCGGTGCCTGCTTCATAGGGAATTTCCAGGTTATGCATGGCCGCTAATTCTTCGACGGTTTCGACAAATTCGAGCTTGTCGTAATTCATCAAAAAGTCGATCGCATTGCCATGCGCGCCGCATCCAAAGCAGTGATAAAACTGTTTTTCACCGTTTACGGTGAAAGAAGGGGTTTTCTCATTATGGAATGGACAACACGCGTGATAGTTCTTGCCCTGTTTCTTGAGTTTTACGCGCACGTCGATCAGATCGACGATATCGGTTCTCGCCAGCAGGTCATTAATGAATACGCGTGGGATTCGTCCAGCCATATGCCCCTTTTATACACGTCATTCTTCAGGCTGCCGTAGTGTTGGCTACGTTCGCTCACCCCTGTCGCTGACTTGCGTAAGCGCCGGGGACTTGCTCTCTTGCCGCCTGGACGCAGCATGAATGATTTTGTGTATATGCTAATGCATAAACGAAAACAAGCCGCGCATTCCTTTCGGAAGCACGGCCTTACAACTACAACTCGATCTGAATTGAGAGCAGCCCGCTCTCAAAAGATTAGTACAGACGAGTACGGCGTGCGTTTTCGCGAGCCAGTTTCTTCGCGTGACGTTTCACTGCAGAAGCTTTAGCGCGCTTACGTTCGGTCGTCGGTTTTTCATAGAACTCACGACGACGAACTTCCGCCAGAACACCTGCTTTTTCGCAGGAACGCTTGAAGCGACGCAGAGCTACGTCGAACGGCTCGTTTTCACGTACTTTAATTACCGGCATGTGCCTCTCACCTTTGATTAATTCGGTTTGCCGCTGGCATCAACGCCAGCTTATTTCAAAATGGTGCGGAATTTTACTGCAATTGCTGCTGCTTTGTAAAGCACCGCGGCCTTTTTTGAACGGGACTTTTATAAGGTGAGGGAGTATACACGAAGTCGGGACTGAGGGTATACATCCACCCGCATTCGACCTACACTGCGCGGTATTAGAGCGAGGTAAAACAAGTCATGCGTGTACTGGGTATTGAAACATCTTGCGATGAAACCGGCATCGCTATTTACGACGACAAAAAGGGTCTGTTAGCCAACCAATTGTATAGTCAGGTGAAATTACATGCTGACTACGGCGGCGTAGTGCCTGAACTGGCTTCCCGCGATCATGTGCGTAAAACCGTGCCGCTGATTCAGGCGGCATTAAAAGAAGCCGGTCTGACGGCGAGCGATATCGACGCGGTGGCCTATACCGCAGGCCCGGGCCTGGTCGGCGCGCTGCTGGTCGGCGCAACCGTCGGGCGTTCGCTGGCATTTGCCTGGAATGTGCCGGCCATTCCTGTACACCATATGGAAGGGCATCTGCTGGCGCCGATGCTGGAAGATAATCCCCCGGATTTCCCGTTTGTGGCGCTGCTGGTCTCCGGCGGACATACGCAGCTCATTAGCGTGACCGGAATCGGTCAGTACGAACTGCTGGGAGAGTCGATTGACGATGCTGCCGGTGAAGCGTTTGATAAAACTGCCAAATTGTTGGGGCTGGATTATCCTGGCGGCCCGATGCTGTCGAAAATGGCGTCGCAGGGGACGGCGGGACGTTTTGTCTTTCCGCGCCCGATGACCGATCGCCCGGGACTGGATTTTAGTTTTTCCGGTCTGAAAACCTTTGCCGCTAACACCATTCGTAGTAATGGCGACGACGAACAAACTCGCGCTGATATCGCGCGCGCTTTTGAAGATGCGGTCGTGGATACGCTGATGATCAAGTGCAAGCGCGCGCTGGAAAGCACCGGTTTTAAGCGTCTGGTCATGGCGGGCGGCGTCAGCGCTAACCGCACGCTGCGTGCGAAGCTTGCCGAAATGATGCAAAAACGCCGCGGCGAAGTGTTCTATGCGCGTCCGGAGTTTTGTACTGACAACGGGGCGATGATCGCCTATGCCGGAATGGTGCGGTTTAAGGCGGGCGTTACGGCGGATCTTGGCGTAACGGTACGTCCGCGCTGGCCGCTGGCCGAGCTGCCGGCGGCGTAAAAGCGGAGAAAGGGGGCGACATCATGCCGCCCCAACGGGTTTATAGCAAAACGACGGGCATCCACAACAGCCTGGAGACGATCAGCAGCACCAGGAAGATCAGGCCGAAAATCGCGCCTAACCACGCCAATGGTGGAAGGGTGACGCGCGGCGGATTCGATATGTACGCCTATCACCGAGCTATTTATCCGGCGATGCGCAGGCACGACATAGCGTAAAAAAACTACTCCGAATCTTTCTGGCGTTTCTTTTTCAGCTTCGTCCAGATTTTCGTCTCCTGACGACGCCACAGACGCTGGA
Organism: Salmonella sp. SAL04213; assembly: GCF_046550535.1. NCBI lineage: Bacteria > Pseudomonadati > Pseudomonadota > Gammaproteobacteria > Enterobacterales > Enterobacteriaceae > Salmonella > Salmonella sp. SAL04213. The sequence continues at coordinate 90,490 of NZ_JBGDXS010000010.1, read as the reverse complement.
TGTTGTCATGATGGCGCAGCAAAATGAGACATGACAGCATCGATACCGGGAAGGTGAACTGCGGTTTAAACCACCAGACGTAAAACGGCGCAATCAAGGCGCTGACAATCGCTCCTAACGATGAATAACCGCTTAACAGGACCGTCAGCAGCCAGGTGCCAGCCATGACGCCGGTTAAATCCCAGCCGATAGGCGCAATGGCGCCAAATGCGGTTGCTACGCCTTTCCCACCTTTAAAGCCAAAAAAGACCGGCCAGATATGCCCCAGACAGGCGGCGATAGCGATAAGCCCCAGCCAGAAAGGGGTAACGCCTAACGCATACGCGCCCCAGACGGGCAACATGCCTTTAAGGATGTCAAAAATAAGTACCGCGACAGCCGCTCCCTTGCCACCGATTCGTAATACGTTCGTCGCGCCCGGGTTGCCGGAGCCGCTTTCACGCGGATCGGGCAGCCCGGCGATGCGGCAAACCAGAATGGCACTGGAAATTGAGCCGCAGAGGTACGCGAAGAGGATCATTCCAGGCGCGATTGCACTCATAAGCTGTTCCGTATTGAAAGTGTCGTTTTATTTACTATTTCTGTGGATAATACGCACATTTCGCCGGAAGTGGTATCCGGGTTAGCCAAAAAGCAGGCAGGTCGTGATGGATATTGTATTTATAGAGCAACTTTCGGTAATCACCACTATCGGTGTTTACGACTGGGAACAGACTATCGAGCAAAAACTGGTGTTCGATATCGAAATGGCATGGGATAACCGCAAGTCGGCGAAAAGCGATGATGTCGCAGATTGTCTAAGTTATGCGGATATCGCCGACACGGTGATAAATCATGTCGAAGGCGGTCGTTTTGCTCTGGTCGAACGCGTGGCGGAAGAGGTGGCGGATCTGCTGCTTAGCCGATTCAATTCTCCGTGGGTTCGCATCAAACTGAGCAAGCCTGGCGCCGTCGCGCGCGCGGCGAACGTAGGGGTAATTATTGAGCGTGGCAATAATCTGAAATAAAAATAAATAATTTTATATTTTTTAAACCAAACGGTTATATATGGGGTCTTAACGCGAGATCCATTTTTGCAGTGTTTTTCATTTTAGGGGTTTATTGATGAGCGATATGCACTCGCTGCTGATAGCGGCAATTTTGGGTGTGGTCGAAGGATTGACGGAGTTTTTGCCGGTATCCAGCACGGGCCATATGATTATTGTGGGTCATCTGCTGGGGTTTGAAGGCGATACGGCCAAGACATTCGAAGTGGTGATTCAACTTGGATCTATTCTGGCGGTCGTGGTGATGTTCTGGCGGCGGTTGTTTGGTCTCATCGGTATTCACTTCGGCCGCCCGCTACAGCGTGAAGGTGAAAGTAAAGGTCGATTAACGTTGATTCACATCCTGCTGGGCATGATTCCGGCGGTGGTGCTGGGGTTAGTCTTTCATGACACGATCAAGTCGCTATTTAACCCAATTAACGTGATGTACGCGCTGGTGGTAGGCGGTCTGTTGCTGATTGCCGCCGAGTGCCTGAAGCCGAAAGAACCGCGCGCGCCGGGGCTGGATGATATGACGTATCGTCAGGCTTTTATGATTGGCTGTTTCCAGTGTCTGGCGCTGTGGCCGGGCTTCTCGCGTTCCGGAGCGACCATTTCCGGTGGGATGCTGATGGGCGTCAGCCGTTACGCCGCCTCTGAGTTCTCGTTCTTACTGGCTGTGCCGATGATGATGGGCGCAACGGTTCTGGATCTCTACAAAAGTTGGTCATTCCTGACCGCAGCGGATATTCCGATGTTCGCAGTGGGCTTTGTGACGGCGTTTGTGGTGGCGCTGATCGCCATCAAGACCTTCCTGCAACTGATTAAGCGTATCTCGTTTATTCCGTTTGCGATTTACCGCTTTGTGGTGGCGGCTGCCGTTTACGTTGTTTTCTTCTGATGATTGACCGTGCCGGATGGCGGCGTGCCGCCTTGTCCGGTCTAACTGTTTTGTCGGTCTGATAAGCGCAGCGCCATCAGGCAATTTATCGTGCCGGATGGCGTTTAGCTGGCGGGGTTCGGGCAGCGCTTCTCTTTCCAGTTGGCGACCGCTGCAATTCGTCGCTTCGTCAGCTCCTCGCGAATCTCAATGCCCTTAAATCCGGCCTCCACCACCTCTTTCGTCGGTACCGCCTGCGCCACCTGCCAGGCTTCGCGCAGCCAGCGCCCCTGCGGGTAATCCGACGCTTCAAATCCGGTACGTCCACGGACATCGGCCTCGCTGGTCAGCGCAATCTGCTCGACGCGCTGCGGTTTACGCCATGCATCAATGGCGTCAAACAGCTTAACGATCGTTTTCGGCTGGAGTATCGGAAAGGTGTGGATCAGATCGTGGTACTCGGCGACCAGTTTAGCTAAATCACGCAGGTCATTGGGGACGCGCAAACGCTGGCATAACTGTTCGACCAGTTTCACGCCCGCCGGGCCGTGGCCATGATGGCGTGGCCAGAGGTTTTTCGGCGTTAAGCCTTTGCCCAGATCATGACAAAGCGTGGCGAAACGGACATCAAGCTGCGGACTGAGCATGGCGGCCATCGACAGCGTCATTAACGTATGAACTCCGGTATCAATTTCCGGATGCCACTTTGCCGGCGCGGGTACGCCAAACAGGGCGTCGATTTCCGGAAACAGGACGCGCAGGGCGCCGCAGTCGCGCAATACCTGGAAGTAAACCTGCGGATTGCGGGTGGTAAGCGCATTTTCCGTCTCTTTCCATACCCGTTCCGGCGTCAGATGTTCCAGCTCGCCTGCCGCGGTCATTTCGCGCATTAGCGCCAGTGTTTCATCGGCGATACGGAAACTCAGATGAGCGTAACGGGCGGCAAAACGCGCCACGCGCAATACGCGCAAGGGATCTTCGCCAAACGCGGGAGAGACATGTCGCAGTAGACGCGCCTCCAGATCCCGGCGCCCGTGGTAAGGGTCGATAATCTGGCCGTCATCGTCGCGCGCCAGAGCATTAATGGTCAGATCGCGACGCTGGAGATCGGCTTCCAGGGTAACGTCCGGCGCGGCATAACAGGTGAAGCCCGTGTAGCCGGAACCGGATTTACGCTCAGTACGCGCCAGCGCGTATTCTTCGTGAGTTTGCGGATGGAGAAACACAGGAAAATCACGGCCTACCTGCTGGTAGCCCGCATCAAGCATCTCCTGCGGCGTGGCGCCGACAACGACCCAATCTTTATCTTTAACCGGTAGCCCTAACAACGCATCCCGAACCGCACCACCGACCAGATAAATCTTCACGCCACTTTCCTTTTAAAAACGATCATCCTCTAATGATAAGACAGTGCCGCAGAGAAGGCGATTTAGTTCATCCAGCGGTCTTTGCGTTTACGGCTTGGGATCATATGCGGCAGCACTAGCCCTAACAGCAAGCCAATACCCAATACGCCGCCGCCATACATAAACCACTGCATAATAATGGTGCGCTGTTTGTCATCCAGTTGCAGATTCGCGGCGCTAACTTTTTTCTGCGCGACAATCAGCTCGTTTTTCAGCTTCTGGTTCTCTTCTTTTAGCCCGTTGATGATGCTGTCGCTTTGCGCCACTTTCTGCTGCATATCGGCGGTGCGCTGATTCCACGTGGTATCAATATTGTTGAGTTTATCGGTCAACGTTTTGACCTGATTTTCCAGATCCGGCACGCGGGTACGCAGGCTTGGCGTGGTATTCAGTTCTTTTAACGGTATCCAGGCAGTACGACCAGAACTGTCTTTAATTTGACCATAGTTGGCATCGCTCTGTAAGAGCGTGACTTCCTCGCCAGCGTTGACGGTACCCACAAGGCGATAATTATCTCCCGGACCGCTGCGGACCCAGGTATTCAGTTCATCAGAAACGTAACGCGTCTCTTCAGCATGAGAGACGGCGGTGGCGCTAAGCGCAAGTAAAGTTAGTCCAATCAGGCGTAATTTTGGCATCAGGCTGTCGTTATTGTCAGAGAAAGTGGAACGATAGTAACGGCATCAGTGTCGCTACGCAAAGTAGTCGACATCAATCGGAATCATCTGTGTCGCCTTTGCCGCTACGTCAAACTTTTACGCCCGTCAAATTGCTCGTTGCATGGCAATTTGGCGCAAAATACTATCTACTGACAAAAATAATGCGGGTAAGTTCGCCAAGAATCTTCCCAGATGTGACATAACCCATAAGTACAAGGCCATGGCTCAGGAAATCGAATTAAAGTTTATCGTCAATCACGACGCCGTAGATGCGCTGCGAAATCATCTTCATACGCTCGGCGGCGAGCATCATGCGCCCAGCCAGTTGCTGAATATCTACTTCGAAACGCCTGATAACTGGCTACGCCGCCATGATATGGGGCTGCGTATTCGTGGTGAAAATGGGCGCTATGAAATGACCATGAAAATTGCCGGCCGGGTAACGGGGGGGCTGCACCAGCGACCCGAATACAATGTCGCGCTAAGCGAACCCGTGCTGGATCTGACGCAACTTCCGGCGGAGGTCTGGCCGGATGGCAACCTGCCCGCCGGCCTGGCATCAAGCGTACAGCCGCTGTTCAGTACCGATTTTTACCGGGAAAAATGGTGTCTGGACGTTGACGGCAGCAGGATTGAAATTGCGTTCGATCTCGGCGACGTAAAAGCGGGCGAGTTTGCCGAACCGATTTGTGAGCTGGAGCTTGAGTTGCTTCGCGGCGATACGCGCGCCGTGTTAAAACTGGCGAAGCAACTGCTGTCGCAAACCGGTTTGCGTCAGGGCAGTCTGAGTAAGGCGGCGCGAGGTTATCACCTGGCGCAGGGGAATGCGCCGCGAGAGAATACACCAACGACAATTCTGCGGACCGCCGCGAAAGCCACGGTAGAGCAAGGGCTGGAGGCCTCGCTGGATCTGGCGTTGTCACAGTGGCAGTACCATGAAGAGCTCTGGCTGCGCGGCGACGAGTCGGCGAAAGAACACGTGCTGGATGCTATGGGATTAGTGCGCCATGCCTTAATGCTTTTTGGTGGCATTGTTCCACGTAAAGCGAGCACTCACTTACGTGATCTACTTACCCAGGCGGAAGCGACGATGACATCCGCGGTGTCCGCCGTCACAGCCGTTTATAGTACGCAAACGGCGATGGCGAAACTGGCATTGACGGAATGGCTGGTGACGAAAGCCTGGCAGCCATTTCTGGACGCGAAGGCGCAGGCCAAAATGGCCGATTCTTTTAAGCGTTTCGCCGACATTCATCTTTCTCGTCATGCTGCTGAATTAAAAAAAGTTTTTGGACAACCGCTGGGTGATAAGTATCGCGACCAGTTGCCGCGTTTGACTCGCGATATCGACAGCGTTTTACTGCTGGCCGGGTATTATGATGCGATGGTCGCGCAGGCATGGCTGGAAAACTGGCAGGGATTGCGTCACGCCATTCTTACCGGACAACGTATTGAAATTGAACATTTCCGTAATGAGGCCATTAACCAGCAGCCGTTCTGGTTGCACAGCGGAAAACGATAATCAGAACCGTAGAAAGCGCCTGATGACGCTGCGCTTATCAGGCTTACGGTATGCGGACTTGTAGGCCGGATCAGGCGAAACGCCGCCATCCGGCATTATTTAAAGGATATCCCCTAAATGACGCCGCTCTCTTCACCCTTATCGCAGTACTGGCAGACCGTTGTTGAGCGCCTACCAGAAGGATTTACTGAGACATCGCTTAGCGTGCAGGCGAAGTCAGTACTTACATTTAGCGATTTTGCGCTGGATAGCGTGATAGCGCATCCGGAGTGGCTTGCCGAACTGGAATCCGCATCGCCGCAGGCTGATGAATGGCGACATTATGCTGGCTGGTTACAGGAGGCGTTGGCAGGTGTCTGTGACGACGCCTCGCTGATGCGTGAACTGAGGTTTTTTCGTCGTCGCATCATGGTACGCATCGCCTGGGCGCAGACGCTGTCGCTGGTGGACGATGAGACTATTTTACAACAGTTGAGCCATCTGGCGGAGACGCTCATCGTGGGGGCGCGTGACTGGCTGTATGCCGCCTGTTGCCGCGAATGGGGAACCCCCTGTAACCCGCAGGGCGTTCCGCAGCCGCTGTTGATTTTAGGCATGGGCAAGCTGGGCGGCGGCGAGCTGAATTTTTCGTCTGATATCGATCTGATTTTCGCCTGGCCGGAACATGGCGAGACCCGGGGCGGGCGTCGTGAACTCGATAACGCCCAGTTTTTTACGCGTCTCGGGCAGCGGCTGATCAAAGCGCTGGATCAGCCCACAATGGATGGCTTTGTCTATCGGGTGGACATGCGCCTGCGACCGTTTGGCGATAGCGGCCCGCTGGTACTGAGTTTTGCCGCGCTGGAGGATTACTATCAGGAGCAAGGACGCGACTGGGAACGCTACGCCATGGTGAAAGCGCGGCTAATGGGCGATAACGACGACGCCTGGTCTCGTGAATTACGCGCCATGCTGCGGCCTTTCGTTTTCCGCCGCTATATCGATTTCAGCGTCATCCAGTCGCTACGTAATATGAAAGGGATGATCGCCCGCGAAGTGCGACGCCGCGGTTTGAAGGACAACATTAAACTTGGCGCGGGCGGTATTCGGGAAATTGAGTTTATCGTGCAGGTATTCCAGCTCATCCGCGGCGGACGCGAGCCGTCGCTACAGTCGCGTTCGTTACTGCCGACGCTGGATGCTATCGCTGCGCTGCATTTGCTGCCTGAGAATGACGTGGCGCAACTGCGCGTGGCCTATCTTTTTCTACGTCGTCTGGAGAATCTGCTGCAAAGCATCAATGACGAACAGACGCAAACGTTGCCTGCCGACGATCTGAATCGGGCGCGGCTGGCCTGGGGAATGAAGGCTGAGAACTGGCCGCAGCTTGTTGGCGAACTGACGGATCATATGGCTAATGTACGCCGCGTATTCAACGAATTAATTGGCGATGATGAAGCCGATACCCCGCAGGAGGAAGAACGTTCAGAGCCGTGGCGTGAAGTATGGCAGGATGCGCTACAGGAGGATGATTCGACGCCAGTGCTGGCGCATTTAGCCGATGAGGATCGGCGACAAGTTCTGACCCTCATCGCTGACTTCCGTAAGGAACTGGATAAACGCCCTATCGGCCCGCGCGGGCGGCAAGTGCTGGACCAACTGATGCCGCACCTGCTTGCTGATGTCTGTTCTCGCGAAGACGCCGCTGTTACGCTATCGCGGATAACGCCGTTGCTGGCGGGGATTGTCACTCGCACCACCTATCTGGAGCTGCTGAGCGAATTTCCCGGCGCGCTGAAACACCTGATTATGCTCTGCGCCGCTTCGCCAATGATAGCGAGCCAACTGGCGCGTTATCCGTTGTTGCTTGATGAACTGCTCGACCCCGGCACGCTTTATCAGCCGACGGCTACCGACGCTTACCGCGACGAATTACGTCAATATTTACTGCGCGTGCCGGAAGAAGACGAAGAACAACAACTGGAGGCATTACGCCAGTTTAAACAGGCACAGCTTTTGCGGATTGCGGCGGCGGATATTGCCGGTACGCTGCCGGTGATGAAAGTGAGCGATCACCTCACATGGCTGGCGGAGGCGATGATTGATGCTGTGGTGCAGCAGGCGTGGACGCAAATGGTTGCGCGTTATGGTCAGCCAGCGCATCTGGACGAGCGCCAGGGGCGGGGGTTTGCGGTTGTCGGTTATGGCAAGTTAGGCGGATGGGAGCTGGGCTACAGTTCCGATCTGGATCTCATCTTCCTGCATGACTGTCCGATGGACGTCATGACCAACGGCGAACGCGAAATCGACGGGCGGCAGTTTTATCTGCGCCTGGCGCAGCGCATTATGCATCTGTTCAGTACGCGCACCTCCTCCGGCATTTTGTATGAGGTGGATGCGCGTCTACGCCCCTCTGGCGCGGCGGGAATGCTGGTGACTTCAGCGGACGCGTTTGCCGATTATCAGCAGCATGAAGCCTGGACCTGGGAACATCAGGCGTTGGTACGCGCTCGCGTGGTATATGGCGACCCGCAGCTTACCTCACAGTTTGATGCGGTACGCCGCACTATCATGACGACGGCGCGCGACGGCAAGACATTGCAGACTGAAGTGCGTGAAATGCGCGAAAAAATGCGGGCGCATCTCGGCAATAAGCATCGCGATCGTTTTGATATTAAAGCTGATGAAGGCGGTATTACGGATATTGAGTTTATCGCGCAATATCTGGTACTGCGCTACGCTCATGAAAAACCTAAATTAACGCGCTGGTCTGATAACGTGCGCATCCTGGAGCTTCTGGCGCAAAACGGCATTATGGATGAACACGAGGCGCAGGCGCTGACGGTAGCCTACACCACACTGCGTGATGAACTGCACCACCTGGCGTTGCAGGAGCTTCCCGGTCATGTGGCGCAGACGTGTTTTAGCAAAGAGCGCGCGCTGGTGCAGGCAAGCTGGCGGCAGTGGCTGGTAGCCGTTTGAATTATGCTATTATCGCGCGCAAATTTTGAATCTCTCAGGAGACAGGAATGAAAGTAAATCTGCCAGCGTTTGAACGTGCAGGCGTCATGGTTGTGGGTGATGTAATGCTGGATCGCTATTGGTATGGCCCCACTTGCCGTATTTCACCGGAAGCGCCGGTGCCCGTGGTTAAGGTAAATACCGTTGAGGAACGCCCGGGCGGCGCGGCGAACGTGGCGATGAACATTGCGTCTCTGGGAGCGAACGCCCGTCTGGTCGGCCTGACGGGTATTGATGACGCCGCGCGCGCGCTGAGCAAAACGTTGGCAGAGGTCAATGTGAAGTGCGACTTCGTTTCTGTGCCGACGCATCCGACGATTACCAAACTGCGCGTGCTATCACGTAATCAGCAGCTCATTCGTCTTGATTTTGAAGAAGGCTTTGAGGGGGTGGACCCGCAGCCGTTGCATGAGCGTATCAACCAGGCGCTGGGATCGATCGGCGCGCTGGTATTGTCCGATTATGCCAAAGGCGCTCTGACCAGCGTGCAGACTATGATTTCCCTGGCGCGCCAGGCGGGCGTGCCGGTGCTCATCGATCCGAAAGGAACGGATTTTGAACGTTACCGCGGCGCCACGCTGCTGACGCCAAACCTTTCTGAATTCGAGGCGGTCGCGGGGAAATGTAAAAGCGAAGACGAACTGGTTGAACGCGGCATGAAGCTCATTGCCGATTACGACCTTTCCGCGCTGTTGGTCACGCGTTCCGAACAGGGAATGACGCTGCTGCAACCGAATAAAGCGCCGCTACATATGCCGACGCAGGCGCAGGAAGTTTATGATGTTACCGGTGCGGGCGATACGGTGATCGGCGTGCTGGCGGCGACGCTGGCGGCGGGAAATACCCTGGAAGAGGCGTGTTATTTCGCCAATGCGGCGGCGGGCGTAGTGGTAGGTAAACTCGGGACGTCAACGGTTTCCCCTATTGAGCTGGAAAACGCAGTGCGCGGACGCGCGGATACCGGCTTCGGCGTTATGACCGAAGAGGAGTTGAGGCAGGCCGTCGCCAGCGCGCGTAAGCGTGGCGAGAAAGTGGTCATGACCAACGGCGTTTTCGATATTCTGCACGCGGGCCATGTCTCTTATCTGGCGAACGCGCGCAAACTGGGCGACCGCCTGATTGTTGCGGTCAATAGTGACGCCTCGACTAAACGCCTGAAAGGCGAAAGCCGTCCGGTTAATCCGCTCGAACAGCGTATGATCGTGCTGGGCGCGCTGGAGTCAGTCGACTGGGTTGTCTCTTTTGAAGAGGATACGCCGCAACGACTGATTGCCGGTATTCTGCCGGATCTGCTGGTAAAAGGCGGCGACTATAAGCCGGAAGAGATCGCGGGCAGCGAAGAGGTCTGGGCCAACGGCGGCGAAGTCATGGTGCTGAACTTCGAAGATGGTTGTTCCACGACCAATATCATCAAAAAGATCCAGACCGAGAGCGAGAAGTAAAACCGCGTCATCAGGCGTTACAGACGCTGCGGGCGCTGATTTTGAAGGCGCGTCGGACATTTTGTTTCGACGCGTATCTCGCGGTTGACGCTGCTTTTTTTTCGACCTAAAGTAAAGGAATAAGGGTGAGAGGGGATCTCTCCCCCCTCTGATTGGCTGTTAGTAAGCTGGGAAACTTATCAGTAACAGAACAATCAGTATGATGACCTGGTGCATCATAACCCTTTCCTTATTAAAGCCCCTTCCTCGGGAGGGGCTTTCCCGTTTCAGCCCCTTGCTGACATCGCGATTGTTGGTGAGTGGCCTGTCTGGCGCAAGGGCTTTCTCCCGCCGATTTTGCGTTACTGGATCGCCCACGCAAAATGGCCTGCTGGTCATAACGCTTTGTACAGACAAGGTGGAAAAAAGATAAAAAAATCCCCGGTCTTATGACCAGGGACAGGAGATATGGCGGGGGTTATTGCTCTTTTACCGTTGCTTCGCGATTAATCTCATCCGTTGCCGATGAAACCAACGGTGTGGTCAGCGCCTTTAGCGAGCCGCCAGCGATGCCAATCTCGTTTAACAGCGAATCGATCAGCGGCGCCTGGGTACGATAGGTGAGCGCGGCAGATAACGCTTGTTCCGCCAGGTTTCCCCCGTTAGCGCCGCCAGCGGCGACGTCGCCCGCCGTCGCGCCGCGATTGAGGCCATCGACCTGAATAATCTTAATGCCGTCGATGGATTTCATCGGTTCAACAGACTTCTCAATAACAGCAGGCAACGATTGTAAGAGCGCTAGTTTAAATTTGAGGCTGGTTTGTTCGTCAGAAAGCACGTTGATAGCGTCATTCAGCGCCCGTTGCGCTTCGGCTTCCGCCAAACCTTTTTTACGCGTTGCTTCCGCCAGTTCGATGATGGCGGCGGCTTGCAATTCTGCCGCTTCTTTCTCTGCTTTTGCCCGAACGGTCAGTTCGACCGCTTTGGTTTCCGCATCCTGCGCCGCGGCGATCAGAGCGACCTGCTTGGCGCGATCCGCTTCGGCGGTCTGGCGGGTGGTTTCTACGTTTTGCTGGGCGCGAACCGCATCGGCCAGCGCGTCGTTGGCGCGCGCTTCCGCTTGCGATTGCTGCTCGGATTTGGCGGCAATGGCGATAGATTTCGTCTGGTTGGCGATTTCTGTCACCTGTTGCTGTTCGATCTCTTTAATACGTACTTCACGCTCGGCCTCAACTTTCCTGGACCGTACTGCTTGCTCACGTTCGATCTCCGTCTCCTGGATCTGCCGCTCAGCAAGAATGCGCGTCTGTTCTGCTTCACGATGGCGCTCGGCCTCAAAAGCGGCAATTTTAGCGTTTTGTTCGGCGGTGCGGGTTTTAACCTGTTGCTCCTGCTCCAGAGTCATAAAGGCTTCTTGCTGCTCGATTTCCAGCTTGCGTTCAAGCGCGTCGCGGTTCTTTTCGCGCACCGCCACTTCCACATCCTGTTCCACTTCATTACGTTCACGACGGCGGCGTTCGGTTTCCTGCGTCAGTTTCGTCAGACCTTCGGCATCAAAGGCGTTGTTTGGGTTGAAATGTTCTTTGGACGTTTGGTTAAAGTTGGTTAAGGAGACGCTTTCCAGCTCCAGACCGTTTTTCGACAAATCTTCCGCAACGGTGTTTTGTACGCCCTGAACGAAGTTTTCACGCGTATCCTGTAGCTCATGCATCGTCATCTGGGCTGCGGTAGCGCGTAAGGCGTCAACGAATTTATCCTCAACCAGCATACGAAGATCTTCCGGTGACAGCGTTCGCTGGCCAAGCGTTTGTGCGGCGGTGGCAATACCTTCAACAGAGGGTTTTACACGCACGAAGAAAGCAACGACCACGTCAACGCGCATACGATCTTTGGTGATCAGGCTGTCGACGGTAGCACGGCTGACTTCAAGTTTTAGGGTATTCATATTGATCGGAATAATTTCGTGAAAGATTGGCATCACAATAGCGCCGCCGCTCATCACCACTTTTTGCCCGCCAAGCCCGGTACGGACAAACGCCTGTTCCGCAGATGCGCGGCGATAGAGACGAGCAAAAATGATCCCGATAATTAGTAAGACGATAACCGCCACGATGGCGGTAAACATCCATGATGGCAATATGCCAAAAACATCATCCATTATGTAAGTTCCTCTCAATTAGACATAGAAGGTACGCTCAGCCAAATAACGCGTTGCGGAAAGTCGGCAGACAATCAGCACCTTGTCTCCTTTTTTAAATTCTTTTCCCTTTTCAGGTTCCAGCAGTAAATAGTGAATCTGGCCGAACTTATCGGTAAATTTTCCTTCGCAAGGTGTACCGGCGACGGCGGCGTGGCCGGTAATAATCGCCATGCCGCCGATAAATTCCTCTTCCCGGAGGGCGGAGCTTTCATCTCTGGGTAGCCAGGGCGCGAGGATTTTTCCGCTGTAATGCACGGCAAAGACCGACAGGACAATGCTTAACGGGACCAGCAGCAGATTGCTGAGCGGCGCTTGCCAGAGCATGATCCCGCCATGCTGGATGAGGATGCCGAAGAGGCCGAAATAACCGGCCAATAGACAGAGGACGACCAGGGCGGGAACGCGTCCAATATTCAGATAATGAAGCGCCTGGCCCGCAGGGCCGGATGACAGGGCGTCATAATGATCGAGATGGGCGTCGAGCGCGCCTGAAAGAAAGTGGCCAAAAATCAGAGAAATCATCTCCAGCACGCCGATAAAGAAAACGAACGCGATGGCAAACAGATAGGGGCTGTTATACTCCGCAAATAAGGTCATATTTTCTATCCTTGTCGCCGCCTTCAGAAGGGTGTTCGCGTGATAATTTTCATGCTTGTTATTTCACTGCGTTACAATATCATGTGACCCATATCTCCTTAAGTCCGAAAAGCGATTTATCCGTCGTTATCTTTGGTGAATATTGTGATTTTGCGCATTAAATTTGCGCACGTTATGTATAAAACCGCCGTACATATAGGGAAATACTGAAATCAGAAAAAGCATATAGCCTTAACAGAATTCAATAACTGGAGGGTATGCTGATGAACAACAATAACGTCTATTCATTAAATAATTTCGATTTTCTGGCGCGCAGTTTTGCCAGAATGCAGGCGGAGGGGCGTCCTGTTGATATTCAGGCGGTAACCGGCAATATGGACGAGGAGCACCGCGACTGGTTTTGCAAGCGTTACGCGCTTTACTGCCAGCAGGCGACTCAGGCGAAAAGGTTAGAATTAGAACACTAATGCAGGCTCCCTTTACAGGCGCAGGGCATTATTCAGATCTTATATGAGCGGGCCGTCAGGCCCGTTCACGTTTTTACTCTTGTGGATCGACTGGCGGGATGGCGGGCGCAGGTTTTACTTCTTCAGGCTTGTCGCGAGCTTCCAGTTCGCTGAGGCGTTGCTCCAGCAGTGCTAGTTTTTCCCGGGTGCGCAGCAAGACCTGAGTCTGGACATCAAACTCTTCGCGGCTCACCAGATCGAGACGCGTCAGCTGAGATTGCAGCGTTTGACGGATTTTTTTCTCGATATCTTCCCCGAACTCGCGAATACCTTTCGGCATTGACTCATGAACCTGGCGTGCGATTTGCTCAATTTTTTTCGGGTCAATCATTGTGGTTTCCCTGAACTGGTAAGTGTTAGCTCTTATTGTAGTGCGATATGTGGACGCCATAAACCAGAATTGTGTGACGTCATACGGAGTAAAGGCGTTGATGAAGGTAATCAATAGCGTTATAGTTAACCCGCTTATTCTCAGGGCGGGGCGAAATTCCCCACCGGCGGTAAATCAGCGATGTTTAACGCATTTCTCATCACGGCGCGCCGTGACGGAACGCGGAGAGCAGGTTGAAAGCCCGCGAGCGCTTTTTGCCATAGCGAAAAGGTCAGCAGATCCGGTGTAATTCCGGGGCCGACGGTTAAAGTCCGGATGGGAGAGGGTAACGATCCAGTCGGGCATGGACCCGCTCACGTTATTTTTTTGCCGCTTGTCGGCACTCCTAAGACTGCCCTGATTCTGGTAACCATAATGTTAATGAGGTTTTTTTACCATGAATCAGACGCTACTTTCCTCTTTTGGTACGCCTTTTGAACGTGTTGAACTTGCACTGGATGCGCTGCGTGAAGGACGCGGTGTGATGGTGCTTGATGATGAAGATCGTGAAAACGAAGGCGATATGATTTTCCCCGCAGAGACGATGACCGTAGAACAGATGGCGTTAACCATTCGTCACGGTAGCGGTATTGTTTGCCTGTGTATTACTGAAGACCGTCGTAAGCAGCTCGACTTACCAATGATGGTGGAAAACAACACCAGCGCCTACGGCACCGGTTTTACCGTGACCATTGAAGCCGCAGAAGGCGTGACCACTGGTGTTTCCGCCGCTGACCGTGTCACTACGGTGCGTGCGGCAATTAAGGATGGCGCAAAACCGTCCGATCTTAACCGTCCGGGGCACGTTTTCCCACTGCGCGCTCAGGCGGGCGGCGTGCTGACGCGCGGCGGTCATACGGAGGCGACCATCGATCTGATGACGCTGGCCGGTTTTAAACCTGCAGGTGTGCTGTGCGAGTTGACTAACGACGATGGGACGATGGCGCGAGCGCCGGAGTGTATCGCGTTTGCAGGCCAGCATAATATGGCGGTGGTCACGATTGAAGATCTGGTGGCTTACCGCCAGGCGCATGAGCGCAAAGCCAGCTGATCGAACGGATCATGGTTGAAAAAAGCCGATGAGATGTCATCGGCTTTTTTGTATTCCTTCGGTGCCATATCGTTCAGTTTCAAAGAACGACGAATAAGCTGAATGGTAAAATTATTGTGAGAAAAGCAGAGGCCTGAATGCAGACCTCTGCTTTGGTTTATCTATTCAGGTTATTTTCCTCTGGCCAGTTTCAATGCCCAGGCGCCGCTCATCACCAGCAGCAGAATCAGGCACAACCCAAAGGCCAACATACATGCCTGCGCCATGTTCATAAAGTGCCAGGGCGGAAGCAGATACCAGCCTTCGGACTGCTGGTAGAGATCGACAAACCACTGCTGTACGCTACTGAGCGTTACGCCATCAGGGACGATAGGCGCGTCATAACCGCAGTCTCCGGTAGGTTTAAACCACTCCGGCGCCCATTCCGCCAACGGTAAGTTGAAAGGAAAGGTAGGGTCAGTCGAACATCCTTGCACGCCAAAAAGTGAATCGGGGTCCGCATTATGTACCGCATGATGGATACCATTAAGCTTAATAGAAAACTTAATGCCCATAATGCTGCCATAAAACGCCGCGATGCAGCCAATCAGCTTCAGCACGATATTTTTGGGATTTATCGCCGCAATCACCCCGCCAATTACCATCACAAACATCGCGTAACGAATGTAAACACACTGTTCGCACGGCGCCATGTAGAGGTAGATTTGGAAGAACGAGTGCGCCAGGATAATTAACCCTCCCATCGCGATGGCCATTAACAGCCACAGAAAGCGCTGTTCCTGCCATCTCACCAGCGTATCCACTGGTCTTGCGCGTAGGTCTCGCCATAATCCCTTAATAAAATCCATAATCGTTTCCCTGCTTATTTTTTAGTGGCCAGTTCCCGAACGAGTTCAGCCATAGAATCGATGGATTTGATGTTTTTGGTATAGATAAGGTACTTGCCGTTGACGACGTAAGCCGGAACACCCTGAATTTTGGCAACGTCATAGGCGGCTTTCCATTTTTCCAGAGTCTCCTGAACGGCAGGATCTTTCAGCGCCGCTTCAAAATCAGCCTGGCTCATGCCTGCGGCGTCCAGCCCGGTTTTAATAAATGCCGCCGGATCTTTCCCATCTGACCAGCGCTCTTTCTTATCATGGTAAGCCGCATACCAGGCGAACTTCGCTTTTTTGAATTGTGATTTAGCATCAAATAACGAAATCCCGGCAGCTTTATCTTTGGCGATCAGGACTGCAAATACTTCGCTGGCCTGTTTGCCATATTCGCCTTTTGTTTCCAGGTGGAACGGAGTGAACGTAACGAGATCGGCTACTTTATCAGAAACCGGACCTGTTACGGCTTTGTCATATTTGTAGCAGAAAGGGCAGGCGTAGCTAAATACCTTAATCAGCGTTTTATCCGCATTAGGAATCGGTTTCTCCAGAACCATATAATCTGTGCCCTCGGTAAAAGCCGATGCCGCAAAAGGAGTGACCAATGCCGCGGTTAATACTACGCTTTTAAATAAAGAGGTAATCCATTTAGATGACATATTAATTCCTTCCCGTTATTTATTTAAACATTTGCGTTGGATGAACCAGTAATGCACGATAGTGAGTCTGGTTGGGTTTATCCGACAGCACATCAATTTCAACTTTCACTTCTTTCGTTTTATAGTCAATCTCATTCAGTTTGCCGACTGTGGGTTTACCAACGTCGAACAGGTTAATAGAACCGCCAAAGCCGAACATGGTGTCGCGGTCTTTTTGATATTCAACAACCGAGGTAATAGGACTATAGAAATCATATCCACGTTCTTTACCGTATTCCCAAACTTGTTGTACGGTGCCTTTCTTCTCATCGATCTTATATTCGACAAAACGGGAATATTTCATGGTCGGTAGAGCCGGTTGCTCCAGGCCGCGACCATCGCCGTTATCAAAGACCGTTAACGTGCCTTTGCTGGAAAGCCATGCCGTATGTTGGGTATAGGTGAAATCGAAATCGGTGTCCTTACACTTGCCGTTTTCGTCACAGGTCAACGGCTTACCATGATCGTCTACCGGTTTCAGCAATTTACTGGCTAGCTGCTTATTCCAGCCTTTAGACGGTGCCAGTATCCATTTCACCTGCTTATCGCGACCAATTTTTACAATACCCTGATGGCGGGAAGAAAGGATGATGGAGTCGTCTTTCGCGTCATAAGCGATAGAGTTGACGTGCGCCCAGTTACGACCGGCACCAACGCCAAGCGCATCGCCATACGGCGTATCCGGTTCGAGTTTCGCCTGCTGTCCGGCATGGGCCAGATCGACGTTCACGCATACTGCGCCCGCATCCAGCGCGCCGAGCAGCGCATCACGCATAGGGTCGAGGATTTTGGTTAAATCCCAAACGTCTACTACGCGGCCAGACTTATCGACCTCAATGATTTGGTCACGAATAGTATGAACATGTATGCCGTCTTCTTTGCGGTAATCGCGTTTGCCGACGCGCAGCAGTACGGTGCCGTTCACGGTTTCGATGGATTCATGAGACGCATCCAGGAACCCGCGCGGCAGTTTATGATCGGCAAGAATTTGCCCCATCATGTCAAACTCGTACCAGTGTTGGCCCTGCACCGCGGTAAAGGTGCCGCGAGGCGTTTCACGAATACCCATCAGGTAGCCGCGTTTGTTGATATTCATATCGTGGCCGTCGTAGAAGGTATCTTGATCCAGCCACCAGCGATATTCACCCTGGGTGTCGACCACAAACGTATAAGGGGCGATATCGAAAGGCAAAGCCCCGCCCGCCGGGCCGGCATCAAGAATGCCCGCATTTTTATCTTTTTCGCCGTGCCAGTGAAATTCAGCGCCCTGCGGCGTAAAGGTATGGGTATTTACCAGATAAAGGCGATCTTCAAATCCTGGCGCGACTTTAATAACTTTCGTTTGCTGGAGATCTGAAATAGAACGGTTATCCATATAATGGTTGACGATGGCGGACGTCTGCACCACATAGTCATCCTTCATGGCTTTGCCGTTTTCTTTATATTCTACCGTGACGTTGTTGGCAAATTTCTGATAAAGGCCAAAAATAGGAATACCGTCATAGGTTTCTAAAGACTCTTTCCCAACGGTATAAGTAACGGGAACGCCCTTTTCCCCTTTGCCATGTACAGTAACTTTAACGTCTGAAATAATATGGCTATCTAATTCCACCAGTGCGGTGAGAGGGGCATTACCGTAAGGATCGACAACGACTGCGCCTAATTTCCCTGCGGGCTGCGCCGGTTGAAAACCTGCGGCAAACGTACTGGCTGCGGTGAGTCCGCATGTCAGTGCGACGGCACCGGCAAGTATTGTTTTCCGGTATTGGTCAAACATGGATATATCTCCTTATATACAACTTCTAAATATAATACTTCTGAATATACTATGTTTTTATGAATGATAAATGAGGTAAATGATTGGTCTTTAAATATAAGTCATAATGCTATTACTTATTTTAAAGTATATTATGTATCAATATTTTTTAATTGCCTGAGTAAGTCGATAGTAGGAGTGTGATATTTTAAGAACAATATAAATTAGTACGAAGTGTGATCTTATCGACATTGTTTTCTGCTTAATACCTCTTTCATTATTGTGTTTCACCACTGATTTATATGATCAAAATCATTTATTTGTTCCACAAATATGCCAGTATATGAATACGTCAAAATAAGGGTATGTAAAATTTTAACGTTAAATGTTTAGTGATGTTAAATTTTAAGGGTAAAAAGGATGTTTATTGCCTGGTATTGGATAATATTAATCGTTCTGGTGGTAGTAGGGTATATTTGCCATATGAAGCGTTATTGCAGAGCGTTTCGGCAAGACAGAGATGCATTACTTGAAGCGCGAACGAAACGTTTTCGCCAGACGAGCGAAGGCGACAGCGTGATGAATGAGCAGAAATAGCGCATATCCTTGACGGGCAGCCGGATGTTGCCTGGCTAAAGGCCTGCATCCGGCACGACGTTTCTCTTAACCGATACCTATCGTCTGCAAAATGACGAGACTGAGCCCCATGATGGACATACCGCAAAGCACGCCATAGCTGGGGTTATTGTTAGGATCGATCTCTTTTGCCAGCGGCATCAGTTCATCGACGGAGAGCGCCACCATAATACCGGCGACTGCCGCCATGATAGCCGCCATAACGATTGGCGAAACCAGGCTGCCCAAAATCAGCCACGCCAGCACGCCGCCAAGAATTTCCGCCATGCCGGAGATACCGGCCCAAAAAATCGCGGTACGTTTTGAGCCCGTCGCGGCATAAACCGGACCGGCAACCGCCAGACCTTCAGGAATATTGTGCAACGCCACCGCCAGTGCGATGCCGAAACCCAGTTCAAGATTGCTGCTGGCAGTGACAAAGGTGGCGATCCCTTCCGGAAAGTTGTGCAGACTAATGCCGAGCGTCAATAAAATCGCAGTGCGTTTTATCGAGCCGGGAAGCGGCTGCTGCCTTTTTTGCATCAGATCCTGCGGATGAGCGTGAGGAAGCAGGCGGTCCAGCCCGAAGTAGCCCAACAGGCCGATAATAAACATTCCGTAGCCCAGTACAGGCGACATCCCCTCGGTATCAAGCGCGGCGGGCAGCATCTCCATCAGCGAGATGAGCAGCATGATCCCTGCGGCGAAGCCCAGCGAAAAAGCCAGCACGCGGTTAGACGGTTTTTGGCCGAGAACGCCAAGAAACGCGCCAATAAAGGTGGCGGCGCCCGCCAGTAAGGTCAGAATAAGTGGTACTGACATCCATTACTCCTTATCAATTTGCCGTCCGAACCTGACCTTCAAAATAACTGATGATCTTCATCATAGTTATCTGAGTTCTTCCTCTGTGAAGAAAGCGTATGGTGATGTTAACAAAATGTCTTTCCTGTAAGGATAACATCATGTCTTTAACGTGTATGCCAGCATTGTTTTTGGGGCATGGCAGCCCGATGAACGTGCTGGACGATAATGATTATACCCGCGCCTGGCGGCGATTGGGGGAAGCCCTGCCGCGACCACAGGCGATAGTGGTGGTGTCGGCGCACTGGTATACCCGCGGGACGGGCGTCACAGCGATGGAAAGGCCGCAAACTCTCCATGATTTTGGCGGTTTTCCGCAGGCGCTGTATGACACGCATTATCCGGCCCCTGGATCGCCTGCGCTGGCGCAGCGTCTGGTTGAACTGTTGGCTCCCGTTCCCGTCGCGCTCGATAAAGAGGCGTGGGGATTTGATCATGGCTCCTGGGGCGTATTGATCAAGATGTACCCGAATGCGGATATTCCGATGGTGCAGCTTAGTGTTGATAGTACCAAACCGGCGGCATGGCATTTTGAGGTGGGCCGTAAACTGGCGACGCTGCGTGACGAAGGCGTGATGCTGGTGGCCAGCGGGAATGTGGTTCATAACCTGCGGACTGTGCGTTGGCACGGTGACAATATACCGTATCCCTGGGCGGCGTCATTTAATGACTTTGTGAAAGCCAACCTGACGTGGCAGGGGCCGGTAGAACAGCACCCGCTGGTGAATTATCTGCAACATGAAGGGGGCGCCTTATCGAACCCGACGCCGGAGCACTTTTTGCCTTTGCTGTATGTACTTGGCGCCTGGGACGGCAAGGAACCTATCACCATCCCGGTCGACGGTATTGAGATGGGCAGTATAAGTATGTTGTCGGTGCAGGTGGGGTAGGCCGGATAAGGCGCTGAATGATTGCCCGATGGCGCTACGCGCATCGGGCTTACAGGAAAATCTATCCTTCAACAAAAATATGCGGATAGAAGCGGGAGAGATCCTGGGTGATCAGCGCCCGATCTTCACGGATACCAATTCCGGCGGGCTGATCGTTAATCAGCCAGCTACCAATCAGGGTGTAACTGTCGCCGAATTTTGGCAGCGGATAGAACTGTTGCACGATCATACCCTCTTCACCATACGGGCCTTCCACGGATTCGATCGTTTTACCGTTCTCAATAATCGATACGTTCGCCCCTTCGCGGGAGAAGATCGGTTTCACGACATATTTATCCATTGGCGGATATTCGTCTTCGGCGAAATACGCAGGCAACAGATTCGGATGGTCCGGGAACATCTCCCACAACAGCGGCAACAACGCTTTATTGGAGATAATGCTTTTCCAGGCCGGTTCCAGCCAGCGCACGCCGGCATCTTCCAGCTTGGTGGAAAACATCTCGCGCAGCATAAATTCCCACGGATAGAGCTTGAACAGGTTCGCAATGACCTGATCCTGCAGATCCGTAAATTGGCCTTTTTCCCCCAGACCAATATCGTCGATATAGAGAAATTCGGTGGCGATTTCCGCTTCGGCCGCGCAGTCCTGTAAATACTGAATGGTGCCGCGATCCTCAACCGTATCGCGACAGCAGGTGAGATGCAGCAACTGAAAACCGTACTGCTCGCGAAGTTCAGCAAAGCGTTCAATCAGCTTTTCCTGCAGGCTATTAAACTGATCGCTGCCTTCCGGCAGATTGCCCGCGTTGATCTGATCTTCCAGCCAAATCCACTGAAAAAACGCCGCTTCATACAGCGATGTTGGCGTGTCGGCATTATTTTCGAGCAGCTTAGGCTCGCCGATGCCGTCCCAGGCCAGATCGAGGCGGGAATAGAGCGACGGTTGTTGCGTTTGCCAGGACTGACGAACAAAACCCCAGGTATGTTTTGGAATACGAAACTTCGTCATCAGCTCATCGCTGGCGATGACGCGTTCTACTACCTTGAGGCACATCTGGTGCAACTCGGCGGTAACGTCTTCCAGTTTTTCCACCTGGGCGAGCGTTAACTTGTAATAAGCGTCTTCACACCAGTACGGTTCACCATACATAGTGTGAAAATTAAACCCGTATTCAGTCGCTTTATCGCGCCAGTCCGGGCGCTCGGTAATACTGACTCTTTCCATGCGTATCAGCCGCCCATCGAACGTGTTGAAGTACCGGCAGCGCTACGCTGCATGGTGCTCTGTTTGGCGACGGATTCGCCAAAACCGCCGCGGGTAACGGTTGTTGTGGTGGCCGGTTTCGGCGCCATCGCGGTTTTCGGTACGGTCATTGTCCGGCCCGGTTGCGCCGCGCCGTAGTTTTTACCTGCCGCATCGGTATATTTGCCGTATGCAGGGCTGGCCGGGTTTTTCGAGCTAAACAGCGGCTGTTGCGCAAAGCCTGCGCCGCCGCCCATCAGACGCCCCATCATGTAACCTGCCATAAGCGGCATCCAGAAACTGCCGCTGGATTGTTGGGCCTGCGCCTGATTTTCCGGCGCCATGCCAGCCTGTGCGGGCGCTTGCTGGCACTGGCCTTCGCCAAACTCAGCGACGCAATCTTCGCGTGTAGCGTACTTAGGCGCAGTACGTTCGGCCTCTTTCAGCGCATTGTTATACGCGGTTGTACACTCCGCGCTTTTGCCCGGATTCGCCGCTGAACAGTCATCAGCGTTTTGATACAGCGATACGGTTTCATCGCTTTTTTCACAGCCAGCCAGCATAAAAACAGCCGTAACCGCCAGGGCGACCGGCGTTAAATGCCGCGCGCTCCAGCTTTTGCGAAATGATGCGTGATGGATGGATTTTGTCCGTTTCATATTTGTCTTCCAGGACCCAGTGGTAAATACAACATGCGTTCAGAATAGAGGATGACTGGTCGAAATTGAAGCGAGAAAAGGCGAGAATGCGGCGGAATAGCAGGATCTTTACGTTGTCTTACGTTCAGGCGCGGCTTTATGACAGGTAGCGCCGCGCTTACCAGACCTACAAGGGCACAGGTCTGATAAGCGCAGCGCCAGCGAATAACTTATCAATGCCGGAATGGATTGCCGTTATTGCTGTTGGCGCGAGCGGCGGTCGGCTGTACTGCCGGCGCGGCGCTATGGGCATTATAACCGTCTGCGGCAGCATCCTGCTCTGGCGTTTCCGGCGCTACGCTTTCTGGCGACGTCGGGATAGGTTTACCCAACGTACTGTTAAGCGCGAGCAGATCCTGCTCGTTCAGCGTACCGAGCGCATATTTGATATTTAACTGATTAATCAAATAGGTATAACGCGCGTTGGCCAGTTGCTGCTTGGCATCATACAGAGTGGTGGTGGCATCCAGTACGTCAACAATGGTACGTGTACCGACCGAGTAACCGGCTTCCATTGCATCCAAAGAACTTTGCGCGGAAACGACTGCCTGTTTATACGCGTTGATGCTGCTGATGGAGGCGTTAATATTGTTAAAGGAAGAACGTACGGTCTGCACCACGCTACGGTGCGCGCTTTCCAGCTGTTCGCTTGCGCCGACGAAGTTATACTGCGCCTGTTTTACCTGCGAGTTAACCATCCCGCCTTGATACAGCGGCAGGGAGAAGTTCAGGCCGATTTTATTCTGCCCCATATTGCTATCGTCGTACTGGGTGGAGTTGGTTTTAGAACCGCTATAAGAGGTATCAGAAATGCCGGTTGAGGCCGTTAAATTCAGCGTCGGCAGATGGCCATCCTGCGCCTGACGGATTTGCTCGCGCGCCAGATCCTGACTTAAACGCGCCTGCAACAGCGACAGGTTACGGTTTTCCGCTTCCTTCAGCAGCGCATTAACAGCTTTGGGTTTGTCGGTTTTAAAATGCTCGACGTTAAGCGACGCCAGCTCCGGGTAATAATTGCCGGTTACCTGGCGCAGCTCTTCTACCGCGTTATCCAGGTTGTTGCGGGCGGTCACTTCATTCGCCAGTACGGTATCATATTGCGCACGGGCGTTTTGCACGTCGGTAATGGCGACCAGACCCACGTTAAAACGTTGCGTCGTTTGATCTAACTGACGGTAGATAGCCTCTTTTTGCGCCTGGGTATAGGAAAGCACATCAATAGCGTTCAATACCTTAAAATACGCGTTCGCGGTATTGAGGATCAGCGTCTGCTGATCGGTCTGATAGGTGACATCCTGAATGCCTGCTGCTTTTTCTTGCAGGGTGAGCCCACGCCATTTCGACATATCAAATAGCGTCTGCGTTAATTGCAGAGAAGCGCTGGTTTCATTGGAGTTGATACCGTTCGCATCGCGATAACCGTTGCTGTAGGTGTAGTCGGCACCTAAACCCAGTTGCGGCAGTAAAGGACTACGCGCTTCGTTAATTTTTTCGAATGCAGCATCGCGATCGGCAGCGGATTTACGCAATTCCGGGTTGCTCAGGCGTGCTTGCTGATAAACTTGCATCAGGTTCTCTGCCTGGCTTAGTGTGCTGAACCCCGACAGGCTCAGGCCGATAAGGATGGGGAGCAATTTCTTCATTTGCATTCCTTGTTGTGAAGCAGTATTTAGCGCTGATCAATTTGTAAAAATAATTGCTGATTCTAGCAGAATCCGCCACTGCAAAAAGTTGGCGTTACGTGCCATACGAGCCTTAATTGGCACCAATTTACCACAAGGGTGATAAAACAGCAGTCAACCACCCTTGAAATTCATCATTTAATCATTATTGCTAGCAGGGCAGCACAATGCGTAAATCAGACAACTTGCCAGTTACTTTCACCAAAAGCGATGTAGAAATTATTGCACGGGAAACGCGCTATCGCGGTTTTTTTTCATTGGATGTGTATCGATTCCGCCATCGTTTATTCAACGGAGAAATGAGTGGCGAGGTAAAGCGCGAAATTTTTGAGCGCGGGCACGCCGCCGTCTTGCTACCCTTTGACCCTGAACGTGACGAGGTGGTGCTGGTCGAACAGATTCGTATTGCCGCGTATGACACAAGCGTTACGCCGTGGCTGCTGGAGATGGTCGCCGGCATGATAGAAGAAGGCGAAACCATTGAGGCGGTCGCCCGGCGGGAGGCGATGGAAGAAGCGGGGCTGACCGTAGGCCGCACCCGACCGGTCATCAGTTACCTGGCGAGTCCAGGAGGAACCAGCGAGCGCTCATCTATTCTGGTGGGTGAAGTGGACGCCACGACCGCGGTAGGTATTCATGGTCTGGCGGATGAAAACGAAGATATTCGGGTTCATGTGGTAAGCCGGGAACAGGCATACCAGTGGGTAGAAGAGGGGAAAATCGACAACGCAGCCGCAGTCATCGCTTTGCAATGGCTTCAGTTGCATCATCAAGAGTTAAAAAACGAGTGGAAAAAATGAAGCGTTATACACCTGACTTCCCAGAAATGATGCGTTTGTGCGAAACCAATTTTTCGCAATTGCGCCGCCTGCTGCCGCGCAATGACGCCCCCGGTGAAACGGTGAGCTATCAGGTGGGCAACGTACAATATCGGTTAACGATTGTGGAATCGACCCGATACACTACGCTTGTAACGATCGAGCAAACGGCGCCAGCCATCACCTACTGGAGCCTGCCGTCGCTGACGGTGCGCCTCTACCATGATGCGATGGTGGCTGAAGTGTGTTCAAGCCAGCAGATCTTTCGCTTCAAAGCGCGGTATGATTATCCAAATAAAAAGTTGCATCAACGCGACGAAAAGCATCAAATTAATCAGTTTCTGGCCGACTGGCTACGATTCTGTTTAGCACATGGAGCGATGGCGATTCCGGTTTATTAGCGTCGTGAAACCTAAGGACACCATTTGGAAAGCCTGTTAACCCTACCTCTGGCTGGTGAGGCCCGAGTCAGGATTTTACAAATTACAGATACTCACCTGTTTGCCGAAAAGCATGAAACGCTGTTAGGCGTCAATACCTGGGAAAGTTACCAGGCCGTGCTGGAGGCTATTCGGGCGCAACAGTATGAATATGATCTGATCGTGGCCACCGGCGATCTGGCGCAGGATCAATCCGCTGCGGCTTATCAGCATTTTGCTGAGGGTATCGCAAGCTTTCGCGCGCCTTGCGTTTGGCTACCGGGCAATCATGATTTTCAGCCGGCAATGTACAGCGCGCTGCAAGAGGCGGGGATTTCCCCGGCTAAGCGCGTGTTAATCGGTGAACAATGGCAGATTTTGTTGCTGGATAGCCAGGTGTTTGGCGTCCCGCATGGCGAACTGAGCGAGTTCCAACTGGAATGGCTTGAGCGTAAGCTCGCCGATGCGCCAGAGAGACAGACATTGCTCCTTTTGCACCACCATCCGTTGCCGGCAGGGTGCAGTTGGTTGGATCAGCACAGCTTGCGTAATGCCGGTGAGCTGGATAGCGTGCTGGCGAATTTCCCGCATGTAAAATATCTGTTATGCGGACATATTCACCAGGAGCTGGATCTTGACTGGAACGGTCGCCGTCTGCTGGCGTCGCCGTCAACCTGCGTACAGTTCAAACCGCACTGCGCGAACTTTACGCTGGATACTATCGCGCCGGGCTGGCGTACGCTGGAGCTCCAGGCGAACGGCGTCCTGGAGACGGAAGTGCATCGCCTGCAGGATACCCGGTTCCGACCCGATACCGCTTCGGAAGGATACTGATGTCTACGCTTCTCTATTTGCACGGATTCAACAGTTCCCCTCGCTCGGCAAAAGCGTGCCAGCTAAAAAACTGGCTGGCGGAGCGTCATCCGCATGTCGAGATGATCGTCCCTCAACTACCGCCGTATCCTGCCGATGCGGCGGAGTTGCTGGAATGTCTCGTGCTTGAGCATGGCGGTGCGCCATTAGGGCTGGTAGGATCGTCGCTGGGTGGTTATTACGCCACCTGGCTGTCGCAATGTTTTATGCTGCCGGCTGTGGTGGTGAATCCCGCCGTGCGGCCCTTTGAATTACTGACCGACTATCTCGGTCAGAACGAGAACCCCTACACCGGGCAGCAATATGTGCTAGAGTCTCGCCATATTTATGATCTTAAAGTCATGCAGATTGACCCGCTGGAAGCGCCGGACCTGATCTGGCTACTGCAACAGACGGGCGATGAAGTGCTGGATTACCGCCAGGCGGTGGCATATTACGCCTCCTGCCGTCAGACAGTGACCGAGGGGGGTAATCACGCATTCACGGGCTTCGAAGATTATTTCAACCAGATTGTCGATTTTCTTGGACTGCACAGTTGCTGACAATCAATTCGAATTGCTAATTAAACCATGACGCAAACTTATAACGCTGATGCCATTGAGGTACTCACTGGGCTTGAGCCGGTACGCCGCCGCCCGGGGATGTACACCGATACGACCCGCCCCAACCATTTGGGTCAGGAAGTGATTGATAATAGTGTGGATGAAGCACTGGCAGGTCACGCCAAACGCGTGGATGTCATTTTACATGCCGATCAATCGCTGGAAGTGATTGACGACGGACGCGGGATGCCGGTGGATATCCATCCGGAAGAGGGGGTTCCGGCGGTAGAACTGATCCTCTGTCGACTTCATGCTGGCGGTAAATTCTCCAATAAGAACTATCAGTTCTCTGGTGGTCTGCATGGGGTGGGGATTTCGGTAGTAAATGCCCTGTCAAAGCGCGTGGAAGTGACCGTGCGCCGCGACGGTCAGGTCTATAACATCGCGTTTGAAAACGGCGAAAAAGTGCAGGATTTGCAGGTTGTCGGCACCTGCGGTAAACGTAATACTGGCACCAGCGTGCATTTCTGGCCGGACGAAAGTTTCTTCGACAGCCCGCGTTTTTCTGTCTCTCGCTTAATGCACGTTCTGAAAGCAAAAGCGGTGCTGTGTCCCGGCGTGGAAATCACTTTTAAAGATGAAGTGAATAACAGCGAGCAGCGCTGGTGCTACCAGGATGGTCTGAACGACTATCTGGGCGAAGCGGTAAACGGCCTGCCGACGCTGCCGGAAAAACCGTTTATCGGTAATTTTAACGGTGAAACGGAAGCGGTTGACTGGGCGCTATTGTGGCTGCCGGAAGGCGGCGAATTACTGACAGAAAGCTACGTCAACCTGATCCCGACCATGCAGGGGGGTACGCACGTTAACGGTCTGCGCCAGGGCCTGCTCGACGCGATGCGCGAATTTTGCGAATACCGCAATATTTTGCCGCGCGGCGTCAAACTGTCGGCGGAAGATATCTGGGATCGCTGCGCTTATGTGCTCTCCGTGAAAATGCAGGACCCGCAATTTGCCGGGCAGACCAAAGAGCGTCTGTCGTCGCGTCAATGTGCGGCATTTGTTTCCGGCGTGGTGAAAGATGCCTTCAGCCTGTGGCTGAACCAGAACGTGCAGGCGGCGGAACAACTGGCAGAGATGGCGATTGCCAGCGCGCAGCGGCGACTGCGCGCCGCAAAAAAAGTGGTACGCAAAAAGCTCACCAGCGGTCCGGCGTTGCCGGGGAAACTGGCGGACTGTACCGCGCAGGATCTTAATCGGACCGAGCTGTTCCTTGTGGAAGGGGATTCGGCAGGCGGTTCCGCCAAGCAGGCGCGCGATCGCGAATATCAGGCGATCATGCCACTCAAAGGTAAGATCCTTAACACCTGGGAAGTCTCTTCCGATGAAGTGCTTGCCTCGCAAGAGGTGCATGATATTTCCGTGGCGATCGGTATCGATCCGGACAGCGACGATCTGAGTCAGCTGCGCTACGGCAAGATCTGTATCCTGGCGGATGCGGACTCCGATGGTTTGCATATCGCTACTCTGCTTTGCGCGCTGTTTGTCAGACATTTCCGCGCGCTGGTGAAGAATGGTCATGTCTACGTCGCGCTGCCGCCGCTATACCGTATCGATTTGGGTAAAGAGGTCTATTACGCGCTTACGGAAGAAGAGAAGGCGGGCGTACTGGAACAACTGAAGCGTAAGAAAGGCAAGCCGAACGTACAGCGTTTCAAAGGCCTGGGAGAAATGAACCCGATGCAGTTACGCGAAACCACGCTTGATCCGAATACTCGCCGCCTGGTGCAGCTCACCATTAGCGATGAAGACGATCAGCGTACTAACGCGATGATGGATATGCTGCTGGCGAAGAAACGTTCTGAAGATCGACGCAACTGGCTACAGGAAAAAGGCGATCTCGCGGATCTCGACGTGTAACGGTTGTTGCACGCTTTATCCGGTCTGCGTGGCGCAGGCCGGATAAGCGAATCCGACATGACGCCGCAGCCTGATGGCGACACTTGCGCATCGCATCAGGGCGACGTCAGACGAGGGTAATAACTTAAACGCCGGATTCCAGAATACGAATATTCATTTCCAGCACATCGTCTTTTACCGCGTCGCTGTAGGCTTTCATATGCGGGGTTTGCAGATGCGCCTCAAGGTGCGCAACGCTTTCCCACTGTTCAATCATCACGATCGAGTCAGGCGCCAGAGTCTGAAAACTCACGCCCGCGGCATGATCCACCATCGGCGCGTAACCGTGGCACCCCTCTTCTTTAAGAACGGTTGGAATAATTTTCGCAAACTGGTCGAGGACGGCCTGACGGTGATGTTGGCCCGGACGCGTGCGAATTTCGGCAATGACGGTAAGCATGGTTAACTCCTTCTAATTCCAGGATGACCAGTTAAGCAAAAATTTCGCTCAGATGCTTGCGATATTCTGCGGTATAGCGCGGAACATCCGGCATTTTAATCACGTCGTTGGCAATAAACGTTGGCAGCGCGTCCATGCCCAGGAACTGGTTGGCTTTATGGAATGGCAGATAGACGCCATCTACGCCTACGCCGTGGAAAAATTGATCTTTTTCGGTAAATGCTTCCATCGGCGCGTTCCACGTCAGTGACAGCATATATTTTTTCCCCTGCACCAGACCGCCGGAACCGTACTTTTTAGCGGCATCGGAACGCGTGCGGCCATCGCTGGCATAGAGCGTACCGTGACCTTCGGTAAAGACATCATCCATATATTTTTTTACTGTCCATGGCGCGCCCATCCACCAGCCTGGCATCTGCCAAATCACCACGTCAGCCCAGACGAAATTCTGCACCTCTTCTTTAATGTCATAGTCGCTGTCGGCGCGGACGATCTTAACCTGATGACCCAGATCGCGCAGAAGCCCATCGGCAACTTCGGTCAGGGTGTCATTTAACTGGCCGTTGGAGTGCGCGAATTTTTTCGCCCCGTTGATAATCAGGATGTTACTCATTTTGTGTCCTCAAGAAATGCGTTTGCTGCTGATTCTACGCTGACGGGCGGTGCGGTGAAATTAGCAAAATGTGCAAAGTCTTTTGCATTTTTGGCAAAAGTCTGTGTTACCAACTTACTACGGCCTCAAATCCACCTTCCGCGGCGTTGCCAAACGACACCGTCATGCCGTGCAGCGTAGCGATGCGACGGACGATTGATAATCCCAGACCGCTGCCGGTCACACTTTGGCCAGGCGGGCGGTAAAAACGCTCGCCGATATGCGTCAGAATCTCTGGCGCTACACCAGGGCCATTATCTCTGACGGTGAAGCTGCGGGCATGTAAGGTAACGTCGACGACGCTGCCTTGCGGACTGTAGCGAATCGCATTATCCAGCAGGTTACGCACTAACAGGCTTAAGAGTAGCGGCTGGCCGGTACGTATGACGTCATGGGCGTTAAGCTGTAAACGCACGTCGATATTCGCCTGCTGCGCCGGATGATAAATATCCATTACCGCGGACTGCAGCAGCTCTTCCAGCGAAATCTCCGCTACATCCTGCAAATTATTGAGCGAGTCGAGACGCGATAACGTCAGTAGCTGATCGACCAGCCGCGTGGCGCGATCGATCCCCGCATGGAGCTGGGTCAGCGCTTTATCACGCGATAGCGGATCGTCGCCCGAGAGCTGCGCCACCTCGGTTTGTACTTTCAGCGCGGCCAGCGGGCTGCGCAATTCATGGGCGGCGTCGGAGGTAAATCGCCGTTCGCGCACCATCATGGAGTGGATGCGGCTAAAAAGCTGATTAAGCGCTTCGACCAGTGGGCGAACCTCGCTCGGTACGCCTTTGGCGTCGAGCGGCGTTTCCGATTCCGGCGACCGGAAGCGTAGCGCCTGCGCCAGTTTTTTCAACGGTCTGAGCTCGCGGTGAAGCAGGAGTAATAAAATCAGTAGCATGAAGGGAAGGGCGATCAGCCACGGCGTTAATTGCGCCGCCACGATCGCCAGCGCCATATCTTCGCGGTAATCCCACTCCTGACCGACGACGATACGATACTTACCGTCCGCCGAGTTCAACCACAAAAAACGCCAGAGGTCGTTGTCATCCTTCAGATAGCCATTGTCGAAACCTTCCCGGCGATAGCGATACGGAATATCCTGGCCGTTGTCGCCATCATGCAGCAACATTTTGCCGTCAGCGGAAAAGATGGCGAACGCCAGCGCATCGTCATCGATATGCCCATGTTTTAATTTCTTTGGCGTATGCGCCATGCGCTGCGGGGCGTTGATCTCGTTAAGATCGAGGGTGCTAAGCCGTCTGGCGAACAACATCAACTGTGTGTCAAACAGCTCGTCGACATTATCCGTCGTCTTTCTCCAGGCCACAAAACTGGAGATTGCCCAGGTGATGGAGACCAGAATCAGGAAAATAAGCGTCAGCCTGACGCGCAGGCTGAGACGTTGCGTCAATTTCATGCGTCACCCAGGGTGTAGCCGATGCCGTGTACGGTGCGAATAAATTCGCTGCCGAGCTTGCGGCGTAAATGATGAACATGGACTTCCACTGCATTGCTGGACACGTCGTCATCCCAGTTATACAGCTTCTCTTCAATAAGCTTGCGCGGCAGCACGCGACCTTTGTTGCGCAGTAAGAGTTCCAGCAACGCGAACTCTTTTGGTTTTAAGGCCAGCGGTTCGCCGGCAAGCGTCGCGACGAGATTGCCTGGATTGAGCGTCACCTGGCCGTGGCGCAATTCGCTACTGGCCTGACCGCTGGCGCGGCGTACCAGCGCCTCCAGACGGGCGGCGACCTCAATGAGCGCGAAAGGTTTACATAAATAGTCATCGGCGCCCAGACGTAGCCCCTCGACGCGCTCTGCTAACGCGTCGCGCGCCGTCAGGATCAGTACCGGTTCCTGTTTACCCTTTTCGCGCCATTCGCGCAAAATATCCCGTCCGTCCATGCCTGGCAGCGTCAAATCTAAAATAACCGCATCATAAGGCGCGCTGTAAAGCGCCTCTTTGCCCGGACGTCCCTCAGTAAACCAGTCGACGCTGAAACCCATTTTACTCAGGCCCGCTTTTATGCCATCGCCAATAAGTGTGTCATCTTCTACCAGTAAAATTCGCATCTGTTCTTCCTTGCGGTAACTCGCGTTGCCGTCAGTTAACCTTGTCGCCGCAGGCGATGTACAGAAAAAAAGATTCTTTTTTTGCCTTAAGAAGTTGTTAAGGATTACCTTATTAAATGGATCTGAAACGACATGAAAGGGAAAAGTAATCATGAAAAAATTAGCTGCAATCGTTGCCGTTATGGCACTGTGTTCTACCCCGGTTCTGGCGGCTCAGCAGGGCGGTTTCTCCGGCCCGTCGGCGACGCAAACGCAAGGCGGCGGATTTGTCGGCCCGAACGGCAGCAGCACGACGGTAGAGAGCGCTAAATCGCTGCGTGACGATGCGTGGGTAACGCTG
The DNA here is from genome assembly GCF_046550535.1 of Salmonella sp. SAL04213. Lineage (NCBI taxonomy): Bacteria > Pseudomonadati > Pseudomonadota > Gammaproteobacteria > Enterobacterales > Enterobacteriaceae > Salmonella > Salmonella sp. SAL04213. The sequence continues at coordinate 58,459 of NZ_JBGDXS010000010.1, read as the reverse complement.
CGCGGGAATATCGTCGAGCGCATTTCCGACGACCTGTATGTGTTTAAAGATGCGACCGGTACTATCAATGTGGATATTGACCACAAGCGTTGGAACGGCCTGACCGTAACCCCGCAGGATACCGTTGAAATTCAGGGTGAAGTGGATAAAGACTGGAACTCTGTCGAAATCGACGTAAAACAGATTCGTAAAGTGAATCCGTAATCCCACATTGCGCAAGATCGGTCAGGATTCACAGCCGCCCGGTGGGCAGAATAGGCCACAAGGAGGCAGTGATGAATGACCTGATCAGCGCGGCTTATTCCGAACGTCTGCGGCGCGTTTGCGACCACATTGAGCGTCATCTGGATGAGCCTCTGTCGCTTGAGGTGTTAAGCCGGATGGCGCACAGCTCGCCGTTTCATTTTCACCGGCAGTTTACCGTCTGGAGCGGGCTTCCGCTCTATCGCTATATCCAGTGGCTGCGTTTGCGCCGGGCGTCATGGCGGCTGGCGTTTAATCCGCAGGATAAAGTTATCGATATCGCGCTGGATGCCGGATTTCAGAATCCGGAGTCGTTCACACGTGCTTTCAAAACCGCGTTTGGTCAAAGCCCGCGCCGGTTTCGGCAATCGCCGGACTGGCTGGCCTGGCACCAACGCGTTCCTAAACTTGCGTTACAGGAGCAGCATGTCATGGACGTAAAAATCGTTGAATTTCTACCTACCCGCGTCGCGATGCTGACGCATCTGGGGCATCCGGATAAGGTCAACGCCAGCGCGGCGAAATTTATTGCATGGCGGCGCGAAACGGGGCAGTCGCCGATTGCCAGCAGTCAAACCTTTGGTATTGCCTGGCACGACCCGCAGACGACGCCGCCGGATCAATTCCGCTTTGATATCTGCGGCAGCGTCCGCCAGCCGATAGCCGAAAATGACGTTGGCGTGGTGAATAGCGAGATTCCTGGCGGGCGCTGCGCGGTGGTGCGCCATCAGGGATCGCTCGACAGCCTCCCGGAGAGCGTGTGGTATTTATTCCGCGAATGGCTACCGGCCAGCGGCGAGACGCTGCGCGATTTTCCGGTCTTCTTCCAGTACCTGAATTTCGTCAATGAGGTGGCGGAACATGAGCTGCTGACGGATATCTATCTGCCGCTTCGTTAACTTCCTCGCAACCTGTCTCACGGTTTGTGACTCAGACCGTGAGATAGGGTATTATCTGCGGCAATATTGCCGTCCGAACGGTCAGCATGCAGATTGAGGATCCCCTGTTAATGAGCGATATGGCAGAGCGCCTTGCGCTACATGAATTTACGGAAAACGCCTACTTAAACTACTCCATGTACGTGATCATGGATCGTGCGTTGCCGTTTATTGGCGACGGCCTGAAGCCGGTACAGCGCCGCATCGTCTATGCGATGTCAGAGCTGGGGCTGAACGCCAGCGCTAAATTTAAAAAATCCGCCCGTACCGTCGGTGACGTACTGGGTAAGTATCATCCGCACGGCGACAGCGCCTGCTATGAAGCCATGGTGCTGATGGCGCAGCCGTTCTCTTACCGTTACCCGCTGGTCGATGGCCAGGGAAACTGGGGCGCGCCGGATGATCCGAAGTCATTCGCGGCAATGCGTTATACCGAATCTCGCCTGTCCAAATATGCCGAGCTGCTGTTAAGCGAACTCGGCCAGGGGACGGCGGACTGGGTGCCAAACTTCGACGGCACGATGCAGGAACCGAAAATGTTACCGGCGCGTCTGCCGAACATCCTGCTGAACGGCACCACCGGTATAGCGGTGGGCATGGCAACAGATATCCCGCCGCACAACCTGCGCGAAGTGGCGAAAGCGGCGATTACGCTGATTGAACAGCCGAAAACGACGCTGGATCAGTTGCTGGATATCGTCCAGGGGCCGGATTACCCGACCGAAGCGGAGATCATTACCCCACGTGCGGAAATTCGTAAAATTTACGAAAACGGGCGTGGCTCCGTGCGTATGCGCGCGGTATGGACCAAAGAAGACGGCGCCGTGGTAATTTCCGCGCTGCCGCATCAGGTCTCTGGCGCGAAAGTGCTGGAGCAGATTGCTGCGCAGATGCGTAATAAAAAACTGCCGATGGTGGACGATCTGCGCGATGAATCGGATCACGAAAACCCGACGCGTTTAGTGATTGTGCCACGCTCCAACCGTGTGGATATGGAACAGGTGATGAACCATCTGTTCGCCACCACCGATCTGGAAAAAAGCTACCGTATTAACCTGAACATGATCGGTCTGGATGGTCGTCCGGCGGTGAAAAACCTGCTGGAGATCCTCACCGAGTGGCTGGCGTTCCGCCGCGACACGGTGCGCCGTCGCCTCAACTATCGTCTGGAGAAGGTTCTCAAGCGCCTGCATATCCTCGAAGGTTTGCTGGTGGCGTTTCTCAACATCGACGAAGTGATTGAGATTATCCGTAGCGAAGACGAGCCAAAACCCGCGCTGATGTCGCGTTTCGGCATCAGCGAAACCCAGGCGGAAGCGATTCTCGAACTGAAACTGCGTCATCTCGCCAAACTGGAAGAGATGAAAATTCGCGGCGAGCAGGACGAGCTGGAAAAAGAGCGTGACCAGTTGCAGGGCATTCTCGCGTCCGAACGCAAAATGAATACCTTGCTGAAAAAAGAGCTACAGGCAGATTCCGATGCCTATGGCGACGATCGCCGTTCTCCGCTGCGTGAGCGCGAAGAAGCTAAAGCGATGAGCGAACACGACATGCTGCCGTCCGAACCGGTGACTATCGTGCTGTCGCAGATGGGCTGGGTGCGCAGCGCCAAAGGTCATGATATTGATGCGCCGGGGCTTAACTATAAAGCGGGCGACAGCTTTAAAGCCGCGGTGAAAGGTAAGAGTAATCAACCGGTGGTGTTTATTGATACCACCGGGCGCAGCTATGCTATTGATCCCATTACGCTTCCGTCGGCGCGTGGGCAGGGCGAGCCGCTGACCGGCAAACTCACGCTGCCGCCGGGGGCGACCGTAGAGCATATGCTGATGGAAGGCGATGACCAGAAACTGCTGATGGCGTCGGATGCGGGCTACGGCTTCGTTTGTACGTTTAACGATCTGGTTGCCCGTAACCGTGCCGGTAAGGCGTTGATTACACTGCCGGAAAATGCGCACGTCATGCCGCCGCTGGTGATTGAAGACGAGCACGATATGCTGCTGGCGATTACCCAGGCCGGACGGATGTTGATGTTCCCGGTAGACTCTCTGCCGCAGCTGTCGAAAGGCAAAGGGAATAAGATCATTAATATCCCCTCTGCAGAAGCGGCGAAAGGCGATGATGGACTGGCGCACCTGTACGTGCTGCCGCCACAAAGCACTCTGACTATCCATGTCGGGAAGCGCAAAATCAAACTGCGCCCTGAAGAGTTACAGAAGGTGGTCGGCGAACGCGGACGCCGTGGCACATTAATGCGCGGCCTGCAGCGTATCGATCGCATTGAGATTGATTCACCGCATCGCGTAAGTCATGGCGACAGCGAAGAGTAAGACAGGGGCACCCGTAAGCCGGACAAGGCATCTAAGCCGCCATCCGGCGCTCTGCCGTTGCCGGATGACGACGCAGTAGCGTCTTATCCGGCCTACGGTTTCAGATCGGATTAACATTAAAATTTCCCGTAAAACCGTTGTTTATTCGTGCATTGCGATTAACAATACGTTTTTCCAGAGAGCCACACTTACCAAAATCCTAACCTGAATTTCAGGTGACGTAGAATGCCGGGCTCTTAGGCCTTCAGAGGTTGTTATGCTATATATTTTTCGTCTTATTGTTACCGTTATTTACTCCATTCTGGTCTGTGTTTTCGGTTCTATTTACTGCCTTTTCAGCCCACGTAACCCAAAACACGTGGCGACGTTTGGGCATATGTTCGGCCGTCTGGCCCCGCTGTTTGGCCTGAAAGTGGAGTGCCGCAAACCCGCCGACGCGGAAAACTATGGCAATGCTATCTATATTGCTAACCACCAGAATAATTATGATATGGTCACGGCGGCGAATATTGTGCAGCCGCCAACGGTGACGGTGGGGAAAAAAAGCCTGCTTTGGATCCCGTTTTTTGGGCAACTGTACTGGCTGACCGGTAATCTGTTGATTGACCGTAATAACCGCGCCAAAGCGCATAGCACCATTGCGGCAGTGGTTAACCATTTTAAAAAGCGCCGTATTTCTATCTGGATGTTCCCTGAAGGTACGCGTAGCCGGGGACGCGGTCTGCTGCCGTTTAAAACCGGCGCGTTTCATGCGGCTATCGCGGCTGGTGTGCCGATCATTCCTGTCTGCGTTTCCAACACCTCTAACAAAGTCAATCTAAACCGCCTGAACAACGGACTGGTTATTGTGGAAATGCTGCCGCCAGTCGATGTCAGCGAATATGGTAAAGATCAGGTTCGCGAGCTGGCGGCCCACTGCCGTGCGTTAATGGAGCAAAAAATCGCGGAACTTGATAAAGAGGTTGCGGAACGTGAAGCGACCGGTAAGGTTTAAGCAGTCTTACTCTGTTATTGTAGAAATCATTTTTTCAGGCACAACTCTTTAGCCTGTTTTACATGGAGCTTATATGTCATTCAGTCGGCGTCAGTTTCTTCAGGCATCGGGAATCGCACTATGTGCAGGCGCGATTCCCCTCAGGGCGAATGCTGCCGGTCAGCAACAGCCGTTGCCTGTTCCGCCGTTGCTGGAGTCCCGTCGCGGGCAGCCGTTGTTTATGACGCTACAGCGAGCGCACTGGTCCTTTACGCAAGGCACGCGCGCGCCGGTCTGGGGAGTGAACGGTCGTTATCTGGGGCCGACAATCCGCGTCTGGAAAGGCGATGACGTTAAACTCATCTATAGCAACCGCCTGGCGGAAAATGTCTCCATGACGGTTGCTGGTTTACTGGTGCCGGGGCCGCTGATGGGTGGCCCGGCGCGTATGATGTCGCCGAACGCGGACTGGGCGCCGGTGTTGCCGATTCGTCAGAGCGCCGCGACGCTGTGGTATCACGCTAACACGCCTAACCGCACCGCGCAGCAGGTGTATAACGGCCTGGCAGGAATGTGGCTGGTCGAAGACGACATCAGTAAAACGCTGCCCATTCCGAACCATTACGGCGTGGATGATTTTCCCGTCATTATCCAGGATAAACGGCTGGATAACTTTGGGACGCCGGAGTACAGCGAACCGGGAAGCGGTGGTTTTGTCGGCGATACGCTGCTGGTGAACGGCGCGCAAAGCCCCTATGTCGAAGTGTCCCGCGGCTGGGTGCGGTTACGGTTGTTGAACGCCTCGAACTCGCGGCGCTATCAGCTTCAGATGAGCGATGGCCGGGCGCTGCATGTGATTTCAGGCGATCAGGGCTTTTTACCTGCGCCGGTTTCCGTCAAACAGTTGTCACTGGCGCCCGGCGAGCGACGTGAAATCCTGGTTGATATGACCAACGGCGACGAAGTCTCGATCACCTGCGGGGAAGCGGCCAGCATAGTCGATCGGATTCGCGGTTTCTTTGAGCCTTCCAGTATTCTGGTTTCGACCCTGGTGCTGACGTTACGGCCAACCGGATTGCTGCCGCTGGTGACCGATAATCTGCCGATGCGTCTGTTGCCGACGGAGATCATGAGCGGCGCGCCTGTCCGCAGTCGGGACATCAGTCTTGGCGACGATCCGGGGATTAACGGCCAACTGTGGGATGTGAATCGCATTGATATTACCGCCCAACAAGGCACCTGGGAGCGCTGGACGGTACGCGCCGATATGCCGCAGTCGTTCCATATTGAGGGCGTCTCTTTCCTGATTCGTAACGTCAACGGCGCTATGCCGTTCCCGGAAGATAGAGGCTGGAAAGATACCGTCTGGGTGGATGGGCAAGTCGAAATGCTGGTCTATTACGGTCAGCCGTCCTGGCCGCACTTCCCGTTCTATTTCAACAGCCAGACGCTGGAAATGGCTGACCGCGGCTCGATTGGGCAAATGCTGGTGAATCCAGCGTCGTAAAGCGTCCGAGTACGGGTCTGAATAGCGCAGACCCGTCAGGGTTTTCAGGAAGGGGCAAACAGCGTGGGAAGCAGCAGACTCAACTGCGGGAAGTAGCAAATCATCGCCATGACCACAAAGAGTGCCAGAAACATCGGTAATAGCGGTTTGACGACTTTATCAATACTGATTTTGCCGATACTGCAACCGACGAACAAAATAGTGCCTACCGGGGGCGTACACAGTCCGATGGTTAAATTGAAAACCATAATAATGCCAAAATGGACAGGGTCGATTCCCAGATGTTGAGCAATGGGAAGGAAAATAGGCGTAAAGATCAGAATAGCCGGGGTAATATCCATAAACGTCCCGACGAATAACAAAATGAGATTGATAATCAGCAAGATGACCCATTTATTTTCGGACACGCTGGTAATCATTTCATTAATCAGTTCAGGAACATCGGCATTGGTCATCGCCCATGACATTCCCATTGAGCAGCCGACCAGTAAGAGAACAATAGAGCTGGTTACTACCGAATCCAGCAGAATATCGCGCAACTTACTCACATTAATTTCTCGATAAATGGCCGCCAGCGCCAGGCTATAGATTACCGCGATCGCAGAGGCCTCTGTTGGCGTAAATACGCCGCCGATAATGCCGCCGATAATAATAAATATCAGCAACAGGCTGGGCAATGAATCGCGGAATACCGACAGAAACTGCCGCAGGTTGATGCGTTCGGCAACCGGGTAATGGTGGCGATGGGCATACAGCGCCGCTACCGTCATTAAAGCCAGCGCGGTTAAGATGCCGGGCAGGTAGCCCGCCAAAAACAGGGCGGCGACAGAGGTGCCGCCGCTAGCCAGCGAATAGACAATTAGCACGTTGCTGGGCGGGATCATCAGGCCAATCGGCGCCGAAGCGACGTTGATCGCCGTAGAGAACGCCGGAGAGTAGCCCTCTTTTTCCTGTAATGGCGACATGATGCCGCCCACCGCGGCCGCAGAAGCGACAGCCGAGCCTGATATCGCGCCAAACAGGGTGTTCGCCAGAATATTGCAGTGCGCCAGCGAACCGGGAAGGCGGCCAACTAACGCCTGAGCCAGATTCACCAGGCGCCGGGCGATTCCCCCGGTATTCATGATATTGCCGGCTAACACAAAAAAGGGGATCGCCAGCAGCGTAAAGCCATCGAGACCGACAGTCATTTTTTGCGAAATAACCGAGATTGCCGCATCCGGGGGAAGGGCTATCAGGATTGAGAATAAGGACGACAGCCCGATAGCGAATGTAATAGGAACGCCGACCGCCAGCATAATGGCAAAACTGCCAAATAAAACAATTATTGGGTAAATATATTCAAAGTCCATATATCCCTCGTTAGCGAAGATGGCGCTGATGATAATTATCAATAACGTTCACAATGGTGTAGTACACCAGGATGACGCCGCTAATCGGCATGACCCAATAGACTTTATCCATAGGCCATTTTAATACCGGGGACATTTGGCTGACGTGCGCCGCTTTTTCAACAATAATATCACCGCCGTACACCATAAAAATCAGCGCGAACACGGTAATAATCACCTGAATGATACTGTCGAGCACGAGGGCGGGCGTTCGGGAGAGTTTTTGCGCTAACAAATCGATAGCTAAATGTTTTTTTAATCCGGCGGTATAGACGCCGCCTAACAGAATCATCCACATAAAAAGAATCTGGGTGAATTCGTCGAGCGTGCTGCTTGGCGCGTTGAATATAAAGCGCGCCGCCACCTGCCAGGATACGCAGGCAACCATGATCGCCAGAATAATACAGCAGCACCCGGCCAGTATTTTGTTCAATGCATTGGTGAGTATTCGCATATTACATCCTGTAAAGGGCAGGAGAACCCTGCCCGGCAGATTTACATATTCTCGATGTATTCCAGATCCTTCGCTGACTGAGCGTCTTTTGCGCGGAACTCATCAAACAAGGGCTTAACACGCTGTTTGAACGCGGATTTATCAATATCAACAACGGTCGCGTTCATGGCCTTCATGCTCTCATAAGCCTCTTTTTCCGCGGCGGGCCAGATGACGTCTTTCATTTGCTGCATGGATTCATCTGCGGCTTTATATAACGCTTTCCGCTCTTTATCGCTCAATTTGTTAAGTACTTTGGTACTGATGACCAGGACATCCGGCACCATCGTGTGCTCGTCGCGGGAATAGAATTTCGCCACCTCCGCATGACGCATATCGGCATAAACCACGGGGTTGTTTTCGCCGCCATCGACCACGCCTTGCTGGAGCGCGGTATAGAGTTCGCCTTGCGCCATCGGCGTCGGCACGCCGCCGAGCGCTTTCACCATCGCGATAGCGCTGGGGCTTTGCTGCACTCTGATTTTCATACCGGCTAAATCGTCGGGTTGAGTGATGGGCTTACTGGCGTAAAAACTGCGGGCGCCGCCGTCGTACCAGGTTAAGCCGACGAAGCCTTTGCTTTCGGAGGACGCGAGAATGCGTTTCCCTAAGTCGCTTTTCAGTACGTTGTAGTAGTGATCGCGGTCACGGAATAAAAACGGCAGGCTAAACACGCTATATTCCGGCGCAAAAGACTCCAGCGATGCCGCATTGACTTTCACCATTTGCAGAGCGCCGGAGTTCATCAATTCCAGCGATTCACGTTCGTTGCCCAGCGTGGCGTTGGGGTAAATACGAATATTTAATTCGCCGTCCGAATAGGCTTTCGCTTTATCGGCCAGATAGCTCATCGCTTTGTGAACGGCGTGGCTTTTATCCTGATTGTGGCTCAGTTTCAGCGTGGTTTTGGCGAGCGCTGGAAATGCCAGTAGCAAACAGCCGGCCAGTAATACCGCTGATGTTGTGAATGAACGTGTGTTTTTCATATCTGCTTCCTTATAGGTTGGGATTCCTGTGGTTATCGTTGATTAATTAATAACCTGCTGATACGTAAGGTGTTGCGTTGGGGAAAGGCGTGGTGATGGTGTTCTTTATCCCCTGAATTCTGTCAGCCAATTTAATTTAATCAATAGACCAAAGAAAGAGATCTGGTTCACAGAAGAAAGTCATGGTAAAAACAGTGTCGTGAGCAATTCAGCGAAGTTTTTTTATATATTGCTGATAATGTGATGTTTTTTTACTTTTTGTTGTTATGACGATACTGCGTTTTTAGACGTGGGTATAATTAATTGCATACCAATTTGAAGATATTCATAAGACCAATTTCAAACACCTCAGGCCAGGCCGTTGAAAGTTGTTTCTATTTCGCGCCAGCCCTGCATATAAGGCGATAATCTCCTTCATTTTCGCTATAGATACGGCTTATAATCCCCGACCTTTGATTATTTTTTTGCCAATCGTTTTGGAAGCAATATGAGCGCTATCTCCCTGATCCAACCGGATCGCGACCTTTTCTCCTGGCCGCAGTACTGGGCCGCCTGCTTTGGGCCGGCGCCGTTTTTGCCGATGTCACGTGACGAGATGGATCAACTTGGCTGGGATAGCTGCGACATTATTCTGGTAACCGGCGACGCCTACGTCGACCATCCGAGCTTCGGCATGGCGATTTGCGGTCGTATGCTGGAAGCGCAGGGCTTCCGCGTGGGGATCATCGCCCAGCCGGACTGGAACAGCAAAGACGACTTTATGCGTCTGGGAAAACCGAACCTGTTCTTCGGCGTTACCGCTGGCAACATGGACTCGATGATCAACCGCTACACCGCTGACCGTAAGCTGCGCCATGACGACGCCTACACCCCGGATAACGTCGCGGGCAAACGCCCGGACCGCGCCACGCTGGTCTATACCCAGCGTTGCAAAGAAGCGTGGAAAGATGTCCCGGTGATCCTCGGCGGCATTGAGGCCAGTCTGCGCCGTACCGCGCATTATGACTACTGGTCTGATACTGTGCGTCGTTCAGTGTTAGTCGATTCCAAAGCCGACATGCTGATGTTTGGCAACGGCGAGCGTCCGCTGGTGGAAGTGGCGCACCGTCTGGCAATGGGCGAAACCATCGATCAGATTCGCGACGTGCGTAACACTGCGATTATGGTTAAAGAAGCGCTGCCTGGCTGGAGCGGCGTCGACTCCACTCGTCTGGACACGCCGGGTAAAATCGATCCAATTCCCCATCCCTATGGCGAGGATCTGCCGTGCGCGGATAACAAGCCGGTCGCGCCGAAAAAGCAAGAAGCTAAGGCGATTACCGTGCAGCCGCCGCGTCCGAAGCCGTGGGAAAAAACCTATATCCTGCTGCCATCCTTTGAAAAGGTGAAAGGCGACAAGGTGCTGTACGCCCATGCGTCGCGTATTCTGCATCACGAAACTAACCCTGGCTGCGCGCGGGCGCTGATGCAAAAACACGGCGACCGCTATGTCTGGATCAACCCGCCCGCCATACCGCTTTCCACTGAAGAGATGGATAGCGTGTTTGCGCTGCCGTATCAGCGTGTGCCGCACCCGGCTTACGGCAATGCCCGTATTCCGGCCTATGAGATGATCCGCTTTTCGATCAATATCATGCGCGGCTGCTTTGGCGGCTGCTCTTTCTGCTCGATCACTGAACATGAAGGGCGCATCATTCAGAGCCGCTCGGAAGACTCTATTATCAACGAGATCGAAGCGATCCGCGACACGGTGCCGGGGTTTACCGGCGTGATCTCCGATCTGGGCGGTCCTACCGCGAACATGTATATGCTGCGCTGTAAGTCGCCGCGTGCGGAGCAGACCTGTCGTCGCCTGTCATGCGTCTATCCGGATATCTGTCCGCATATGGATACTGACCATACGCCGACGATCAATCTTTATCGCCGCGCCCGTGAGCTGAAAGGCATTAAGAAAATCTTAATTGCCTCCGGCGTGCGCTACGACATCGCTGTAGAAGATCCTCGCTACATTAAAGAGCTGGCAAGCTATCATGTGGGCGGCTATCTGAAGATTGCGCCGGAGCATACTGAAGAAGGTCCGTTGTCGAAAATGATGAAGCCGGGTATGGGCAGCTACGATCGCTTTAAAGAGTTATTTGACCTTTACTCTAAACAGGCCGGAAAAGAGCAGTATCTGATCCCATATTTTATCTCCGCGCATCCGGGCACGCGGGACGAGGATATGGTGAATCTGGCGCTGTGGCTCAAGCGCCACCGCTTCCGTCTGGATCAGGTGCAGAACTTCTACCCGTCGCCGTTGGCGAATTCGACCACCATGTATTACACCGGCAAAAACCCGCTGGGTAAAATTGGTTATAAGAGTGAAGATGTGGTGGTGCCGAAGGGAGACAGGCAACGTCGCCTGCATAAGGCGCTGCTGCGTTATCACGATCCGGCGAACTGGCCGCTGATTCGCCAGGCGCTGGAAGCGATGGGGAAAAAGCATTTGATTGGCGGTCGCCGTGAGTGTCTGGTGCCTGCGCCGACCATTGAAGAGATGCGCGAAGCGCGTCGCCAGAACCGCAACACGCGCCCGGCGTTGACCAAGCATACGCCGGTGGAACATCAGCGGCAGGGGCTTGCTGCGAATAAGAAGCGCGGGAAAGGCGCAGGGCGTTAATTACCTTTGGATCTGTTGCTTCTGGAAGCTAATGTTTCTGGAAGTAACAGACATCTAAATATATTGTGTCGGTCTTTAGTAATTGCTAAATTACGGAGAGCTTTATATTTTATTTAAATATTATTGATTGTATAAATTAATTATATATTACCTTAATGATTAAGGCATGATGCTTTTATACAGCCCCAGAGGAGGGGATATCATGGGTATGATTATTATTCCCTGTTTTATCGTAATTGCTATAATAGCTGTTGTTATATTCATAATGGCTATTAAAGCATGTAGTATGGAAAAACGTGAAGACAGGCAAATGACTCTTGCAGGGATAATTTTAATGGGTGTTATTGCCGCTATTCCTGGATGGTTTTTGTACGAAATATTTAGCCACGCGCCGTAATATTTAACCTACCAGGGTTGATATATTAAAATAGATAAGAAGTATATAATCTAAGGTATAATGCCTGATGGCGCTGCGCTTATCAGGTCTATGAATAGCACAGTTTTGTAGGCCGGATAAGGTGCTTACACCGCCATCCGGCAGAAGTGCTCCGTATTTATGCCTCACGAATTCTGGCCGCCAGCGCGGCCAGTTTTTCATCATCCGCCCGTTCATGATCGTGTGACGACAGATATCCTTCATACTGTTCGAAAAATTTATTCTGCCGCGATTCAATCGGTTTCCAGTGGGTTAAATCGCCAGTACCGTGCATGGGGCTTAATTTACTGTGCACATGGTCTACGCCGAAACCTTCGAAGAACATTCCCGTACGACTGACATCCGGGAAAGCCTTATCCAGTTTCTTAGCCACTTTTTGGGTCGCCAGCATCAGGTCCGCTAACGCCTGCGGCGGTAGATCGAACGCGTAGCTGGGGTAATGTTTTTTCGGGATCACTACGGTAAACCCATCGGTATTCGGAAAAATCGACAAAAAAGCCAGGTGATGCTCATCTTCCCAAACTTTATGACAAGGTGCTTTACCTTCAACTATTTGACAGAAAATGCAGGTCATTCCATTTCTCCGTTAACCGAGGGGCTTATCGATGCGTTAAGCGTTTAATACAACCCTAACACTTTCCACCATGCGAGGCCGACTGTCAAAAAGACCGCCTGATTAAAGAGGCTGATAATAAATCCCGTTCGCCACCAGACGCCCGTCGGTACATAGCCGGCGCCAAAAAGAATGGGGCCGCGTGCGTGGGTATACTGCGTAAGAGAGCAGTACAGGCTGCTGGTAAACGCCAGCATAAGCGCCATCGGCGCCGCCGGTATATTCAGATGCAGACCGACACCCAGAAATACCGCATACAGCGCGGCGATTTGCGCGTTGCCGCTGGCGAAAAAATAGTGGGTATAAAAATAGGCTGCGTTAAGCAGCAGCAGGATGATTATCCAACTGGTTCCATGCATCGTACTGCCGATGCTGTCGCCAATCAGGTTGCCAAACCAGCTGGTGAATCCTAGTTTCTTCAACTGGTTAGCCATCATCAGCAGCGCGGCAAACCAAATCAACGTATCCCAGGCGCCTTTTTCGCTTTTAACGTCTTCCCAGGTGAGCACGCCGCTCAGTAATAAAATCGAGAGACCGACAAAAGAGGCCGTCGTGGCATCCACGCCAAGCGAGCTGCCAAAAATCCATAGCACCAGCAACACGCCGACGGTCGCCAGCATGAGCCACTCGCCGCGCGTCATACTGCCCATTTGCGCCAGCTCTTTGCGCGCCAAATCCGGCGCATCCGGCGTATGTTTAATTTCCGGACGCGTCAGCCAGTAGACCAGCAGCGGGACGATAAGAAAAGAGACCAGGCAAGGCAGGAGCGCGGCGATAAACCAGCTTCCCCAGCTCAACGTAACGCCGGCGTTCGCCGCCAGTTTTACCGCCAGCAGGTTACCCGTATAACCGGTCATAAACAGTGCGGCGGTGACGTCGTTAACATTGCCAATACAGGTGATCAGAAAGGTGCCGATTTTGCTGCGAGACTCATCTTCCGGATGTGAATCAAAGCTGCGCGCCAGCGAGTCGGCGATCGGGTAAATCACGCCGCCGCAGCGCGCGGTGTTACTGGGCATCGCGGGGGAGAGGATCAGATCGGCAAACGCCAGGCCATAAGCCAGGCCCAGCGTTCGTTTACCTAACAGACGGATCATTTGTAGGGCGATACGCCGACCCAGCCCGGTTTTGATAAACCCACGGGCAATCATAAAGGCGACGACGATAAGCCAGATCAGCGAACTGTTCAGCTCGCTCAAGGCCGTGGTAATCGCGCCGCTGGCCGTTTTGTCGCCGGCAGCATAGGCGAGCGCAAAGACGGTGATGCCGATAATACCGACCGCGCCAATAGGCAGCACTTTCGCCACGATAGAGGCGATCGTCGCGACAAAAATAATCGCGGAATGCCAGGCCGGCGCGCTTAACCCGGAAGGGGGCGTTAGCTGCCACAGTCCGGCGGCGATAACCAGAATAAGAATTAATGGGAGCCATTTGACGCCCTGAGATTTTTTTTCCGCCACAATCACACATCCATAAATATTTTATATGTATTAAGTAAATTCATAATAAATATGAATAAATATTCACAAAATCAGAATAATTCTGCGCTTGTGTGTGGGGGAAATATACTGTTAAATGCGCGTAATTGTTTCTTAATGTTTCGGAATGCAAAAAAGCCCGACGACATCGTCGGGCATGGCGTGCGATAAATCTGGCTTAACCGCCGAACTGATCCGGATCGGGGCCGAGGCGTTTGCCTTGATCCAGTTTTGCGATCTCGCCTAATTCATCTTTATCGAGACGGAAATCCCAGACAGCAAAGTTTTCCGCGATACGGGAAGGGGTGACGGATTTCGGAATGACGACCAGCCCGCAGTCCAGATGCCAGCGAATAACAATCTGGGCGGGCGTTTTGCCGTATTTATCCGCCAGTTCGCGAATTACTTTCTGATCGAATACGCCTTCGCCGCCCTGCGCCAGCGGGCTCCAGGACTCGGTCTGGATTTTATGCGTCGCATTCCACGCATGTAGCTGGCGCTGTTGCATCAAGGGGTGAAGCTCGATCTGGTTGATCACAGGGGTAACGCCGGTTTCATCGATCAGACGCTGGAGGTGATGGATCTGAAAGTTACAGACCCCGATACTCTTTACCAGCCCCTCTTTTTGCAGCGCGATCATGCCTTTCCAGGCGTCGACATAGTGATCGATAGCCGGTACGGGCCAGTGCATCAGATAGAGATCGAGATAATCAAGCTGCAGTTTTTTCAGGCTCTCCTGCAGGGCTTCGCGGGGACGTTTTTGATCGTCATTCCACAACTTGGTGGTGATAAACAGCTCTTCCCGCGCTACGCTCGCTGCTTTTAGCGCTTTGCCGACGCCTTCTTCATTCTGATATGCTGTGGCGGTATCAATCGATCGATAGCCCACCTCCAGCGCTTTATGAATCGCCGCGATCACCTCTTCATTGCTTGCTTTCCAGACTCCCAGCCCAAGTTGTGGCATTACGTTGCCATCCTGTAACCTGATAATGGTTGGATTAGCCATGATGTGTTCCTCTTTTAATTGGCTCGCCGGAGTCGGGTCCGGCGAGACTAAGTGACTTAAGTCTGGACGAAATGGCCAAAAACGAAAGTCAGAGGCGAAAAAACCTTAGCGCGCCGCTTCATAAATCCGACGGCTGACATCCAGCGTAATATCCTGATTTTCACCTAAATTTGTGCATCCATGCGCCTCAAGTTTAGCCAGTAGCGCCGGAATAGTGCTGCCATCCAGACCGTAATCGGACAGACGGGTAGGCACGCCCATCTGTTCAAAGAAACGGCGGGTGGCGGCAATGGCGGCATCAATACGCTCGTTGTCGGAACCGTCGGTGATATTCCATACACGTTCAGCATATTGCAGGAGTTTTGCACGTTTAACGTCTCGTTTTTCGTTCCATAGCGCAGGCAGAATGATAGCCAGCGTTTGGGCATGATCGAGACCGTGCATCGCGGTAAGCTCATGGCCCAGCATATGCGTCGCCCAGTCCTGCGGAACCCCAGCGCCAATCAGGCCATTTAACGCCTGAGTAGCGGCCCACATCACGTTAGCGCGGACGTCATAGTTTTCAGGCTCTTGCAGCGCTTTGGGACCTTCTTCGATCAGTGTGAGTAAAATGCCTTCGGCGAAACGATCCTGAATTTTGCCGTTAACCGGGTAAGTGACGTACTGCTCAACGGTATGGACGAAAGCATCCACGACGCCGTTCGCAACCTGGCACGGCGGCAATGTATAGGTGTAGACCGGATCCAGTACGGCAAACACCGGTTGCACGAACGAGGAGTGGAAGGCCTGTTTGTCGCCAGTGGTTTTACGGGAAATGACTGCGCCGGCGTTCGATTCTGAGCCGGTTGCCGGTAGGGTCAGCACAGATCCCATCGGGATTGCGCCACGAATCTCAGTACCGCCGGTTTCCAGAATGTGCCACGGATCGACGCCGTCCGTATATTGCGCCGCTGCGGCGATAAATTTGGTGCCGTCCAGTACGGAACCGCCGCCAACGGCCAGCAGGAAGGTAATATTTTCGTCGCGCACAAGCTGCACGGCCTTCATCAGCGTTTCATAGGATGGGTTCGGTTCAATACCGCCAAACTCCCGAACATCCAGTCCTTTTAACGCTTCCTGAACTTGCGCCAGTACGCCGGTCTTTTTCACGCTACCGCCGCCATAGGTAATCAGCACGCGGGCGTCCTGCGGGATCTGATCGCGAAGATCGACGATAGCGCCTTTACCAAACAGAATGCGGGTAGGGGTATGTAATTTGAAATTGTTCATTGCTCATTCCCTTATGTGGGTAAAAAGAGGGCAGGCGGCTGTCTGCCTGATGGCCATCATTGTGGTCTTGTGAGGGATGTCTCTCAATGCACATTTCTGCCAATGTTTTGCCTATTTCTCCAGAATGCTGGAGAAAATCGCTAAAAATGCGCACAATCCAGCGGAGTGGATTTGATGAAAAAATGGCGCGTTATGAATCGTGAAGCAATTTGCTTACAGTTGGCGGATAAAATTAATCATTTAAAAAATAATGATAAAATAATCAGCGAGCGGCTGGCGGGCATTCGTCTGTTGTATGGTGTTGAACCGGGGCCGCGCACGCCGGTCATGTATCAGCCTGGCATCATATTTCTCTTTTCCGGCCATAAAATTGGCTATATTAACAAGCGCAAGTTTCGTTATGACGCTAATGAATATCTCTTACTGACCGTGCCGCTCCCTTTTGAATGCGAGACCTGGGCGACGCCGGAGGTACCGCTGGCCGGTATTCGGCTCGATATTGATGTGCTGCAACTGCAAGAGTTGCTCATGGACATTGGCGAAGATGAGCGTTTCCAGTTGCCGATGGCGGCCAGTGGGATTAACTCCGCCACGCTGTCGGACGAGATTTTATGCGCGGTGGAAAGATTGCTGGATGTGATGGAGCGCCCGCTGGATGCGCGGATTCTGGGAAAACAAATTATTCGCGAAATTCTTTATCATGTGCTGATGGGACCGCGCGGCGGGGCGCTGCTTGCACTGGTTAGTCGCCAGACGCACTTTAGCCTGATCAGTCGCGTACTTAAACAGATCGAAATGAAATACACCGAGAACCTGAATGTTGAGCAACTGGCGGCAGAAGCGAACATGAGCGTGTCGGCGTTTCACCATAATTTTAAGGCGGTCACCAGCACCTCGCCGTTGCAGTATTTAAAAAGCTACCGACTGCATAAAGCGCGAATGATGATGATTCACGACGGTATGAAGGCCAGCGCCGCGGCGATGCGGGTCGGCTATGAGAGCGCATCGCAGTTTAGCCGGGAGTTTAAACGTTATTTTGGCGTTACGCCGGGCGAAGATGCGGCAAGAATGCGGACAATGCAAGGGAGCTAAGTGGGGCATCCCGCCACGGGTCAACGAAGCGTAACCGGGCCATCCTGGCCGATTATGGATACGTCAGGCGTTACAGTATTTCTTTTTAATCACCACGACCAGCGTACCTAACAGCCCGGCGACCAGTAGCGCGACGGGAAGGATCATTAAAAATGTCATTACCTGGTCTTCATGGCGCTTAACAAACGGGATCATACTGAGCGCGTAGCCGAAGCTGGTCACGACAGTCACCCACAGCAGGCCGCTTAACCAGTTAAAAAACTGAAACCGGCGGTTGGACAGGCCGGAAATACCCGCCATTGTTGGCAGCAGAGTGCGGACAAACGCCAGAAAGCGCCCGGCAAGCAACGCTAACAAACCGTGGCGGTCAAACATGCAGGTGGCGCGCTGATGATATTTTGCCGGAAGCTGCGCCAGCCAGCCTTTGACGGTACGCGTATTACCGAGCCAGCGTCCCTGGATATAGCTTAGCCAGCAGCCGAGACTGGCCGCGGTGGTGAGAATGCCAATCGTCGGCAAAAAATGCATCACATCCTGGGCGATCAACGCGCCTGCCAGTAGCAGCAGACTATCGCCAGGTAAGAATGATGCTGGCAGCAGACCGTTTTCTAAAAATAGCGTGGCGAACATGACAAAGTAGACGACGCTAACAACGTGTGGATTCGCCAGCGCGGCAAAATCATGTTGCCAGAGCGCAGCGATAATATCTTGAATGACAGCCATGAACTTTCCTGTGGAACAGCATTTATGCTTTTATTCGCCTATTGTACTCCTGAATCGTCCGGGATGCCTTGATCCCGGACGCAACAAACGCAGACTTTTCCACGGAAATTGTCTGCATATATGTCCATCCCCGGCAACTTTACACAATTCTGGCGAAGCCGGCGGCTAAATCAGCGATCAAATCATCAACACTCTCTAAACCAATATGCACCCGGACCAGCGTACCGGTAAAATCTACGCCGCCTGCGGGACGAATCGCGGCGATCTGTTCCGGCTGATTAGCAATAATCAGCGATTCGTAGCCTCCCCAGGAGTAGGCCATACTGAACAGCGAAAAGTTATCCAGATAGGCTGATAATTCTGCCTCGGTCAGCTTTTTATTGAGCACAAAGGAGAACAGACCGCTGCTGCCTGTAAAGTCTCGTTTCCAGAAGGCATGACCTTTGCTACCCGGCAGGGCCGGATGATTAACGCGCGCGACCTGAGGATGGTTCGCCAGCCACGCGGCGATTTTGAGGCTGCTTTCTTGATGCTGGCGTAGTCGGACGCCGAGCGTGCGCAGCCCGCGGCTGGTCATATAAGCCGTGTCGGCGTCGAGCATTTGCCCCATCAGATAGGCGTTTTCCCGCAATTGTTCCCAGCAGCGCGCATTTGCAACGGCAGTACCGACCATCGCATCAGAATGACCAATCAGATACTTAGTGCCCGCCTGGATAGAGATATCAATATCGAACTCCAGCGCTTTGAACAGAACGCCAGCCGCCCAGGTATTATCAATCATGATGACGGCTTCTGGCGCGACGCGTCTGACCGCACTGACAATGGTCGGAATATCATGTACTTCCATGGTAATAGAACCGGGGGATTCCAGAAAAACGACTTTCGTGTTCGGCTGAATATGTTGCGTGATATCAGCGCCGATGAGCGGGTCGAACCAGCTTGTCGTCACGCCCAGTTTGCCGAGAATTTTGCTGCAGAAATCCTGGCTGGGTTCATAGGCTGTGTTGGTCATCAGGATGTGGTCGCCCTGCTCAACGAATGCCAGAATGGTGTTGGCGACCGCCGCCGCGCCGCACGGGAAGAGCGCGCATCCGGCGCCGCCTTCCAGTTCACACATGGCTTCCTGGAGCGAAAAGTGGGTCAGCGTTCCCCGGCGTCCGTAAAATAATTCGCCGTTGGCGCGATTGCGGGTGGCGTGTTTTTTGGCCTCGACGGTGTCAAACACCAGTGAAGAAGCGCGTTGAATCACACTATTCACTGAGCCAAGCGTGTATTTTTTGCTGCGTCCTGCGTTTACCAGTTTGGTATCCAACTGTTTATCCGTCATGTTGCGTTTCCTGATTTTAACCGTCTGGATGTCTAAACTAGCATGAATATAACCATCTGCACCCTGGCGACGTGTGATACAGATGAAAATTTTGCCAAAATAAAAACAGGTGGCTTTTTTAATGCGTAAGCGCAAAGAAAAAGCAGTAAAGGTGCGGCAGTATGTAAATAGTAATGAGAACGACTATCAATTCGACGTTGTTTTGATATTATTATGCTCAGATTTTGTGATTTGCGTCCTGGAGATACAGAGTGGGTAATAATTTGATGCAGACGGATCTTTCCGTCTGGGGCATGTATCAGCACGCCGATATTGTCGTGAAGTGCGTGATGATTGGTTTGATTCTGGCGTCAGTCGTCACCTGGGCTATCTTCTTCAGTAAAAGCGTTGAATTTTTCACGCAAAAGCGCCGCTTAAAGCGCGAACAACTGCAATTAGCCGATGCGCGCTCTTTAGATCAGGCTTCCGACATTGCGGCAGGTTTCAGCGCAAAAAGCCTCAGCGCACAGCTCATCAATGAAGCGCAGAATGAACTGGAACTCTCTCAGGGCAGCGAAGATAACGAAGGGATTAAAGAACGTACCGGCTTCCGTCTGGAACGTCGCGTCGCAGCGGTGGGCCGCTACATGGGACGAGGCAACGGTTATCTGGCGACGATCGGCGCCATTTCCCCCTTCGTCGGGTTGTTTGGCACCGTATGGGGCATTATGAATAGCTTCATCGGTATTGCGCAAACGCAGACCACCAACCTGGCGGTGGTTGCTCCTGGTATTGCGGAAGCGCTGCTGGCGACGGCGATTGGGCTGGTGGCTGCGATCCCGGCGGTTGTCATTTACAACATCTTCGCACGTCAGATAGGCAGTTACAAAGCGACGCTGGGCGACGTGGCGGCGCAGGTATTGCTGCTGCAAAGCCGCGATCTTGATCTGAATGCGAGCGCCAGTGCGCAGCCGGTACGCGCCGCGCAGAAATTACGGGTAGGGTAATGCGTCATGGCAATGCGTCTTAACGAGAACCTGGATGACAACGGCGAAATGCATGAAATCAACGTGACGCCGTTTATCGATGTCATGTTGGTTCTGCTGATTATCTTTATGGTGGCTGCGCCGCTGGCGACGGTGGACGTCAAGGTGAATCTGCCCGCTTCTACCAGTACGCCACAGCCGCGTCCGGAAAAACCGGTTTATCTGTCGGTGAAAGCGGATAACACCATGTTTATCGGTAACGATCCGGTGACGGATGATACGATGATTGCCGAGCTAACGGCCCTGACGGAAGGGAAAAAGGATACTACGATTTTCTTCCGCGCGGATAAAACCGTAGAGTATGAAACCCTGATGAAAGTGATGGATATGCTGCATCAGGCGGGCTATCTCAAGATTGGTCTGGTTGGCGAAGAGACCGCGAAAGCGAAATAAGTATTCTGCTGATGCTGTAAGCCGGGTAAGGCGAAGTCGCCACCCGGCTTTTTTATTGCCTAAAGTGGCGCCTTGCTTAACAGAAGTGCGCCATCTTAATCGACTTCATCGTTAGCCTAAATGTTCCCCGCCGCACACGCCGTGCACTTCTGCGGTAACGTAACTGGATTCCTGGCTTGCCAGATAGACATACACCGGCGCCAGCTCTGCCGGTTGGCCGGCCCGCTTCATTGGCGTCTGCTGACCAAACTGCGGAATTTTATCCTGGGTTTGACCGCCGGAAATTTGCAGCGCTGTCCAGATAGGGCCAGGCGCGACAATATTCACGCGAATTCCTTTTTCCGCCACCTGTTTCGCCAGGCCACGGCTGTAATTGAGGATTGCCGCCTTGGTTGCCGCATAATCCAGCAGGTGCGGACTGGGCTGATACGCCTGGATAGACGACGTCGTGATAATACTGGCGCCTTTTGGCAGCAGCGGAATCGCTTCCTGGGTTATCCAGAACAGAGCAAAAACGTTAACGGCGAAGGTTTGCTGAAATTGCTCGCTGGTCAGATCTTTTATCTCCGGGATTGCCGTCTGTTTACCGGCCACCAGCGCCAGAATGTCCAGCCCGCCTAGCGCTTCACGCGCCTTATGGACCAGCGAACGGGCGAAAGATTCGTCGCTAAGATCGCCTGGCAATAACACCGCTTTACGGCCGCACTCCTCAATCAGCGCTTTAACCTGCTGGGCGTCCTCTTCTTCCGCTGGCAGATAGTTGATCGCGACATCTGCGCCTTCACGCGCATAAGCGATAGCGGCAGCGCGCCCAATCCCGGAGTCGCCCCCTGTCACCAGCGCCTTACGATCTTTAAGGCGACCACTGCCGACATAACTTTTTTCACCACAGTCAGGAACAGGCGTCATTTTCGCCTGGACGCCGGGCGCCGGCTGTTTTTGCTTAGGATACTCGCCGGTGTAATACTGCGTGGTAGGGTCGTATAGATGAGACATTGAGCTTCTCCCTTCAGGTTGAACACCCTTTAAGCGTAGACACTTTTACTACCGTAAGAGGGAGAATCAGAACGATCCTTATGCTTCACCCGTATTCACAACAGAGTTAACTAGCCATGAAGGTTATTTTTCTTGCCGTGCGACGGTGGTGACGTTGCGCGTCCGGTAGTCGCCATCGGAAAGCTTACGCATCAGACGTAAGGTTGCCGTCTCGCGAGCCAGCAGATGCTGCCAGTCACTTTCAAGACGAGACATAATTTTGTCTCGTAATTCAGGATGCTGCTCGATAATGGCATTGATGGTCGCGCCATAAATCTCCTCTTTGACCTGTAACGCATACATCTCTCGTCGGTTTTGCCACTTCAGGCGCACTAACGCCGCCGGTATGGATACCACCTCCTGCGTTACCTTTTCCAGGGTGGCATTTTTACTGGCGATTAGCGCTGCAAGATTTTGCTTTAAGATAAATTCATCACTTTTATGGTTGTCTAAAGCCAAATAAACGTTATTGTCTTCAACTTCTTTCATCTTTATCTTCCAGTGAATAAAATAGCGGCATATTGGTTTCGCGAGTGATTAAATTAAGCCAAATGGCATTGCCTTTTTCATTTATCATTGCGGTTTTATCCGCCAGTATTTTACTTAGCGTTTGGGCATCAATATCGCCTTCTGCCTGTAGTGCGTTTATCAGGCGGGCAAACGTTTCAATTTTAGCCACACAATACAGACGTTCTTTAATATGACGGTCGCGTTCTTCAAATAATACGTTTCTGTGTTGCCCGGCAGCGTTAGCGCTAATTAAAATATCGGGCTCGAAATCGCTGAGTTTTGTCTTTCCCTTAGGCAAATTTTTACTGTTTTCTGTGGCTTCAGGGGGCGGCGATGACAGGCGAAAATGAGAGGAAACCAGATGCTCAGGAAGCATGACTAAATATCCTTTACGATCAGTGGTATACTATTTTTAATAGTGTAGGTTTCGTTGACAATAACATGGCGTAATTTTAAAATCAAAAAAAATGGAGCCTGCTATGAACAGTATTTTTTATTCTGTTATTATATTGCTATTACTGACCGGCGCGATACTCTTCCTGATGTGGGAGGTTAATAAAAAACGTCCTGGTGGAAAAGTCGTAAATTTAAATCAAACTGAACCCATGACAAAGGAAGAGGGCGAAGATCATTTCTCAGTATTAATGAATTCGATAACGCCGGTATGGTACTGGCGCGTTAACCATGAATATATCGATTTCCTTCATGCAACGATAAAACGAATGACAATGACTGAGTTGAATGAAACGCCCGGATTATTTGACGCACAGCGTCGTTGCAGCGACCTTAACTCTGCCGTTTATAAGTATTACGACAATATTAAGAAGCGTTGTCTGAACGGAGAAAAGGTGCCGTATTCGGATTTGGACGTCCTTAATTTACGCCAGTGTTTTCGCGAGTTCAGTCTTGAAGCCTACCCGGCATTGGTCGCGCTGGTATGGCCGGAATATCAGCGCCCGCAGGTTAACCCGGATGAGATTTAGAGCCTATCCCATTAGGGCTATTTTACTTGCCATTTTGGACCTGGGCAGTGCTCGCCAAAACGCGTTAGCGTTTTGAACGCCGCTAGCGGCGGCCCGAAGGGCGAGCGTAGCGAGTCAAACCTCACGTACTACGTGTACGCTCCGGTTTTTGCGCGCTGTCCGTGTCCAAACTGGCTGCGCCAATAACGCCTGGTGGGATAGGCTCTTAACTGGCATGTTGATCTGATGTTGCATGGTTGAGATATACTGTTGCTGGTTTTAGTTACCTGACAGGTCCCTATGGAACGCTTTCTTGAAAATGTAATGTATGCGTCTCGCTGGCTGCTCGCGCCGGTGTATTTTGGCCTCTCTTTGGCGCTGATCGCTTTAGCGCTAAAATTTTTCCAGGAAATTCTACACGTTCTGCCGAACGTTTTTGCCCTGGCGGAGGCCGATCTGATTCTGGTGCTGTTATCGCTGGTTGATATGACGCTGGTCGGCGGATTGCTGGTAATGGTCATGTTCTCCGGGTATGAGAATTTTGTCTCTCAGCTGGATATCTCTGCGGGCAAGGAGAAGCTGAACTGGCTGGGGAAAATGGATGCGACTTCGCTAAAAAATAAGGTGGCGGCATCGATAGTCGCTATCTCTTCCATTCACCTGTTACGCGTGTTTATGGACGCGAAAAACGTCCCGGATAACAAATTAATGTGGTATGTCATCATCCATCTGACCTTTGTCCTGTCGGCGTTCGTGATGGGCTATCTGGACAGATTGACGCGGCATAACCATTGAGCCGCCGTCAACGGCGGGGCAGTCGGGCAAAGGACGCTGAGCCCGGCTGTAAAACAGCGCTTCTTTAACGGCGGATAACCGCCTCCCTGCAGCCTTACGCAATATTTTTACTACATCTATTCATTTACTCAGTAATAAGACTAAAAGATTTTCTCTGTGTTCACAGATATATAACATCTGCGGGTACGTAAACGGCGATAACTGTAAAAAAATGGAGAATGCATTATATATTCTCCGCGCCTTGCCGATAACGAGAGTGCGTCATCATCAGATGACTAATCTCTTATATTCAGCAAGGAAATTCATATGCGTTTGCTGCAAAACTTTACTATTCGTATGGTCATGCTGACGATACTGGGACTTTTTTGTCTACTCTGGTCGGGGGTGGGGTTATACAGCGTCCATGCTTTATCCGAAGTTTCGGAAGGAAATGATATTGACCGGCATCTTGTGCGGCAAATGACGGTGCTAAGCCAGGGTAACGATCAATATTTCCGCTTTGTTACCCGCCTTAGCCGCGCGATGGATGTAAAAATCGGCGGCGGCACGCCCGATTTTGCGCCCGCCCGGCAGTCGCTCGAGAATATGCGTCAGAAGCTGGAGGAGATGAAAGCGCTATCGCCAGGGCCGATGAACCCTGATATCTCAAGGGAGGTCTTGTCCAACTGGCAGGCCTTGCTGGAGAAAGGCGTCGTTCCTCAAATGCAACTGGCGCAGCAAGGATCGCTAACCGCCTGGAGCGAACATGCCAGTACGGTCACGCCCGCACTCAGTCGCGCGTTCGGCGCCAGCGCGGAACGGTTTAGTCATGAAGCTGGCGCCATGCTGGATAACACCCGCGTAATGGTCGATGGTAAAACCTATACCATCCGCATTCTGCTTATCACGGCGGTGATTCTGGGCATTGCTATCCTGATTTTTACCGATCGCTATCTGGTTGCAATGATGGTGAAACCGCTGGAGCGCATCCGTCAGCAATTTCAGCGCATCGCGCAAGGCGATCTTAGCCAGCCGATTGAAGCGTTGGGGCGTAACTGCGTAGGCCGGTTGGTGCCGCTACTGCGCGCGATGCAGGACAGTTTACGCGAAGCCGTCAGTACGATCCGCGCCGGAAGCGACAATATCTGGCGCGGCGCGACGGAAATTTCTACCGGTAATAACGATCTCTCTTCCCGAACGGAAGAACAGGCCGCCGCGCTGGAAGAAACTGCCGCCAGCATGGAACAGCTTACCGCAACGGTGAAAATGAACGCCGAACACGCTCGCCAGGCGAGTCAGCTTGCGGATGCCGCCTCGCTAACGGCAGGAAAAGGCGGTGAACTGGTTTCCGATGTGGTAGAAACAATGGACGGTATTTCCGCCAGTTCGCAGCAGATTGCCGAAATTACTACCGTGATTAATAGTATTGCTTTCCAGACCAATATTCTGGCCTTGAACGCAGCGGTAGAAGCGGCCAGAGCGGGCGAGCAGGGACGCGGCTTCGCGGTGGTCGCCGGTGAGGTACGTAACCTGGCCAGCCGCAGCGCGGGGGCGGCGAAAGAAATTGAAGCCTTAATTGGCGAATCGGTACGTCGCGTAGCGCAGGGCGCGCAGTTGGTCCAGGAGACCGGCGCGACGATGGACGCCATCCTGCGCGGCGTCACGGAAGTGACGACGATTATGAAACAGATCGCGTCCGCCTCCGAAGAACAGAGTAAAGGTATTTCTCAGGTTGGCGTGGCGATCACGCAAATGGATAGCGTTACGCAACAAAACGCCGCGCTGGTTGAGCAGGTTTCCGCGGCGGCGGCGGCGCTGGAACGGCAGACGGAGGATTTGCAACGCTCCGTACAGCAGTTCCGGCTTTCCGCTAGTGAGCCGCAACAACGCGTAACGGCGAAAGCGGCGCCTGGCGTTCAGAGAATGGCGTCGGCTCCCGCACAGCCTACTGATGAATGGGTTTCCTTCTGATGTGAAACAAAAAAGCGCGTAATGCGCTGGCCTTCATTTAACTAGACGCTATATAATTTATTATATAGCGTCTAAGGAGGTCAGATGAATAGTCATTTTGGGAAAGGGTTAATGGCTGGGTTGCACGCGCCATATGCATATAGCGCGCATCATGCGGTGAATTTCTGTTCTGAGTATAAACGTGGCTTTGTATTGGGTTTTACACACCGTATGTTCGAAAAGACCGGCGATCGTCAACTTAGCGCGTGGGAGGCCGGAATTCTGACGCGTCGCTATGGTCTGGATAAAGAAATGGTGATGGATTTCTTTAAAGAGAATCATTCCGGGATGGCGGTTCGCTTCTTTATGGCCGGTTATCGACTCGAAGGTTGATCCAACAGGGGTATTATCTTGCTTTAATTAATTACACTATCGCCTCTTCCCTTCGTTTTACTGTTCCGTCGAAGTATTATGGCGCACATAACCATAAAAAAAGTGTGGTAAATGGCGTACCGATCGCAATAACTTCTTCGCGAACAGTGCAAAATAAAAGCCAGGTCTTCGTAACGGAATAACTATAAAATGACTGGAGATAATACTCTCATCACTTCTCACGGCATTAACCGTCGTGATTTCATGAAGCTTTGTGCAGCACTGGCCGCTACTATGGGGCTCAGTAGCAAAGCCGCCGCAGAAATGGCAGAATCGGTATCCAATCCACAGCGTCCGCCCGTTATCTGGATTGGCGCTCAGGAGTGTACCGGTTGTACCGAATCACTGCTTCGTGCTACACACCCAACCGTTGAAAACCTCGTTCTGGAGACTATCTCTCTGGAATACCACGAGGTACTTTCCGCCGCATTCGGTCACCAGGTCGAAGAAAACAAACATAACGCTCTGGAGAAGTATAAAGGGCAATATGTTCTGGTGGTGGATGGTTCTATCCCACTAAAAGATAACGGTATCTACTGCATGGTTGCCGGCGAGCCGATCGTGGATCACATCCGCAAAGCCGCCGACGGCGCAGCCGCGATTATCGCTATCGGTTCCTGCTCGGCATGGGGTGGCGTTGCTGCGGCTGGCGTAAACCCAACCGGCGCTGTCAGTCTGCAGGAAGTCTTACCGGGCAAAACGGTTATCAATATTCCAGGTTGTCCGCCAAACCCGCATAACTTCCTGGCGACCGTCGCGCATATCATCACTTACGGCACGCCGCCGAAGCTGGATGCGAAAAATCGTCCAACCTTTGCCTATGGCCGTCTGATTCATGAGCATTGCGAACGTCGTCCACACTTCGACGCAGGCCGTTTTGCCAAAGAATTTGGCGACGAAGGCCACCGTCAGGGCTGGTGTCTCTACCATCTTGGCTGTAAAGGGCCGGAAACCTGGGGCAACTGTTCTACGTTACAGTTCTGTGACGTTGGCGGCGTCTGGCCAGTGGCGATCGGCCATCCTTGCTATGGCTGTAACGAAGAAGGTATCGGCTTCCATAAGGGCATTCACCAGCTTGCTCATGTCGAAAACCAAACTCCGCGTTCAGAGAAACCTGACGTCAATATGAAAGAAGGCGGCAATATCTCTGCGGGCGCTGTCGGTCTGCTTGGCGGCGTAGTCGGTCTGGTTGCCGGCGTCAGCGTGATGGCGGTACGTGAACTGGGGCGTCAGCAAAAGAAAGATAACGCTGACTCACGGGGAGAATAACCGTGAACAGACGTGACTTTATTAAAGCAGCCTCCGGTGGAGCATTGCTGTTGGGCGCCGCGCCGTCTGTCAGCCATGCGGCTGCAGAAAACCGTCCGCCGATTCCAGGTTCGCTGGGTATGCTGTATGACTCCACTCTGTGCGTGGGCTGTCAGGCCTGCGTCACAAAGTGTCAGGATATCAACTTCCCGGCGCGTAACCCGGAAGGGGAGCAGACCTGGTCGAACAACGACAAGCTGTCGCCGTATACCAATAACATTATTCAGGTATGGCGTAGCGGTACGGGCGTGAACAAAGATCAGGAAGAGAACGGCTATGCCTACATCAAGAAACAGTGTATGCACTGCGTCGATCCTAACTGCGTTTCCGTTTGTCCGGTGTCGGCGCTGAAAAAAGATCCGAAAACCGGCATCGTCCACTATGACAAAGATGTCTGCACCGGCTGCCGTTACTGTATGGTCGCCTGTCCGTACAACGTACCTAAGTACGACTACAACAACCCGTTTGGCGCGCTTCACAAATGTGAGCTGTGTAACCAGAAAGGCGTTGAGCGTCTGGATAAAGGCGGTTTGCCTGGGTGTGTGGAAGTTTGTCCGGCAGGGGCCGTCATTTTCGGTACTCGTGAAGAGCTGATGGCGGAAGCGAAAAAACGTCTGGCCCTCAAACCAGGCAGTGAATATCACTATCCGCGCCAGACGTTGAAAACGGACGACACCTATCTGCATACGGTGCCTAAATACTACCCACACCTCTACGGTGAAAAAGAGGGCGGTGGTACTCAGGTGCTGGTGCTGACAGGCGTTCCTTATGAAGATCTGGATCTGCCGAAGCTGGATGACCTTTCAACCGGAGCGCGCTCCGAGCATGTTCAACACACGCTTTATAAAGGCATGATACTACCCCTGGCTGCGCTGGCGGGCTTAACCGTGCTGGTTCGTCGTAATAGCAAAAACGACCATCACGATGGAGGAGACGATCATGAGTCATGATCCAAAACCGCTGGGCGGAAAAATCATCAGTAAACCGGTCATTATTTTTGGACCGTTAATCGTCCTGTGTATGCTCCTTATCGTGAAGCGTCTGGTCTTCGGGTTGGGCTCCGTTTCCGACCTGAACGGCGGTTTCCCGTGGGGCGTCTGGATTGCCTTTGACCTGTTGATCGGCACCGGCTTTGCCTGTGGCGGTTGGGCGTTGGCATGGGCGGTGTATGTCTTTAACCGTGGGCAATACCATCCGTTGGTGCGCCCGGCGTTGCTGGCAAGCTTGTTTGGTTACTCGCTGGGCGGCCTGTCGATCACTATCGACGTCGGTCGTTACTGGAACCTGCCGTACTTCTACATTCCAGGTCACTTCAACGTGAACTCGGTACTGTTTGAGACGGCGGTCTGTATGACCATCTACATCGGCGTGATGGCGCTGGAGTTTGCGCCTGCCCTGTTTGAACGTCTGGGCTGGAAAGTGTCGCTCAAGCGTCTGAATAAGGTGATGTTCTTTATTATCGCGCTGGGCGCGCTGCTGCCGACGATGCACCAGTCCTCAATGGGGTCATTGATGATCTCGGCGGGCTATAAAGTGCATCCGCTATGGCAAAGCTATGAAATGCTGCCGCTGTTCTCGGTTCTGACCGCGTTTATCATGGGCTTCTCCATTGTCATATTTGAGGGGTCGCTGGTTCAGGCTGGCCTGAAAGGAAACGGTCCGGATGAGAAAAATTTGTTTGTTAAGCTGACGAATACCATCAGCGTGCTGCTGGCGATTTTCGTCGTCCTGCGCTTTGGCGAACTGATTTATCGCGACAAGCTGTCCTATGCGTTTGCCGGCGATTTTTACTCCGCTATGTTCTGGATTGAAGTCGTCCTGATGGTCTTCCCGTTAGTGGTGCTGCGTGTGGCGAAACTGCGTAATGACTCTCGTATGCTGTACCTGTCGGCGCTAAGCGCGCTGTTGGGCTGCGCGACGTGGCGTCTGACCTATTCGCTGGTGGCATTCAACCCGGGTGGCGGCTACCACTACTTCCCAACCTGGGAAGAATTGTTGATTTCTATTGGTTTTGTGGCTATTGAGATTTGTGCATACATCGTACTCATTCGTCTACTGCCGATACTTCCTCCTTTAAAACAAAACGATCATAATCGTCATGAGGCGAGCAAAGCATGAGCCAGAGAATTACTATTGATCCGGTAACCCGTATTGAGGGTCATTTACGCATTGACTGCGAAATTGAGAACGGCGTCGTATCCAAAGCATGGGCGTCCGGCACTATGTGGCGCGGTATGGAAGAGATTGTGAAGAACCGCGATCCGCGCGATGCGTGGATGATTGTGCAGCGTATTTGCGGCGTTTGTACGACAACTCACGCGATCTCCTCCGTTCGTGCGGCAGAAAGCGCACTGAATATTGATGTTCCCGTCAACGCGCAGTATATCCGTAATATTATTCTGGCGGCGCATACCACCCATGACCACATTGTCCATTTCTACCAGCTCTCTGCGCTGGACTGGGTGGACATTACCTCTGCGTTGAAAGCCGATCCGGAAAAAGCCTCCGCGATGCTGGATGGCGTGTCGAGCTGGCACCTGAACAGCGCGCAAGAGTTCACGAAAGTTCAGAACAAGATCAAGGATCTTGTCGCCAGCGGTCAGTTAGGTATTTTCGCCAACGGCTACTGGGGGCACCCGGCAATGCAGTTACCGCCGGAGGTCAACCTGATTGCGGTCGCTCACTATCTGCAGGCGCTGGAATGTCAGCGTGACGCTAACCGCGTGGTGGCGTTGCTGGGCGGTAAATCGCCGCATATCCAGAACCTGGCGGTCGGTGGGGTGGCGAACCCGATCAATCTCGACAGTATCGGTACGTTGAACCTTGAACGCCTGATGTACATCAAATCGTTTATCGATAAGCTGAGCGATTTTGTCGAGCAGGTGTATAAAGTGGATACCGCAGTCATCGCGGCCTACTATCCGGAATGGCTGGAGCGCGGCAAAGGCGCGGTGAACTACCTGAGCGCGCCGGAATTCCCGACCGACGGTAAAAACGGCAGTTTCCTGTTCCCGGGCGGTTACATTACCAATGCCGATCTGTCGACATACCGTCCGATCACCTCTCACTCCGACGAATTCCTGATTAAAGGTATTCAGGAGAGCGCGAAGCACGCCTGGTACAAAGATGAAGCGCCGCAGGCGCCGTGGGAAGGCACTACGATCCCGGCTTACGACGGTTGGTCGGATGACGGTAAATACTCATGGGTCAAGTCGCCGACATTCTACGGCAAAACCGTCGAAGTCGGGCCGCTGGCGAACATGCTGTGTAAACTGGCTGCAGGTCGTGAATCCACCCAGGCCAAGCTCAATGAAATCATTGCGCTTTATCAGAAGCTGACCGGCAAAACGCTGGAAATGGCGCAACTTCACTCTACGCTGGGTCGTATCATCGGGCGTACCGTTCACTGTTGTGAACTGCAAAACATATTGCAGGATCAATACAACGCGCTGATTGTAAATATCGGCAAAGGCGATTACACCACGTTTGTGAAGCCGAACATTCCGGCGACGGGCGAGTTCAAAGGCGTGGGCTTCCTGGAGGCGCCGCGCGGTATGCTGTCTCACTGGATGGTGATTAAAGACGGTATTATCAGTAACTATCAGGCAGTGGTGCCATCGACATGGAACTCAGGTCCGCGTAACTTCAACGATGACGTGGGGCCGTACGAACAGTCGCTGGTCGGTACGCCGATCGCCGATCCGGCGAAGCCGCTGGAAGTGGTACGTACCATCCACTCCTTCGACCCTTGCATGGCGTGCGCGGTGCACGTGGTGGACGCCGATGGCAATGAAGTGGTCTCGGTGAAGGTTTTGTAATGCGGATATTAGTCTTAGGGGTCGGCAATATTTTGCTGACCGATGAAGCCATCGGGGTGCGTATTGTTGAAGCGTTAGAGCAACGATACACCCTGCCGGATTTCGTTGAGATTCTGGATGGCGGTACGGCGGGAATGGAACTTCTTGGCGATATGGCGAATCGGGATCATTTGATCATTGCCGACGCCATCGTGTCGAAAAAGAACGCGCCGGGAACCATTATGGTACTGCGCGACGATGAAGTTCCGGCGTTGTTCACCAACAAAATCTCCCCCCATCAGCTTGGACTGGCCGACGTATTGTCGGCCCTCCGCTTTACCGGCGAGTTTCCGAAGAAGTTGACCCTGGTCGGCGTTATTCCACAGTCGCTGGAACCGCACATCGGCTTAACGCCAACCGTCGAGGCGATGATTGAACCTGCGCTTGAGCAGGTTCTTGCTGCGCTGCGTGAATCCGGCGTCGAAGCAATTCCTAAGGAGACGGCGCATGTCTGAAACGTTTTCCGGATTCGACACGGCGCCCGTCGCCCGGGTTCAGGCGGCGTTTGAAGAGATAGCCCATCGTTCGATGCACGATCTTTCGTTTCTGCATCCGACTATGCCTGTGCATGTCTCTGATTTTACGTTGTTTGAAGGACAATGGACGGGCACGGTAATTACGCCGTGGATGTTAAGCGCATTAATCTTCCCTGGTCCGGACCAGATCTGGCCCGGGCGTACCGTCGGTGAAAAACTCGGTCTGCAACTGCCTTATGGCACGATGACCTTTACCGTTGGCGAGCTGGAAGGCGTTTCGCAATATCTTGCCTGCTCGTTGATGTCGCCGCTTTCCCGTAGCCTGTCGCCGGAAGAGGGCGTCCGGCTGGCGGATGACTGCGCGCGGATGCTGCTATCCCTGCCGGTAAGCAATCCTGATGCGCCGCAGACAAGCCGGCGTGCGTTGCTGTTTGGCCGTCGGAGCTGTGAGAATGCATGAGCTGTCTCTTTGCCAAAGCGCCGTTGAAATTATTCAGCAGCAGGCAGAACAGCACGGCGTGGCGCGCGTCACCGGCGTATGGCTGGAGATAGGCGCGCTTTCGTGCGTTGAAGAGCGCGCGGTTCGTTTCAGCTTTGACATCGCCTGCCAGGGGACTTTAGCGCAAGGGTGCGAATTGCACATCGACTACAGACCGGCCCAGGCCTGGTGCTGGGATTGCAGTCAGGTGGTGGAAATTCTCAGGCATGAC
This sequence comes from Salmonella sp. SAL04213, assembly GCF_046550535.1. Taxonomy (NCBI): domain Bacteria; kingdom Pseudomonadati; phylum Pseudomonadota; class Gammaproteobacteria; order Enterobacterales; family Enterobacteriaceae; genus Salmonella; species Salmonella sp. SAL04213. Next base: position 25,563 of record NZ_JBGDXS010000010.1, on the reverse strand, counting down.
GCGCAATGTCCGCATTGTCATGGCGATCGCCTGCGGGTGGATACCGGCGATTCGTTGAAAGTAAAAAGTATTGAGGTCGAATAACCCGCATTTTATTTCAGGTGGTTAACTATGTGTATTGGCGTCCCCGGTCAGGTGCTGGCCGTCGGAGATGATATTCACCAGCTTGCGCAGGTGGAAGTGTGTGGCATCAAACGTGATGTCAATATTGCTCTGATTTGTGAAGGTAAGCCAGCCGATCTGATAGGGCAATGGGTATTGGTACACGTTGGTTTTGCGATGAGCATCATTGACGAAGACGAAGCGAAAGCCACGTTAGATGCGCTGCGCCGCATGGAGTACGACATCACCAGCGCGTGATCCCTTAATCACCTCTATTATATCGCTCTATAATCGTTGTATAATTATTTATATATCGATTATGGGGCGAAACCTATGAATAAATTTTTGCGCCAGCTCTCTCTGCTGGCGTTGCTTTTTTGCTGGCCGTTAATGTCACAGGCGGCGCGTACTTTTACCGATCAACTTGGCCGCCAGGTCACGGTTCCCGACACCGTCGACAGAGTGGTGGTGCTCCAGCATCAAACGCTCAATCTCCTTGTACAGATGAATGCCACTGACAAAATCGTTGGGGTCATGGCGAACTGGAAACAGCAATTAGGCGACGGCTATGCGCGTCTGGCGCCGGAACTGGCGCAAAAAGCCTCGCTGGGCGATCTAACGCACGTTGATCCTGAAAAACTGGTGGCGCTGCGCCCGCAGGTGGTGTTTGTCACGAATTACGCTCCGCAGGAGATGATCGACAAGATCAGCCGTCTTGGCATTCCGGTGGTGGCGATTTCGCTGCGCCATGATGTTGCTGGCGAGCAGGCTAAAATGAACCCGACCCTGGCCGATGACGAGCAGGCTTATAATCGTGGGCTGCGTGAAGGAATAACGCTGATTGGCGATATCGTCAATAAACCGCAGGAGGCGAAAGCGCTGATTGAGGCGATGGATAAAGGTCGCAAGATGGTCAGCGACCGTTTGCAGTCGGTTCCTGAAAATGAGCGAGTTCGCGCCTATATGGCGAATCCGGAGCTGACCACCTACGGTTCCGGTAAATACACCGGTCTGATGATGGCCCATGCGGGGGCGCTGAATGTAGCGGCATCCTCGGTGAAAGGCTTTAAGCAGGTGACAATGGAGCAGGTGATCGCCTGGGATCCACAGGTAATCTTTGTCCAGAATCGCTATCCAAAGGTCGTCAATGAGATCCTGCACAATCCCCAGTGGCAGGTCATTGACGCGGTGAAGCATCATCGGGTTTACCTGATGCCGGATTATGCCAAAGCCTGGGGATATCCGATGCCGGAGGCGGTGGGAATCGGCGAACTGTGGATGGCGAAAAAACTCTATCCGGAAAAATTCCACGATATTGACATGCAAAAGGCCGCTAACGACTGGTATCAACGTTTTTACCGTACTGACTATCAGGGTGTACAGTAATGCGAATACTGGCTGCGGGGAGCTTGCGCGTCGTCTGGCCGCAGCTAATGGCGGCGTTTCAGGCGGATGCGGTATGTGATTTCGGTCCGGCGGGGCTGTTACGTGAACGCATCGAAGCGGGCGAAGCATGCGACTTTTTTGCTTCGGCGAACCTGGCGCATCCGCAGGCGCTGCTGGAAAGCGGGCGGGCACTGCGGGTCGCGCCTTTTACGACGAACCGTTTGTGTCTGAGCGTGCGGGCGCAGGCGATGCGTGAAGGCGAGGACTGGCTGTCGCTATTAACCCGGCGGGATCTGCGGATCGGCACCTCAACAGCAGGTTGCGATCCTTCCGGCGATTATACGCAGCAGCTTTTTTCGCGGATGGGCAAGGAGGGCGAAGCGGTCCGAAAACGCGCGGTAGCGCTGGTTGGCGGCAGGCAGACTTTGCCGTTACCGGCGGGCCGGCTGGCAGCGGAATGGCTCATCAATCATGATTACACCGATATCTTTATCGGCTATGCCAGCTATGCTCCCAGGCTACGGCTGGTTAATTCGCTGCGAGTGGTTGATATCCCGGAACCTTATAATCCCGTGGCTGAATATGGCTTTGCCTGCCTGAGCGAGCAGGGAAAAACGCTTGCCGACTTTTTACTATCAGCACGGGCGAGGTTGATTCTCATGCAACATGGGTTTAGTGAAGCGCCGAATATGACACACTCGCAGAACTGATAAGCGAAGCGTCAGCAGGGAATACCATGCCGGATGACGACATTACTACCTCATCCGGCATCATGGTTTAACTTTGACGTTTATCTTCGGTATTGTTTTCGAAGTCGCTGGCGTCATGGCGTTCGTGAAGCTGTTCGTTCAATGGGCCGTTGGTCCGGTTGACAATGCGCCCCCGCTTTACCGCCGGACGTTCGGCTACCTGTTTCGCCCAGCGTTGTACGTTTTGATAACTTCCGGCATCCAGAAACTCCGCTGCATCATAGACATTCCCCAGCACCACGTTGCCGAACCACGGCCAGATGGCCATATCGGCAATAGTGTACTCTTCTCCCGCGACATACGGGTGGTGAGCTAACTGCTTATCCAGCACGTCCAGCAGACGCTTGGCTTCCATGGTGAAGCGATTAATGGCGTACTCAATTTTTACCGGCGCATAATGATAGAAATGACCGAAACCGCCACCGAGGAACGGCGCCGCGCCCTGTAGCCAGAACAACCAGTTAAGGGTTTCTGTGCGCTTAGCCAGATCCTGCGGCAGGAAATGGTCAAACTTATCCGCCAGATAAACAAGAATTGCGCCCGACTCAAAAACCCGAATCGGCGGGTTGTGTGAGTGATCGCGCAGCGCCGGGATTTTTGAGTTCGGATTGATGTCAACAAAGCCGCTGGAGAACTGATCGCCCTCGCCGATGCGAATCAACCAGGCGTCATATTCGGCGCCGGTCACGCCCAGCGCCAGGAGCTCTTCCAGCATAATGGTCACTTTCTGGCCGTTAGGCGTCCCCAGCGAATAAAGCTGTAACGGATGTTTGCCGACGGGCAGCGTTTTGTCGTGCGTCGGGCCGGAAACCGGGCGATTAATGTTAGCGAACGCGCCGCCGCCGGATTTATCCCACGTCCAGACTTTTGCGGGTTGATAAGTATTATCTGCCATATTGACCTGCCTTCACAGTGGTGGTGTTGAAGCAGTGTAGCAGCTTGCTAGTCGGACATTTAACCGATTGGGACATTCCGGCGAGTGAAATTTTAACCTTCTGGCCTCAGTGTGCCTTATTGAGGTGTATGATTATGTCGACCTCTGTCCGGTTAGTGTCACAGAGCAGACAATCAGAGCGAAATCACGCCAGGCTGCTCAGGCGGTCTTGTTTTGAGGTAAGTGCATGAGCAAAGGAACCACCAGTCAGGATGCCCCCTTCGGGACATTATTGGGTTACGCCCCCGGCGGCGTAGCGATCTACTCTTCAGATTACAATTCCCTCGATCCGTGGGACGACGACGACGCAGCTTTTCGTAGCTACATCGACGATGAATACATGGGGCATAAATGGCAGTGCGTGGAATTTGCCCGCCGTTTTCTCTTTCTGAATTATGGCGTTGTTTTTACTGACGTCGGCATGGCCTGGGAAATCTTCTCGCTACGTTTTCTGCGCGAGGTCGTGAATGACAATATTTTGCCTTTGCAGGCCTTCCCGAACGGTTCGCCGCGCGCGCCGGAGGCTGGGGCGCTGCTCATCTGGCAAAAGGGCGGCGAGTTTAACGAAACCGGGCACGTCGCGATTATCACCCAACTCCTGGATAACAAAATTCGTATTGCTGAGCAAAACGTTATCCACACGCCATTGCCGCCAGGGCAGCAGTGGACTCGCGAACTGGAAATGGTCGTAGAAAACGGGTGTTACACCCTGCGCGACACCTTTGATGACACGACGATTTTAGGCTGGATGATCCAGACCGACGACACGCAATACAGTTTGTCACAGCCTGACATCGCGAATCAGTCGCTGGCGATTCGCGGCGCAAGACTGCCAGAGAAAGGTCAGTTTGACGGTCAGTGGCTGGATGAGCGCGATCCGTTACAAAAAGCCTATGTACAGGCGAACGGGCACGTTATCAATCAGGACCCGTACCAGTATTTTACCATCACCGAGAGCGCTGAACAGGAGCTTATCAAAGCGACCAATGAGTTGCATTTGATGTACCTGCACGCCACGGACAAAGTTTTAAAAGACGATAATCTGCTGGCGCTATTCGATATCCCCAAAATTCTTTGGCCGCGCCTGCGTCTCTCCTGGCAGCGCCGTCGTCACCATATGATCACCGGTCGTATGGATTTCTGCATGGATGAACGCGGGCTGAAAGTCTATGAATACAATGCCGATTCCGCATCATGCCATACCGAAGCGGGATTAATTCTCGAAAAATGGGCTGAGCAGGGCTATACCGGTAAAGGGCATAACCCGGCGGAGGGCTTAATTAACGAGCTGGCAGGCGCCTGGAAACACAGTAAAGCGCGTCCTTTCGTCCATATCATGCAGGATGATGATATCGAGGAGGACTATCACGCGCAGTTTATGCAGCAGGCGCTGCATCAGGCCGGTTTCGCGAGCAAAATTCTCCGCGGGCTGGGCGAGTTGCGCTGGGATGACGCCGGGCAGTTGATCGATGGCGACGGACGGCTGGTGAATTGTGTCTGGAAAACCTGGGCGTGGGAAACGGCGATGGAGCAGATACGCGAAGTCAGCGAGACGGAGTATGCCGCAGTGCCTATTCGTACCGGGCACCCGGAAAATGAAGTCCGGCTGATTGATGTATTACTGCGCCCGGAAGTGTTGGTGTTTGAACCGCTGTGGACGGTGATCCCGGGTAACAAAGCGATCCTGCCCATCCTGTGGTCGCTCTTCCCGCATCATCGCTATTTGCTCGACACGGATTTTACCGTTAACGATGAGCTGGTGCAGACCGGCTATGCGGTAAAACCGATTGCCGGACGTTGCGGTAGTAATATTGATTTGGTGAGCCATCAGGAAGAGCTCCTGGATAAAACCAGCGGCAAGTTCGCCACGCAGAAAAATATCTATCAGCAGTTGTGGTGCCTGCCGAAGGTCGCCGGGAAGTATATTCAGGTCTGTACGTTTACCGTGGGCGGTAACTACGGCGGTACGTGCCTGCGCGGCGATGATTCATTAGTCATTAAAAAAGAGAGCGATATTGAACCGTTAATCGTCATCAAAGCGTAACGGGGTCATTCTCGTCGGGATATCGGCGTGGGTGCCGATATCCCGCCTGTTGTGTTTACCAGCGAACGGCTATCAGCCTGCCATTTACTGGTAACATATGAGAAATAATATCACAAATTATTCTTAACTTTTCTGACGCAGGCGGTGACGCTCGCCGCGTTGGCGCATCCGTTTCCTGATTTTCGACTAATCGATACTTTTTGCGGCTGGTTACGCTGCCCCCATTCCTTTGGATTTAGGTCATGCCTGTTTGGCTGGTAAACGGACAGCATAATATATTGATGAGTCCAAATGATATTATTGGTCATATAAAAAGTTTACGTTAGGTTATTTTTCTATTGCAAAAGTTTGCGTTTAAACCCTGTCTGCAATCTTCGGGCCGAGATATAGATACACCTAAGTAAATGCAGTTAATTATTATTCAGCTATTATTGTCAGCCTTGTAAATAATATTTCAGTATAAAGCGAAGCGACTTCCATCATGACTATTAATGGTATTGTTGAATAGTTTGCTTTGTAATTATTTAAGTTTGGTGGACGTTTTGTCTTATTCTGGTGAACGTATGGTTATGGCAGATGACAGCCGATTTTTCCTTATGTTAGCATGAGTTGATAATACTTTATCCAGGCATAGATCAGGATGTCCACATATAATAAGGAGAATGGTATATGTTTAAAAAAGTATTAGGCTTGCGCCACTGGAATAATAATGTTGTAAAAATACCGCCGCCAGCAGCAGAATCTGGCGCTAATGCGTCTGACGTGGTGGTGGATACTCCTGAGCCTTATGAGCGGATACTGTGTCAAAAAATTCTGATGGGGATCTCGACGATCGATATCATTCGTAATGCCATCATTAAATCCTGTGAGCAGCTCAACATTGAAAAAGAACGCATTAATGAACTTAATGAACAGAATGATAAAGCCAGAAGTTCATTAAAATCGCTCGTGGAATTTATCACCGAAATTGGCACGACTTCATCGGATATTGGCTGTCGTATGGGCGACTTAAATACCTCCTTAACGCAAATTAATGCGTGTATTAAAGAGATACAGAAGATCGCTAACCAGACCAATTTGATAGCGATTAACTCCGCGATCGAGGCCGCGCGCGTAGGGGATGCCGGGCGTGGTTTTAGCGTTATTTCGAAAGAGGTGAAAAACCTGTCCGAAGATGTTAAACACAGTTCGAAAAGCGTCAGTACGTTAACCTCTGTAATCAAAGATAATACGGCCAGAGTGAGTGAGGTGCTGGATAACCAACAGCCGGTTATTGATAATATTACGACTAACATAAATCAAATTGTGGAGTCTATTGGCATCGTCATTGATAAATCGCTGAGCATGAAATCGGTCATGCAGTACATCTCTACGGTGCAGTTTTTGAATATTGTCAAAGTTGACCATGTTATCTGGAAAATGGAAGTCTACAAATTACTCTTAAATAAAGACATAAACAGTAAAATAACGATGCACGATCAGTGTCGGCTGGGGAAATGGTACTACGGTTTTGAAGGGCAGCAGTTTAGCAACTACTACAGTTTCCGTAGTCTGGAAGCGCCGCATAAAGAGGTGCATACCGCTGGTCACTCTGCGCTGAACTATTTTGCCGCAGGCGATATGAATGCGATGTCGCAAGAACTCGACAGAATGGAGCGATCCAGTAATGAGGTGGTTAACCAGCTGGAAATGCTGGCTGTCGATTTATTAAAGGAAACCACAGTGTGAAGTCATGAGTTATTACCGTATAACCAACAGGAGCCATCATCAACAGGACTGATGTATCACACTTTCTGCACTGGAGTTATTCCGGACAGAGAAAAAAAGCATGACGCAAAAGATGGCTGTGTTTGTTTACCCGAATCACTTACCTTAGTAAGTGATTCGGGATTAATCAGCAACCTCTTTGCTTTTTATCGGTGGTCAGTCTTTGGCTGGAAAAATGCGTTACTGCTAAATTTCTCACTCTCTTACCGCCTTCCTGCCCCTTGAAATACCTGAAACCTGTGCTCACAGATTAATAGCGATTATTTAATCGTGAAATAACGCTGGGCATTATTGAAGCAGATATCCTGAACCATACGGCTTAGCATCGCTTCATCATCAGGAATCTCTCCGTCCTGCGCCCACTGTCCCAGCAGGTTACAGAGAATACGACGGAAATATTCATGTCGCGTATAAGAAAGGAAACTGCGGGAGTCGGTCAGCATCCCGACAAACTGACTTAACAGTCCCATTTGCGACAGTTGCTCCAGTTGGCGCAGCATCCCGTCTTTCTGATCGTTAAACCACCAGCCGGAACCAAACTGCACTTTTCCGGCAATTCCCGGCCCCTGGAAGTTACCGATCATGGTCGCCAGGACTTCGTTATCACGTGGGTTCAGGCAATAGAGGATAGTCTTGGGCAGTTCATTGGTCACATCCATACTGTCGAGCAAACGGGAGAGCGCCCAGCTAATGTTATTATCGCCAATGGAGTCAAAGCCGGTATCCGGCCCCAGCTGGCGGAACATCCGGGTATTATTGTTACGGATCGCGCCAATATGTAGCTGCATCACCCAGCCGCGCGCGGCGTACTGACGGCCCAGCCAGACCAGCACCGCCGTGGTAAACTGGGCGATCTCAAGTTCGCTCAGCGTTTCGCCAGCCAGACGTTTGCCCAGAATGGCGTCAAGCTGCGCGTCGTCGGGCACCGGCGCAAATCGCAGCGTTTCAATGCCATGATCGGACGCGCGACAGCCGCAGGCGGCGAAATGGTCGAGACGGCGAGTGAGCGCCTGACGTAAATCGTCGAAACGGGTAATGCTGACATCTGCCGCCGCTTCCAGTTTCCCCAGGTAATCGACAAAGCCGTCCAGTTCGATTTTGAAAACTTTGTCGGGGCGCCAGCTTGGCGCGACTTCAATATCAATGCTGTCGTCGGCGGCTATCTGGCGGTGATATTCCAGAGAATCTATCGGGTCGTCGGTGGTTCCGACCATCCGCACATTCATCTGCTGCATAATACCGCGCGCGGAAAAGGCCGGCGTCGCCAGTTTCTCATTACACAGCGTCCAGATACTTTCCGCGGTATCCGGTCCGAACAGCGTACCTGTAATGCCAAATGGACGGCGTAGTTCAAGGTGCGTCCAGTGATACAACGGATTACCCAGCGTTTTTGGTACGGTATTGGCCCAGGCCATATATTTTTCATAATCGCTGGTCTCTTTGCCGGTGATCAGCGACTCATCCACGCCTGCGCTTCGTAGCGCTCGCCATTTATAGTGGTCGCCTTCCAGCCAGATCTGACCGAGGTTATCGAAACGGCGATCGTCGGCGATTTCCTGCGGACTTAAATGGCAGTGGAAGTCATAAATCGGCATGGGCGCGGCGTATTTATGGTACAGCGTGCGGGCAATGTCGTTTTTAAGTAGAAAATCTTCAGTCATAAACGTAGCCATGATTTATCTCCTTACTTAGCCAGCGCTTCTACCGTGGCTTTCGCGCCATTCTGCAATAGCTGTTGGTAAGCGTCGGTAACGGCTTGCACAAATTCGTGGTTCTTCGGCAGGTCGTTGCCAAAGATAGACTCGATGGCCAGTAGCCCGCGAACGCGTTCTTCCGGCGTCTGATATTGCTGATGAATCGCCTGATACTGCGCGAGCAGCGGATCGACGACATCAATGGTTTTACCTTGCTCATCGACACCGCCGACGTAACGCATCCATCCGGCGACGCCCAGCGTCAGGCGGCGATAGTCATCGCCCTGTTGCAAGTGCAGGCGCACCGGGTCCAACAAACGCTGCGGCAGTTTCTGACTGCCATCCATCGCGATCTGCCAGGTGCGGTGTTTCAACGAGGGGTTAGTGAAACGCGCGATCAACAAATTCGCATACCCTTCCAGATCGGTGCCTTCCGGCATTGACAACGTCGGCGCTTGTTCATCAAGCATCAGCGCCAGCGCCGCGCGACGGTAAGCCGGGTTGGTCATGGTATCGGCGATAGTGTCATACCCGCCGAGATAACCCAGATAGGCGAGGAAAGAGTGACTGCCGTTAAGCATACGCAGCTTCATCATTTCAAACGGTACGACATCTGCAACGAATTGCGCGCCGACGGTGTCCCAGTCCGGGCGACCATTCACAAAGTTATCTTCGATGACCCACTGGCGGAAGGGTTCGCAGGCGATAGCGCAAGGATCATAAACCCCTAACTGGTCGGCAACCAGTTGTAGCGTCTCTTCGGTCGCTGCCGGAACAATACGGTCAACCATGGTGCAGGGGAAGGTCACATTGTCGGCAATCCATGCGGCGAGGGCGGCATCGCGAGCTTTTGCCAGGCCGAGGACGGCAGCCTTCGCGACGTGACCATTCTCGCGTACGTTATCGCACGACAGCACGGTAAAAGCTTTCAGTCCTTGCTCCCGGCGCATGTTTAGCGCTTCGACAATATAGCCAATGGCGGATTTAGGCTGCTGTGGATGGGCAAGATCGTTTTGGATCAGCGGGTTATTGACATCAAGCTCGCCGCTGGCGGGGTCGGTGCAGTAGCCTTTTTCGGTCACGGTTAAGGAGACGATGGCGGTTTCCGGGCGCGCCATTGCCGCCAGAATCCCTGCATGGCCGTCGAATTCAGGGTGCAGCGCTTCTTTCATTGAACCGATAATTTTCAGTTCGGTGCTTTCTGCGCCGCGTTCTGCAACGGTGTACAGCAGATTTTGCGCTTTCAGGTTCGCGATCAGCCGCGCGTCGTTACCCGGCATCAGGTTCACTTCACAAATGCCCCAGTCGCTGTCGCTCTTTTCCAGTAGATGATGGGTAAAGAGCGCCTGGTGCGCGCGGTGAAACGCCCCGCAGCCCAGATGCACAATACGGGATACCAGACGTGATTTGTCCCAGTTTGGGCGGGCGACGGAAACCTGGGCGGTGGCGATATTCTGTTCCATTGCAAACTCCTGTCATTCGACGTCTTCGCCCGCGATCTCCGGGGCGAGGCATGTTGCTATTGCATTGAGTAGGGGAAATCGCATGACGCGTCGCGCCATGCGAAAGAAGGTTATTTGCTAAAGAAAGCGCGCTGGATAGCCAGTTCGACGCCGCGGACTTCCGCAAGCCCTTTCAGACGGCCAATGGCGGAATAACCCGGATTCGTTTTCTTCTTCAGATCGTCCAGCATCTGATGACCGTGGTCCGGGCGCATTGGGATCAGATCGTCGCTACCTTCGGCTTTACGACGGTGCTCTTCTTCCACAATCGCTTTAACGACTTCATACATATCCACATCGCCGTGCAAATGGGCGGCCTCGTGGAAGGTCTTCGGATTCTCTTCGCGCAGCGTAGAGCGCAGATGCGTAAAGTAGATGCGCGGACCAAACTGTTTGATCATATCAACCAGATCGTTGTCGGCGCGCACGCCGTAAGATCCGGTACACATGGTGAAGCCGTTCGCCATGCTATTAACGGTTTCCACCATCCATTGCATGTCTTCAATGGTAGAGACAATGCGCGGCAGGCCGAGAATAGGGCGCGGCGGATCGTCAGGGTGAACGGCCATACGCACGCCAACCTCGTCGGCAACCGGAATAATGGCTTTCAGGAAATAGGCAAAATGTTCACGCAGTTTTGCTTTATCGATATCTTTATACGTCGCCAGGTGTTGACGGAACTGATCCAGCGTATAGCCTTCTTCCGCGCCAGGTAAACCGGCAATAATGTTGCGGGTCAGACGTGCTTTGTCTTCCTCGCTCATGGTGGCGAAACGCCGCTCTGCCTGAGCAATCTCTTCTGCCGTATAGTCGGCTTCTGCTCCCGGACGCTTCAGGATGTGCAGTTCGAACGCGGCGAATTCAATCTGGTCAAAACGCAACGCTTTGGAACCATCCGGTAATACGTATTCCAGATCCGTACGTGTCCAGTCCAGCACCGGCATAAAGTTATAGCAAACCGTATAGATACCGCATTGCGCCAGGTTACGCAGCGTTTGCTGGTAGTTTTTGATCCATAAATCGTACTGACCGGTGTGGGTTTTGATGTCTTCGTGGATAGGTACGCTCTCTACCACAGACCACTCCAGACCCGCCTCTTCAACGATTGCTTTACGTTTCTGGATCTCGTCTACCGACCAAATTTCTCCATTCGGGATATGGTGTAACGCCGTTACCACGCCGGTTGCGCCAGCCTGGCGTACATCTGACAGCGTTACCGGGTCGTTAGGTCCGTACCAGCGCCAGGTTTGTTTCATATCTCGTTTCCTCTTCTTGCGATAACGTCTTCGTGGTTGACCCATTGCCAGCCAACATCGAAACGTGCTTTGTAAACCCGTTCTGCCCCCTAAATTCAACCAAAATTTTTCTCATGTCAACCTTATTGTCTAAATTGGCTAACCAAATCACAAATATCATCATTCACGGTCTGCCAATTTTATTTATTTGATCTGTGTCAATTTTTGCTGGGTGAAAAGCATTCACCATTCAACTTGAAATGAGTTGATGTATTTATTTCAAGAATATTAAGGGCGGGAGTTGCCGCCTGATTTTGACCGGTCCGGATGCGAAAATATTGATTGGTCAACCAATTTTGTGATTTCAGTTTTCCCGCTACAGGTCAGACGGCGCGGAGCTAATGTTTTTTAACGAGGCTTTATCATGAAGATGACAAAATTAAGATGGTGGATTATCGGCCTGGTCTGCGTAGGGACCATCGTAAACTACCTGTCCCGTAGCTCGCTTAGCGTTGCGGCGCCAGCGATGATGAAAGAACTCCATTTTGATGAGCAACAATATTCCTGGGTGGTGAGCGCCTTCCAGCTTTGTTACACCATTGCGCAGCCGATCACCGGCTATTTGATGGATGTCATCGGACTGAAAATCGGCTTCTTTATCTTTGCCTTGTTATGGTCGCTGATTAACATGGCGCACGCGCTGGCCGGCGGCTGGATAAGCCTGGCATTTCTGCGTGGTCTGATGGGGCTAACCGAAGCGTCAGCGATTCCGGCCGGGATTAAAGCCAGCGCCGAATGGTTCCCGACGAAAGAACGCGGTATTGCGGGGGGCCTGTTTAATATCGGTACTTCGATTGGTGCGATGCTGGCGCCGCCGCTGGTGGTCTGGGCGATGCTGACCTTTGCTGATAGCGGCATCGGTACTGAAATGGCGTTTGTGATTACCGGTGGGATCGGCGTGCTGTTCGCCATCACCTGGTTCCTGATTTATAACTCGCCAAATAAACACCCGTGGATCACCCACAAAGAGCTGCGTTATATCGAAGACGGCCAGGAAAGCTATCTCCAGGACGATAATAAAAAACCGGCCGTTAAAGAGATCGTTAAAAAGCGTAACTTCTGGGCGTTGGCGATTACCCGTTTTCTGGCTGACCCGGCATGGGGAACGCTGAGTTTCTGGATGCCGCTGTATCTGATTAACGTGATGCATCTGCCGTTAAAAGAGATCGCCATGTTTGCCTGGCTGCCGTTCCTGGCGGCGGACTTTGGCTGCGTTGCAGGCGGTTTCCTGGCGAAGTTCTTCATGGAAAAGATGCACATGACCACGATCAATGCGCGTCGTTGTAGCTTTACCATCGGCGCTGTTTTGATGATTTCGATCGGTTTTGTCAGCATTACGACTAACCCGTATGTCGCCATTGCATTGATGAGTATTGGCGGTTTTGCGCACCAGACGCTGTCTACCGTTGTGATTACCATGAGCGCTGACCTGTTCAAGAAAAATGAGGTCGCGACGGTTGCCGGTCTGGCAGGATCTGCGGCATGGATGGGACAGTTAAGCTTCAACCTGTTTATGGGGGCATTGGTCGCTATTATCGGTTACGGCCCGTTCTTCATTGCACTCAGTCTGTTCGATATTATCGGCGCCATCATCCTGTGGGTACTGATTAAAGATCCGGAAAAGCACCACCCGCCAATGACGGAACAGCCGCTGGCGTCTCACCGCTAAAGCTGTCTCGGTTTCACTGGCCTGATAAGCGAAGCGCTACCGGGTTCTAACGGCCACCTTCGGGTGGCCGTCTTCATTACCCTTATCGGTAAAAATACGCGTTGGTTTTATACCAGCGCGTTATCATTTAGTTTGCCTGATTATTTTCAGATGCTGAAAATAATATTGTGGTAAGGGTTATTGTTTTTCGCCTGGATTTTTATCGACTCTCTGTCTCGCTGCGATCATCGATAAAGTCCCCTTTATGTAAATAAAGGTTCAATGCTTCTACTCTTTTCTCCATATATTTTGCGCAGCTTCACAAAAAATAACCTGATGTCGTAATGTCCACTCCCTAATATTCTCCATGCGCTATACGTTAATTTAAGTTTAAATTTCATGCCGGGGATATCACGATGTCACGTAATTTTACTGTTTCAGCTTGTCAGTATATTGTTACCGAAATAAACACTTTTGAAGATTTCATAACAAAGGTAAGGATACTTCTTAATAAAAGTCAGGGGGCTGATGTCGTTATCTTCCCGGAGCTATTTACCATTGAGCTATTTACACTATTGAAAAAATGGCAAGAAAGACCCATTTCACACCTAACTTTAATTGATCAGTTTACGGATGCCTATAAGCAGCTTTTTCAACAGGAAGCTAAAGAAAGAGGACAGTTCATTATTGCTGGCTCTCATCTGGAGCAGACCGGAGCAGATCGCTATGAGAATGTTGCGCATATATGGGGACCCGACGGCGAACATTATGCTCATAGTAAGACGCATATCTTCCCGGCTGAACGGGGTTGGTATACTCAGGAAGGCGATAAAATGGCTGTTTTTCAACTGCCATTTGCAAAGGTGGGTTTTAATATTTGTTATGAAGCAGAAATACCGGAGTGTGCCGCGACGCTGGCGGAACAGGGTGCGGAGTTAATTTTAACGCCTTCCGCTACGTTTACTGAACAGGGATTTTGGCGAGTCAGACATTGTTGCCACGCACGTTGTATTGAAAATCAAATTTATCTTGTTCACTGTTGCCTGGGCGGAAACCCGGGTGGACCACTGCCAGGCTGCTGGGCCCGAAGTTCAATTTTAAGCCCCTGTGATGTCGTGTGGAAAAATCCACAAGGTATTATCGCAGAGGCGCACGTCAATCAAGAGGATGTCATTTCAGGAGAAATTAACCTCGATGTTCTATATGAAAATAGACTTGGGGGGGCAGCAACAACGTTCAAGGACAGACGCAGAAAAGCAGGCATATATAATATCTGGCCATCACACATTAAATAACAGAATGTGTCCCTTCTATGTATTAGCTGGAGGTCGTTATGGGATATTTAAAATTACCTGAGGGTAAAAGGATTGCGGTCAATCTTGGTGTTGATGTAGATGCTCAGTCTTTATGGCTGGGCGGATTTAATCGACCGTCGCCATCCTTTATGTCACGAGGAGAGTTTGGTGCTCAAGTTGGCGTACCAAGGCTTCTGAAATTGTTCAAAGAAAATAATATCAAAACCACCTTTTTTATTCCCGGACACACTGTAGACACCTTCCCGGAAATCAGTAAAGCAATTTTTGATGCCGGGCATGAAATCGCTCACCATGGCTACTATCATGAAAATCCGACTCTGGTGAATCGTGATACAGAACGCCGACTTATGGATCTGGCGTTCGCCTGTTATAAAAGACATTTTGGCATACGCCCTGTAGGATACCGTTCTCCCTATTGGGATTATAGCGAGAATACGCTGGATCTTCTGGAGGAAGCCGGTTTTCTCTATGACAGTAGCCTGATGGCGAGAGATCTTGTGCCTTACCATCCTCAACGTTGGCAGGTGAATTGGGAAACGGGAAATATCGCAGGCCCGGCCAGCGCGATTCTGGAAATTCCTGTTAGCTGGTATCTGGATGATTTTCCCGCACTGGCGTATACCGGCAACCAGGAGGGGATGAGCGATACTGACGGTGTTCTGCGACGCTGGAAGGATATTTTTACCTATGCTTATAACCATCAGGAAAACGGTTTATATGCGATGGCCCTTCATCCGCAGATAATCGGTCATGGGCATCATATGATGATGTTGTCACGTTTGATTGAACATATTAAAGGGCATGATGGCGTATGGTTTGCAACCTGTGAAGAGATAGCCAGTGTCTGGGTGGATGACGAAGAGGATCGACAAAAAATGCTCCGTCCTGATGTTCGTGGCGTAGCGCCGGTTCCGGATGATTATGGCTGGCCGGGCAAATGATATCACCTCATGACAATGTTAATATCAGTCGGGTAACGGATTACCCGGGCAGAAGTTACCTGTTTGCCCGCTTGTTAATGCATATTGTCCATCAGAAAGGGAGACTATCCCGGGACGTATAAAATCTTTTTTATTTCGGTCAAAACGTTAATCAACGAGAATAGTTTGTTTTTTGATTTAAATCATTTTTTAGTGTTTACAGGAAAATAAGTAAATAGCATTTATAATGTGAGTATTAAGAAAAATAAAATTTCCATAGTGATTAATTTTTATTTAAGGCTTTGATTTTTAATGTTTTTTTATGTGTTAATTGATGTAAATCAATTTGGATTTTTTTATTAAACAAGTAAAAATTAAGTTGATATTTGCTTTTTGATGTGTTTTTTATATATAGCTGATTATTATTCTGAAATGTCAATTTTTGAATAACGACGCTGTGATACCGGCACCAGGGATACTTTGCGATAAAAGGGATTGAATATGGCAGAGAGCGTTCAGTATAACCTCAATTGTATTTGGCCACAGCGGGCCAAAACCCTCTATTGCATTGCAATCTGCGGAATAACGTTTATCAGACGTGGGTAAACGTTGGCAAAATCCCTGCAAACCTGGCGCTTTTCACGCTGTGTTTTTTGGTCGTTGCGCTTTTAATAAGAGTCACAAGCGTTGGCCGCCGGTATTCGTCTGGCTGCTGAACTGCCACCTGATCAACAAGGAGATAAATCATGGATGCGATTTTTTTAAAGCTCGACAATATCAAAGGCGAAAGCCAGGTTGAAGGCTTTGAAGATCAGATAGCGATCATGTCTTATAGCCACAATGTGGCAATGCAGGTAAATAACGATGTTAGCCTCACTGAGCGGACTTCCGGGCGTGCGCATGTTGGTGAAATGTCGCTCACTAAATTTGTCGACCTCGCCACGCCTGTGCTCAATGAGTACTGCTGTAGCGGGAGGCTAATTAGAACCGCGGTGCTGACGTTGTGCCACAATGACGGCGGCAAAATGCGGTCGCTTATCGTTTATACCCTGACAAACGTGCTGATATCACAACTCAGTGTTAGCGGCGGCGCCGGCGGTAAGCCGGTGGAAACGATGTCGCTGAACTTCACGAAAATCAAATGGCAAATCACTGCCGAGAAATCAGACAGCGCTCAACAGGAGTCCAGAACGTCAGTATGGGATCTGGCGATGGGCCAGATAGGGAAATGATGATGACGCCAGCCATTCCGGTCGCGCTATTCGACAGGCTCTTGGTTGAGGGGATAAGCCCACATGAATTGGTACGCCGCAAATTAATGTGTTTATTCAACTCTTGCGCCGTGCCAGGTGGCGAGACATTACCGCCGTTGCTCACTCGGGGTATGCCGGAATGGCACGAGGTGAATGTGGGTGACAAACGGGTTCTCAACTGGTTTTGCCGTGAGCTTCGCGCTGCTATTTTACGTTATGAACCGAGCATCAACATGCTGAAAGTCAGTGTAAAAGATGCCTATCATCAGACGCTGGCGTTGTCTTTGGAAGCGATGTTACAGGATGAGTCTGAACCGTTAAGACTGGAGATAGCCTACTCTAACGGTAGATGGCGCTAGTAATGCAGGAAGGAACGCCGGGCCGGGCGTTTAACATTACCCACAAGCAATAAAACGCAGCGAACGAACCTGATAATCAGGCAGACAGTCCACCTTTCGGTATGGTTGATCTGCCTGCATCATTTTCAGGATGGTTAATAACGGACCATGACAGATTTAAGTTCGGTATAGTCATCAATAAACGCGCTGCCAAATTCACGACCACTACCCGATCCTTTCATCCCTCCAAAGGGTACCGCGGGATCGAGAAAGGTATGCATATTGACCCACACCATGCCAGCATCAATATCTTCAGCGTAGCGTAATGCCTTAGATATATTTTCCGACCACACACTTGCAGCAAGGCCGAATGGCGAAGCGTTGATATGCGAAAGCGCCTCTTTTTCATTCTGATAACCGATAAAGCTACAGACAGGGCCAAAGGTCTCCTCGTGCATCAGCGTACTGTTTTTACTACGCACTTTTACCGCCGTCGGCTGTAAAAAGTACCCTTCGCCGGGTAAAGTTTCACCGCCGTAAACAATAGTATCCCCTTCTTCCCGTGCGCGTTGAATCAGATGCAGCACTTTTTCAAGCTGAACCTGATTCGCCAGCGGGCCCATCACCGTTTTTTCATCTAAAGGGGAGCCGGGCACGATCTCCGATAACCGTTGCCTGAGGAGCGTCATGACCGTATCCAGTTTTTCCTGGGGCAGATAAAAACGCTCTGCGGCAGCACAAATCTGTCCTTGATTCAGATAACCGGCTTCAAGAATACCGTTGACCATGGCTTGTGCCGTGAGATCATTGAGAAACAGCGCCGCATTTTTCCCTCCCAGTTCGAGGGTAACGCGTTTTCCTGACGATGTTGCCGAACGCCGGACTTTCTCACCTGTCGCAACTGACCCGGTGAAACTCACTTTGGCGCAATCTGGATGCGCGATCAGCTGTTGCGCTATCTCACCGCCAGCACCGTTTACCACGTTAATTACGCCATCAGGGAAACCAGCCTCTTTAGCCAGTTCAGCGACTCGCAGCAGTGTCAGCGGGGTATATTCACTTGGTTTAATGACGATGGTGCAGCCACATACCAGCGCTGCGGCCAGCTTCCAGATAGCAATCATAATTGAGAAATTCCACGGCACAATACCGACGACCACGCCAATGGGTTGGCGTTGGGTAAACGCTGTGTATCTCTCTTCTCCCATTGATGGCAGGGAGACATTCAGCGTTTCACCGGTTATTTTTCCTGCCCAACCGGCAAAGTAACGCAGGAAGGCCACTGACTGATCGAGTTCAAGACCGCGCGACAGCATAATCGTTTTACCTGAACAGACGCTTTCCAGTTGAGCTAACTCTTCACGATGAGCGGCAAGAGTATCAGCCAGTTTCAGCAGTAATGCGCCGCGTTGTAACGTTGGCATTTTACGCCAGACATCAAACGCCCGTCTGGCGCTCTGCATGGCCTGTTCTGCCTGCGCAGGGGTTGCCGACACAACGTCGGCGATGATTTTGCCGGTGGCTGGGTTAGTGACCGAAAAGTTCGTGCCGTTTCCGGCCTGACGTTCACCTGCAATAAATTGTCCGTGTCGTTGGCGTAAAAAAGTCGTTACTTCGGCAAGTAATGTCACATCGCTCATCAGAAGTGCCTGTAGGTCAGGAATGTACGTTTTTCCATCCCAACATACTTTTTCGGGGCTGAATATCGTTCCAAAGAACGTCATTCTTCCGGACGATATTTTGTAAAACGTTACCGTGCTGTGATAGCGCTCTTAGTCAAGCGTGATGACAAGGTAACGCGATGAATACAAAACTCGATGCGTTGAATTACTACGGCGCGACGAAAAAATACCCGTTGCATTTTCCTGCTCTGCAAGAGGATATTGATGCCGATGTGGTGATCATTGGCGGTGGCTTTTCAGGCATCAATACCGCGCTGGAACTGGCGGAGCAGGGGATCACTAATGTTGTCGTTCTGGAAGCCCGCCATCTTGGGTATGGCGGCACTGGACGAAACGGCGGTCAGGTGATGGCCGGTATAGGTCACGACATCGAAGCCGTTAAAAAATATGTAGGCGCAGCGGGAATGGAGACGCTGTTTAAAATCTCGAACCTCGGCGCAGGTATTATTCGGGAGCGAATTCGTAAATACCATATTGATGCTGATTTTGTCCCCGGATATGGTTATCTGGCCTACAACCAGCGGCAGTTAAAAACGCTGCAACAATGGGAAAAAGAATTCAAAGCCGCTACGCCGGAAGATGATATTGAACTCTATACCGGTAAAGACGTGCAGCAGGTTATCGGTTCCGACGTTTACTGCGGTGTTCTCAAGCATATGGGGGGAGGGCATGTCCACTCGCTGAATTTATTGCTGGGCTCCGCTCAGGCTGCGAATTCGCTGGGGGTGAAGATATTCGAATATTCACCAGTGGTTGAGGTCAGTTACGGTAAGACAGTGCGGGTACGTACTGCGATGGGCAGCGTAAAAGCGGCCAAATTGCTGTGGGCCTGTGATAGTTTTCTCAATAATCTGGAACCAGAAATTTATAAGAAAACGCTGGTTACTTATTCTTATCAGGTCTCTACAGAACCTCTCTCCAGCGAGCTTGTTGAGCGGATCAGTCCCTTGCGCGGGGCTTTTAGTGATATCCGCCCGGTGATAAATTACTACCGTCTCACAAAAGAAAACCGTCTGCTTTTTGGCAGCGCCACAAGGTTTCTTGAATATACCCCGCACGATTTTGCTGCCTGGAACCGCACTCTGTTGACGGAGGTCTTCCCTTATTTGAAAGACGTTAAAATCGATTTTGCCTGGGGCGGACCGATGGCCTGTAGCGCGAATCTGTTTCCGCAGATTGGCACGCTTCGTGAACACAATAATGTTTTTTATGTTCAGGGTTATTCCGGATTTGGCGTCACGCCTTCCCATATTGTATGCAAAATCCTGGCCGAAGGAATAAATGGCGGTTCCGAGCGGTATCGTCTGATGAGTAGCATTCCCCACGCGACAATTTATGGTCGCGACAGTCTACGTCTATTGCTGGTCAGTGCGGGAAAACTGATACATCAAACAGCCGGTTTCTGGAAAGGCCGGAATTAACCAGGAGAACATTAATGCACGCTTTTAAACTCAATCAACCTGTTCCTGAATTACAGCCAATCGGGAGTGTCAGCCTGTTGGGGGCGTTGCCAACAGAAGGCGATCCCCAGGTCGCCGTTGCGATGATTTACGGTAAACCTGAGGACGTATTTACCTGTGGACTGTTTTCATCGACCCGCGGCGGTTTCACGATGATTTATCCCTTTACCGAGCACGCAACCGTGCTGGAAGGGGAAGTGGAACTCACTGTTGCGGGTCAGGAACCGATACGTTTTTCACCAGGCGATAGTTGGTTTGTTGAACAGGGAACCGAAGTGGCATGGAAAGTTTTAACGCCCCGTTTTGTAAAACATTATCTGGCAAACGTCGAAAGCCACAAACAGGGTTGAATCCTTTAATTGTTCGTCAGTAGCGTTGGCATCAGTGGGGAGAATAACGCGCTCCCCACTTGCTATTAGCGCATGCGGGGACGGCGTCACAACGTTATTTACCGTTATCCCTCTTCAGGACGATACCTGTTAGATGCGCTGCCTGCCATAAATAAACGTTATTCCGGAGCGGTAATTTATTGTTGTAATAATAGTGAAGAGGTTGACCATGTTTAAAAACAGACTTGCCAGCCATCTTGAACGTGGCGTTATTGGTTTCCCCACGACGCTTGCCAGCTCCGTCGGGCTGATTATGGCAAGCCCGGTGATCCTGACCGTGACCAGTGGTTTTGGCTCAGGGGGAGATACCTTTGCCCTTGCGGTATTACTGGCATTTATTATGATGCAAGCGCAGATTACCACCTTTGCCGAAGCGGCAACGCTCATTCCCACGACTGGCTCCGTCTACGACTATATCTCCTGCGGGATGGGGCGTTTTTTCGCTATCACCGGTGCGCTTTGCGCTTACCTGATCGTACACATTTTTGCCGGCACGGCAGAAACGATTCTCGCTGGCGTCATGGCGCTGGTGAACTTTGAGTCCGTTAGCGAACACGTGGCCATGCAGCACAATACCTGGATGGTTGGCGTCGGCATGGTAGTGGTTTTCGGGATACTGAATGCCATTGGTGTTGAAGTATTTGGCAAGGTGGAAGTGTTTCTTACATTCGGTATGTGGACTACCCTGACCATCTTCGGTTTATGCGGGATCCTGTTATCCCCGGTCACTCATCATTCCGGGTGGTTTGGCGCACCGCTTGATGTCAGTAATCTTTCTGGTCTGTTTGGTTATATAGGCATGGCGATGTTTATGTTCGTCGGTTGTGAACTGGTCACGCCAATGGCGCCGGAAATTAAAAAAGCGCATCGTACGATTCCCAGAGCGATGGCGCTTGGCCTTTTAGCGGTGGCAGGTTGTATGTTCCTCTATGGCGCTGCGATTAACCGGCAGGTAAATAATGTGGTGGTCGATGCGGCAAACCATATCTTTTTACTGGATACGCCGATGGCTATTCCCGCCTTTGCCAATCGTGTCATGGGACATGTCGGGCAATACTGGCTGGGCGTGGGGTTGTTGTTAGCGGGATGTGCGACGATTAATACGCTAATGGCGGCAGTACCGCGTATTATATACGGCATGGCGCTGGACGGCGCTTTGCCGCGGTTTCTGACCTGGTTGCACCCCCGCTTTAAAACACCGGTCATCGCCATCGCATTCGGTGTTGCGATTCCCTGTTTACATGCCTGGTATCTGAACGGTGATATCGACCACATTGTTCCGCTGATCCTCGCTGCGGTCTGCGCCTGGGGAGTAGCTTATCTGCTGGTAACGTTATCGGTCGTTATCTTACGTATTCGGCGCCCCGATTTACCACGCGCTTACCGGGCCCCCTGGTTTCCCTTACCTCAGATTATTTCGAGCGTGGGTATTATTATCGCCATTATTAATATCGCGCCTCCAGGAATGAACAGTCGGGATGTACTTATACCATTCGGTATTATGCTTGGATTGACTGCCGCCTATGCCTTATTCTGGACATTATGTGTGCAACGGGTTAATCCTTTCCTCCCGCTTCCGGTAGAAGAGGTCGTGGAACGGGCTATGGGCAATTATGAAAAGCGAAACAATGAAGAGATGACGCCAGATGTCCTCCGTCCCCTGGTTTAAGAACGCATTAATGAATATGGTGTTACGTGATTTGAGCGGCTGGCGTTGTGAAAAATTGACCGAACATAGCGCCGTGCTGCATCTGAATGCATTTACCCAGGTTATCTGCCATGTTCAGCAAAAACGGTTATTCATGGCCAGTATTCACAGTTGTGAATTCAGGGTGAAAGGCACAATCAATTATCCTTTGCAGGGCAAAATTCGCGTTCATCAGCCCGGATGGCTGAAACGTTATCCCGTCATTTTTACTGGCAGCAAAAGTACCGCCGGGCTGATTAACTATCTTAATTGTTTCCCCAATTTACAACAGGCACTGAGTGAACTGGATTATCGTCGGTTTACGCTGGTTTTACATCATAAGGAATGGTATTGCGGCATTGAGCTATGGGCTGCTAGCGAAGTGGTTTGTAAAATGCCGCCGCTGCGCCGTTATCTGCGGCTTGAGCGGCACCAGCGTGTTCTTCTGCTTAGTGTGATAAATATGATCAATCAGGCCATGAATCAATGGCTGCAACAGGATACCGACGCCAGATAATATGACATTTTATTGCGGCATCAGCTCAGAGAGTGGTATTAATTTAGGCATATATGACAATGGGGAAAAGACCCGCAATTGACGCGGGTTAAAAAGCACGCTTTCACATATGCTGTGAATGTTGTACCGAAGACATTCTGGTTCGGGAAACCAGTTCCGTGCGATTTATCACTTCTGTTTTAGCAAAAATATTACGTAAATGCGTTTTCACTGTTGAGAGTGAAATATTCAACTGACGGGCAATCAATTTGTTGCTGGCCCCTTCGCAGACCATTCCCACAATTTCACGCTCTTTGGCGGTCAATATTGACGTCAGATTGTTGTCTTCCTGAAGAGAATCATGAATTGCCAGTCCCAGTAATGGTTGTACTGCCTGGGCTCGTAAACGCTCTTCGCTGGAAAAAGGTATATCGCGCATTAATGAAATGCCCGCGATAATACGATGGCCCCGACGAATAAAGATCTCAATCATGTCGCACACATGATTAGGTAGCATAAATTCATGATAATAATGGCGATGACGGGCACAAATACCGGGCGTCATCGTCGCTACGGTAACAACCTGTTGGCCGAACCGGGAAGGCGATAGCGGGTCTAATGGTTGAAAATGCTCCAGATATTGTTGGTGTGTGCTATTAGAAATGTTATGTAAAACATAGGCTTCTGGCTTTAAATAAGCATTAACACGATAAAAAACCGCCGACGACAGAGGAATGAGTTGCGCAATGCTCTGTAAGCAATGGAGAGTGATCCCGTCATTATGGCCAGTAGTTGATAAGGCTGACATGTTATCTCCTTCCATCCGGATGAGCGCGCCGGGACGCAGTAAAATAGTGGTATGTTGAAACATACAATTTACATTCAGTTAACACAATCATTCACATGTTAATAATGTGACGTATGTTGCGATATTTTTTATAACCGATTGAAAATAAATGTTTTTAATTTAAATCTTGTCTGGCTTTCTAAAAAACAATTAAAAATTATTAATATAATTTTTTTCTCTCGCGGTTGACTCATCTCCTGAAAATGCCTTGGGTTCTCGTCCTTCAGGACGATATTCTTTTGAGACGCCTGTTCTATGATTTTCTGTAATAGCGCAGGTTAACAGAGACTTAATTTCTGGTTCAGACAGGATTTGCTAAATAACGTTTCAATAGCGTCATGCGCTATGCAGAAAACCGGCGTTTTTACCCACAAAAAGCGGTGGCTGCCAGTATATTTTAATGAACAGTAGTGAACATGGAGATTGGAATAACCTGTTGATTTTATAAGTAAAATCTGGCTATTTAGGGCATCCACATCTGAAGGGTTGGTGCCCGGACTTGGAGAAGTCCTTTGGGCTAATGGACTGTTAAAGCTATTTTTGACCGTTTATCAAGACCACCACAAAACTAACCCTTACAGAATTATCTACGTGATTTGCCTGGTGTGGGTTCGATTCCTGCTACTGTCTGATAATTGTTGAACCAGTTCTTCTGTATAGGGTATCAGCAGAGCAGGCTTTCGAAATTTGACACCCAGTAAGAATCGGTGTGAGACACTCAAGGTTTTTCCTGCCGTCTATTCATCATTGAAGAATGATAGTATTTTTATGAGAATAAGAGACAAAAATATAGAGGCGCCTATATAAATCCCTCGTTCTGTCCAGGTATCCAGACGAAATAACCAATAGACACATAAAAAAACAAGTAGCCCACCAATAATTGACGCGAGAGCGCCAATGATTTTTTTGAGCATATATTTAAAAGTACCTTCATTATATTTCATGGTTTTTCTTTTTGTGTCGCCATTACCATTCTTATGACAGTTAATTTTATGCTGAAGAATAACCCTGCCATTATCTGTTTTCTGGCATATCTTATTAGGCGTAAACGTCAACAGGCGTAGCGCATGATAGTAATTTTCTTGTTTTGAAGGCCAGTTTCTATCAACGATTAAATAATCCACTGTACGTATATTATAACGATGCTGACCTGATAAAAATGATACATATTATCAAGTGGAACAGAAAAATGATAATTGCTCTCACCTGGAATTTCAAGCTACTCGTCTGTGTCAAAGACAGAACTAAAGCGGCATGAACCACTTAAATAACGCAGAGTAACCTCGTCATTAATGATACGCTCATCTCAGTATCCAACATCCAGACTCCTGGAAATTTACTGCATTCCTGTAACTCAAATTATTTAGAGTATATTAATATCGGATATTCTTTTTTAATTAACGCCAATCTCCATACTTTCCAGTGACTTTAATATGTATGGCGTAAAATCAATCAACTGATTATCTATTTTTCTGATTAAACTGCCTGCGCCGCATAAAGCATATGAGCCATCAATCATACAAAAATAAAATTTCTTTTTTATGTTATCATCTTCGTATATTGTTTTATCCATCTCCGAAATATTCTCATCAATGATTAAGAAACCCTGTGCATTCACTGAACTTATATTATATAAAACTGATGGTTTAAATTTATTATTTGTTTTTGTTGCATCATCATCTATCACCCATATGTTTTTATTTTTATCAAAAACGATGTGCTGTATATGTGAGCCATACTCACCAACATCATACACCTCTCTGCTATATGAACAACTCCATAATGTAATTGGATAAAACTCAGGATCATAAACATGGTTTTTATCATTGAGATCTTTAATATTTTCATTTAAGAAAAAGTAATCATTAAATTTTACGTTCTTACACTCAGGGGTTTCCACGCGATAGTCAATCCTTGCATCAATGCGAAGCATTCTTACAGAATATTTCGACTCACTTAATTTGTCTGGTAATGATATAGGGTAATGACTCCAACTTATTGATAGTGTTTTATGTTCAGATAATGCCCGATGACTTTGTCATGCAGCTCCACCG
>NZ_JBGDXS010000009.1:0-106208 GCF_046550535.1 Salmonella sp. SAL04213 | reverse complement strand
AGCTGATAGAAACAGAAGCCACTGGAGCACCTCAAAAACACCATCATACACTAAATCAGTAAGTTGGCAGCATCACCTGCATAATCGTTATATTCGCCAAGATATGTAAAAAAACTATCAGGGCTGTTACGAACAGGCGCTTTATATATAGTAAATACACCATAGAGCAATGCCAGAAGAATGGCTCCTGCTAATACCACAAATACGCTGTGACGTTTAATTTTGTAAAATATGTTCTCCCGAGTCGGGGTGCCTTTAACGTTTTCATCACTCACCTTTAGGGAGGTGATTTTTTTTATAGGTTCAATGGCAACAGACAGCGACACCCCCACCCGAGGGCGAGTTACGATGTCAGATGACTGTAGACCGATGCTACTAAAATCATTTCTCATTTGATTAATGAGTTTATAGTAACTTGATTCTGAGACGCAGCCTCCACGATTTTCCCAAACAAAATGAATAATATCTTCTTTTTTGTAAAGACCATGCCAAAAAGCAAGAAGCAGATGGGTCTCAGCTTCTGATATTCTGATTATCTCATTACCATGCGATAAGGTCATCTTCGTACTATCAAATACAACACGCTTATCAAGTAAAAATATGCTTTCATTCATGACAATCCTAAAGGTAACTGCATCCATCATTCAGACGACATATTATCATGCTCAAAAAAGAATTCAGCCCCCTAATTAACCTGAGTTTAACTTATAAGTCTCACTTATAGTAAACAATAATTGACACAAGTATTACCTGCACATTACAAATCAAACAGTTATAGGTAAATCTGAACACTTCTCTTTACCTTAACGCAAACTCAGGAAACTTCTGAAAGGCCAAAAGTAAGAAAAAAGTAAGACTAATTATACTGTTTCAGAAGCACATTTCAGAAAATTTACCTTAATCTCACCATCGTATTATCCATCGGGAGGTTTAACTGATGCGGATTTTACATAGCAAAAATGTGCAGGTTTGTATTGCAACATAGTCTATCTATTCAGACGCGGAGAGAATTGTTATCGGATTACACTCAATCAAATGATAACACTATCAGTTGTACTAATGAGATGCATGGACGAAAGCGCTTATCGCTCTATTTCATGATAAGAGAAATAAGTCTGTTTGTTTTATATCGCATTATCAATAGTCAGGAGGGTATAGCTCACATCCAAAAATAGAGTTAATGATCGTTATTTTTACCACTCCTCCATAAGCACGAAACATTCGGGCGAATTGCACTCGTCCTGAAAAAGTAAAGATTAATACAGGAACATTATCATATGTCTATGAAAAAATATTTAGCAATGATCACAGGCTCGCTTCTTGTCTCCAGCAGTGCGATGGCTGTTTCTGATAACACCATCACCTTTCAAGGGGAAGTCTCTGATGAAACGTGCTCTGTCGTGATTAATGGTAATCAGGCTAAACCCGTCGTGTTATTGCCAACAGTAAGTACTAAAGACTTATCAGAACAAGGGAAAACTGCGGGGCCAATAACGTTTGATATTGGGCTGTCCGGGTGTACCGGCTCTCAGGACAAAACAACAAAAATTTCCACTGTCTTTGTCGGTAATCAGGTCACCAGTAACGGTAACCTGGGTAATACTGGCAGCGCGAAAAATGTTGAAGTCCAATTACTCGACACTTCAGGGGAGCCAATCAATCTGACCGGCGGCTTTACTGGCGACGGCGACCTACAGCTGGAACCAAATGCTTCTGAAGCGAGCGCGACTTATACCGCGCGGTATTACTCTACCGGGAAAGCAGAGGCTGGGACAGTCGCTGCCACCCTTCAATACGCCGTTTCGTATAAATAATTGTCGCTACGGTCTGGCGTTGAAACGCCAGACCATTTTCAATCGCCAGGGAGTTGTTGAGATGAAAATGGATACCCGACATTCCGCATTATATTACTTAATAGTTTTTCTATTGCTGGCCCTACCCGCCACAGCATCGTGGGCGAGCGTTACTATTTTGGGTAGCCGAATAATTTACCCATCAACAGCCTCCTCCGTAGATGTGCAGTTAAAAAATAATGATGCAATACCTTATATCGTACAAACCTGGTTTGACGATGGCGATATGAATACCAGCCCGGAAAATAGCAGCGCGATGCCGTTCATTGCCACGCCGCCGGTATTTCGTATTCAACCCAAAGCAGGCCAGGTGGTACGCGTAATTTATAACAACACGAAAAAATTGCCGCAGGATCGTGAGTCAGTATTCTGGTTTAACGTATTACAGGTACCACCAACGAATATTGGCAGCGACAGCGGACAAAATAAAATGTTGGTGATGCTGCGCTCAAGAATAAAACTTTTCTATCGTCCTGACGGGCTAGGTAAACCTGATAATCTGGCGAAAAAACTACAGATTAAAACGGTAAATAAGGGTTCCGGAAAAAGCGGTATTGTTATTGTTAATCCGCAGCCCTGGTTTGCCTCTTTAAGTAACCTGAATGTAAAAGTGAACGGCGCTTCGTATAACCTGGATGCTGACATGATTGCCCCTTTCTCCAGTCAAACCTGGTGGCTGCCGGGCAAACGGTCACTCAAATCCTTCTCCGGTACAGTCACCGTTACTTTGGTTAACGACCTGGGCGCAAGGATAAGCGAGAGCTACGATGTCCCCCACCATTAATTTGAACCGCAAAAGCCTTGCGCTATTGATCGCCATAGTTTGCTCAGGCTCCGCGCAAGGTGAAGAGTATTATTTTGATCCTGCGCTACTTCAGGGGGCCACTTACGGACAAAATATTGTCCGTTTTAATGAACGGCAAACGCCTTCCGGAGACTATCTTGCCGACGTTTACGTTAATGGCACGCTGGTAACCTCGAGCACTAATATTCGATTTAATGCTGTAAAAGAGGGTCAACAGACTGAACCCTGCCTGCCCTTATCGGTGATGAAAGCGGCACAAATAAAATCACTCCCCGCGACCGACGCTGCGACCGAGTGTCGCCCGCTCAGGGAGTGGGTGCCTCATGCCGGTTGGCAATTTGATAGCGCCACGCTTCGCCTGTTGCTGACGATTCCAATGACCGAACTTACGCACAAACCGCGCGGTTATATCTCCCCTTCAGAGTGGGATAGCGGCGCGCTGGCGCTGTTTTTACGCCATAACACAAACTGGACCCACACCGAAAATACCGACAGCCATTATCGCTACCAATACTTATGGAGCGGTTTAAACATGGGCGTTAACCTCGGACTTTGGCAGGTCCGTCATCAAAGTAATCTGCGCTATGCCAATAGCAACCAGAGCGGAAGCGCCTGGCGCTATAATAGCGTTCGAACCTGGGTGCAAAGACCTGTCGCGTCTATTAACAGTATTCTGTCGCTGGGCGATAGCTATACGGACTCCAGCTTATTCGGCAGTCTGTCCTTTAACGGGGCTAAGCTTGTCACCGACGAGCGGATGCGCCCTCAGGGCAAACGCGGTTATGCGCCGGAAGTTCGGGGCGTAGCGGCCAGTAGCGCGCACGTGGTAGTAAAACAACTGGGGAAAGTGATTTATGAAACCAACGTTCCGCCGGGCCCATTTTATATTGACGATCTGTACAACACCCGTTATCAAGGCGATCTGGAGGTAGAGGTTATCGAGGCCAGCGGTAAAACCTCACGTTTCACCGTGCCTTATTCTTCCGTGCCGGATTCGGTACGTCCCGGTAACTGGCACTATTCGCTGGCCTTCGGCAGGGTTCGTCAGTACTACGATATTGAAAATCGTTTCTTTGAGGGAACGTTCCAGCACGGCGTTAATAACACCATTACCCTCAACCTCGGTTCACGAATTGCGCAGCGTTACCAGGCATGGCTGGCGGGCGGTGTCTGGGCCAGCGGTATGGGCGCGTTCGGCCTTAACGCCACCTGGTCGAATGCGCGCGCAGAGCATAACGATCGCCAGCAAGGCTGGCGCGCGGAACTCAGTTACAGCAAAACGTTTACCACCGGCACTAACCTGGTACTGGCGGCTTATCGTTATTCAACCAACGGCTTTCGCGATCTTCAGGACGTGCTCGGCGTACGCCGGGAAGCAAAAACGGGGATTGATTACTACTCCGACACGCTGCATCAGCGCAATCGCCTGTCCGCGACGGTAAGCCAGCCGTTAGGACGGCTTGGCACGCTTAACCTCAGCGCCAGCACCGCAGACTACTACAATAACCAATCGCGTATAACACAGCTACAAATGGGGTATAGCAACCAGTGGCGGAATATAAGCTACGGGGTGAATATCGCACGACAGCGCACCACCTGGGATTACGATCGCTTTTATCACGGCGTTAACGAACCACTGGACATGAGTAGCCGACAAAAATATACCGAAACCACAATGTCGTTTAATGTCTCTATACCGCTGGATTGGGGCGAAAACAGAACGTCTGTCGCCATGAATTATAACCAGTCCAGTCAAAGCCGTTCCTCAACCGTATCCATGACCGGCAGTAGCGGTGAAAACAGCGACCTGTCATGGTCGGTTTATGGCGGCTACGAGCGTTATCGCAATAGTAATAGCGATAGCAGCGCGCCAACGACGTTTGGCGGTAATCTACAACAAAACACCCGGTTTGGCGCACTTCGCGCCAACTATGACCAGGGTGATAACTATCGTCAGGAAGGGCTGGGCGCGTCCGGCACCCTGGTTCTTCACCCTGGCGGTCTGACGGCTGGCCCCTATACCAGCGATACCTTTGCGCTTATTCATGCCGATGGCGCGCAGGGCGCGATCGTACAAAATGGCCAGGGCGCTGTGGTTGATCGCTTTGGTTACGCCATTCTGCCTTCGTTATCTCCTTACCGCGTCAATAACGTTACGCTCGACACCCGTAAGATGCGCAGCGATGCCGAACTGACGGGAGGAAGTCAGCAGATTGTGCCCTATGCCGGCGCCATCGCGCGTGTCAATTTCGCCACTATCAGCGGCAAAGCAGTGCTGATCTCCGTGAAGATGCCGGATGGCGGCATACCGCCAATGGGCGCTGATGTTTTCAACGGTGAAGGCACAAACATCGGCATGGTCGGCCAGAGTGGGCAGATTTATGCCCGTATCGCCCATCCGTCGGGTTCTCTACTGGTGCGCTGGGGAACAGGGGCAAACCAGCGTTGCCGGGTTGCCTACCAACTCGATCTTCACACCAAAGAACCGTTTCTCTATCTGAACAAAATCTGCGAGAAGGAATAGCACAATGCTTTTTAGTTTCCGAACGCTATTGTTTATCACCAGCCTGTTCGTCAGCGCCGGAACATGGTCGTCATGTATCAAAGTCACCGATAAGAGCGCGCTCTCTGACGCGGCGATAAAAGCGGGCTACACGGCGCAAAACTGGATCGGCGCAACTGACACAAATACCGGTAATATCGGTTTGCCAACGGTGATTAGCATCAGTAATAGTGAAACATTTCAACCCTCCGGCACACTATTGGCCAGTGGGATCGGTAACTTCCTGACGGCCGCCACCGGAACGCCCTATTCCAGTAAACAGGTACTTTACCGCTGCGATACCGCCGATGCCGGGAAGCTCTATGAGATGTATTCGACAAATGGCGATAGCGCTTTTGCGGGGGCATTTTTTACTCCCGAAGTAGAAGGCGCCTATTATGATGTGGAGCGTAATGTTGCTGTCCGTATGACAAACCTCAGTACCGGCGAATATTACAGCCGTTTCTGGAAAGAACGCCAACTTACCGCAGACAGTTGGTTTCAGGATGACAAATATATTTATATTCCTGCCAGCGCGTTTAGCAACGTGCTATATGAGATGTTTAAAATTGACTCAAGAAAATATTTTGCCTACCAGAATCCAATGGACCGAGATACCTGGACGCAGCCTCGGGGTTATATCGCGTTTAAAGGCCCAGGCTTGATTACCGAGCGGATCAAAGCGGGACTGGATCATGCCAGCGATTATTATGGCTGGCCCAGCTATTGGCCCGGGGCATGGAGTACATATAATAGCGTCACCTATGTTCGCGGCGCGTTATGTAAAATCACAGATTATCCTGCGATCGTGAAAATTCCCCCTGTCGCCGTCGGCATATTAGCCGCCGGAGGCAATAGCCAGGCGCCTTTCCACGTCAGCCTGGAATGTGAGTCCGGCGCCGTGTCCAGTGCCCTCCCGTCCACCAGCGCCGCTAATGTCGCAATGGGGTTTGTCGTTAATCAACCCACCGCTGTGGCGGCGGCGCGTCGCCTGGGGCTAACCACATCCGCAGGCGGTCTGTCGTGGCTACTGGACACCCATTATGGCGAACCTGGCGTAGCTTCCGGAGTGGGTATCCGCATCTATAACGATGCCGGTACGCCGATTAACCTGTTACCCGATCGGATCAAGACAGGCACTGGCAACGCCCGAGGCTGGTATGGCTATAAAGATTTAACCACACGGGTATCATCCGGTTCAGTAGAAACCTACAGCGGTGATTTTACTGCCTCGCTTGAGGCGATCGGCGGACAAACAGTAACGGCAGGAAGCGTGAATGCGCAATTACAGGCAGTGGTTAGTTTTCAGTAAAGTCATATTAACGCTACTCGGGTTGACGGGATGGTATGGCCCGGCACAAGCTGCCGTTAATATTGACAGAACCCGAATTATTTTTGCTTCAGATGAGGTCGCTCAATCGTTGACATTATCCAACGATAATACAACGCCGATGCTGTTACAGGTATGGACCGACGCCGGAAACATTGACGCCTCTCCGGATAACAGCAAAACGCCGCTGGTGGCGCTGCCGCCGGTATTTAAAATGCAGCCAGGAGAACTGAGAACGCTTCGCCTGCTCCTGAGCTCCCGCCAGCAGCTTGCAACGGACCGGGAGAGTCTCTTCTGGCTAAACATTTATCAGATACCGCCAGTCACCCAGGACATTAAAAACCACCCGCGAAAACTGGTGTTACCGCTTCGTTTGCGGCTAAAAATTTTAATTCGCCCGACCGGATTAAAAGCGCCCACGGAAGCGGAGGAGAAAAAATTACGCTTTATTGCTAAAGAGAATACTATACGGATAGTTAACCCCACCTCGTGGTATATGAGTTTAACACTAACGACGGACGACAAGAAAAGTATCGGCGATATCATGGTTGCGCCGAAAACAGCACTTGATGTGCCGCTAACACGCTCGCCAACGCCGGGAGCATCGATAAATTATGCAGTAATCAATGATTCCGGGAACTGGCGACAATATACCGCCATACTGGAAAAATATATTAGTAAGAGTAATTTTATTCCTGAGTTTTGATGGGAAATATTCAGGGATACGATCGTATCCCTGAGATAAGCCAGAATTCAGCATGTACCATTGTCAAAAATAGCATTAAGCTGATATTTTACTTTTTGCACGGCATCTTTGTTCTGTTGAGTTCCCTTCTCCTCAACAGACATATCCCATACGTTTTCATTATCTGATTCAATTAATGTGTAGAACGTATTATTATTACGCATCATATAACCGCGAAAATTATTTTCGATGCCCGTTGTCACAGGCTTAGCAACCCCTGAAATAACAGACTCCGTCTCTTTATTGAAAAGCTGATATTGAATATTTGCGCAGTTTAAATCACAGGGGGGAACATTTAAGATTTAAAACAAGCAGTATCGTGTTATTTTCAAAAACAAGGGCATAATGATTGCTGGCAGATGAACATAACGGGAATAGCGCGAGAAGGAGAATTATTATCAATTTCATATTTTTATATAGACTCCGTCAAAGAAAACTTTCATTTCACACCCCTGAGAATAGCGAAAGGCATACCATACAGAACGAATGCTTTCCGAGCTGACGTCCTCATAGACATTTATACCATGCTCAGCAAGTATGCGAGAAAGAAAATGAGAAGATTGTTATGACAGAAAAGGTTGTAACGATAACAGGAACAATACCTATTTCATATTCATTTAATTAATAATATTAATTTTCTATTTCATCTTTGGTGATACCCCCAATGGATTTTCCGCCTATAATGCTGCACAGGTAGCTACTTCTCTTTTGCTGTGAGAAAACATTACATTGGTATAACTAATGAGAATGAGCAGAGGCATTAAGTCACGTAATATTGCGTTTCCTCTGTTAAGGCTTTTGTGTGAAAAGAGCATTACTTTTAGTCAGTTAGGTAGCATTACATAAGCATAACTAAATTTGAGAAAACCTCGAAAAATCAGCATATTGAATTGATGGATGGTATTGTTTTTTAAAAGGATTTTAATTGCCAACCTGCGATAATACGCTTAAGATGAACACATATCTATTGAGCTAAAGTAGTCGCTCAATCAATCTGATTGTTATGGAGTGAGTGTGTGATACTTACAATGCCATCCAGCCGATACCAATAGAATTCTCAACCTCCGATAATCGTCACCCAAAAATCAGGTGATAAAATATGACGTTAAAACCAGGTGAGAAATCCGGTAATAATGGAGGTATCTATGTGGAGGTTGGGCCGCGTGGTGGGATAAAAGATAACTTCGCCACGATAGCGGAAACAAAACCGCGCCACCAACGCAACGCCCTAAAAGCTACTGGGTGCTGGCAAAAAGAACACCTAACAGTAAACGTAAGTCAGAGCATCTGGCGCCACGACAGTTAGCGCCGACTGATCACAGTACGCCCGGTGCTTTACCGCCTGGCAAGCATTGTGCAAGATGCTCCGTGAGGAAATCGATGCAGATTTTGATACGATCAGAACTTGATGAACGCCGGGTATACACAGCCCAGATATTCGCTTCCTGATACCACTGAGGCAACACGCGAACCAGCTCACCTCGTTCAATATACTGCGCAACATCCCATTCCGACCGCAATGTAATGCCATGACCTTTCAGGGCCCAAATAAGCACCACACTGCCGCTGTTGGAAGAATGAAAACCGTTTAGTCGGCAATGCGTCTGCTGCTTACCGTCCGTTAATATCCAATTGCCAAATGCCGAGTTTTTTTCCTGAATCATTAGGCAATCGTGCTGCACAAGCGCACTAACAGACTCTGGCTTGCCGTGGCGTTCGAGGTATTCAGGGGAAGCACACAGGATCCGTCGATTAGTGGCTAACTGCCGTGCGATATACAATTCGTTGATATCATCCCCAACGCGAATTTCAATATCGATCCCCTCTTCCACCAGATCCACTTCACGATCCGTTAGCGTGAGTTTTACCGTAATATCAGGATAGGCGATCATAAATGACGACAGCGCCTCTGCGACATATTTATGCCCAAAACCAAATGAGCAGTTGATGGTGATATTACCAGCCAACACACCACGTTGATTATCCAAACGACTGACAAAACCATCCATTTCACTGACGACCTGCATAGCCCCACCCAGCGCATTTTCGCCTTCCGGTGTGAGACGCATCACTCTGTTATTTCGAAAAAAAAGCCGGGCGTTGAGACATTTTTCAAGGATAGCGATACGTTTGCTGATATAGGAGGGAGATAACCCCAGCTCCAGCGCTGCCCGGGCAAATCCACCGTTGCGAGCAACGGTGACAAAAACGAAAAGATCTTCAACAGAAGGCCAGCCCTCAAGGGGCTGGCGATGTTTTTTTCCTACAGGTGTCGTTTTCATAGCATCAGTGCGAAGTTGCAAAAGATGACCGAGTTATAACACTGAATGTAAAAAGGACTGAAGTTTCTGGATAAAGTACTCAGGACACTCTTCCTGCGGGGAGTGTCCGCAAGGCAATGCTTCCCCCTGAACGTTTAGCGCCTTTTCTTTCCAGGTACCAACCACATCATATAGTTGCCCTACCGTTCCCAGTCCTCCCCACAGCAACTGTAACGGACACCGGATACGCGCCGACGTATCTGCGGCATCATCGTCCAAATCAATCGTCGCAGCAGCCCGGTAGTCCTCACAGATCGCGTGGATCATCTCAGGGTTCTGGTAACAGCGCAGGTATTCATTGAATGCTTCCTGCGAGGTCGCGCCCTCTATTTTTAGCTGGCCAGAAATATGCTTACGCAGAAAAAATGCCGGATCGTGCGCAATCATCGTTTCGGGTAACGGGAACGGTTGAATCAGGAAAAACCACCAAAAGTAACGCGTAGCAAAGGATTTATCGGTCAAGGCGTACATCGTCGCGGTTGGAGCAATGTCGATAAAAGTACAACAGGTCACACGATCCGGATAATCCAGCGCGAGCCTGTGTCCTACGCGTCCGCCACGATCATGCCCTACGAAGGCAAAACGGGAAAAGCCGAGCGCATCCATTAACATGACGATATCCTGCGCCATGGTGCGCTTTGAATAGGTACGGTGCGCCGGATCGCTCGTTGGTTTATCGCTGTCGCCATAGCCACGCAAATCCGGCAAAATGACTGTATGATTTTGCGCCAATGTCGGTGCGACTTTCCGCCATGTTGTATGATTCTGCGGATGCCCATGTAGCAGTACCAAAGGTGAACCGCTGCCTCCGATAGCCACTCTTACCGTCAGACCATTTTCCAGACGAACATCCTTGAGCGCAAACCCCGGAATAAACGGAGAGGCGCCGCATTCAATCAGTGTACTCATCACTTTCTCCCGTCATGCCAGCTAACAGATGATGTTAAATAACGGCTATCCCGGACGACATTGCGCAGGGTTCCAATATGTTCAATCTCAACTTCAATAACATCACCATCGTGTAAAAACAGCGGTGGAACGCGTTTTTTGCCCACTCCACCAGGCGACCCTGTGAGGATCGTGTCGCCAGGGGAAAGCAGAGTAAAGGTGCTTATATAAGCAATGAGTGAAGCGATAGGATGGATCATATTTGCCGTAGATTCGTTCTGCACCTCCCGCCCGTTTAGTCGTGTCAGTAAACGTAGCATCTGGGGATCGGGAATGTCGTCTGTGGTCACCAGACACGGACCGAATGATCCTGTCGAAGGCCAGTTTTTTCCAGCCGTAAACCAGCTATGCTGCCAGTCCCTCACTGAACCATCCATATAGCAGCTGTATCCGGCGACATAATCTAAAGCATCCTCAGCGCTGACCCGGGAGCATCGCCGCCCAATCACTACGGCTAATTCACCTTCGTAGTCGAACTCATTGGTATTTTCAGGCTTCAGCAGCAGGCCATTATGCCCGGTCTGAGAATCCGCAAAGCGGACAAAAAGGGTTGGGGCCGGGTTGGTTTCATTAAACTCAATACGCTTATCGGCGTAATTCATTCCGACACAGATGATCTTCTGCGGATCGTCAATCACCGGCAGAAAAGTGACTTCCTGGTAGTAATAATCCGCCGGCTCATCACACCATAACGCCGCATCCGTCAGCGCATTAGCGCACAGTAGAGATTTCAAAGTGGGATATTTGTCGCCAAGCCGCTGCGAGAGATCAATTATTCCGGTTTCCTGCATAATGCCGTAGCGTTTGCCACCGTTCACAAGATATTGAACCAGTTTCATTGCAGTCTTCTTCCTTAGCCGCGCGGGGATGCAGGGCGTTTTAACCACGGCCGCCGTGAATAATGCGCAACCTCAAAATTTTCAATCTCCGGCAAGTATTGCAATGTCCAGGCTATCGCATCTTCGCCTGCGGCCAGCATCGCCCGTTTGAGTTCACTGATCACAAAGGAGATCGTTTCCTCTGCCGTCGTAATTTCGCAGCGATCGAGTGAAACAGTGATAGAATTGGTATCAGCACTCGCGGCAAGCTGCGCCAGGCGCGCCAAAGCAGGTTCATCTAATGAGACCGTGAGGATCCCGTTGCGTTGGCAGTTATCATCGAAAATGCCTGCAAATGTGCTACCTATCAGCCCCCGTACTCCCAGTTGTTTTAATCCCCATACGGCGTGTTCACGACTCGATCCACAGCCAAAATTGGGGCCAACCAGCAAGAATGTCGCGCTCTGCCAGCCCGGCATGTTCAGAATAAAATCAGGATTTGGTTGGCCGCCAGCCATAAAGCGACGATCGAAAAACACCCCTTTATCCAGCCCCTGGCGATCGATCCCTTTCAGGAACTGTTTTGGCATAATCACATCAGTGTCGATATTCGGTTCCAGCATCGGCGCAATTCGCCCGCTGATTTGCTTAAACGTATCCATCTTATTCCCCTGCCTGAAGTAATGACCGAACATCGACCAGATGCCCCGCTACCGCCGCCGCCGCAACCATCGCCGGGCTCATCAAATGCGTTCTTGCTCCAGCGCCCTGTCGTCCAGGGAAATTACGGTTCGTACCTGATGCACAGCGATCGCCGGGCGACAACACATCTTCATTCATCGCAAGGCACATTGAGCAACCCGACTGCCGCCATTCAAAACCGGCAGCAATAAAGATTTTCGCCAGTCCTTCTTCTTCCGCCTGGCGTCTTACCATTGTTGAACCAGGCACAATGATCCCGCGAACATGGCTGGCGATTTTGCGCCCTTCAAGCACCTTCGCAACGGCACGCAAATCCTCAATGCGACCATTTGTGCATGAACCAATAAAAGCGTGAGAGATACGAATATCTTTCAGCAACATGCCAGCCATTAATCCCATGTAATGAAGGGCCTTCTCAAGCGCCAGGCGCTTAAGCGGATTGGTTTCCTGTTCCGGGAAAGGCACACGTCCGGTGATGGAACCTGTTTGATCCGGACTGATTCCCCAGGTGACTTTAGGCTCAAGATCACGGCAGTTGATCGCCACCGTCTTATCAAATACCGCATCAGCATCGCTGCTCAACTGTGACCATTCCAGCAATGCCTGCTGCCAGAGTTCACCTACAGGCATTTGCGGTTTACCGTAGATATAGTCAAAAACCTTTTTATCCGGCGCAATAATGGCACCACGCGCCCCCGCTTCTACCGCCATGTTGCAGAGCGTCATTCGTCCTTCAACGCTCAACGCGCTGATGGCCTCACCCACAAATTCAATGGCATATCCCGTCGCGCCATCAGCGCCAATACGTTCAAGCAATTCAAGAACAATATCTTTTGCGGAACAGGCGAAAGGTAGCTCTCCCTGAACACTTACGCGCATGGTTTTGAGCTTGCGGTAAACCAACGTCTGCGTGGCCAGCAGATGTTCAATTTCCGACGTCCCGATACCAAAGCCCAGCGCGCCAAATGCACCGTAGGTTGTCGTGTGACTATCCCCGGCGGCGATCACCATGCCAGGCATCACTAGCCCTTGTTCATGAGCAACCACGTGTTCAATCCCCTGACGCGGATCCAGCACATCAAATAATGTGATGCCAAAGTCAGCGGCATTTTCCCGAAAGTAATCAACCTGTAGCTGTCCTCCCGGATCGGTCATTAAGTCATCCCGTTGCGACCGCGTGGGATTAACATGGTCAATATTCAATAAAAACGTGTCGGGGTGCCGAACGGTGCGGCCGCGTTCTCTTAACCCGCTAAATGCCTGCGGGCTGGTATATTCATTCAGTATTGAACGATCAATATAAAGTAAAACATGTCCTTCGTTATCAAGTTCACGAATGGTATGTGACTCAACTAATTTTTCATACAGCGTTTTAGCAGACATATATATTCCTGGAGCAACGAATATCCGGGTAGCCAAATATTCACAATTTAAGCTTTTAGCTATAGTGACACATTAATGAAAAAATGATGATTCCATTATGGAAAGTATAAAAACACACTTCGTGTCTATAATCAGAAACTCTCCTGAACTGACTGTGTTTTGATTTGCGGTTTTTTCTCATATTTTGCGAAAATAAACCGGCAGATAAATAATCCTATCCCCAGCATCATCAGACATGATACCGCAATAGCATTCCATCCCTGCCAGGAGAAAAGATACCCGTTTAAATATCCCATTACTGCACCGCCAGAGTAGTAGCAAAGCAGATAAAACGATGTCGCCTGTCCTTTTGCGTTTGGACTCCGTGAACTGACCCAGGCTAATACGGTGGAATGAGCAGAGAAAAATGCGACTGACAGTAAAACGATACCTGAAATGAAAACCCACAGAGAAGGGGCGATTAGCGTAAGAAATGCACCGACCATCATACAGATGATCAGCATACTGAGCGCATTCATCGACCCAATATTCAACGCGACACGGGCAGCATATGGCGCAAGAAAAAAAGTTAATGAGAAGCTAACTGGAATCAAACCTATCCAGGTGTAGCTCAGCTCATAAGGCGGTCGATGCAGGTAAAACGCCAGAAAAT
Organism: Salmonella sp. SAL04213; assembly: GCF_046550535.1. Taxonomy (NCBI): domain Bacteria; kingdom Pseudomonadati; phylum Pseudomonadota; class Gammaproteobacteria; order Enterobacterales; family Enterobacteriaceae; genus Salmonella; species Salmonella sp. SAL04213. The sequence continues at coordinate 92,109 of NZ_JBGDXS010000009.1, read as the reverse complement.
TAAAGATGGACGTAAAAGAGCCGAAAAGAATAAATCCAATGACAAAACATAATGATACGCGGATATTCTTAAAATGTTCCAACCCGCCTTTCAACACTGCACCAAGCTGTAGTGAAGGTGTAGGAACAAACTGTCGGGATGTCGGGAGAAACAACTTCACCGCGAGTGCCATAGCAATCAGAACACCACCGAAGATAAAGAAAATCGTATCTATAGATACATGCTCCATCATCAAAGTTGCAAACACACGACCAGACATACTCCCTAGCGAATTGCCAAAAATAAAATATCCAGTAACAATCCCTGCCAAAGCAGGAGAGACTTCTTCACTGATATAGACTGTAACGGCCGCCGTAATACCACTTACTGCAATGCCGAGCAAAGCGCGGTATACCACCAGCATCGGCCATGATGATGCAGTTGCGCACAATAGAGTTAAAATACCTCCTGCCAGCAACGAATAAAAAATGATTGGCTTTCGCCCAAAACGGTCAGATAACGTGCCGCTAAATAACATGGCTAATGCCAGAAACCCCACCTCAGCAGACAAAATCATCCCTACCTGATTCAATGGGATATTATAAACCTCACTTAACTTTGGTAATAAAGCCTGGATTGAATATAAAGAAGCTAACTCTGCCAAACCCGCCAGAGGTAATATCATTAAAATAGGCAAGTACTTACCTATTGTCTCTTCAATATTATTTTTCATACACAATGTTCCGTAAAAGATCCTGATTGCCATCTGCCTGTTTGCCAACAAACATCCGTGTATACAATATTTATCTTTTACGTTTGCAGAATTGACAGCGTTCACATTTTATTTTTCTTAATAGAGACAAAATGGAATCAAGTGTTTTATGAAATGTAGATCATCTAAGAATGACGCGGTAATGGCAACGTAGTAAGTTATGAACTATATATTTATTCAATAAATATATAGACATTAATTTGACGAAAAGAAATGAATCGGCAGTCCAAAACTGTCACTGGCAACCCCTTCTGGACGCCGCCATCCTTAGATGGAAACGTCCGTTAGCGTTTTATTCGATAGTCAGCTCACACGAGTTCTTTGAGCTGCTCCTGCATATAGGTCGAAAAATACTCTGGGTTTTTGATAAGGATGCGGTTACCGGAGGCGACTTTTTCTGCCCATCCGGCCACTTTTTTCGTGAACTCAGGATTCCATCCCTCCTGCTCACCCCGTGCCATCACAACTTCCGGGCTTACTGGCACGCCTAAATCATGCAAATACTTTAAAATTCCCTTAGCGGTACTTTCATCCATTGAATGGGGTACTGACGCCGATGTGTTCATACCACCAATAAAATCCAAGGCTTTCTCAATTGCTGTTGGCATGCTCTTATCCTTAAAATTAACCACGTGAGAGACACCTTGATACTATGTACCCAACTCCGCCGGGATATCAAAGAGAACATCGCCTTTCTTTGACTTACCCCGCAGCTAAACGCTTGCGCGGCTGTTTTCTGCGCTATTTTTTGGCTTCTCCGGCTAAAACCAGCCCGGTTGCCACCGCATTGCGTGGGCCTTCAGTACCCCGGATGTTGCCCTGCCCGGCGACAACGCCGTAATGCGCCAGCGCATCGGTGATCATCTGCGGAATTTCAAAATCCAGCGATGAGCCGCCTACCAGCACCACAAAAGTGATATCGCGAATCGAGCCACCGGGCGAGACCTGACGTAACGCGCGTAGACAGTTGGTCACAAAGACTTTCTCTTTGGCCTGACGGCGCACCAGACGAATCTTCTCCAGCGAGGTCTGGTTATCGACCGGGATCAGCTCGCCCTCTTTCAGATACACCACTTTGGCAAATACTGACGGGCTGAGCGGTTCACGAAAAAACTCCACCGCGCCGTTCTCGTGGCGAATGCTGAACAGGCTCTCCACTTTGGCCAGCGGGTATTTTTTAATTTCCTCTGCTAAAAACGGATCGCTTAAGCCCAGTTCCGTTTGAATTAGCAGGCTGACTATATTCTCCGCCCCGGCAAGATGTACCGCCTTCACTACGCCATCGTTATTGATAATGGCGGCATCGGTGGATCCTGCGCCTAAATCGAGGATCGCCAGCGGAGCGTCGCATCCAGGCGTCGTTAACGCGCCAGCCACAGCCATGTTGGCTTCCACACCACCGACTTCAACTGGGGTATTTAACCGGGCGCTTAGCTCGCTGGCGATAGCCTGCATCTGTAAGCGGTACGTCTGGCATCAGCGTCGTCATCAGATAAACCGGCGTCAGCGGTTCCACCTTGTCTGTGATAACGTCTTCCGGGAAGCATTCAGTGACGCAAAACAACGCTATGGTGCGCCACGCCTGACGGATGAGCTTCGTGCTCAGGGTTACCAGTTCAACGTGAAAACCGTGGCGGCCAGCCTGCGTCGGCAGGGGCTGCGGGCGAAAGCCTCGCGCCGGTTCCGTCCGGTCAGTTACCGCAAACATGGTCTGCCAGTCTCAGAGAATCTGCTGAAGCAGGACTTTTACACCAGCGGCCCGAATCAGAAGTGGGTGGGTGACATCACGTATCTTCGCACTGGTGAAGGCTGGCTTTATCTGGCCGTGGTTATCGATCTGTGGTCGCGGTCAGTCATTGGCTGGTCGATGTCTTCGCGGATGACAGCACAGCTTGCCTGCGATGCGTTACAGATGGCGCTGTGGCGGCGTAAATGTCCGGAAAATGTCATCGTGCATACAGACAGAGGCGGTCAGTACTGTTCAACGGATTACCAGAGCTTACTGAAACGCCATAATCTGCGGGGAAGTATGAGCGCCAGAGGTTGTTGTTACGACAATGCCTGTGCGGAAAGCTTCTTCCATACGCTGAGGGTGGAATGTATCCACGGAGAGGACTTTGTCAGCCGGGAAATAATGCGGACATCAGTGTTTAATTATAGTGAGTGTGATTACAATCGGTGGCGTCGTCACAGTGCCTGTGGCGGTCTCAGTCCGGAACAATTTGAAAACCAGAGCCTCGCTTAGGGTTGTGCCCATATTACGCAGGTAGGATCACAGCTCTTTCCTTCTGCCACAAGTTTTCGGGCATCATCACGACGAGAACTGGCATCTGCAAGTGTGATCGTTGGATACACACCCAGCGAGATCATTTTTGGCTTACCGGCAAAACGATAACGGAACCGCCAGCTCTTGCTTCCATTAGGCTCAATTAGCAATGACAACCCTTGCCCATCTCCGAATGTATAGGCTTTAGTTTCAGGCTTAGCGCGGCGAATCTGCATATCGTTTAAAGGCATGTGTACAGGAATCCAAGACCGAACAGGAACATATACACAATCCTATACACCTTCAGTGTCGGATTCTACTGGATGGTTACGGACGGTGATGGACAAAAAAGCAATAAAGTCGTTATAAATCAGTGTATTTATGGATGAATACGGACGTTTGAGGAACTTGAGATGGTGCCGATAATAGGAGTCGAACCTACGACCTTCGCATTACGAATGCGCTGCTCTACCAACTGAGCTATATCGGCCCTGAGAAGGGTGTGTTCACGCGGGTGAATCACGGGGTAGAAGGTTAAAACTAACCGGGCGGTGCGTCAATAGCCTTGCTACTCAACCGGCTATTTTTGCACCGCTCGACATTAATTACGCACGAATCGTACCATCGCCAAAGCCTATCCACTTATAGGTGGTAAGCGCTTCAAGCCCCATCGGACCGCGGGCATGTAATTTCTGCGTGCTGACCGCCACTTCTGCGCCAAGCCCAAACTGCCCGCCGTCGGTAAAACGGGTAGAGGCGTTGACATAAACCGCAGCGGAATCCACTTCGTTCACGAAACGCGCAGCATTATGCATATCACACGTCAAAATCGCATCGGAATGCTGAGTGCCATGTTCGCGAATATGGCCGATAGCGCCATCCATATTTTCGACCACCACAACGTTCAGATCCAGAGACAGAAACTCGTTATCCAGCTCTTCCGGTTTCAGCGGCACCAGTTTGGCAGGGCCATGCAGTACCTGCATGACGGTTTCATCCCCATGCAACGTCACGCCGCTCTCCGCCATCTGCTTGCTCAGCGCAGGCAAAAAGCGTTCTGCGATGTCCTGATGCACCAGCAAGGTTTCCACCGTGTTACAGGTGCTCGGGCGCTGGGTTTTAGCGTTGACAATAATCTTCAGCGCCGGGGCGATGTCTGCGCTGCTATCGACAAAAATATGGCACACGCCAATCCCGCCGGTAATCACCGGGATTGTGGATTGCTCGCGGCATAGTTTATGCAAGCCTGCGCCGCCGCGCGGGATCAGCATATCGATGTACTTATCCATACGCAGCATTTCATTGACCAGCGAACGGTCCGGATTATCAATCGCCTGAACCGCCGCCTCCGGTAAACCGCAAGCTTTCAGCGCCTTCTGAATGACACGAACGGTTGCGGCATTCGTGCGATGCGTCTCTTTCCCACCGCGTAGAATCACCGCATTACCGGTTTTCAGACACAAAGAAGCCACATCAACGGTAACATTCGGACGCGCCTCATAGATAACGCCAACCACGCCCAACGGCACGCGGCGGCGCTCCAGACGTAGCCCGCTGTCCAGCAGACCGCCGTCGATCACCTGCCCGACCGGGTCGGCGAGATTACAGACCTGGCGCACATCGTCAGCAATCGCTTTCAGACGCGCAGGGGTCAGCGTCAGGCGGTCCAGCATCGCTTCGCTCAGGCCGTTGGCTCGCGCCTGCTCAACATCTTGTACGTTCGCGCTGAGGATACTTTCCATTTGCGCTTCCAGTTCATCGGCTATTTTTTCCAGCACGCGATTTTTTTCACCGCTGGAGAGCAGCGCCAGCTTATACGACGCCGCTTTAGCAGCAATGCCCATTTGTTCCAGCATATGCCTGTTCCTTATCGAGTAATCATGTCATCACGATGAACAGCGACCGGGCCATATTCATAGCCCAGAATCGCATCGATTTGTTGAGAGTGGTGACCGGCTATCCGCCGCAGAGCATCACTGTTATAACGGCTGACGCCATGAGCGATATCACGCCCTTGCAGGTTACAAATTCTGATGACCTCCCCCCGCGAGAAATTGCCCGTCACGCTTTTGATGCCTTTTGGCAGAAGTGAACTGCCACGTTCCAGCATTGCCGCGGTCGCGCCTTCATCAACCGTAATTTCGCCTGCCGGCGGCGCGCCGAAGATCCAGCGTTTGCGGTTCTCCAGCGGCGAGGCTTGCGCATGAAAACGGGTGCCGACGGAAATCCCCTCCATCACATCGCCGATCACGCCCGGTTTACTGCCTGAGGCAATAATCGTATCAATACCCGCGCGACAGGCCACGTCTGCCGCCTGAAGCTTAGTGCTCATACCACCGGTTCCCAGCCCAGAAACGCTGTCTCCCGCGATAGAGCGCAGCGCATCGTCAACGCCATACACATCTTTGATAAGCTCCGCCTGCGGATTGCTACGCGGATCGGCGGTAAATAATCCTTGCTGATCGGTCAGCAGCAGCAGTTTATCCGCGCCTGCCAGGATCGCCGCCAGCGCGGAGAGGTTATCGTTATCGCCCACTTTAATTTCCGCTGTCGCAACGGCATCATTTTCATTGATAACCGGCACAATATGGTTATCCAGTAATGCACGCAGCGTATCGCGGGCGTTCAGAAAGCGCTCTCTGTCTTCCATATCCGCACGCGTCAACAGCATCTGCCCGATATGGATACCGTAAATTGAAAACAACTGCTCCCACAGTTGAATCAGGCGGCTTTGCCCTACCGCCGCCAGAAGCTGTTTAGAGGCGATCGTTGCCGGCAGTTCCGGGTAGCCGAGATGTTCACGTCCGGCGGCAATCGCGCCAGAGGTAACAATAACAATACGATGTCCCGCGGCGTGTAGCTGCGCGCACTGGCGGACAAGTTCTACGATATGGGCACGGTTCAGGCGGCGCGATCCGCCTGTTAGCACGCTGGTGCCGAGTTTTACGACCAGCGTCTGGCTGTCACTCATGATTCTCTGCCGTTCAAAATAAGAAATAAAGACCAAATGAACGTTTTAGCAGGACTGGCTCCGGTTGCCAACAACCTGTACGCGTAGCGTGAAATTTTGTTGCGCAGGATCAGCAAGCGTAGCGGCAGAATTTGACCATTTTATTACCGCAACAATTAAACATATTTTTTTAAAAAAATTCTCACTTTGTCATAAATCTTTCATTACCGAACGTTAAAAACCTTCCTGTTTTTTACCGGGTCTCCCGACAAATCATAGCGCGTAATTAAAACAGGAATGGAAATGAATAAGAGCACTCTGGCAATAGTGGTGAGTATCATCGCATCAGCATCTGTTCACGCCGCCGAGGTTTACAATAAAAACGGTAATAAGCTTGATGTGTATGGAAAAGTTAAAGCCATGCACTATATGAGCGATTATGACAGCAAAGATGGCGATCAAAGCTACGTTCGTTTTGGTTTTAAAGGCGAAACGCAAATTAACGATCAATTGACCGGCTACGGGCGCTGGGAAGCTGAGTTTGCCGGTAATAAAGCCGAAAGTGATTCGTCCCAGCAAAAAACCCGCCTGGCCTTTGCTGGTCTGAAATTAAAAGATATCGGTTCTTTTGACTATGGACGTAACCTGGGCGCGCTGTACGATGTTGAGGCCTGGACGGATATGTTTCCCGAATTCGGCGGCGACTCTTCCGCCCAGACCGATAATTTTATGACTAAACGCGCCAGCGGGCTGGCGACTTACCGCAATACCGATTTCTTCGGCATCGTTGATGGACTGGATCTTACCTTACAGTATCAGGGGAAAAACGAAGATCGCGATGTGAAAAAGCAAAACGGCGACGGCTTCGGCACATCCGTGAGCTATGATTTCGGCGGCAGCGATTTTGCCGTCAGCGGCGCTTATACTCTCTCCGATCGCACCAGGGAGCAAAATCTGCAGCGCCGCGGTACGGGCGATAAAGCCGAAGCCTGGGCTACGGGTGTAAAGTATGACGCTAATGATATTTATATTGCGACCTTCTATTCAGAAACCCGCAACATGACGCCAGTTTCCGGCGGATTTGCCAATAAAACCCAAAACTTCGAAGCAGTTATCCAGTATCAGTTTGATTTTGGTCTGCGTCCGTCATTAGGCTATGTGCTGTCAAAAGGCAAAGATATTGAGGGCGTCGGCAGTGAGGATTTGGTGAATTACATTGACGTTGGCGCAACCTATTACTTCAACAAAAATATGTCCGCGTTTGTAGATTACAAAATCAATCAGCTTAATAGCGATAACACGTTAGGCATTAATGACGATGATATTGTGGCAATAGGGTTGACCTACCAGTTCTGATAAGTCGCATTGTGCCTGATGGCGCTACGCCATCAGGCATGACAGCAGGGTTATGCCGACAGTTTTACCGGCTCGTCGTTGAAATCGTCAGACGGCTCCAGCGCCAGCTCCATAGAAATCAGCAGGTCGCGTAGCTTTTCATGAAACTCGCGTAGCGTGTATTCCAGTCGCTCCACCACTTCGGTTTCGTTAATCGGCACTGCGGTCCAGTTGCCCTCTTTATCAAACAAACCAAACTGATAACGATAAGTGAAGCGTTTCTCTTGTGCTTCCAGCTCCATCCACCAGCCCCAAAATTCACGCTTCTCTGGCGCGGGCTTCACGTTGACGCAAACTGCCAGGCAATCGAAAAAAAAACGATTGTCTTCGCACTGCCCTTCCCGGATATAGGGGCCAAGCGCGGTAAATTTCTTGATCAATCTACTTTTCGGGTGTCCACTCGGTAACGTCATTGCGATCTCCTTTAATGAAGCAACTGTTTTACCAAATCAATAGAATTTATCAATCTATTAACACAATCTATGATTAATCCAGTCGGTAATTTCTTGCAGCGCGTGGTCAAAATTGCGGTACACCGGGTTAAAAGGGATCTCTATCAGCTTACCGTCTGAAGATGATGTTGTAATTAAGCGAGACTCTTCTTCCGGGCTGAAGGGATCGTTTTTCCAGAAGCCGGAAAGCATTGGCGTAGGACAACGTCTGCCCAGTAGCCCCTGTACTTTCAACGAATAGCGATTGAGCTCCACACGCAGCGCCTCATCCGAAGCATCATGCATACCCAGACGGCTGGCCAGCACATCCAGATACATCTCCGGCACCGTACTCTGTCGTTGCGGATCGCTAAGTAGCGCATGGACCACCGGCCCCAGGCAAGCCACCGCTTTCAAACGCGGCGCTTCCAGATAGGCCAGACGCACCGCAACATTGGCGCCAAAACGGAAACCAAACGCCGCAACACGGGTATGATCCACCCAGGGGACATTAGGAAGCGCTTTTAACACATGCTGGTGGAGCAAGCTGGAATCCTGGGTTAATTTCCACTTTGATGAAAATCCAACCGAAGGCATATCAAGCGTTAACATCGCGATACCGCGCGGCGCGAAATAGCGTTCATACAGGGTGTAATAGTCGGTTTGCATGGCGTCCAGGCCGCCGCACATGAGCACCGTCGGAAACGGACCATCCCCTTTCGGCATATGTAAAAACGCGGTGACAGGCGAACCGCCAGGAACGGCAAATTCCATTTCACGTAACGAGCCGGGCAACCGCTGCGCGGCCTCTTCATAGGCGCGATTCGCCAGCGCCTGCGCCTGCTCCGCCAGCTCATCGCCCTTCAAATGCGGGTAGGCGGCAATGTTATAGAGCGTTGAGGCATGAAGCCAGTAGCGTCCGCTGCGCATGGCGTCCTGTTCCTGACAGGCTTTCTGCTGCCAGTCCATCGCCTGCTTTGCCCACTCATAAATCCAGTTGCCGCCGCGGTAACCGATGACCGTATCGTATAAATCATCATCCGTTCGCTCTGCGTCGCTCATCACAATGCGCGCCTGCACATCAAGGATTTCTCGTGGATCAACGCCGCGCCAAATCCACATCAGGCGGTTTATCATGCGGTACCAGTGCGGGACGTTCTTACCGTCCAGCGCGGATTGCATGGGCGGCTGCGACCCACGATTGAACCGACGGACAAGGGTAGACGTTTCAGTATGTTTAAAGCGGGGTTTGAACAGGGTTTCGCTGAGGTTAGCCTGTGTCATTCGTGCAGCCTCCTTGGATACTCATAGAGGCTTATTGTAACCAATAAAACAGCGCCCGGCATTGCCGGGCGCTCTGAAAAGCTGCTGATTAACGACCTGAAATCGGCGGTACAAATACCACACCCATATCCCAGGGCTGCTCAATCCAGGTGTTCTGAGGAATATCAATAACATAATCATCAACCAGCGGACGGCCCGCCGGTTTAGCGAAAATCGTGACGAAATGCGCTTTAGGGTACATTTCGCGAATCGCGACGGCGGTGCCGCCGGTATCGACCAGATCGTCGATGACGATAAAGCCTTCGCCGTCGCCTTCTGCACGTTTCAGCACTTTCAGTTCGCGCTGGTTATCGTGATCGTAGCTGGAGATGCATACGGTATCGACATGACGAATGCCCAATTCACGCGCCAGTAGTGCGCCCGGTACAAGGCCGCCACGACTTACGGCAATAATGCCTTTCCATTGTTCTGAAGGCATGAGGCGGCTCGCCAGTTTGCGTGCGTGAATCTGCAACATGTCCCAGGTGACGACGTATTTTTCGCTCATGTGAAGTGTCCCAGCCTGTTTATCTACGGCTTAAAAAGTGTTCGAGGGGGAAATAGTTGCGCGAGATTATAGAGACCTGACGCGCTAAAAACCAGTGTTTAGCGGAATCCACGCCTCTTTTTGTATGCTTTATACTACCCGCAGGCGGAGAAAGTGGTATTCTCAGTCGCATCTCGTAAGAGTTATCAATTCCGCTAACCCTGTGGCCTGTAAGAACGTTTTTCAGACCACCGCCAAGGAGACTTATCGTGTCTGAACTGTCTCAGTTATCACCACAACCTTTGTGGGATATTTTTGCCAAAATCTGTTCTATTCCTCACCCGTCCTATCACGAAGAGCAACTCGCGGAACATATTGTGAGTTGGGCCAAAGAGAAAGGCCTTTACGTGGATCGCGACCAGGTCGGTAATATTCTGATCCGTAAGCCCGCCACTGCAGGTATGGAAAATCGCAAGCCGGTCGTTTTACAGGCGCATCTGGATATGGTGCCGCAAAAAAATAGCGACACCGTTCACGACTTCACTACAGATCCCATCCGGCCTTATATTGATGGCGAATGGGTTAAAGCGCGCGGTACTACGCTCGGCGCCGACAATGGTATTGGAATGGCTTCTGCGTTAGCGGTACTGGCTGACGATAATGTCGTCCACGGCCCGCTGGAAGTGCTGCTGACCATGACCGAAGAAGCGGGCATGGATGGCGCGTTCGGCCTCCAGTCCGGCTGGTTGCAGGCCGACATCCTGATCAACACCGACTCTGAAGAAGAAGGTGAGATCTATATGGGCTGCGCAGGCGGCATCGATTTTACCTCTAATCTGCCGTTGACCCGTGAAGCTGTACCCGCAGGATTTGCATGCTTTAAGCTAACCCTGAAAGGCCTGAAAGGCGGCCACTCCGGTGGTGAAATTCACCTCGGCCTTGGCAATGCCAACAAATTGCTGGCGCGTTTTCTGGCCGGGCACGCAGAAGAACTGGATCTGCGTCTGATCGATTTCAACGGCGGCACGCTGCGTAACGCGATTCCGCGCGAAGCGTTCGCTACCCTCGCCGTTGCCGCAGACAACGTAGGCGCTCTGAAAACATTAGTGAACGCTTACCAGGATATTCTGAAAAACGAACTGGCGGAAAAAGAGAAAAACCTGACGCTGCAACTCAATGAGGTTGCCAGTGATAAAGCCGCATTGACCGCGCCGTCACGCGATACCTTTGTGCGCCTGCTGAACGCAACGCCGAACGGCGTGATCCGCAATTCAGACGTGGCGAAAGGCGTAGTGGAAACATCGCTGAACGTTGGCGTGGTCACAATGTCCGATGCGAATGTCGAAATTCACTGCCTGATTCGCTCTCTAATCGACAGCGGTAAAGATTATGTGGTGAGTATGCTGGATTCGCTGGGCAAGCTGGCTGGCGCGAAAACCGAAGCAAAAGGCAGCTATCCTGGCTGGCAGCCCGATGCGAACTCGCCGGTCATGCACCTGGTGCGGGAAACCTATCAGCGTCTGTTCAACAAAACACCGAACATCCAGATTATCCACGCCGGCCTGGAATGCGGTCTGTTTAAGAAACCCTATCCGGATATGGACATGGTTTCTATTGGGCCTACCATTACCGGACCTCACTCTCCGGATGAGCAGGTGCATATCGAAAGCGTCGGCCACTACTGGACTCTGCTGACCGAATTGCTGAAAGCGATTCCTGCGAAGTAAGAAAGCGCTAAAATGCCCGTCCCATTTCTGGACGGGCTATCAATATGGAATATCGGGTATCCATTGCCAGATAAGCTCTCCTGGATGCGCTGAATAGCGCTGCGGCTACACGCGAATAGCCAGACAGCCCTATAACAGCGCTGGTAGCACCGAATTATTGTGGCGTAAACGCCATTCCTTTAAATATCCGTAGCGGATTGCCGCGCTCAATCTGATGATGGAACAGACGCCTTTCAGACTTCAACGCCGCACACTCATTTTGCCGTTGCTGTTCCAGCCGCCAGGCAATCAGCAGCCGGGCCAGACGCTTATTCGCATGTTGACTGCGCTCCGACTGAACCTTCACGCTAATCCCGCTCGCCAGGTGCGTGGCCCGCACTGCCGAGTCGGTTTTATTAACGTGCTGCCCACCCGGGCCGGAAGAGCGCAGAGTCTCGAAACGAATCTCATCAGACTGTATGTGCTCGTCGGCGGAAAAGCGCCCAATGCCGACGTACCAGTTTTTTCGCCCATGGTGCGGGCGATACGGGCTGGTACAAATCCACAGTAACGTGCCGCACCAACGTTCACTGAAAGCCATGGCTTTTTCGCCGTCCAGCGAGACCAGCGCGGAACGTAGCGTGTCTGGTAATCGTCCCGGCTCTGTTTCAAGTCGCGTCAACGATACCTTTTCTCTGGCAGCTTCTTTCGTCAGACAATCCAGCGCTTTTTTTACCGCCAGACAACACTCGTCCGGTCCCTGCGCAGAAGAAAGTTGCAGTAAGATCATGCGCTTTTCTCCCCTGAGGTTTTCAGCGTCAGCACCGGACGCAGGCAGGCAACTGGCGTAATCAGTCCGGCGTCTGCCAGACAATCCACAACGCTATCGATGGATTTATACGCCTGCGGCGCTTCTTCATAAATGAGCTGGCGATCGCGGCAAATCACCCGGCTACCCATCCCGGTACGGCAGAGCTGTCGCGGGGTAAATTTTGCCGATAACCGGTCTTTACACTCGGTACGCATCCATTTGCGCCCCGCGCCGTGCGCCAGGGAGAAGAGGCTCTCCTCGCTGACGACGGGTTTCACCAGCCAGCTATAATCGCCGCGCGAGCCGGGGATAATCACCAGTCCCTGCCCATCTGGCGTAGCGCCTTTACGATGCAGCCACCCCGCCTCACCCGCGACAGTACAGGGTTCAACGAAGTTATGCGCCACATCCAGCCGCGGTTCGCCCTCAGCCCTGAGCTGTTGCAGTATCCGGCGGGCAATCAGCGCGCGATTACTGCGGGCAAATGCCAGCGCATCGTCATGTTCTGCAAGGTAGCGGCGCGCATCGTCGCTATCTTCCGGCAAACCGTTATGCGAAAACGCCTCCACATGACGACGCAGGATAGCTTGCCCCAGACCGCGTGAACCACTGTGTACCAGCAGTAATAACTGCGTTTTTTTTAACCCTGACAATGCGAACGAATCAGCATCGACGATGCGATCGACCTGTTGCAGCTCGGCAAAATGATTGCCGCCGCCAATAGAACCCAGCGCAGAGCGCCACGAATGATGCTGCATTGCGGCGGGGACATTCTCCTCCAGCCACTGCGCGTCCGCCACGTCAGGCAGCGACGCCAGCCGCTTCTCCAGTTTATCGGCGTTATATTTACGCCCTAAAATATCCGTTTGCCATAACGCCATGCCGCAGCCGATATCGTTGCCGACCAGCGCCGGATAAAAACGTCCACGTGAGAAAAAGGCTGCGCCAATAGGGTAGCCGCGCCCCGGATGCAGATCTGGCATCCCGATAACGCGTTTCATACCGGTTAACTTAGCCGTCGTATATAATTGTTGGATCGCGGAATCTTCGATCCACAGGTTATCCGATGCGATAGAAAATACCACATCTGATAAAGGACGAATATAATTGCCCATATACCATTCCATATATGAATTAAAAAATCAGGAAATGGCAGACTAATCCAGGGCAATAAAAGAAAATTAATCCTGGAAAGGTCTGCAAAGTGCGTTCAGAGAATAAAGTGTCATGATGAACCTCCTTTGCAGTTATTGAGAATGAGAAAACGTGGGTATAGTAATACTGAAATTTAGATGGCGCAATCGTAATAGTGATAAAATATTAATGGCCTGACTTATAACCCTAACACCAACTGTCGTTCCAACTGAGGGTCGAGCAGCGTTACGTGTAACCCCACCAGCCGTACGCCGCGCTCGCCGCGACGCTCGTCCCAGGTTTTACGGGCGGTGGTAATTAAGTCTTCTTTATTTAATTGCGGCCAGACATGTTCCTGAGTGGTTTGCTGAAAATCATTAAATTTTAATTTAACGCCCTGTCGGGCAATCAGTAAATCGGGCTTTACTATAGCCAGACGACGCTCCAGTTCCGGATATAAATGTTCAATAATGGCCTCGCAGTCCGACCATTCATGAATATCCTCCGCCAGAGTACGCTCAACGCCTACCGATTTACGCAGCCTTTCGCTGTTAACATCACGCTCGTCAATACCCTGACTACGCTCCCATAATACCCGACCAAATTTACCGAAGCGTTTGAGAAGCATCGCCAGATCGCACTGTTGAATATCCCCGCAGGTTCTTAACCCCATATTTTCCAGTTTGGCGGCGGAAACTTTCCCCACGCCTGGAATTTTGGCTAACGGCAACGTTTTAAGAAAGCCGGGTACATCGGCTGGCGTAATAACATATTGTCCGTTCGGTTTATTGAGATCGGAGGCGATCTTCGCCAGGAATTTCACTGGCGCAACGCCGGCGGAGGCGGTGAGTTGCAGTTCATTGAAAATAGTCTGACGAATCTCCCTGGCGATCAGAGTTGCCGAACCATAACAGTGCGGGCTGTCAGTCACATCCAGCCAGGCTTCATCCAGCGAGAGCGGTTCAATCAGTGAAGTGTAGCGGGAAAAGATGTCACGTACATGCCGCGAAGCCTCTTTATAGGCGTCAAAGCGGCCAGGCAGTAAGGTGAGATGGGGGCACAGCTTTAGCGCCATGGCGGTCGGCATCGCGCTACGTACGCCAAACTGGCGCGCAGGATAGTTGGCGGTACTGATAACGCCTCTTCGCTCACGACTCCCGCCAATGGCAATGGGAATATCGCGTAACGCCGGATTATCACGCATCTCTACTGCGGCAAAAAAACAGTCCATATCAACATGTATGATTTTGCGCATCGCTCGCCCCCACAATACTGTTTAAGTGTACAGTATGTTTTATTGCGCGCAAAGAGACATTCGCGTTAAAAATGCGACATATTCGAAGGTATGACGACGAAAGCGGCGGGAAAATTGTAAACGTACACACGGGGACTTGCGAAAAACTGCCGTGGTGCTAATGTGAGCGCTCCAAATCCAGATTACTCCGATTTGGGGACTCTTTTGCCGTTCTGGCGTGTGTAACCGTTTTATCAAGGAACAAGCAGTATGCGTAAAATCGCATTTTTTCTTGCGATGCTTCTGATGCCGTGCGTCTCATTTGCCGGTTTGCTGAGCAGCAGCAGCCCCGTCACGCCGGTCAGTAAAGAGTATAAGCAGCAGTTAATGGGCTCACCGGTCTATATTCAGATTTTTAAAGAAGAGCGCACCCTTGATCTCTACGTCAAAATGGGTGAGCAATACCAGTTGCTTGATAGCTACAAAATTTGCAACTATTCCGGCGGGTTAGGCCCGAAACGCCGTCAGGGCGATTTTAAAAGTCCGGAAGGGTTTTACAGCGTTCAGCGTAATCAACTCAAGCCAGACAGCCGTTTTTATAAGGCCATCAACATTGGTTTTCCCAATGCCTACGATCGCGCGCATGGCTATGATGGTAAATATCTGATGATTCACGGCGCCTGTGTTTCCGTCGGCTGCTATGCCATGACCGACAGCGGCATTGATGAGATTTTCCAGTTTGTCACCGCCGCGCTGGTCTTTGGTCAGCCGAGCGTGCAGGTGAGTATTTATCCGTTTCGGATGACCGACGCCAATATGCAGCGTCATAAATATTCATATTACAAAGATTTCTGGGCGCAGCTAAAACCCGGCTACGATTATTTTGAACAAACGCATAAGCCGCCAACTGTTTCTATCGTTGATGGGCGTTACGTCGTGAGCAAACCGTTGAGTCACGAAGTCGTTCAGCCACAGCTGGCCTCAAATTATACGCTCTCCGAGGCAAAATAACGCCCATTCGCCTGGCATAATCTTTTGCCAGGTTTCATTCCCCGTTAGCGGCTGGGTAGCAATCACGGTAACCACGTCATTTGGCGTGGTCTGTGAGCTGAAATCAATTTCCATATCCTGATCCACCAGCGTGGCTACGCCAAACGGCGCCCGGCGAGTGATCCAGTGCAAATGGGTTGAGCAAAACGCCATCACATATCGCCCATCTGACAGCAGCATGTTAAAAACGCCTTTTTCACGTAATACCGTCGCCAGTGTCGCAATATATTTAAATACCGCCGTCATGTTGCCCGGCGTGCGGGGATAACGCTGCGTTAATTTATGCAATAGCCAGCAAAACGCTTTTTCGCTGTCGGTTTCCCCCACCGGACGAAAATTACCGGTTTCCAGCGACTTATAACCGTTGAGCTGACCGTTATGAGCATAAGTCCAGTTGCGTCCCCATAATTCCCGGGTAAAAGGGTGTGTATTTTCCAGCGCCACTTCACCGCGATTAGCCTGACGGATATGGGCGATAACCGAGCAGGACTTGATCGGGTAATTCTGTACCAGTTTCGCAATCGGCGAATGGTAGCTCGGTTGCGGATCTTTAAACGTGCGACAGCCCTTTCCTTCGTAAAAGGTAATTCCCCAGCCGTCTTTATGCGGCCCGGTTCCGCCGCCACGCTGCACCAGTCCGGTGAAGCTAAAGCAGATATCCGTCGGCACATTGGCGCTCATCCCAAGCAGTTCGCACATACATCACCTCCACAAACGCCTTAAGCGGGAAGGCGTAATTTTTACAGCCAATCAAAACTAAAAATATCAAAGAAAACAATATGCTATACCCTAAATAATTCGAGTTGCAGGAAGGCGGTAAGGGAGGAAATCCCCAGGAACATAGATAACTATGTGACTGGGGTTTCTGAGCGCAACCAACTCACCTGCAGCTTGAAGTATGACGGGTATAGTTATTTAACCATCTCTTTTTCGATCAGTTGAATCAGGATATGAATCACTTTGATATGAATTTCCTGAATACGATCGGCATAACCGAAGTGCGGTACGCGAATTTCAATATCCGCCGTTCCCGCCATTTTGCCGCCGTCTTTGCCGGTCAACGTAATCACTTTCATACCTTTTTCACGGGCCGCGGCAATCGCTTTAATCACGTTACCAGAGTTACCCGACGTCGAGATCCCTAACAGGACATCGCCTTCGCGCCCTACCGCCTCAACGTAACGAGAGAAAATATAGTCATAGCCAAAATCATTACTGACGCAGGATATATGGCTAACATCAGAAATCGCAATAGCCGGGTAGCCCGGACGATTTTCACGATAACGACCTGTCAGCTCTTCAGCAAAGTGCATCGCATCGCAATGGGAGCCGCCGTTACCGCAGGAAAGTACCTTACCACCCGCTTTAAAACTGTCAGCCAACAGGACCGCCGCGCGCTGAATAGCGTGAATATTGGCGTCATCTTTTAAAAAATTAGCCAGCGTTTCCGCCGCTTCGTTCAGTTCGTTACGAATAAGATCCTGGTACATGAGGATATCCTTCAGCATGAATGTAAATGACAGTATGCAGTGTACCGGATAGCAGTACAGGCGAGAAGCATAAGCCGAATTAACGCCTCACGCTTTTGATTTTTCGTGCCCCCAAAAACGGCAACAATGTGAGCTTTGTTGTAATTATTTTGTAAACACATTGCTAAAAAATTTTACATCCACTACAACCTAATCATCACAAGTGGTCAGACCTCCTACAAGCAAGGGAGCTTTTCGTTATGATGATTTTGAGTATTATCGCTACGGTTGTTCTGCTCGGCGCATTGTTCTATCACCGCGTGAGTTTATTTCTCAGCAGCCTGATTCTGCTCGCCTGGACCGCCGCACTTGGCGTCGCTGGCCTGTGGTCCATCTGGCTGTTGGTTCCTCTGGCCATTATCCTCGTGCCGTTTAACCTCACACCGATGCGAAAATCAATGATTTCCGCACCGGTGTTCCGCGGCTTCCGTAAGGTCATGCCGCCGATGTCGCGCACCGAGAAAGAAGCGATTGATGCCGGTACAACCTGGTGGGAAGGCGATCTGTTCCAGGGCAAGCCTGACTGGAAAAAACTGCACAACTATCCGCAACCGCAACTCACTGCCGAAGAGCAAGCGTTTCTCGACGGCCCGGTAGAAGAAGCGTGCCGGATGGCGAACGATTTCCAGATTACCCATGAACTGGCGGATCTGCCGCCGGAACTGTGGGCTTATCTGAAAGAGCATCGTTTTTTTGCGATGATCATTAAAAAAGAGTACGGCGGGCTGGAGTTCTCCGCTTATGCGCAGTCCCGTGTACTGCAAAAACTGTCCGGCGTCTCCGGGATTCTGGCTATCACCGTCGGCGTTCCAAACTCACTCGGCCCTGGCGAGTTGTTGCAGCACTATGGTACGGAAGAGCAGAAGAATCACTATCTGCCGCGACTGGCGCGCGGCCAGGAGATCCCCTGCTTTGCACTGACCAGCCCGGAAGCAGGTTCTGATGCAGGCGCCATTCCGGATACCGGCGTGGTTTGTATGGGCGAATGGCAGGGCCAGCAGGTGCTGGGTATGCGCCTGACCTGGAACAAGCGTTACATTACGCTGGCGCCGATAGCTACCGTGTTGGGTCTGGCGTTTAAGCTTTCCGATCCGGATAGATTGTTAGGCGGAGAAGAAGAGCTGGGTATTACCTGCGCCCTGATCCCCACCTCAACGCCGGGTGTGGAAATTGGTCGTCGTCACTTCCCGCTTAACGTTCCGTTCCAGAATGGCCCAACCCGCGGTAACGATATTTTCGTGCCTATTGATTATATTATCGGCGGCCCCAAAATGGCCGGACAGGGCTGGCGTATGCTGGTGGAATGTTTGTCGGTAGGACGCGGTATTACCCTGCCGTCCAACTCCACTGGCGGGGTGAAATCCGTCGCGCTGGCAACCGGCGCCTATGCTCACATTCGTCGTCAGTTCAAAATTTCTATCGGCAAGATGGAAGGTATTGAAGAACCGCTGGCGCGTATTGCAGGTAACGCTTATGTGATGGATGCCGCCGCATCGTTAATCACCTACGGCATTATGCTGGGCGAAAAACCGGCGGTACTGTCGGCTATCGTGAAGTACCACTGCACCCACCGCGGCCAGCAGTCCATTATCGACGCGATGGATATCACTGGGGGTAAAGGCATTATGCTGGGCGAGAGCAACTTCCTGGCGCGTGCTTACCAGGGCGCGCCTATCGCGATTACCGTGGAAGGCGCGAATATCCTGACCCGTAGCATGATGATCTTTGGTCAGGGTGCCATTCGCTGCCATCCTTATGTACTGGAAGAGATGGCCGCAGCGCAGAATAATGATGTCAATGCCTTTGATAAGCTGTTGTTTAAACATATCGGCCATGTCGGCAGCAATACCGTCCGCAGTTTCTGGCTTGGCCTGACCCGCGGATTAACGAGCCATACGCCAACCGGCGACGCCACGAAGCGTTATTACCAGCATCTGAACCGACTGAGCGCAAACCTGGCGCTGCTGTCTGACGTGTCAATGGCGGTACTGGGCGGCAGCCTGAAACGCCGCGAGCGTATCTCCGCGCGTCTGGGCGATGTGTTGAGTCAGCTTTATCTGGCCTCAGCCGTACTGAAGCGTTACGACGACGAAGGTCGCCACGAAGCCGACCTGCCGCTGGTGCACTGGGGCGTACAGGATGCGCTGTATCGTGCTGAACAAGCGATGGACGATCTGCTGCAGAACTTCCCGAACCGCGTCGTGGCCGGATTGCTCACCGCGATGATCTTCCCGACTGGCCGTCATTATCTGGCGCCGTCTGATAAGCTGGATCACGCCGTGGCGAAGATCCTGCAGGTGCCGAACGCCACACGTTCACGCATTGGGCGCGGTCAGTATCTGACGCCCGCCGAACATAATCCGGTCGGTTTACTGGAAGAAGCGCTGCGTGATGTCATCGCTGCCGACCCTATCCACCAGCGCATCTGCAAAGAACTGGGTAAAAATCTGCCGTTTACTCGTCTGGATGAACTGGCGCGCAATGCGCTGGCGAAAGGGCTTATAGATAAAGATGAAGCCGCCATCCTGGCGAAAGCGGAAGAGAGCCGCCTGCGCAGTATCAACGTTGATGATTTTGAACCTGAAGCGCTGGCGACCAAACCGGTAAAGCTGCCGGAGAAAGTGCGTAAAGTCGAAGCCGCATAATCAGTCTCGCGTCTTTCCTGCCCCGCTTTCGCGGGGCTTTTTCTTGCCGCTTTTTTATTATTGCTCATGCTACAGTGTAAAGACGCTGTTCAATGAGGAGCTCCGATCGTGTCTGGTTTGAAAATTACTCTGTTGCAACAACCTTTAGTCTGGATGGACGGCCCGGCAAACCTGCGTCATTTTGACAGACAGCTAGAGCTCGTATCTGGCCGGGATGTGATTGTTCTGCCTGAAATGTTTACCACCGGCTTTGCGATGGAGGCCGCTAATAACTCACTTTCGCAAGATAGCGTGATTACGTGGATGCAGGCCAAAGCCCGACAAACTGACGCTCTGATTGCCGGCAGCGCGGCGCTACAAACTGAGCGCGGCGCCGTAAATCGCTTCTTACTGGTTGAACCGGAAGGCAAGGTTCATCTCTATGATAAGCGCCATCTGTTTCGTATGGCGGATGAACATCAACATTATGCCGCAGGCGATAAACGCATCATCGTGCAGTGGCGCGGTTGGCGCATTCTGCCGCTGATCTGTTACGATCTGCGCTTTCCGATATGGTCGCGCAACCGCAATGATTACGATCTGGCGCTGTATGTAGCGAACTGGCCCGCGCCGCGCTCGCTACACTGGCAAACATTACTGACGGCGCGCGCTATTGAAAATCAGGCTTATGTCGCAGGCTGCAACCGGGTTGGCACCGATGGCAACGGGTTACATTATCGCGGCGATAGCCGGATCATTAATCCCCAAGGCGACATTATCGCCACCGCCGAACCACACCAGGCGACACGTATCGATGCCGATCTTTCTCTCGTCGCCTTGCAGGATTATCGCGAAAAATTTCCAGCCTGGCGCGATGCCGATCCATTCACCTTGTAAGCAACCTGCCGCTCACCGCGGCGGGATTGTTTCACTCCGTAACTCTCCGTAAAACAAATTCGCGTGGCGTAATGTGGCAGGCAACGTATTCTGACTAAGAGCCTATCCCATTAGGGCTATTTTACTTGCCATTTTGGACCTGGGCAGTGCTCAAAATCCTCACGTACTACGTGTACGCTCCGGTTTTTGCGCGCTGTCCGTGTCCAAACTGGCTGCGCCAATAACGCCTACTGGGATAGGCTCTAAGATAATTGCTCGCCATTCGTGGGTAATAAAAACGGTTAATCACTCCCTTATCAGGATATCTTCATGAAAAACTTTGTACGCACAACTTTACTGGCAGCGACTCTGGCGGGCGTTTCTTTTGGCGCTTTCGCCACCGCTGTCCCCAATCCTCCCCTGCCCGCCCAGGATCCTATTGTCCAGCATCTGAAGCTGACAAACGATCAGATTACCCGGATCAAAAAACTTCACCAACAACTGGAAACCGACGTCAGTCAGATTTCTATGAAGGGAATTAAAGACGGTGCGCTGATAGAGGTGATTAAATCCGGTAAATGGGATGACGCCGCCGTAAAACAGCAGCTTGCAGCCTTCAGTAACATAGAACAACAGGCTCGCTATTATCGGGTTAAATATTATTTTGATTTAAGCAAAGTCTTAACACCAGAACAGCGTCAACAGGTACAACAAGATCTCGCCCAGGCACTTGAGTAAATATTTTTGCCCGTTATTCCGGGATAACGGGCTTTATCCAGGTCGGGTACAAATTCATCTTCATCTTTTTCTTACAGCATCGCTCTATCTAACACTACCCGTTACATAACGTAGAAGTGAAACCGTACGTGGGGCAATTTGGCGAGGAGATGGATTTCCATACCGACGATTATCGTATTGTTATTTAAAATCTTCATCTCATTTTTTACCCGCTTACAGAAAACCCAGCGTTACAATAGACCGTTTTTTGGGCTTCGTTTATGTAATCGTTATATCACACCCTATACCGTGAAACTTGTCTTTTAGCCCAATATTAAGGCAGGTTCTGAAATGAAAAACTTTTTCGCAGTCTGCATCATTCCCCTTGTGGTAGCCTGGTCCGCTACTGCATCAGCAAAAGAAGGGATCTATATCACCGGGAAAGCGGGGACATCCGTAGTAAATGTCTATGGAATCAACTCAACCTTCAGCCAGGATGAGATAGTCAATGGTCATGCAACGTTACCTGATCGTACCAAAGGCGTTTTTGGCGGCGGGGTTGCTATCGGTTATGACTTTTATGATCCATTCCAGCTTCCAGTACGTTTAGAACTGGATACCACTTTCAGAGGTGAGACGGATGCTAAAGGCGGGCAGGATATTATTGCATTTGGTCAGCCAGTACACATAAATGTAAAAAATCAGGTCCGAATGACCACTTACATGGTTAATAGCTATTATGATTTTCACAATAGTACGGCATTTACACCCTATATCAGCGCAGGCGTTGGCCTCGCTCATGTGAAGCTAAGTAATAACACCATTCCTGTTGGTTTTGGTATTAATGAAACTCTGTCTGCTTCAAAAAATAACTTTGCCTGGGGCGCAGGTATCGGTGCAAAATATGCTGTAACAGATAATATTATGATTGACGCCAGTTATAAATACATTAATGCAGGCAAAGTAAGCATTTCAAAAAATCACTATGCTGGTGATGAACATACCGCTTATGATGCAGACACAAAGGCTGCCTCCAATGACTTCATGCTCGGCATTACTTACGCCTTTTAAACACTATCGGTAAAATAGCTGGTTCTGTGGGTTCCCGAAGGCGCAATGGAGGATATCAGTAATGAATACTCCTGCGCCTTCAGAAAATCGTTGAACAGGTGCAACCTGGCGCCATTTTTCAGTACACTGCAACGTTTCTGGTATGGGCTTAACTTCCGGCTGCCCAAAAACAGCCCCGTCCTGTTGTATGATCTCTAAATGTGAATGGCACGATTATGCGAGATACTTACAAGTGTCTGGTATGAAGATATACTGCGAACGCCGATGTAAACGGCGCGCGTAACATTTTAGAGCGGGACACGCCGTGCTTGCCTGTGGAAGGAGCGTGCAGTCAGGCCGCCCGTTGAAGCAGGAACCCACGCCCTTCAGGACGTGGAGGATGTCAATGCACAAGAATTGGGGAATCTTTAGCAGAATTTATTATCTCTACAGTAGCATCTCTCTTGTTCCCGTCATAAATAACCCAATGCCTCCAGAGCTGAAGCCGCCTTCAGCATGAGCACTGGCTGCAAATAACACCAAATAAAATAATAATATAACAACTACCGAGACAAAAAACACCTCTCTAAAGTATTTAGAATTCATACAGTCAGCTCATTTAAATTTAACGTCACATGCAACCATGCATGCGTAAAACAAGAACCACACTCATATTAATAATGATTAGTAATGTGAGCGTGCGTATAAAGAGATACAGATGTATATTCCTTAATATAACGGAACATCATCAATGCAAATAGTAACCATCGATATATTAAACTAAAATAATACATCTAGTGCATATATAAACCATTCGTATGGTGGCTGTAATAAAATTGTTGATAAACGGTCATCCCCTAAACTTCCAGCCTCCCCACCACACGAACAATGATGTTCTTTATATTTAATCGTAATAAAAAAACAAAACAATAATTAAACAAAAAATAAATAAGATATTTTTGATTCAAATTTTCACTCCTTCTGTTATATACACCAAGTTTCATTTTTTTTATGATCCCGAAAGAAAAAACCGTCATATGACGATGGCCATTGCATTCCATACATGTAATCAACTTCGTTCTGGTACACGGCCCTCTGTTCTACATCATTTATATCCCCGACAAGAATCTTTTGGAACTTATGATAATGATAAACACTACTAATAAAATTAGGATCACGAGGCACTACGCAAGCCTGAAAAAAGAACCCAAGGTTTTTAATTTCACTGGAATAAGAATGTTTACCACAAAAATCAAACCAAACTTCCATACCATAATCTCTGCGACTCCTGATGTACTCGCTCAGAAATTTGTGGTTGTTATTAAAGTCAACAGAAACAGCAAATAACCCGACGCTATTTAATTTACTGATCCTTTCCATATGTATGAGCACAAATTCCCAGGGGATCCTGAGTATATATTTATTTAACCCATATTTATGGTTGAATAAATTAAATGACTTTTGTAACTCTTCAAAAAACATCAATGACTCAATTATGTTGTTTTCGCCTTCTTTCCAGAAGGGTTCAACGAAATAAATATCAGTAACATCATCTGTTTTAATGCGGTTTTTTGTTACATGCACGGGGTGATATTTAACCATGTGATATTCCGCTGTGTTATTCTGTGCCGCTTAATTTCACCACTGCTGATTAAAATCCTTGTTCAACAGCCGCAATCTGCCGTTGTTGTTCCGTAAGAAGGATAATAATGTATTAAATCAGTAAGTACACATCACACTTTCACACTGGTAGTTCGTTTGTTTCCTTTATTTGCTCAAGAACAAAGCTCGATGCAGATCCACTAATTGAAGAATTAGTTAATATTATTTTCTCATAAAAACTATAGTAATCGTTCATATCTGTAAATACTGTATGCATTAAATAATTAAATGATCCAGAAATTCGATAAAAGGCAATAACCTCAGGCATTGACTTTATTTTCTCAGAAATACTAGCGTATTGCTCCTCAGATATGTTAATCATAATAAAGACATTAAGTGAAAGACCTAGTTTTTCTTTATCCAATAAAGCGAACTGACCAATGATAACCCCCCTGTCTTTAAGTTTTTTTAAACGTTTGAAACATGGTGTGGGCGTAAGTCCCACTTTATATGCAAGTTGCCATAAAGTTTGCGCACAATCTTTTTGGATTTCTTTCAATAATTCTTTATCTTTATCATCTAAATACTCAGTCATAGGAAAGCAGAACCTCACGCATTGATTTTCATAAGTGAATAGATTCTCTTTATTAAATAAAACAAGTATATAAAGAGAACTCTGATTTAAAAAACCATATAAGAAAGATATCAATAAAATAAATAATTACTGTCAGGGGGTTTGTGTTCCCATCAGCATTGTCACTGTCAGCGTTCCCTGATATTCACCAGAACGCTTCTCCCTGATGTTAAAGGGTTGTGTTGTCAGGGTAAGGGGCACTGGCACACAACGTACCGCCTGCCGTTGCCCGGGAAGTACCACCGGACGCGTTGCTGCTTTATCCACGTTATCCAGACTGAACTCCACGCCACGGGTGACAGGAATACTTCGTCCCCCATAATTCATACTGACCGCATAATCAATCGTATCAGCAGAATCACTCTTTATAACCTGAAATCCCGTACCTGACTTATTGCTTCCTTCTATCTTCATCTGTAATGAACGGGCTTTCACACCTCCGTCATACAGACACATATCCAGATTAGCCCTGCCCGACATTTGTGAGGCATTCAGCCGGTGAAGATTCAGGTCAACACGAGGGGTTGCAGTACCAAACTGCGGAAAGTAAATAGCCGCATTTTCTGCAAAGTGGTCTGTTACATTCAGCGTGATATCCGACACTAAACTACCGATTGGAATATTCCACCATCGCAAAGATCGCATCTGCAGATGCGCAGTCCAGATGCCGGTAGTCGGGATTTTTTTCAACTCCTCACGCAGAATCCATGTTTTTATAATGACGTGATCCGCCATCTCGCTGTAGGTCACCGATCCTGCAAATCCCTCATCATGATTAGCAAACCTACCTGCCACGGTCAGGGTAATCGTCTCACCACTACCCTGCCGCGTAAACCGTAATGGCACGTTTTGGAAAGGTTGAGCACACACACCGTCTGGAACCCTTGTCCGGCATTTTCCGAAAACATCATCGTTTTCAGACAGGCACATTAATGAAAAGTACCCTAGACCGAAATCCCTTCGGACTACCTTAATAGACCATATATCCTGTTGTTCAGGGAGTGCATTCAGGTCTATATTCCCAGAGACTGGCAGGTTCCATGAATAGTCGCTCTCCCTTTCAGCCTGAGCTGAAACAGGTAACCACAGTACCAGAAGATGAATTGCAACCATCCTTGCAGAGCGAACGTATTTTCGGATGAAATTAATAATTGCTGACCAATGGGCTGTCATACTCGTCCACTTCATTTTATTACTCATAGTTAACGCCTTTATCTCTACGTCAGGCTTCCTGAACGGAATGGCGCAGCAGACCAGCAACGTTCAGTAAACGGATGACCCGCGGCGATATTTGCAACGCCTGTGGCAGGGCATCCACGTCACTTAATTCACACCGCACATCACCCACTACCTGCATAACATCCCGACGTTTATGTACTGACATCGGACAACGCAGGATCCTGTTTTTTGACAGCAGCCACAGGCTGGATTCTTTATGCTCGCTCTGCAGGCTAAATCGCCCGGAAGGTCCCAACGACAAAAATGGATAGTTCAGTGGCTGTGCGTCCAGCAGCGGTCTGCCATCCTTGTCCAGTACGCGGCCAACGTACAGTCGGCTCATACTGGCGCTGATGTTGTGAACCAGCAGATGCCCGGGTGTCAGGAAGTAACGCCTGCTTCCCCCTCCCGCTTTTACGCCTGCCATACCCTGTGAACTACCCCCTGCATCCTCAATGGTCACCTCCGTGGCGTTATAGCCTTCCATCAGCAACAGCGACTGCTGACCAAAACCGAGACTGAACGGCTGGCTGCTGCCACGAACGCTGACTACTTTCCCGCTACTGCCCTCGTCCCCCTCTGACTCCACGTTCACCGCCATGCCAGAGGCCGGTTCACCGTCCTGACCACCTCCCCAGAACAGTCCATTACGGGATAACGCCAGAGACGAGCTGTAGCCAGCGGTGAGTGAACTGGCGCTGCCCGCATTACGTTGATGGGAGTTACTGATAGTGGCGCTCAGTTCACCCATACGGCCGCTCATGCGTCCGCCGAGACTCCCGCTCCAGCTGTCGTCGTTATAACCGGAGAAACCCACCGACAGTTCACGATACAGATCCTGCTGCCAGGATCTCACATGGTTCACATTCCAGGACGTCTGTGTTTTTTGATTCCGGCTACTGTGAATATCGGTCCCGGCTGAGGTATACCCATTACTGCCAGTCATTGTCGGTGGTTGAGAGGCATATGACACACTGACACTCATAAACAAGCCATCATCATTCACTCCGTCATTTCGGGT
This sequence comes from Salmonella sp. SAL04213, assembly GCF_046550535.1. Lineage (NCBI taxonomy): Bacteria > Pseudomonadati > Pseudomonadota > Gammaproteobacteria > Enterobacterales > Enterobacteriaceae > Salmonella > Salmonella sp. SAL04213. The sequence goes on along the minus strand of NZ_JBGDXS010000009.1, from coordinate 65,300 downwards.
TCGCCATACTCCCCCATGGGTATTAATATTCATGCCAGCCATATTAAGGCTGTACGTTGCACTAGCCTGAGCAGATTCGCGGTGAGAGGCAGGGATGTATGCCTGTCGCCAGAACACATTTTCTTTGTCACTGTTATCATCATATCCCCGGTAAACCGGCCGACCTTCTGTCCTGCTGGTACTGTATCCCAGTAGGGCATACCAGTTCCCCACCGGAACCGACAGGGAGGCGTTCATCGAAGTCTGGCAGGTCATACTGGCATGCACTGACTGTGGATGACGACCACTACAGGCATCACTTTCCGTATGGTTACGCCACAGACTCGCGGAAAATCCGTCGTTGTATGTCACCTGCTCAGTGTTACCGCTCGTGCTGTCTGTCCCATGCAGTATCCCGGCAGAAAGGTCCAGCGTGCCATCCAGCACTGCATGCTGTGAATTCAGTCGGGTTTCACTGTACCAGGCCTCATGTGCCAGAGAGATACCTTCGGTCAGACTGATATTTTTCCGCAGCCCAGTTCGGAATCCGGCAGCCATGACAGTCTCACCGTCATAATGGCTGGCTTTATCCCCGGTATCTTCCAGCCCGCCCTGAATAAACCACTGGGTCTGTGCACTGAAGCTATTGCCCCCCTTACTGAAGGGCTGGGTCTCCGTTCGCCGCAGAATCCCATCCTCATACACCCGCAACGCCAGAGGATAGCTTCCCGGTGGAAGAGAGTGAGTATCCAGGGTATGCATTCCCGGGGTCAGGAACTGACTCCCCAGCAACTCGCTGCCACGATAAATATCAATACGGGCATTTCGGGTAACCTGAACCATAACCGGAGTGGCATTCTGGTCCACCTCATGGTTAACATAAGCTTGGGTGGTCCCGGTTCGTAATCCATCAAACCGGCTCAGGGGAAGCAGACTGAACCCAAAATCCCCCCCCGTGGCGCTGGACAGATTCCGCTGATCCATCCGACCAGCCTGGAGATAATACTGATTGCCGAGATCCTGACGGACAAACAGATTGTCAAACCAGGCCTGACTGTTATTGTAATGTTCTGACTGATTCCAGATAGCCGCCCAGTTGCCTCCCAGATAACGACCATCACCAAGCCCCAGGGCACCGCTACCATTCAGTGTCATATTACGACTGTGGAGATCATCACTCAGATACAGCGTCTGGCGGTGAATAAATGCGCTGACACCCTCCGGGGTCGGAGTCAGCCAGCGTTTATCACGTCGTTCTTCATCCGGCAACCAGTCCCGGTTAAGAAACAAAGATAACTGAGCGTTGTTCTCATCAAAAATAACCGCAACATCCTCTTTATCTGTTGCCACGTAACCACACTCGCTGCTGTCTTTTGCTTCTGAGACACCACAGACCAGATTGCTGTTACGTAGCAACGGACGGCTGAGTGCAGCCAGCGCTTTTTGCCGTTCTGCGGCCGGCAACGCGGCAAGCCCACTGCTTTCAAGTACCATCAATGGGGACATGAACTGCACGGTGTCCGGTTTAACCACCACCGGAAATAATCCCAGTGAATGCCCTGGTAGCAACACTTCAATTTGCTCAGTCTGTCCTTCCAGCAGAGATTCAAATCCAGGAGGGGGAATAAGAGTTGCCTGGCTGGTAAAACTGCACAACCCCAGTAAATAATACATCCAGAAATAACGACTCACGTAAAGAGACCTGAATTGCAATGAATAATAAGATCAATACCGGATCCGGTTCAGGTACGAACGGTGACACCCCAAAACCGGATCAGATGAAGAGCTAATAACCGGTTATTAGCCGGCAGTGACAGCCTGTGAAATCACCAGACTGACCAATCCGCTGTATTCACCGGCAGGCAGGTTTTGTAAGGCTGCTCCAGCCTTCTGACCAATATCCAGGTTCAGCGGAGCTGAAGCATCGCCAGTTTTTCCGTCCGGGAACAGGGTTTTAGCTTCCAGTACAGAATTGGTGGTGGTCAGTGACCGTCCTCCCAGAGTCACTTCCATATCAATGGTTTTGGTGGGATCCAGGACGTTGATAAGTTGTGGAGCATTCAACAGTTTTACATTAACCGACTTGGTCTGATCGTTGCTGTAAAGGCGGGTCTGGAGTGATTTATGGACCAGGCCCTTACCCGGCATGAAATCCAGCTTCATAGTCGACGGGAGGGATGAACCATCGGCCTGCAGCAGTTCAAGTGTGCTGTCAATATTGGCAGTGACGGTAATATCCTTCTGAACCGCAGAAACAGAAAAAGAATAAACGGTGGCCAATGCCACAGCTGCGGCAATAAAAGATGTTTTCATGTTCATAAAAAATAACCTTGCTTTGTTGTTTATTACAGTGATATATGTACACTCGGTATACATCCGCTCCCCCTGAGAATAAATGTAGGGTATAGCGTACGCTCCGTGTGTTTTTACTTTCCGGCTGCTGTTAAATCAGCAGAGATTACCGGTGAATTTGCACCCGTACGATATTCCACACGAAATGCATTACTTTTTATTCCGGCCGGAATATCAGCACTCCCGCCGGGATAAATACTTTTGTCTATATTCTGCCAGTGGCATGTGGTGTCGCAGTTGCCGGCCCGAATAAGAGAAAGCCGGGTATTTCCCGTATTCAGCAGGTGGTGACCGTTCGTTACCAGCGCAGGCCTGGGGTCTGACGGAGAAACACGCAGCAACACCCCCCAGACAAGATTCACACTTACGGATGAATTTTGCTTTCCGCCTGCCTGTGGATCATCTTCCAGTTCAGGAACAGCCTCGAAGTATACCCGCCAGGCTTCCTCTCTTTCCGGTGCCTGAGTACTGATAACACGTATTGTTTTTTTTGTTCCCGGGGAAAGGGCAAATTTCTCCGGGGAGACAACAAGTCCTGTCTCTATATCATTCCCTGCTGGTACCTCCTTCTCCTGTGGCATACCAGGGTGTTCAATACGCATGATTCTTGTTCGAATATATTGCACATGATCTGATTTAGAATAGACGAACAGCGAGGTGGCCTCTTCGCGGCTACTATTAATTTCTGCCGCCATGGGATAAACGAGCATATTCGCCCTGGCATGACCACATGCAAACATAGCGACACAGAGAAACACCCCGGGAAGAGTATCTTTAAAATTCATACCAGATTTTACCGTATAAAAGTCATCTAAATTTTAGTATTAGCATAGACAGAAAGTTATCAGCATAAAGAAGCAAATTACGATTCAGTGTTAATACATTTTGTGTGGAGGGCATCATACGGAATAAAATTTTTCGCTCAATACCTCTGTTTTTTTCAGGAAAGGAAAAATTAGTAAATAAAAGTCCACGGATTTCATTCACCAAAAGCGAACGACAGATCTGTAAGAATCGCTGAACAATTAATAACGCCGCAGTAAAAATTTTGGAAATTCTTTATAAGAAAGTTGTTACTGTGTACCTGACTTACTCAGATAAATGGAACTGTATTTTCACCCCCTTCAAAGCAACAAATACGTAACATAACAACGTAGGAGACAGAGAATCTAAAGAAAGCCCTCCAGGAGGGAGATACAATTCAGACTACAAAACCAAATAAACCTTAAACAAAGCCACAAATAGACTGATCATTATGAGGTTTTACAAAACCAGGTAAAAAAAAGTAAGCAAGGTAATTAATTTAGAAAACTAAAGTTACAGTTAGATCAGATTTACTTGCTCAATATCTGTTAAAAATATGATATCAGCAAACAAAAACTAATATACATCATATGGTTATGCTTGATGTTTACACCTCTCCAGCAAAGTGTAATCAATATAATACACTGTTTTTAGCCGAAATATTGGTTAAATACTCCATAAACAACAATAGAAAACAGAATAATTCACCATGAAAATATAATTCACCTTTTAAAACATAATGTTATAAAAAAACACCATTCAAATTGATGCCAGTCCCTTACCTGTCAATGTTGTTTACGGTTCCTTTCCCCCTTTTGTGCGAGTAAGCAACATGAATATACAAGTCTTAACGACCAATGCCTCTGTCAGCCCAAAAATAAGTCGACATTCCTGTGCATGGCGCTACAGCAGGAATAGAACGGCAGACATCAGCGCGGAATGGAATCCCGGCTGAAACAGGCTCGTCTGCCATGAGTCAAAACGCTGGAGCAGTTCGACTTCAGCTTCCAGCCAGGCATCGATCGTAAGGTCGTCCGGGAGTTGGCCGGTCTGGCGTTCGTGGAGCGCTGCGAGAATGTGATCCTGCTGGGGCCCCCGGAGTGGAGAAAACCCACCTGGCCGCTGCCCCCGGTGTGAAAGCGGCAGATGTGGGCCATCGGGTGTTGTTCATGCCGCAGGACAGGCTGGTAGACGCTGATGAAAGCGAAGCTGGAAAACCGCCTGGAGCGCCAGCTACAACAACTGAGCTATGCGCGAGGGCTGATCCTGGACGAAATAGGTTACCTACCAATGACCAGTGAGGAAGCCAGTCTGTTCTTCCGACTGCTGAACCGACGGTATGAAAAAGCGAGCATTATCCTGACGTCAAACAAAGGCTTCGCAGACTGGGGAGAGATGTTCGGTGATAACGTGCTGGCAACAGCGATCCTGGATCGGCTGCTGCATCACTCAACCACACTGAATATCAAAGGAGAAAGTTACCAACTGAAGGAAAAACGCAAAGTCGGGGCGCTGACCAAAAGCGCAACGCCAATCAGTGAAGATGAAATGGCGGAAAGCGGACAGCAGAAGTGATCAAACAGCGGACATTAAAAATAGCGAAAAACGACCATAAATCCTGGCGTTGACATCCTCAAGATTTAATATCAGAAGCTTCCATGCCGCCGTATCCAGACTTCCAGTTGTCCCTGGTGGCTTCAGAAATACCGGCCTCCCGGTAGACATCTTTAACAATCCGTCCGGATTCAACTGATCTAATCACAGCGATGATCTGGTGCGCAGTAATACGGGCTTTACGCACAGCGATCTCCTGCGTTGGCAGATTGATTATGCCGGATGATCTCTAAATGTGAATGGCTCGATTATGCGGGATACTTACATACTCACGCGTTGAGAGACTTTCAGTTCGTTTGTACGGTGAATGGATGCCGCAGGCGGGGTTTATTAACGGGATGCCCGTCAAGGTGCGGGTAATGAGGGATTGCATCGTGATCACGCCGCAGCATACCCGCGGACTCTTTGGCTGTATTGAAGGGATGGGTGTAACCCGCATTAATAAACGGAATGCAGAACAGTGGTTAAAAAAATTTCTGGGGGCGCTGAACGATACCGGGGATATTCCGGTGATTAAACGTAAAAGAACGGAACAGGAGTTAATGAGTAATTGATAATAAAAAGCCGGGAAAAGATAACCCCTCCGGCTTTTACACATTATTCATCCGGTTCCAGATGTTTTATTTCAATCCTTTTGGTTTTATTTCTGGATGTTTTTCATATAATGGATTCATTATTTTAATAAGCATTTCACCCATGATAAAACCAACCGTTTCTCGATATACATTAAATTCATCCTCATCACAACGGGACTGAACAACAGCAACAGATTCATCAAGTTCCTTACCGAATCTCAACATTAACTCACTAATTAATATAGCTGTATCCTTATCGTTAACCATACTTATTCCTGTAGTAAAAACATCAACAGCCTTGATTTTATTTGCATTCGTTAACACAATTCCAGCAAGCAAATCCGTTACTTTTTGTAGGTAAAGGCATAAATGAGCATTCACTAACGCAATTATTTTCAACCATTTTTCATCTTAATAACTTGCCAGAATCACCTCTATCAGCACCACAAGTAATAAGGCCAAGAGGATCACTATCTGTAATAGGATTCAGCGGAGAATGATATCGGTTCCATCCCCCTTTCAGCCCTATTGGATCTGCGTAATATACCTTCCCAGTCCCGGATTATAGAACGGTGCTAGTTATAATACAGCCCCAATTCTTCATCGCATTGGGATAGGCTCTAACTGGAGTTATCACACGTTAATGTAATTTAATTACCTCCCCATGTTTCCCCGCATCATCCGTAAACATTGCTTGCAAGCATATTTTTTGTCCATCATTTTTAATATAGTTAAATTCTTCAATTAAAGAATAGTTAATATAGTCCACTCTATAATATAACTCCACGGATTTTGAATTAATGACATTACTATATTGAAGTTTTCGCCCTTTAAATTCACCGAGTATTTTCATTTTAGTTCCCATAACTGTTAAAAAATCTTTTCTCGCAGTGGCATTTTTGAAAGAGTCACATGACAAATCATATATCTCAGCATACTCCCCTTTATTATAAAGAGAAAAAAGCTTATCAACTTCTTCTTTCGCAACTTCTCGAATAGCGCTATCATTTTTAATATTCTCTCTACCTAACCATGTAAAAAATAGAATAACGAACAACACAATCAACACCATAAATAGTAACGATAGAAAAAATCTATTTCTTTTCACTTGAATTCACCTGATAACCAATCATATTCCTTATCCATCAGATCGAAAATCTCCGATAGACACCTCGAATGCCGGGAGCATGTGAGTTCCCCCCAGTCTCCAAATCCGGGTCCCATACTCACACCTTTTGTATATTTATAACTATCATTTTTATTACGAGCATCTGTATAAGCCACTCCCGCAAGAAGTGCCCCATAAGAATCCCCTCCAGACTCTGATATTCCTGGTGATAAATCAGCATCAGGGGCTGATAGTGTGAATAACAAACCAGCAGAAGTACCTGTACCGCTATGATCACACAATGAATAATACGCACAAACCTCTCTTTCCTTTGGGGGTGTGTACTCCAGCTCCAATTGTCCCGCCATCTGCTCCGGCGTCAGCCTCCCGTAACAGTCATACCGGTACAGTTACTACATATCTTCCGTGATGCGGTTATCCGCCTATAATGATTTCCCGGCTTTTATTCAACGAAGGATTAATAATTTCATGTACAGTCTCTGATATTCTTTACTCAGAGTTATCAGCCTATCCCCCAAAATAAATCACATATTATCTTGATTATTTTTTTAAGATTATCTCTAAACATCCCTCTTTTCGATAAAGTGGCATATAATACCCATATTATCGCGATTATACTTCCAATAATAAAGATCAACATGGATATTTTATTAATCATATTCATCAAACATCAATGTCCCTATCTTTTTGATGAAATTCATTGGAGAATCCATCATGTTATGGAGTTTCTCTTTACACACATCGCTAATTGATGGCTTACCTGGGCGTCAAACTGTTCGCTATAAGGGAATACATCTAATAAATTTCTCCAGCACCTATCCTTGTCGGTTTCATTAAGTGATTCTGATAATCATAAATTTGCCCTGTTATATGAAGCAGTTGCTAATTTGATATTCCCCCCATGCCAGAGAGACATTGCCCACTGGAGACGATATAATAAATCCATCAGCAGCAATACCTATCCCGAGTTTGGTTACCCCACTTGTGTGCAATCTTGCAGAATTAGCCGTATTTAAACTAGCCGTTAACATTTTTGCCGGATTAAATGGAAGATTATCCAGACTATTATTAGTCTCATCTATCATGCGACTACATAATTCACATGTAAACAATCCCAGCGGATCTGTATCTGTGACGGGATTCAACGGATAGTGGTAAGGATTTAATCCCCCTTTCAGCCCTGTCGGGCCTGACTGACGAACCTGCCACACTCCGGTGCATAATATCTGAACAGATTTTAATGCAGGCCCGTTTCATCGTCAAAATACGGCCCCGGTAGCCGGTTGCTCATCACCGCCCGGTACTGGCCGGGGAGAGGGAGGCGCGGTGCCAGGATGTCGCGCCCATACTCGCTCACCCTGAGCTCCACAATCAGCCAGCATCCGGCGGAGAATTAAGAATTTATTTAGTCAGCAAATATGAATGCCTCCGGCGTCAGCGTCCGCCACATCAACAGCGAAACCAGCATGACCACCTGTTACTCACAAATCCCCAGCCAGCACCTTAAGGGTGACTGGCAGGAAGAAGCGGGATTTGAGACCGGGCGCAGCGTGACCGTGAAGATTTCGGACGGGTGTATTGTGCTAATGGCGGACGGTAACGAGGTGCAGAAGCTGTGCGAACAGCTTTATCAGGCTGAACAGGTAGTTAAGGGGATGTGGGACGTGATTGTTTAGTGGACTGACCGGGGATTAAATAAACAAAAAGCCGGAAAGATTTAATTTTCTTTCCGGCTTTTTAACTTATGATTCTTGTATTTCAGAAAATATCTTTTCAATTTCCTTTACATATTTATTAGGGCCGGGAATCCGAATTTTTTTTACATACTCAAGCAAATCACTCGGTCTTTTCGATAATAAATAATATTCAATCAGATGACCAATAGGAAAATTTATCTTAGGTGCTAGATTGACAATATTATCCTTGCCGCCATCTGGCTCAGTATATTTTACTTGTTTTTTCAATATATAATGCATTGTTTTAAATCTGTAATTTTCAATTAGCCATTTTATATCACATAAGGTCAATGATGCATAATTTAAAGAATCTAGTTCTATTTTTAGAATAATATCTTGCACTATTGAGGCGCGATCAATTTTAACTGGCATTTTCTTATCTAAATCATCAAGATAACTCAAATAAAAATCTGATCGCATAAATTCAGTTAGTTTCATTTTAAAATCCCTTATAGTTTCCAATACTTTGTAATATTTCAAGTAACTCACTACCCAGATATCTATAGGGATCCTTAGCGGCATGTTCCCAGGGCGTAACTTTCTCAAGATTATATGGAATATCCACATGCTTACCATCACGTTGAGGCCAATGACGATGGTTCAACTCCAATGACACATTTCTTACCCTTTCTGTTCGAGTTTTAAAGTGAAACTCTCTAACTCTTATTTTTGGAGCCAATCCTAAACGCATTCTTAACATATTTACTGGTGAATACATGCCCTTTGGCGCAGCTTTAGCTTCTGCTTTCCAGTAATCACGTCTGGCTGAATCCCAGCATTTAAGACCTAACGGATCGATCCAGCTTAACGGATTCGGTGCATACGCATATAAGTTTATTCCGCCCTTCAGCGAGATTGGATCATGCTGAGTAAACCTCCCGCAATCCGGATCATAGTACCTGAACAGGTTATAATGCAGTCCCGTTTCACGCTATGAAAACACATGTAGTGTGATGATACGTGTCACCACTCAATTGTTTTTTAATAAAGTCACATATTGTCTTTCTGTTTCAAAAATTCATTATAAAAAGATAATTTTTTATCTAAAAATAAAAAGCTATACCCAACTAATTTTAGATCATTACTAATGACAGATAATAATCTCACCCATTCACAGATATATTTATCCTTATTTATAAGCAATACACTCTTGCTTGAATTTAAATTAAAAATTTCATCTGTGTTTATGGAAATCCATTTTGAAGTAATTATAACATTCTTTTTATATATTTTAAAATTCAATATCACCGAAAAAGACTCACATAAAAAACTGCATTCAAAGTCAAACCCGGAGATGATACTATCAAGCATTTTAATAATATCATCAATGATATCACTCAGGCTATTAAGTGTTAGCGGGATATAAATGCCATTCCAGTTTATAGAAAAATATCCGGATGATATGGGATATGTGGAAAATATAGCTTCCGACAAACTAGTATCCTCTTCATCCATAAGTCCTTTTTCGTAAGTATCATCAACTTCTATTTTGAACATATCATTTGCCCTTTTCAAAAATGGGTCCTGCCGTCGTTGAGTCAATTGGAAAACCGTGAAAAGTCCCATCGCCATTATTTCTGACTCTAATTTTATCCGGTTTAATAGGGACTCCATTGCCTCCGGGAATATAAACTTCACTCTTACTATTTGGATTTATAGGAAAATCTTTCATCTCCCCCGGTTTTAGTGTGGCAGCTTGTTCTCCAGCATATTTCAGATCATCCTTACTTCTCCAAACTCCATGAGGTTTGTTTTCTTTATCCGCAATTGCTTGAGCTGCATTAGGATGTAACTTCATCCCATGTCTTTTCCCTCTTGAGTACCCATTCTCGGCTTTTAAACAAGTGGTACTTAATCCAAGAGGATCGATCCAAGAGAGAGGATTAGGCGCATACTGATAGAGATTTATCCCGCCCCGGATCGAAATAGGGTCGCCCGATATAAACTTCCCGATATCCGGATCATAAAATCTGTACAAATTGTAATGCAGCCCCGTTTCCCTGTCCAGATACTGCCCCTGGAAACGCAGGTTCTGCTGTACGGGCCGGGTTTCTTTTTCATGCGTCAGGTTCCCCCATACCTGATAGCCCGCTTCCCAGACAATATTGCCCCTGCCGTCCGTCATCTCCTCCGGCGCGCCGTTTACGTCCGTGTGGTAATACAGCACCTCATCCGCTTCGCCCGGTGCCGCCCTGTCCACCCGCGCCAGCGGCTCGTGGCTCCCCTGGTCGCTGTAGATATACAGGCTGCTGCTTCTTCCCAGCCTGCACTCCTGTGCCAGCCGCATTCCGTCCCATAAAAACGTCGTCCGGTTATACGGCTTTCCTTCCGCGTCCAGCTCGTGCTTCTCCACCCGCCTGCCCGGCGCGTCGTACACGTACCCGTAACGCCGTACGGTGTCCCCCCGGGTGACCGCCACTTCCGTCAGCCGGTGCTCCGCGTCCCAGCGGTAGTGCTGCGTGCCGTTGCGGCCCCGCTTTTCAACCACCCGGCCATATTCATCGTAACGGTAATGCAGCCCGCGATATGACGTTATCCGGTTGAACGGCACCACGCTGCCTGCCCCCGCCTGCGCGGTCTCTCCCTGCCGCCTGTCCAGCAGGTTCGCCGCCGCGTCATACTGCCAGCTGTCCAGGTATGCCTCATTCCGGCACGCCGTGATGCGCCCCGTCGTGTCGTAAAAATAATCCGTCACTCCCTGCCGGCTGTGCCGCTTTTTCAGCAACTCGTCCTGGCCACTATACGCATATTCCCGGTCAATAAACGTCTCCGGCACCACACCGCGCATTCCTTTACAGGTCAGTTTCCGCGTTAACCGGCCCGTCCGGTCGTACATCCGCCGCGTGTCCAGCCGCCCCTGGCTCCGCTGCACCTCACGGTGCAGGTGGTCGCGCGTGAACTCGCTGATGACATCACGCCCCAGGTTGATTTGCTGGAGATGGCCGCTCCCGTAGTACAGGTACCGCAGCGTCCGCCCGTCCGGCATCTGCGTTTCTGTGCGGTTGCCCTGAACATCGTACCGGTGCTGCAGCACGCCCTGCGCCGTCTCCTCGCTCAGCAGGTTACCCGCACTGTCGTAGCTGAACCGGATAACTTCCGGCTCTCCGCCTTCCGCCGCATCATGCTGCCTGCGGCGGATTTCCAGCAGACGGTCCGCCGCGTCGTACCGGTATTTCGTGCGCGTCTCCGGCGTGATTTTCGCCGTCAGCCTCCCCGCCGCATCACGCTCCAGACCGTGGCGGATTTCGCCCCCGCGCTCCCCGCCGTATATCACTGCCGTCACCGCATTCAGCGCGTTATACCCGTATACCCGGCGGCTGCCGCCGGGGTCCGTCTGTTCCGTCACCCGGTCCAGAACATCGTACCGGAACCGGTAGCTTTCCCCGTTCTCGTTCGTGAGCGTGGTCAGCCGCCCGTAAGCGTCGTACTCATACGCCGTTCTGCGACCCGTCGCATCCGTCTGCCTGCGCACCCGCCCCTGGCCGTCCCGCTGCCAGCGTGTTATCTGCCCTGCCGGGCTGGTGTATTTCACCAGCCGTCCCGCCGCATCCGGCTGGTAACGCTCCGTACGCCCGTCCGCGAACATGACCTCCGTCAGATGTCCGTTGCCGTCATAGCTGTAACGCGTACTGTTACTCTCCGCGTCCGTCACCCTTTCCAGCCGCGTGCGTTCATCATAAAACCATGCCGTCTGCGAGCCAGAACAGTCCGTGTGGCGCATAAGCTGCCCGTCTTCGTTCCACTGCAGGTATTTATCTCCGCCCCGCGCGTCGGTTATCCGCACCACCTGGCCGTGCCGGTCATACCCGTATACCGTGCGCTGGTGCAGCGGGTCGATGACCGCCTGCAGGTTGCCCCGCTCATCATACTCATAACGCCACGCCGCCCCCGCGGCATCCACCTCCGTTTCCGGCTGGTGCCACACCGGATGCCACTGCGTCTGCTCAACCCGGCCCAGCGGGTCATGCGTCTCCGTCAGGTGGCCGAGACGGTCATAGACATAACGCCATTTGCCGCCCTGCGCGTCCGTCATCCCCAGCAGTAACCGCTCTTCATCGCTCCAGCGGAAAGTGGTCATCTGCCCGGCCTCGTCCCGGTACGCCGTCACCAGGCCCTGCGCATCCCACCAGTGGCAGCGCGTACGCCCCAGGCTATCCGTCACGCACAGCGAGCGTTCTGCCAGATTCCAGTCCAGACGGTACTGCTCGCCGCTGTCCGTATGATGGCCCGTCACCCGCCACGCCGCATCGTCCGGGCCTTCAAACCACGCCCAGGTGTAGTAATACCGTTCGCCGCCCGGCTCCCGGTGCATCGTCATGCAGTCGTTGTCGTCGTACGCAAACTCGCGCTGATACTGACCTGCGTTGTCCACCACCCCGTTCAGCCGCCCCGCCTCATCGTAGCGGTAACGCCGCAGCAGCTCCGGCTCCCCTTCCGGGTGATGGCGGAAGATGCGCGTCACGCGCTGCGGGTGCGCTGCCAGCTCATAGTGCAGCCGGATGCAGGGGCGCTGCCGATCGCCGCTGATTTCCACCAGACGCCCGTGGTTGTCGTAGGTCAGGTGCTGGCAGTTACTGTTGCGGTCGCCCAGCATTTTCAGCCGCCGACGCTGTGGGCTGAACGGGTCCGCTTCAAACAGCCTGTACACGCCGTCATCACTGCTGATAAGCCAGTGGCCCTGTTCGCTGCGCCGTACCGCCAGCCCCTCGCCGGGGCTGTAAAAACCGCTCCCCGGCTCCACCGCCTGCAGGTCAATTCGCCGTCCCATCGGGGCCACATACGTCATGCAGTTTTCATCCGGGTTGTCCGGCGTACGCTCCAGGCACACTTCATACAGCACGCTCCAGCCCCGCCCGAACATCCCCTCCGTCCGTTCATCACGGCTGCTGTAGGTCCGCTGCCACTCCAGCGGGAAGTGGCCGGGCAGACTGAAATCAACGTCATCATCGCCTGCCAGGTACTTGGCTCCGGTGGCGGCGTTTACCGGGCGGTTCAGCGCACTCCCCGCCTTCTGAACCATCATGTTAATGCCCAATCCCATCATAAAGCAGGCACTTTTAGCTGACGCCCGTCCGGGCTGCATGAACGTCAGCGCAATGGTGGTCACCAGGGTTATTTGTGACTTACCGCTTTTGATATCCCGTACCACCAGAAGCGGCCCGCCGATACGTACATCACCGGATACATGTACGCCGTTCTCAGGCTCATCCACCACTTTTGCCTCGCAGGTACAGCGTACCCCGCTGCGCGCCGCAGGCTGGCTGTTGATACGCACATCCCGCGTCCCTTCGGCGATATATTCTGCTGCGGGCGGCTCATCGTCGCCTTTGAACAGGTTCGACACGCTGCCGATAAGCGCGCTTGCCGCCTGAAAACCGGTTTCCAGCACATCGAAAGTGTTCATCGCCCCCAGTACCGTCCCCACCGGGTCATCCGTCAGCGCCTGCAGTTTCTGCGCCATAAACTGGGTGAATGAAGAGGGATGTTTGTGGCAGTCGATTTTATCATCCTGTTTCGGGTCAGACCCCGGATATGCCGTTGCCACCGTGGGCTGCCACATCTCTGAAATAAAGTGGCCCGTGTCGGAAAGCATATCGCCCGCCTCTGCCAGAGCATCATTTCCCAGCGAGGCCCATCCTTCCGCTGATCCCATCCGGCTCACCACGGAAACGACGCCCTTAGCCATATTCTCTGCCCGGCCTTTTACTGCATCCAGATATTCCCCGGCCACATCCCACATTGATTTGGCGTCCTGCCTGCGTTTTTCTTCTTCTGCCTCTGCCTGCGCCTGCGCATCCAGGGTTTCTACATCATGGCGTGATAATGCCGTTGCCGCCGCCCGCGCCGCCCGTTTGCTGTTAATCCGGGTGTCGCCTGAGCCGGTCAGGATATATCCCTCAATTTTCGGCGGAAAAAGGCTGTTGGCTATGTCTTCACAGGCTTTACTGATTTTCTCCCCGGCGCCACTCAGCAACATCGTCGCGCCGACCACGGTCCCCACAAGTAATACGGCGCTGCATCCCAGCGTTGCCACCGTAGCCCCCGTCGCCAGCGCCACAACAGCCAGTGCCGCAAAATCAATAACCGCATTGATGGCGAATTCCAGCGCACTGCCCACCAGATCTGCCAGAAAGGACGTATGCAGCAGCGCGTCGCCTTCCCTTGCCGCCCAGAATGCTTCTCCCATACCACACTCCCTGTGTTATTGTCCGGTTGCCGTGTTTTCTGGGTCCAACCTGAAACGCAGATTCTTTTTGATATCCGCCCAGCGCCCCCTATCCGCTTCGGTTAACGCTGTTGAGCGGGCATAGGTCAGGGCCATCATTACCCGGCTGCTCTGTAGCACAAATACCGCCTGGTACTGGTATACATGCTCATTACCCCGGATGAACTGACTCTGTATTTCCAGCCCCTCCATTTTCCCGTCAATACCCAGCCGGACAACCTGTGCTGGCGTATAACGCAGTTCCTTAACCTGCTTTTCCAGTTTTTTCATCTGTTGTTCAACCTGGGACGCCAGTTCATCACCGTCCTGCATTTTGCCGCGGCTGATAATCAGCGCCGCATCCGGATCGCTCAGGCGGATCATATTGAGGGTGCTGTCCTGGGATATATTACCGGAGAAACTCAAGATGGCTTCGTTGATATAATAGTTCGTCATGATTATATAAAATCCTTTTTGGTCTGAAAGTGTTGATAAGTCCGGCACTAAAATAAAAACTATTCTTTGGGTGGGAAAGTTTCCTTAATTACTGCTGCCATTGCTGTTTTTTCTGACTCACCAAATGTTCCCACTTTGGGTTCTCTTTTATCCATATTTAAATCCAGCTGCCCTTTTATAGTATTAATCTGACCATCGGCATCTGTTGCAGTAATATTGAACGTTTTACAGGTTACGTAAAATTCCCCCTTACTGCTCATGTACAGAACGGTGTCACCACAACTCAGGGTAATAGAATCACCCGCTGCCAGATATAACTCTTTTACCGTCTGAATGGTTTTATTTCCTCCGGCCAGAGAGGTATCGTCATACTGAACTTTATGGTCGCGGACAGCGCCAATAGTGGCTATTTCTGACTGATCAATGACCTTAACCCGATTATTCCCCACCCAGTGACTTTCATTATTATTAACTTCAATACGCTGATCTTTTTCAGCATGTAGCCAGACCTCTTCACTACCGGGTTTATCTTCAAAACGCAGAGCGTTGGCATTGGTCGGTCCGCCGCCGATAGTGTGGCTGTATATCCCGCTCTGTGTTGCCGCGCCCGGCAGTCCCCACGGCGGCATGGTGTCCTGGTTGTAGGTACGCCCCACGATGATCGGCAGATCCGGATCGCCGTTTTTGAAATCCACCAGCACTTCCTGGCCGATACGCGGGATCTGGATCATCCCGAAGCCTTTGCCCGCCCATGGGTAGCTGACGCGTATCCAGCAAGAGCTGTTTTCATCCATTTTGCCGTAGCGATCCCAGCCAAACTGTACCTTTACCCGCCCGTACTGATCCGTCCAGATTTCCTGGCCCGCCGGGCCGGTGACGATGGCGCTCTGCGGCCCTTTGGTGTGGGGTTTGCTCACCGTCCGCTGCGGGCGGAACACCTCGCGGGTGGGGTGCAGTTCAAAACGGGTGGAAAAGGTAAAGTGCTGGTCCTGCCCGCTGTGCTGCGCGTTGTCCTGCACAAACAGCAAGGTCTGCATCAGCAGGTATTCCTGATTGACTTCGGCAGTGGGATAGTTTTCCAGCGTGAAGGTATAACCGGTCATGAGTGTGCGGATATTCCCTCCCCCCAGCACCCGACTGCCGGGGCTGCGCTGCGCTTCCATACGAATGCGCGTCAGCATCTCGCCTTCACTCTTGTCGAAGTAGTCTCCCGGCCACTCATAATGCTCGTAGGTGGCATGACCGGTTTCACGCGGGTTTGCCACCGTGTTTGCCAGCAATGAACGTGGCTTCGTAAAATCGAAATCATCCAGCACCCACTGGCCAGTCCGCAGACTCTCGTTTGCCGTGATAGTGTGGATAAACTCCTTGTCCAGCTTCAGCCCTTCCTGGTGCCACTCGACCAGCGGCGAGTCCGGACATGCTTTGTGGGCGCTGATGGCATCCGCCAGCACCAGCGTGTGGCTGTCCTCGCTGTGCTCAAACCACCAGTAGATGCCCCACTCCTGCATCAGTCGCTGAAGAAAATCAAAATCAGTTTCACCGTACTGCACCTGCCAGGTACGTACCGGGTAGCTTTCCACCAGCCGCTTTTCCACCGGGTAGGGGTATTCCGCCAGAACCTCATCCAGAATATCCACCACGGTTTTATTCTGGAATGCTTTGTAGTCGCTGGTATGGGTCAGCAGTTTTACCCACGGCTCCATACGCAGCTCATAGGTAACCGAACGCCCTTCATGGCCCACCACCCGCGCCGCCGTGACCAGCCCGCTGATATGTCGTTTACCGCCACCATCCAGTTCGATGTTGACGCACAGATCTTTGCCCACCATCGGTTTGAGCGGCAGGTTGGCCGCCGGGGAGACATAGCCCAGATTCAGGGTGTCGGGCGTTTTTAGCTGTACCACATAGCTGAACAGTTCACTTAATGTTTCGCCGCCGTCCAGGCTGGCGAACAGTAATGCGCCCGGCGGTACGGCGCTGCCGCTGACCGTCACATTATGCGCCCCCGGCCCGCCTGCAACAGCGGAGACGATGGCCGATACCGTATCCTGCGCCATACCTGCGGCGGCGGCAGCCTGCGCCGCTGCCACCGCGGCTTTCACCAGTCCTGATGGCTCCGGCAATGCGCCAAACAGCGATCCCGCAGCCTGTTCCACGGCGGCTTCCGCCGCATCGGCCACGCTTCCGGCGACTGAATCTGCGGTGACACCGCCACTTTCTCCGGTTATCGGCGGCGTGGTTGTCGTCAGCCCTCCCATACCGGATTTATTATTTGTGGATACAAAACTCATGGTAGTGACTCCTTTAATACCGGATTAAAATAAATAGACTCACCGTCAGGAAACAGTGCCCCGCACTTTATAATGCAACCAGCCTGTTATATTTAAATATTTACCAGAAGAGCAGGGTATATTGCTGACAAGAGCCATGAAAATAAAAACACAAAAATTAGCACATAACATAAATACTGAATTACATAAATAAGGAAATGAACATAACAATATTATGATTTTATTTTTATTACGCTTACCAGATTCGCATTGCATTTTATAGAAATTTGATTAATAACCAGCACACCGCCAGACATATACTTTATCATTGGTGCTCATTACTTATCTGGCCACCATTGTAATCATTGTCAACCACAGCACGTTCAGACACGATAATTTCATCCGGTTTTAACGGTATTATTGTTTTGTTCCACCATTCGTTTGCTGACCAGAAACATACTTAACATTAACCGTAAATGTCTTTTCACCATTTTCTTTTTCCGTCTCCTGTTTCAGAATACGGAAAAACACCGGTTCCACTTCAATACAACCATGACTGTAACCTTTGGTGGAATCATGGATATAAAAACCACCCCGCTTGCCCCCACAGGCTTTTCGGGTCTTCTCATCCGCTGATTCCAGCCGGATACGGTTATATCCCCAGTTAGCCCAGTACATCTCACATGTTCCGGCAGCCTGGCCTCGCGGAATGGTACTCCAGCCCCATGATGGTCCCAGATCACAATCCGCAGCATTTCTTATCGGTGCCTCCCCCTGAAACTGAATAAACAATTTATAATTCCCTTCCGGTATCGCCGCATCCGGCACACACTGTTTATCTGGCCACTGTAAATCCGGTAACCCCGTGGTCGCCTTAAATATCCCGATACCAGGCCATGTCAGCTTTTGCCCGTCAAAAGTCAGTCTTACTGCCATCATCTTCTCCCTGACTATTCTGTGTATTACAGCGGTGGTGTACAACGTATCATTAGCGCCAGCTTCTGATCCCGTACAGACTGGTTATCCACCGATAATACAAAGCTGAAAGGATAACGTCCCTGCATCTTCGCCAGTGAAATATTCCCCTCCTGAAGGGAATATGCACTTCCGCGTCCGTAACCCTCAACATCCTGCGCCAGTAAGCTGGTATAGTTGATTAATGTTGAGAAACAGCCACATTCACCGGTACTTTTTTTCAGTGTGACCGTTGTTTTCAGAATGGTAAGGTTATCCATTTCCTGACGATGAACGGGATGGATATCCACACACTCCGCCAGCGGGTTATCAATGTTTACATCTGTTCCGCCCCAGGCAAATACGGGCAGGAACATTCCTGCACAGGCAGACATAAACAGAACCTCTACAGCGTACTTTTTCACAGCATCTGACCTCTATTTTTTTCATCCACCAGCCGCAGTGGTGAGGCCGGTAATGCTAACTCTGTCTGGTTCCACCACCTGTGAAATTAGCATTTCCAGTGGTGAACATTATTCATCATTCACTGGAAGCTGCCTTATGGCTACTACCCTCACCACTGACTACAATTTGCTTTCTGATCCTTGTAATACTGACGCCACTCTTAAGATCCCCGTTGATCACAACAAGCATCAGCCAGAAAATTCCGGTCCGATAAAATCCGTTAAAAAAGCGAGATCGATACGAACTCCTGATACTGTTCCAGGCTTTAGCCACTGCGAATTTTACTCACGCGTTGAGGGTCGCTCGGTTCGTTTGTGCGGTGAATGGATGCCGCAGGCCGAGTTTATTAACGGGATGCCCGTTAAAATTCGGGTGATGAAAGACTGCATCGTGATCACACCGCAAAATACCCGTGAGCTGTGGGGCTGTATTGAAGGTATGAGCGTCGCCTACATTAATAAACAGAAAGTTAAAGCATGGCTGAAAACCTTTCTGGGGCGCTGAATAATACCGGGGATATTCCGGTGATTAAACGCAGCAGATGATTGATATGATCCCGGTGATGGACCGGGATCTTTCGCTGTGCGAGTATGGCCTTGAATTTCCTGCTAAACCGACCAGGAACTAAAATCTTAACCATCAATGATAATTTCCAAAATAAAGGATTTTGCATCAAGCTACGGATTGGAAGCATAACCCTGAAACAGCCCACAGAGACTGTTTCAATTTTTCTAACAATATCATCGCACTAGCTATTTAGTATTCTTTTGTTGTTTGGATCAAAAAAAACGGAACCTGGTATATTTTCAAAAAAAGCCATAAGTTCGACTATGTAATCAGAATGTTCATTATCAGGGTCATCTTTGGATAAGATAACCACTCTACGCTTCATTTCCTTAATCAATTTCGATTTATTTTTATCTTTCTCAAGACCTGAAATATAGCAGGCATCAATTTCAACACTCTCGTTCATTTCTGTTGTCTCAAAATACAACCGGAGGTGCCATGAATCTGACCATTTTAACTCTAAATGGTCATAATTTTTACGAGGCCCCAGAATTTCACGTCGAAAAACTATAGAAGGTTTATCACCTTTCCATTCTCTTAAGTACTGCATATTTAATTTTTCCTTAAGAGTATTTATATTCAGATCTGGTTCAACACCATTATCTAGTAACACATGTATAAAATAAGACATTATTTACTCCATGCCCCCTGACTTCCAATATCAACTGGACTCAATACTTTTGCACTAGGATCATATACAGACACACTACCACCAGTTGCACGAACACTATCAAGTAATGGCCCAGAAATAGACTGAGTTTTAGGGCTTATAATCAAATTAAATGGCATATCATTCGCCTTCGCATAAGCAGAAAATGCCTCCAGTTGAGGAGAGCTAGTCAGATACGTAACATTCTTAATATCTGTCACACCATACTGTGAATTTACAGGCAAGTCAGGTACATGTCCATTGATAGATACTGGCTTAGAACCAGCCCCCACCGGAAGACCAAGATCATTCCTCACACTCTGTTCAAAACCATTTCCTGCTGCATTATTTTGCCAGGCAGTCTGCGCTTTGGCGTACCAGGTATCAGGTTCGAGTGTACCACCACCTTTTAAATATCTTTCATAGCGCCAGTGGTGTTCTTCTGGAATACTACCAAAATCAGTAGGGCAACCCAACAATCCACAGGGATCACATACCCCCACCGGGTTATTCACATACGACTGCGTGTTCAGCCCGCCGCCCAGTTTCAGCGGGTCCTGGCTTAAATATTGCCCCGTCCGTGAGTCCATGTAGCGGTGTAAATTATACCACAGCCCGCTCTCCTCGTCCTGCCACTGGCCCATAAAGCCCGCGTCACAGCTTTCACGCCCGTCAGGCGACGCGTCGTTCGCCGCCGACTGCCCCCACAGGCTTCGCTGCCGCCGCCACACCTTTCGCCCGTTAGCGCTGTACATCTCCTGCGGCGCACCATCCGGACCGATGAGTATGGGATAAAAATCGCTGTTGTCGTCGTTCGCCGCCCGCGCCTCCTTCGCCAGCAGCTCAAAACCGCCCCGGTAATGCCACTGCTCACGCAGCGCCGGGCTGCCGTCCGCGTAGCGCTTCTCACTCGCCGACAGCGCCATCCCCAGCCACTGGTAACGCACCTCGCTGACAGTGTGGTGATTTTGTTTCCACGCCGCACGGATAATATTACGCTTCGCCGTTCTGCGTCCGAAAGCGTCGTAGCGGTACTGCCACACTTCCCCGTCCGGCGTTCTCACCTCCCGCAGACGGTCGAAGTCATCCCAGCGGTAGCGCCATTCCTGTGGCCGGAAGCCCCGTTTCTGTTCCGTGCGTTTTATCACCCGCCCGCAGGCGTCGTATTCGTAGCGGCTGTCTCCCGCCTGCGTCACGCATTCGTTGCGGTAGTCATGCTGTGACAGAATGCCGTTTATCCGGCTTTCCGCGATTTGCTCGTTCACCGT
Source organism: Salmonella sp. SAL04213 (assembly GCF_046550535.1). Taxonomy (NCBI): domain Bacteria; kingdom Pseudomonadati; phylum Pseudomonadota; class Gammaproteobacteria; order Enterobacterales; family Enterobacteriaceae; genus Salmonella; species Salmonella sp. SAL04213. Next base: position 44,274 of record NZ_JBGDXS010000009.1, on the reverse strand, counting down.
GTAGCGGTAGCGCTCTTCCTGTGCCGGGCCGTCGGCGTTCAGCCGCAGCACGCTGGTTATCTGGTCGCGGTTGTCATAGCTGTAGCGTGTTTCCTGTTCGCTGCGCGTTTTCGACCACACCTCATGGCCCGTCAGGCGGCCCGATTTATCCCACGCGTAACGGTGTTCGCCCAGCGGTCGCCATGACGCCACGCTCTCATGGCTGCCTGTCAGTCGCTCCGCCCCCGCCCGCTGCCACGCCGTGCGGCCACAGGCATCATGCCCCTGCTCCTGGATGTAGACCGCGTGGTTCAGCGGCGTCTGCGCCAGCCAGCTTTCTTCATCCTCCGGGCGGTAGCGGCGGCTCCGCTCCTGCCCTGCCCGCGTATGACCAAACTCCATCCGGTGGCCGTTGCTGCGGTAAGCCGTTAATACGCCCGAGGCATCGTATTCCCGCTGCGTTTCGCCGTCCGCGGTTTTCGTTCCCGTCAGCCGTCCCGCGTCATCGTAGCGGTATTCCGTTCGCTGACCGTCCTGCTCTTCCGCCACCAGCCGGTGCCGGTCATCCCATTCCAGCGTGATGCGGCTGGTCAGCGTATAATCCTTCTGCGTGGCGTCGCTGCACTCATACACCTCCGTGCTCACCATCCGGTCATAACGGTCCCAGCCGTAGCGCAGTTGCTGGTGCTCACCCGTGATGGTTGTCACCCGACCGAATTCATCCCGCGCATAGCGCCACACGCTGCCGTCCGGGCGCACTTTCTCCGCCAGCCTGCCCTGTTCATCCCGGCGGTAAACCGTCCGCCGTCCCGACCAGTCATCCTCCCCCGCCAGTTGCCCCGCCGCATCATAATGCAGCCGCCAGCGCTGGTTGCCGGAGCGGGTTAACTGTGTCAGCCGCGCCGCGCCGTCATAGTCGCAGACAATGCGCTGCCCGCCAGCGTCCTCCACTTCGCGCAGCAGGTCGAATGCGCCGTGGCGGTAGCGCGTGGTCTGGCCCATCGCGCCGGTATGGACGGCGATTTTTCCCTCGCCGTCGTAGCGGAACGTTTCTGCGCTGCCGTCAGCCCGGATAACCGCGCTGACCTTCTCATGCGGGTTGCTCTCTCCCGGACGGTACTGCCAGTACGTGCTGCGCCCTTCCGCATCCGTCACGCCCGTCAGCCGCAGCCAGCGGTCTTCCGCATAATGTGTCGTCCGGCCTGCCGCATCGGTATGCGCCGTCAGGCTACCCTGCGCGTTATAAGCCCACTGTTCGCGGATGCCGTCCGGGTAAATGACCTCCTTTATCTGGCCATCTTCGGTGTAACGGTACCGCCAGTTCTGCCCGTTCACCTCCCGGCGGATAAGGTTCCCTTCGGCGTTATAGCGGTACGTTGCCGTGGTGCGGTGGTCCTGATAAGCGGTTAACAGGCCGAACTCGTCCCACTGCCATTCCCGCTTGCGCCCGTCGGCATCCGTTTCGCTCAGGATGCGTCCGGCATAATCGCGTTTAATCTGTGTGACACGCCCGCCTGGCTGCCGGATACTCACCGGATGGTCATATTCATCGCGCATCCATTCCGTGATGCGCCCCAACGGGTCTCGCTGTTTTATCAGCAGCCATGTTTCATCAAACCACAGCGTGGTGACGGCTCCGGTTGCATCGGTGTACTCGGTTTTGCGCTCTGCCGGGAAGTAACGGAAGGTATCGTTATACAGCCCCTCTTCGGTGCCCGTCGCCACCACCCGCCCTTCATCGTCGTAGCGCAGGTGGAAATGCGTCGGGCCGTTATCGCGCCAGGAACTCAGCCAGCCCTGTTCGGTGTAGGTATAGTGCAATGCACCATTAAAACGGGTCTGTACATCGCTCAGTCGCTGTTCATCGCCGTAACTGATATAGTCGTAACGCACTAGTTCGCTGCCGTCTGATTCGTCGGTGACACGAAATATCTGCCCCTGTGGGCCACACATCACACGTAAACTCAGGCCGCTACTATGGGTTACGTTTGTCAGATGGCCGATGGCGTTATAAAGGAAGTGAATTTCGTTACGGTTGCGATCCTTGATGGCAGACAAACGTAGATGTCTGTCACCTAATGAAACGGGTGTAAATACGTAACTCTGTTGCGTCTGTTCATCAAAAATAATTGCCCGGTTACGGCTTCCCAGTAGCCGATACTGTGGCACCAGCAGGTTACGACAGTTATACAATTCTGACGTGGTGGTATAAGCGGGACATAATCCTTCAGCATCAACGTAGGTCACCGTCTGCTCATCACTGTCAAATACCAGATACTGCGACCAGTTACACAACCAGCGATTACCTAACAGCCCCCCGACGGGATGGCGACTCGTATACATACGTCTGAGCGTCAGTGGAAGAATATGCGCATACTGAAAATCAGTACGGCTTTCAGTATATTCACCGGTTCCTGTATCTACAGGATCACCCAGGCACTGTAACCCTTTGAACAGCTTGTTTAGTATTTTCCCACCAAAAAAAGTAGAGAAAATCTCCCCGCCACTGATAATAAGCTGCTCAGTCACGCTCATATCTGCATCTATTGGCAGATATGAGCGTGATGAGTCATCAGCAAAAATGGTCTTACATCCTTCCTGTATTACAGCAGAACAAGTAATCTTATCGCCCTTACGGGCCAGAGGCTGATTGTTGACATAAACCGTCGTGCTGCCCTGAGCAATACGCGGTTTTGGCTCTCCCGGATGATCTTCACATAAAACAATATCTGTTACCCGCGCTACTGGTTTATCTTCAAAAAATACATTTGGGGAGCCATGAGCTATTTCACCCGTTTCCGATGCCCAGCGATTACCTATAGCTATACTTGCCCCGCCAATAAGACCGCTACCGAAACCAATAAAAGCCAGCGCCCCGAGGCCGATACCCCCAGTAAAAAAAATGATTGCACCAATTGCTACCGCCCCGATAATACCCGCAGCTAGCGCCCCTAATGCCCCCAAAAAAGCATTATTATGTACAACTTTATGTCCTTTACAGGCGGGAATATTACTGGCCTTAGCTACGTCATGCCCACTGCATAACGTATCCATCAGGGCATTTCCGGCCATATTTCCCAAATATCCTCCAGCCATCGCTGCGCCAACGGGAGCAATAAAAGCTACACTAGCCACAATTCCATTAGAAAGTGCTACTCCCGTACCATAAAGAAGTACGCCAATAGCAGCCATGCTTCCCGTGGAAGCTATAGTATCGACAGTCGTTTGATTACTGCTGTAATCCTTCGATATCTCTGCTATTTCTGGTGATATTTCAGGTGTGGTTGTTATTTCCGATTCATCCATAATTATTATTCCTTGTATTAATCGGCCTGCTTGATATTTCCTTATGTTGGACTAAATCGAAAATTCAACAGAATATTTCTCATTGCCTGTCGATTATCTTCCGGCATTCCCCCTGGAGCAGTATATGCAAGGCTCAGTATCTGACGACCATTGCGAACAACCAGCATGATTTGCGCCACGGAGGTACCCTTCATTTTCCAGCTAAATTCCCAATATTCCGCCGGACGACCTTCAAGCTGACAGAAACGCTCTTCCGTGAAAGTAACGTCGGTAAGTTCGCGCCGAAACTTTTTCTTCTGGACGGCAAGATAATCACTGAACTCTGCTTCTTCTGGTAGGCTATCTCGGGTGATAACTAAATTAGCTCCTGCAACCTCACTCATAACGGGCATGAGTACATTCATACTTTTATCCTGCCAGCGTCCCGTTAATTCCAGCTCGCCTTCCTGAAAGATATATTTCATTTTTATTTCTCTCCCGGGTTAATATCTACTCTCGATGGCCCCAATATTTTTATTGTTCCGTCTGCATTCATAACAATCTTGCTACTCCCTACCACAAAAGTAATTTTTTTCGCGGCTGTCAGCGTGATTTCACCACTAATAGAGGTCACCGATATATCCTGTTTTACCGTCTCCGTACAGGTTCCCGTTTCTACTTTCACCTCACGTTTACCCGTTTTCACCGTCAGAAACTGGTCGCCTTCCGTCACGGTAATGCCCCGGTTGCCTTTAATGGTTTCGGTATGCTTGCCATCAACAAATTCTGTGCGATCAATTTTTACCGTGGACGTTTCGTTATGAATGATGGTTTTCGTCCGGTCAGCATTTACCGTATGCGTTTCATTATTCTTCACCGTGGTGTTGAGATCTTTTTCCGCGTGGAACTTCACTTCCTCCGCGCCGGTTTTATCATCAAAACGCAGCATGTTGCCGTTCGTTGGCCCGCCATACAGCGAGTGGCTGAAGATCCCGCTCTGCGACGCCATTCCCGGCAGTCCCCACGGCGGCATGGTGTCCTGGTTGTAGGTGCGCCCCACGATGATCGGCAGATCCGGATCGCCGTTTTTGAAATCCACCAGCACTTCCTGGCCGATACGCGGGATCTGGATCATCCCGAAGCCTTTGCCCGCCCACGGGTAGCTGACGCGTATCCAGCAGGAGCTGTTTTCATCCATTTTGCCGTAGCGATCCCAGCCAAACTGTACCTTTACCCGCCCGTACTGATCCGTCCAGATTTCCTGGCCCGCCGGGCCGGTGACGATGGCGCTCTGCGGGCCTTTAGTGTGCGGTTTGTCTATTGTTCGCTGTGGACGGTAGACTTCGCGGGTGGGATGCAGTTCGAACGTGCTGACGTAGGTGAAGTGCTGCTCCTGGCCGCTGTGCTGCGCGTTGTCCCGCACAAACAGCGTAGTCTGAACCAGCAGGTACTCCTGGTTGACCTCGGCAGTGGGGTGGTTCGTCAGCGTGAACGAATATCCGGTCATCAGGGTGCGGATATTCCCGGCACCGTGAACCCGGCTGCCGGGGCTGCGCTGCGCTTCCATACGGATGCGCGTCAACATCTCGCCCTCGCCTTTGTCAAAATAATCGCCCGGCCATTCGTAGTGCTCGTAGTTCGCGTGACCGGTTTCGCGCGGGTCCGCCACTGTGTTTGCCAGCCGCGAGCGTGGTTTTTTAAAGTCAAAATCGTCCAGCACCCACTGTCCGGTGCGCAGTCGCTCACTGGCTGTAATGGTGTGGATAAACTCCTTATCCAGCTTCAGCCCTTCCTGGTGCCACTCGACCAGCGGCGAGTCCGGACATGCTTTGTGGGCGCTGATGGCATCCGCCAGCACCAGCGTGTGGCTGTCCTCGCTGTGCTCAAACCACCAGTAGATGCCCCACTCCTGCATCAGTCGCTGAAGAAAATCAAAATCAGTTTCACCGTACTGCACCTGCCAGGTGCGTACCGGGTAGCTTTCCACCAGCCGCTTTTCCACCGGGTAGGGGTATTCCGCCAGCACTTCATCCAGAATATCCACCACGGTTTTATTCTGGAATGCTTTGTAGTCGCTGGTATGGGTCAGCAGTTTTACCCACGGCTCCATACGCAGCTCATAGGTAACCGAACGCCCTTCATGGCCCACCACCCGCGCCGCCGTGACCAGCCCGCTGATATGTCGTTTACCGCCACCATCCAGTTCGATGTTGACGCACAGATCTTTGCCCACCATCGGTTTGAGCGGCAGGTTGGCCGCCGGGGAGACATAGCCCAGATTCAGGGTGTCGGGCGTTTTTAGCTGTACAATGTAGGTAAACAGGCTGCCAAGTTTCTCCGAACCATTTATACCAGCAAAAAGCAGCATCTGCGGCGGCACAGCGCTACCGCTTACCGTGACGTTGTGCGCTCCCGGCCCACCGGCAGCAAGCGACGCCGCCGCATCCTGGGCAGCACTAACTATATCCGATATCCCTGCCGCCGCTGCGGCGGCCTGCGCTGCGGTTACTGCCGCTTTCACCAGCCCTGACGGCTCCGGCAGCGCACCAAACAGCTCCGCCGCTGCCTGTTCTGCCATCTGTTCGGCTGCATCAGCAACACCGGTTGCGACTGAACCTGTGCTCATATCGCCACTTTCGCCAGTTATTGGCGGCGTGGTGATGACGGGTCCACCATTTCCAGCTGATTTATTACCCGTAGATACAAAACTCATGATATTTACTCCTTAAATATCGGATTAAAATACAGAACCAGGTGGCCAGAAAACATAAGATATAACTATCACTCTCCGTCTTTGTAATGAAGTCAGCATGTCAGTTTTAGATCATCTTTCAGGTGCCAGAACATTTCTTTAATGGGAATATTTTTATATTCAGGATGTTTTGAAGGATAAATCTGCTCTATTCCCCTGTAGTAAATACCAACAAATTTATGTCGTGGTTTTATAAATCAATGCTCAGGATGACCATATTCACCCACAAGAATGTTTTCACTGCCGTCTGTTTTCACCTCATTCCCGTTGTCGTAATATTCAAAATTTAGTGGTAATTAAGAAGTGTACGCAATACATATCGAAGCCATACTCCACACCATAAAAAATAACAAAATTGCACCTCATCACTTCAAACCCGAAAAAAAAGTGGCATATCCAGCCTGATGTCGTCATAAGTATCATATGCCCACCGAATAGCCTCATCACGAAGATTGTCCATATTCACCTTCGTATATTGCTATATTTGTTTCCACTCTACACATTTAGCGTCATATTTTTTATCCCCAGACGCAGCGCATCACATACCGTCCCTTGTTGTTCTGCTGCCAGTAGCATCCTGGCCACAGTAACGCGCGCCAGCGTCTTACCTGGCCGGGTCGACCACGGCAAATTATTTATCCTGTTTTCGTCCTTCCTTATGCCGCCCCGTCCAGTTCAATGCTGACACATAGGTCTTTACTCACCATAGATTTGAGTGGCAAGTTCGCGGCGGAGGAGATACGGTCGAGATTCAGATTGTCCGGGAGTTTTTAGCTGTACGGTATAAGTAAATTACTGAGCACTACCGGCAACAGAACCTGCTGTAGTTCCAATGTTTTCACCGGTTATCGGCGGCGTGATTGTCGTCAACCCCCATACCGGATTTATTGTTCCTTTAATGCTAAATTTAAGCGCAGCATCCGGCAACCGAGAAATATCCCCCGCTGAAACAGATATATTTAAAAATGAGAGCCCCCCCATTTTTACAGTAAACTAGAATACAGCGCCGGGTGGCCAAAAAATATAGGAGAACACTCGCCACTGCTCGTCCTTATAATGAAACCAACATGTCAAGTTCAAATCATCATGGAGATGCCAGAACATTTCTTTAATCAGTACATTGCTAAATCTGGGGTCCGTTGACCTATAGGTTTTTTCCAGCCCAATATAATACTCCCCAACAAACATATAGCGAGGTCTGACAAACTCATGTTCAGGCCTGCCATATTTTTCAACAAAAGAAGCATCAACCCCTCCGTTTTGTATATTATTTTTTTCATAATATTGAGTTACCTGATCATCTTTTTTTGTTACATTTACCAGATCATATTTCATACCATTTATCGCAGTGACAGAGGGTTGAGGGTGGGGATTAAACATTACGCCATGTATCAGAAAATGAATGAGCAGAATACATGTTTGTATCATTTACCTACACTCAAAACTGTAAAGTAAGTATCAGGAATTATTACATTCAGAAATGTGTTAACATGTTCCAGGTAACGACTTCGAAGCTCCATTCCAATATTCATTAATGCGGCAGCATCCGATCTATATGCCGTTGTTGCTTTACCTGATTTATCCAGAGCATACTCATCGTCATGATAACCAATCATATGTCCAATTTCATGAGGTACGTTTATCTGGTTAGAGCAAACTGTCTGGGCTGGATCAAGACATTTCCGCACTGCGACCACATCTTCGGAGTCAATATGGAGGATACGAGAACCCCAGATAACATAAGTCCTTACATCATCCCCTGGTCTCACTTTCAATGCAGTCACATCCCAGTGCTCGCCATGATTGACAGGGATCATCTGTATATCAAATGGCAGAGGCTTCCCCTGAAACTTCCTGGCGAAATCTGAACTTCCTGAAACAGAAAAAAATATTTTACCATTCCATTCGGAACAAACTGTCGTATAAACATTAATGATAAACAATGATTTTTCTATAAACGTCCAGTCGTCCTTCACATCGCTATTTTTAACCCATGTATATTTACATTTTAACAATAATGAAATAGCTCCCGTTTCACTATTTATGACAAATTCACCTCTATCACCATAATCGTTTTTGATAAACTCCCCGTCTATCTTTGTTCTGGAAAAATATTCAGCCAATGGGCTATGAGGGTCAAACTGTAACTTACTCATTCGATTTCCTTAGGGATCCCCGAAGCATATCGCATTGATGCCATACCTTTTATCTTCGGACATCACCTGAATTATCAACTTCCGTGATGAGCCGCAGCGCATCCATATACCGCTCTTCACTGTTCTGCTGCCAGAACCAGCCTTGCCCTGGCAGGTAACGTATGCCCGGTAGATCCAACTATCCCGCTATTCATCTGTACAGCCCAGCCCCCGGCGCTGTACCACTTCACTGGCAAATGTCGCGCCAGTTTTTTTCATTATTTCTTGTTGTATTTTTTGCAACTGCGGAAATATAACTCTCTCACATTTATTTATTTCCCATATATCACCAGTTTGAGAACTTACTGAAAAAAGCCCCCAATAATCTATTGCTCCGGCAGTCGGTGTATCATAGCCAAGGCTAAAATCATAATATCCCGGATGGGGAGGATTTCCGTGTTTATCCTGCAAATCACCGTCAACAAAAACGCCATCCAGCGATAAATCATATTTTTGATATTTAAGTGCAATAATGAGTAGTTTTTCTGCCTGTGCTTTCGTCATTCCACCGCGATTTATATCTGACAAATTAAATTCAGATACAACCACTTGGGCATTACAGAACTCAGATATAAAGAGAAAAAAAACAAGCATTATTTTACGGGGCATGCTATTCTCCGTCCGACCATAATAATTATTCCAGCAGTTATCCTGGCGTAATTATCCGTACCACCAGTAATATGAGATCCTGAATTAAACCCAGCAACTACCAGAGCTTCAGAGAAGGCCAGAGCATCTTTTTTCCCCCGAACAGCGTCACCATACTTGACAGCAAAAGATCGTGCACAAACTGAAAACGAATAAAAAATAGCCACCCAAGTTTTGTTACTATCCTTTGGATGAACCCGACCTGACTGAAATGATGCAGGAGCCTGGAGAGAAAAGTAATTATTATATTCCCTGGCAATACGACCTGTACCATATTGACTTTCGGCAGCAGCAAGACCCAGTATATTCTCTACCGGTACGTCAAGCTCTTTTGCAATTATCTCACAAACCTTCATGTGCTCCTGGACAAATCTTACCGCACCCACGTTATTACACGCTTTATCATAAGCACCCGTTTCTTCATTCCTTAGCAGATGTTTTTAAAACCACCATGTTCATTATTTCTCCGCCAGCCTTGCCCTGGCAGGTAACGTATGCCCGGTAGATCCAACTATCCCACTATTCATCTGTACAGCCCAGCCCCCGGCGCTGTACCACTTCACTGGCAAATGTCGCGCCAGTTTTTTTCATTATTTCTTGTTGTATTTTTTGTAGCGCCGGAAATGATATTCTCTCACATGAATATTCTTCCCAGATATCTCCTGTTTTCGGACTGACGGAGAATAATCCCCAGATATCCGTAGCACCGGCAGAAGGAGAGTCATAGCCCACACCAAAGCTATAATATCCAGAATGAAATGGTTTACCCTGATCATTTTTTAAGGCCTCGTCCATAAAAACGCCAGGCAATGTAATATTATATTTTTTATTTTTTAATGATAAAACCAATAATGCCTGAGCCTGTGTCTCGGTAAGCCCTTCCTGATTTAATTTAGTCAAATCAAACACCGGGATATTTGATACAAGAACCTGGGCATAACTGCTCACGGATAAAATAGTAAACAAAAGCAATGACACTATTTTACTGAACACGCCATTCTCCGCTTAACCATACCAATCATAGCCACCAGTTCACTGGCGTATCCGGTATGCCCTCCATTACTACTTTTACCTGAATTAAATCGTGACTCAATCAATGCTTGTGCAAATTGTTTAGGGTCCTTTATCTTTCTGACTGCACTACCAAACCTGATGGCGAATGATTTCGCGCAATTTAAAAAAGACGTATAGGTGGCAACCCACACGTCGTGACTTCCCTGAGGATGAACTTTACTCAACTGCAATGGTGCCGGACCATGCATTGAAAAAAAATTATTATATTCAGTTGCAATCCTTCCCTGCCCATAACGACTTTCCTTTGCTGCAACCGCCAGTATAAATTCCACTGGCACTTCAAGTTGATTAGCGATTATCTCACAATCATTCTTATATTTTTGAATAAACCTTACCGCCTCTGTGTTATTACACGCTTTATCATAATTACCCATTTCTTCATTCCTTAGCAGATGTTTTTAAAACCACCATGTTCATTATTTCTCCGCCAGTCGCAGCGCATCCACATACCGCCCTTCACTGTTCTGCTGCCAGAACCAGCCTTGTCCCGGTGTTGCCTGCCCCAGCGTCTTACCCGGCCAGCCCGGCCACGGCAGATAACGCACGCCCGGCAGTTCTACTACCGGTGCTTCATCCGGCAGCCCGGTCAATTCCCGGCTGCGCTGCGATGTACGTCGTAACCCGCGCAGCCACTGCGCCCACCACGGCCCCGGCTGCCACATCACCCATAGCTGGTCCACCTGCTCCGTCAGCCGCCCGCGCCGCATCGTGTCCGGCGTGATATGCTGCGCCGCCAGCCTCGCCAGCCAGTACAGCCAGCCCTGCGTCTCCTGCAAACTCTCGTCCAGCCACTCCCGACCGCAGCGCTGGTAAATCACCAGCGGCCACGGGCGTCCCACGCTATCCCGTGACGCCATCAGCACTCCGGTCAGCCAGTCAGTCGTCCCACCCATCGGCAAAAATCCCGGCGACATCACAAAGCTCCACGGCAGCGGATGGTGTTCCGGCGCGGGCATATCATGTTCGCCACGCGGCGACAGGTGCATCCAGCCGTCACGCTCTTCATCGGTCGTCTGGCCTTCCGGCAACACGATATGCCGCCCGCTGCCCACCCACGTCTGGCGGTTCAGCCAGTCCTGCCATATTCGTCCCTCTTCAGCGCCCACCCGCCAGCGCACATAGTCGCGCTGGTCCGGCAGCCTGCCGAACATCGCCGGGGCTGATACCACCGCTGGCCGGCGCATTACAACGCCCTCGCCGGACAACTGAAGTTCTGCAACAGCTCCCGGCTGACCGGGTTAAAATCCCGCCCGGCGGTGATTTCCAGCACCACCCGGCGACCGTCAAAATCATATTCCACCAGTTGACGCCCCCGCACCGCCGTTTCCTGTACCATTCCGGCGTCCAGCAGATGAAACAGCGCCCACGGCCCGCCGGTCAGTAGCGTTGAGGTGTCCTGGCGAATACGCGGGCTGGCGGTGATTTCCGCCATCGAGCCGTTGCGCGGTCCCGGCCACGTCACTTTCAGGGGCCGGTCCGGACCATGGGCGTAGCGCAGCACCTGGCCGTCGATATCAATCACCAGTTCCGTGATGGCCGGGTCCATATCCACCACGCTAATCTGCATCGACCAGGAAAATTTTTTCCCGCCCTCGCTGTTAAAAAATACGCTGCGGATCTGCTTCGCCTGCTGAAACGGCGTCAGATCCGGCCCCTGCAATGTCATGTTGCCTTCGGTCGGTTTGTAGCGCCACGGGTCGCTGGCGGTGTCCGCCAGCGGAGCCAGTTGTTTGCTCCAGAAAGCATCCAGTACGCCGCCGCTGGCGAAGATGCGGTTAAAGTCCTCGGCGCTGACCTCCTGCGGACTGTCGGCGAACGGATAGCGCCCGTCGATGGCGTCACGGCAGTCGTCGCCCATCATCGCCTCCATCTGGGTGTTCAGCACGTCGCCGGTCCCGGCGTTGATTTTGCGCGTTCCCTGCTTCGTCAGATCCAGCAGGATGTTTTTCAGCGGCGCAGGCAGTTTCGCCGCCTCCAGTTGCAACTTGTCTGCGGCAGTAATGCGCGCTGGCAACGTCCCCGCCGCCAGCGCGCTATCAGCAATGGTCAGTTGGGTGTAATACTCGTTGAGCATGGTCAGCAGCGAAGCGATCTGCATCGTCCCACCGCCGCTCTGTCCGCCGTCCGTCCGCCCGGCAATGACCTCGCGCAGCGCGGCGAAACGATCATCCACCAGCGTTTTTTCCAGCCGCTCTTCCGGGTGAATATCCTGGAACAGTTTTGCCGTCTGTACCACTTTCCCCGCGTTACCGGATGCGCGCTGCGCCAGTTGTTTCTGTCTGGCCTGCGGGTCCGGCGGCGGCACCAGCGTGGTCTGCTCCACCACCGCTTTTCCCAGCCGCATCAGCGGTGAGTCCGGCGACGCCAGAGTGCGCAGCACCTGTAAATCATAGGCCAGGCCGGAACTGCCCTCTTCCCCGGCACTGTTGATACTATGGATACTGTCCAGAAAATCCTGCCAGCGGCGGGCATATTCCGTCAGGTACAAACGGCGGACTTCGCGGGCGACAGACTGCTCCTGCCCCGGTATCTGGCTGCGCAGGCTGTCAGTCAGCTTTTTTGGCGTACTCTCCCGGCCCATCACCCAGCCATCGTTCGCCGTCGCCGCCGCCACAAATTCCGGTAATCGTTTGTCGAACAGCTCCCGGTAACCTTCACGGGTAAAAATACCCGGCACGCCCCGATCCAACGGCGCGCCGTTGCTACGCACAAACACCGTTCCCGCATCCGCGCCGACGGCGCGTACCAGCGTGAACTCCTGCGGCGCTTCGCTCTCCATCGCCGCCAGCGCCCGCGCATAGATACGCTCGGTACTGGTGTGACCGTCGAGGAATGCCCGCGCCTGGCGGATCAGTGCCTCATTTTTCTCATACGGTGAATGCACCACCCGGCTGCCGTCAAACAGCGCTTCGATATGCGTCAGCACGGCGGCGCGCCCGCCAAACCCGGCCACGCTGTCGCTGTTCCCCAGATCGTTAATCACCCACGACTGGATCTCCGCCGCGTTGTATTTATCTTCGTGATCTTTATCCAGATTCAGTAGCAGATAGATGCGCAGGGCATCATACGCAGCTTTACTGTCCTGACGGGCAATGGCGTCCGCCAGCACATACTCCATCCGTTTCACCAGCGGCGGCAGCAGCAGTTGATCCAGCAGGCGGTTGTACAGCGACGCCACGCTGTCGGTTACCGGCGGTACGCTGTACAGGCCGTAGCGCCAGGTCAGCGGCGGCGCGTCCGGGTCCAGTTCCGGCCAGGCGGACAGTTCCCTTGCGCTGTCCAGCAGTGCCGGGACGGGAGCCATCGCCGGTTTACCGGTGTAGGCTTTCACTTCACCGTCCAGCCGGGTCGCGCGGGCGCTGATTTCATTCAGATAGTCGCCGTTGGTCTGCTGGCTGGTCTGCATCCCCTGCCACAACAGGAATGCCAGCACCAGTACCAGCAGGTGCCCGCCGAGGCGCAGCAGGCGATAACGCCAGGCCCACTGGAGGTTTGGCTCCACCAGGTGCGCTTCACGGAAAATAAACTGTGTCAGCAGGTCATGCAGGAAGTAGCTGCGGTTGCCGTCCGGCAGAGCGTGCGGGAGAGAGGCGGAGGATTCGCCACGGGCGGTTTTTATCGCCCGGACAAAGCGCTGCCAGATACTCAACTGGTCGGCCACGGCGTCGGCCTGCGCCTGCGCGGCGCTGGTGAAAAAGACCCCGCGCAGCGTGTTATTCAGTTGCGTGGCATCGAATTTTGAATCGAGGAAGATCTGTTCAATAGCCTCCAGCAACGGCTCGCCGAGGGCGGCGAACTCACGCGGGAAGGTATACAGCCGCTGGCGGCTTTTAAGGTCGTACTCTTCCTGTAACCGGGTATCCAGTCCCTGATCCAACCGCAGCGTCAGGCGCGCCAGCTCCTGCGCGCAGGCGGCGTGCAGCGCCTGCGGGTCTCCCGCTTTTCGCCTGCGGCTGTACGGCAACGTGAAGCCCCAGATTTGTGCGCGAAGATGGCTGGTCAGCGTGCGAAAATACTCGCTGAACCCCGGCAACAAATCCATTTTGGTGACCACCAGATAGACCGGAAAGCGAATCCCCAGGGTCTCGCGCAGTTCTGCCAGTCGCGCCCGCAGAGCGGCGCAGGCCGCCAGGCGTTCCGCCGGTGACTGTGCGGTTAAATCCGCCACGTTTAGCGTCAGGATCACGCCGTTAAGCGGCGCGCCGGGGCGATGTTTACGCAGCAGACCGAGAAAGCCCTGCCACTCTCCGGCGTTACGCTGCGCGGCGCTCGCTTCACCACCGTCATCGTGGCGGGCGTAGCGTCCGGCCGTATCAATCAACACCGCTTCGTTGGTAAACCACCAGTCGCAGTGTAGCGTGCCGCCACCCGGCACTGTCAGGATACGCGAGGTCTGCTCCATTTGCTCCGCCAGCGGGAACTGCAATCCGGTGTTCAGCAGGGCCGTGGTTTTGCCATCGCCGGGACTGCCGACCACCATGAACCACGGCAGCTCATACAGAAAGCGTTTTCCCTCGAAGATTTTACGCCAGCCAGGCATATCCACCCGCAACTGCCGCAGCTGCCGGATGGCCTGCGTGACAATATGGTTGACGGTGCGCAGGTCGGCTTTGATCTCGCCTGCCACCGGTACCTCTTCCCCGCGCGGATGCAGGAAGCGACGCAGCAGTTGTTCATCCATACGCAGCGCACGCCACAGCCGATACAGGCCGTACAGCGCGTACATCAGCAGGATGAAACCAATCAGGGTCAGGCGGACCCACAGCGGCGCAAACGGATGGACATCGCCCAGGGCCAGCAGCGGTGTGACGAAGCCAATCGCCAGGCACAGGACACTGATGCCGATGATACTCATCGACCAGTTGACCAGCCACAGTACCAGCAGCATCAGCAACAGGGCAATGGTCACTACCCGGCTACCCACGGAGGCCAGCGGGCGCAGGGTATCAAATGACACCAGCGGCCCGACAAACCAGACCAGCAGCGCCAGAACCAGAACGCCCACAACTGCCAGCGCGCGCCGGGAAAAAAGCAGACTAAGAAATTTTTGCATTATATTTCGACTCGCCACCCAATAATCAATATTTTAAAATTCCCTGAATAAAGTAATATAACCATTAAATCTTACAGAACACTCATCAGCATTCATGAAGCTGGATGCAATGAAAATATCTTTTTCTTTATCTTTGTTAATATAGGTATATTTTGCCACGATAGATTTAACCTGATTTTCATAGTAACTATCGAAATAGGATTTTTTATCTAATATTGCCACTTTATTTTTGGCCTTATCTTTTTCATAATCCATCCTGGCCAGAGATTCTGCATAGACCTTAGATACAGGCGAGATATCAAGAATCTCTACCTTTGTTTTATCCTTTATAATAGTAGCGACATCTATATTCAGGTCATTTTTTATGGCATCAAATAATGATGACTCCATTGATGCTCCAACCGTAGCACACCCATAATCGTGCGCATAAGAAATGGCAGGAATACCCACCAACAGACAGACCATTATCTTAAACATATCAATCCCTTACTACCAAGACTTTACCACCAAGACTTTATCTGAACTGGCAGCGATAACATTATCACAGGGTATACCTGTCACATTTCAGGCTACATGTGCGTTGGCTTTACTCTCTTACCCCAGTCACGAACCAATGTATGCTCCCGGGGATTTATTTCCTTGCCGCCTTGATGCAACTTGAATGATTTTATATCTTACAGGGGTACTCTATTAATTTATTTATGATAAGTTCAGCCGCGCGAGAATTCAGTTCCTCATTGGTTTTATTTTTAAGAGAAACATAGACTAATTCATTTAATGTTAGCGTCTTAAATAAAGCGTATCCACACCACAGTTTGTTCTCTGTCGCATCCTCCACGCCGAGCAGATAGACACCCGCCCTGAGTTTATCCCGTTGATTACCAGACACCCAAAATTTAAAAAAGTCATTACCTGAAAGATTAAGCGCATCCGGAGTCAGGGATAAAATGGGAGATGACCGGGAAGCAATTTTTATGGAGGAGTCTGTCCTCTGACAGGGAAAATTTTTAACTAATGCTTCCTCTATTAGTATTGAAGCCCTTACATCAGGCTTTTTCACTGCGTGCTGTTCAAACCAGGTCAGCACAGTATGGTTTATTGTTATACTGTCAACCTGACCATATCCACACCAGGCTTTACCTTCTGTCGCATCCTCCACCCCCAACACATACATCAGTGTATTATCTTTTTCCTGTAAGTTATCACTGGCATAAAATCCCAGAAAATCCCGTATACTGAGGTTGACATTATCGGGGGAAATGAATCCTGCGTTAATCAGGGACCCGGCAAAAACGCCACCGGGTAATAAACAACATAAAATGATCAAAAAAACACGGATAGATCGTTTTATGTGATATGTCGCTGAGATCCGATAATAATCCCCCGTCACGCCACATACTGCCGAATGATGAGACACATCATAGGTTGATTTTTTCATCATTCATTCACTCCACTACCAGAATTTCCACCCGACGGTTTTTCGCCCGCCCGGCTTTACTGCCGTTATCCGCCACCGGCACCGTATCGCCCTTGCCGACGATATGTACCCGTCCGGCAGGTACGCCGCCGGAGGTCAGCAACGCCGCAACTTCCGCCGCCCGTTTTTCCGACAGCACCAGGTTGGATGGGAATTCAGCCGAATGAATGGGCTGGCTGTCAGTGTGACCCGTTACAGTGACTGCGCCGCCCACGCGGGCGATTTCCCGCGCCGCTTTGTTAATCACTGGCCGGATTGCGTCACTCACCGTTTTCTGTCCCGGCACAAACATGGCGTCGCCACGGAAGACCACCCTACTGTGCTGGTCATCTTCGTCCACGGTCAGCAGGCCACGGGCGATTTCGTTTGCCAGCAGGATTTTCAGCCGCAGCTTATGAACCGGCACGGGCGGCGGCGGCAGTTTTATACCAATCGCATCAATATGCTGTTGTACGGTGACGGTCTGCACATCCATCCGGTGGCTGTAAAGGCCAAACAGCGTCAGCATCGCCAACAGGGCTATCCCGGCGCTCAGCCAGACCGGCACCCGGCGCATCCGCCGCAGTCGTCCGCTTATCGCCCCCTGAAAGTCAGGCGAGAGCGCGGGCATAACCGGATCGCGACGCTGTGAAAGCTGTGTCAGCAGTTGCTGGCGAATATTGTCCAGTTGCTTACGCCCGTCTGGCTGCACGCTGTAGCGGCCTTCAAATCCCAACCCCAGCAGGTGGTAGATAACCTCCAGTACGTTGCCATGCTCCTGGAAGCTGGCCGCCAGACGCCCGATGATCTGGAAAAGTTTTATCCCGCCTTCGCTTTCACCATGAAATGTTACCAGCAGGCTTTTTCCGGCCCAGACGCCGCGCCGTCCCCAGGTTGTGTTATTAGCGGCTTCATCAAGCGCCGTACACAGGCAGTAACGTACCGCCAGTACGTGCTCGCGCCGCAGGTTCGCCTGATCGCATAATGTCTGGTACAGATGCATCTCGCGTACCAACAGATTACGATAAGGCTCTACCAGGGCCGCATCCAGTTTAGCGGGCATGGCTGCGAGAGCGCACAATAAAGGCCGGGCAGCGGCGAGCAACGGGTTAGCCGCCGCGCTGATTTCAGCCAGCCGAAGTTTGCTGTCCGGACCGTCTTCAACGATGACATTGAGTTCCGTGCGCTGGCTGGTGTGTACCGGCGTTTCATATTCACTGTCCTTATGCTCCGGCGTGGTGGACAAAAAGGACATCATGTCCGCCGCTGGCGGCGTCAGGGTACTGTCTGTCATTTATCGCGCACTCCCCACAGTTCTGTCTCCAGCCCCGGAAATTCCCCGGCGGTATGCATGGCCATCCCGCCGTAACGGGCAATGTGTTCCCACAATGCTCCCTCGCGGCGGATGTCGTAATAGATGTATCCGGCCTGAAACGGGATTTGGCGCGGTGGTACAGGCAGAACCTGCAAAGCCAGCCCCGGCAGATGCGAGCGGATCAGTTCCGGCAGGCGATCGGATGGCCCGATTTTGGTCTGGGCGGCAAAATGTTGCAGTAGCACATCGGTCGGCATTGAAGCCTTTATCGCCAGTACCAGCGTGCTGAAATCGGCAAGATCGGAAGGAGCCACCACCGCATTCAGGATGCCGTAAGTCCCCTCTTTCAGTTCGATGCGCTGCGCGCCCCGGATCAGTACCGCATTCAGCAGGAACTGCACCTCATCAACCAGCGATTTCAACCCGGCATAGGGCGTCAGGTGTTTGTACTCTTTGTATTCAGCGGGCCGTCGCGTTTGTGGACGCACATAGGTGGAGAGTTCCCCGGCCAGTTCGGACAGGTAGCGATACAACACTTCCGGGGCCAGCGGCGTTTTCGCCAGGTGGGTCAACAGCGGCTCAAAGCGATTGAGAATTTGCAACAGCAGGTAATCGGAGACCTCCGCTGCTTCATGGCCGTGGTTGTCGCTGCCTGTCAGCCGTTCCGCCAGCGAATCGGCCCGCATCCGGATGAGATCGTTGATCCACGACAGCCAGGTACACATCAGTGAACTGGCCTGATAATTAATGATGGGCGGGATCAGGTCGTGGTCGATATCTATCCGCCCGTCAGGGTTCAACCCGGTGATGCGGGTCAACGGCAGGCCAATCCAGGCGCCCGTCACCGCTTTTTCCGGCAGCAGCCGCAGGCGCAGGTGACTGAGCTGTAATAACTGCGCGCCACGTCCCAGCGAGTTGGCGTCGCGGATGTCGTGTTCATGTACCGAGAAACGCGCCAGTGATTCCGGGTTATTGTCAAACGTGGTTTCTTCGCTGTTCGGCGCGCGTACCGGTACCGCCAGACAAATCTGCTGGTTCAGGTGCTCCGGCAGGATGGTCAGCGGCGGCGGCAGCGGGGTGTGGTCCGGTGCGTTAAACGGCGTGCCGTCAGGGAAAATCCCTGATGCCTCTTTCAGTATCAGTTTACCGATGTTCAGCGCTTCGCCATCAATATTGTAGTGGCTGAATCCCCAGAAAAAGGGGGTCAGCGGCAGGCTGCGGTAATGCATGACGTGTTCCAGATAACGCTCTTGCTGCTGAAACATCTGCGGCAGTAAAAATTGTCCTTCACTCCAGACTACGCGGTCATTCCAGCTCATAATTCATTTATCCCGTTCCGTAATTACAATGGCGCTTTGTTCCAGTTCCGCCTCCAACTGCACTTTTCCTTTCCCCGGTATGAAGCTGCTGTACCAGGCTTTTTCCGGGGCTTCCGGGATTTTGTAGGTTACCCGCCAGACCGATTTGGCCAGGTTACGGTATCCGGCCAGTACGCCGATTGCCGTGGTCTGCGCATTCAGCGGGCGACGCAGTTTTTTCTCTTCGCCGGGACGCAAAATAAAGCTGTCGCGACGCACTAAATCGTCGGTAAGGACGGATTTGTCGTTGTCATGGAGCGACCAGTAATCAGCTGTCGTGAAAGCGGCGTCATTTTTTAGTTCATAAACACGAATCTCAATGGGCGCGGCCTTCTTCTGATTGTCAGGATTCACCTTATCGGAGGCTTTCACGCTCAGGTCGAGTCGCTGTGATTCGAGGTCAGGTAACGCATCGCTACTGCCGCATCCGGAAAGCAGGAGCAGTACAAAAGGCATAGCTACCGCACATAACCGCCGAGTGGGGTTACGCCATTTATTCACTGTAAATTCCTTTAAAATCAAAACAATAAATCCGGCCAGATATAAATCTGGCCGGAAAAACAGCCGTTAAATTTCTTTGTTGGCCTTGAAGTCGTAGCCTGCGGTGATGGTGCCGCCGCTGCCGCCCTGCTGGTTCTGCACCACGTATTCCTGCTTCACGGTGCTGAAGGAGAGTTCAATTGATTCGCGAGACGCAATTTCCCCTCCCTGGCTTCCGCTGGGCGATACCATTGCAATAATCAGATCTGTGAAAGTGTACTTGAGGTACTCCAGCGGATTGCCGCCAGCCTTACGCATAACCAGAATGGCCTGCGGAATGTGCTTACCGGAAGAGCAGTATTTGAACAGGTTCGGGCTGGCGCGATCGATGTAATGTTCAAATGAAAGATTAGTGACGGAGACCTTACCGGAACCGAGACCGCTACCGGCGTGCATGGTGGATTCCTGATGAATATTCCAGCGCCAGCTCAGTACTTCAATTTCATTTTTGTGTTTGTCATCCATTGACTCGCCGTCAATGCCGTCAATTTTCAGAAAAATGTCATAAGACATATCTACTATCCTTTTAACTACCTAAATTAAGCCCTGATTTATCTGCTTTATTAGGTGAACAGATTAACTATTCCTGTACAGCTCTTTCTTACCCATAAATTCATCAGAGCAAGAGAACGTATGCTTTTAATATCTTTGAATTTTACTTCTCGACACGCCTTTTAATTAATTCATTTAATTCCCTGTCATGGATAAAATCTATGCACTTCATGGTATTAAAATCTGATGATATCGAACCGTTATATTTCAACCCTGAATATTTTTTCGCAATCTCATCAATTTCATGGTAAATCTCCACAGATTGTTTACCATATTCAAGGTAAGCACTGGCCGTAGCTCTGGCATCGTTTTTAACGACATCATCTTTGTATACTAATGCCAGACAATGACTCAGCGCCCAATTTTTTAAGAGTTCCGACTGTGAATATTGTGTGGTCAATGCTTCTTGTGCAAAGGATGGCTGCCATACCAGCATTCCACTTATGCTGAAAGTAACTAATATTAACCATTTCACGGCAGTATCCACAGAGTCCCAACTTCAGGAACAAATGGTCCATTATCTGGGTCATTTAATAAGTGGCACTGATCTGAACAGATACTGCCATTCCATAATGTAACGTGTCCTCTGGCATTGCTCCAGCCATGCCCTTTTACTACGATAATTCCTTTCTTCCCTATAAAGTCACTCTGTTTCGGATTATTAACAATAAGATCAGGCTTGCCCATAGTATGAGTAAGATAATCAATCATATCATTCACGCGATAAATATAGAATTTATTATCGGCACCACTAACCTTTGCATACGGAGAGTTACGGGCTATTGGGAATCCTGTCGCATTCAAAACATAGCTCATTCGAATAGGGCAGGCATTTTGAAAATAACCACCAGTTATATTTTTCCCAACGTTTCCACCAATAATGCTACCCACATCAGCGACGGAATGATTCACCTTCCTAAAAGCTAACCACGCTTCATTGAATGAAGGTCTGTTCATTTTGCTTACCCTCTAAAAATTCTGTGTAGGTCATTAATTCTCAACACGTATCTTCATGGACGCCGCTTTCTTCTGATTGTCAGAATTCACCTTGTAAAACGCTTTCACGCTCAAGTCAGGCCGCTGCGATTAGGGGTCAGGTAGCGAATCGCTACTGCCGCATCCGGAAAGCAGGAGCAGGCAAAAGGCATAGCTACCGCACATAACCACCGAGTGGGTTACGCCATTTATTCACTGTAAATTCCTTTAAAATCAAAATAATAAAACCAGCCAGACATAACATCTGGCCGGGAAAACAGCCGTTAAATTTCTTTGTTCGCCTTGAAGTCGTAGCCTGCGGTGATGGTGCCGCCGCTGCCGCCCTGCTGGTTCTGCACCACGTATTCCTGCTTCACGGTGCTGAAGGAGAGCTCCACCGTTTCACGGGAGGCGATTTCACCATCGTGGCTGCCGCTCGGGGAAACCACGGCGACAATCAGGTCGGTGAAGGTATACTTGAGGTACTCCAGCGGATTGCCGCCAGCCTTACGCATAACCAGAATGGCCTGCGGAATGTGCTTGCCGGAGGCGCAGTATTTGAACAGGTTCGGGCTGGCGCGATCGATATAGTGATCAAAATCCAGGTTGGTGACGGAGACCTTACCGGAGCCGAGGCCGCTACCGGCGTGCATGGTGGATTCCTGATGGATATTCCAGCGCCAGCTCAGTACTTCAATTTCATTTTTGTGTTTGTCATCCATCGACTCACCGTCGATGCCGTCAATTTTCAGAAAAATGTCATAAGCCATTTTTATATCCTTATTAAGTTTTACTTAAAATAAACCTGATTTTATCTATATCTTTTTGTTTATAGATAAATCATTGCCGTACAGAATCCTTCTCCAATAACTTCAGGAGAACAGAAGACTGTATATTTTTCCGGTACCGATAATGTATTTAGTTATTTTATGAATTTGCATTATTTAATGCATATAAATAATGCTTCATAACTTCCGATAATAAAAACCATAACCTGTACTGAAATTTTCACGTCTCAAATCGCTAATTACAGATAAAAGATACAGACTGGTCTTCTGGCGATCCCTCAAAATTACGAGTCTTACAGCGAGTAGAAGAAGCAGGTATTGGTTGCGTCAACCATATCTGTTCATGACCATAAATACACGAAACCCAATAGCAATCGGTTTCTTTATCGCTAACACGTTCTGTTTCCCATACAGACCAATTTTCACCGTTTACTTTTTTAGTCTCTGGTTTGAGATCCATCAGGTTTTCAGGTTTACCCTGCGTTACCCCAATACTACTTAACCATAAACGCGACATATATCGGGGAGAAAGCTGCCACGGCGCTGGGACATCAGACTTCAGGCTCACAGCAGAAGACTGAGTATCAATAACAGCCGGACAACTGACTTCCCAGGCTACAGCATATTGTGAAAAGAGCAGAACAATACCAGGTAACAGATGAAAAGTTGGGCTTATGGTCATAATATGTATTTCCTACTCAATGATATAAAAAGCTTCGGCATTGTTACTGGCATTCGGATATGTGTCATCATTACGTACCCCACCTTTACGAGAAAGTGGGCGAGACGAAATTCTTTTCTTCATATCCCTCTTTATATTCTCTATCTTCTCTGTCTTCACTCGCTTAAACATTCATAAAATATATATCAGGCATTGCCCTGCTTCACTGACGGCAGTTTTGTCACCAGGCGCAGCGATCCCGTCAGCCCTTCAAGCTGGAAATGCGGACGCAGGAAGAATTTCGCGTCGTAATAACCTGGATTGCCTTCCACCTCTTCCACCACTACTTCAGCGGCAGCCAGCGGACGACGGGCTTTAGTTTCTTGCGAGGAGTTCACCGGATCGGCGTCGACGTAATTCATAATCCATTCATTTAGCCAGCGCTGCATATCCTCACGCTCTTTAAAGGAACCGATTTTGTCGCGGACGATACATTTGAGGAAGTGAGCGAAGCGCGAGCAGGCGAACAGGTACGGCAGACGGGCGGACAGGTTGGCGTTGGCCGTCGCGTCCGGATCGTAGTATTCCTGTGGTTTTTGCAGCGATTGTGCGCCGATAAAGGCAGCATAGTCTGAGTTTTTACGGTGGATCAACGGGATAAAACCGTTTTTCGCCAGTTCAGCCTCGCGGCGGTCAGAGATGGCAATTTCGGTCGGGCATTTCATGTCCACGCCGCCATCGTCAGTCGGGAAGGTATGGCAGGGAAGATTTTCCACCGCACCGCCTGATTCCACACCGCGAATCAACGTACACCAGCCGTAGTGTTTGAAGGAACGGTTGATGTTTACGCCCATCGCGTAGGCCGCGTTGCTCCAGACGTATTTAGTATGGTCAGAACCATCCGCATCTTCTTCAAAATCAAACTCGTCCACCGGGTTGGTTTTTGCGCCATACGGCAGGCGGGCAAGAAAACGCGGCATCGTCAGGCCAATATAACGGGAGTCTTCGCTGGCCCGCAGGGAGTTCCACGGCGCATATTCCAGGTTCTGAGTGACGATTTTAGTCAGGTCGCGAGGATTCGCCAGCTCCTGCCAGGAGTCCATTTGCAGTACCGAGGGGGAAGCCCCGGCAATAAACGGCGCATGGGCCGACGCGGCGACTTTGGCGATAGAGCCAAGCAGATCCACATCGGGCGGTGTATGGTCGAAGTAGTAATCCGCAATGATACAGCCATAAGGTTCGCCGCCTAACTGGCCGTATTCAGCTTCATACAGTTTCTTGAACATCGGGCTTTGATCCCAGGCGATGCCCTTGTAACGCTTCATGTTGCGCCGCAATTCATCTTTTGACAGATTCATGAAGCGAATTTTCAGCTTTTCGTCGGTCTCGGTGTTGTAAACCAGATGCTCCATACCGCGCCACGAGGATTCCAGCTTCTGCCAGTCGGGATGTTGCAGAATCAGTTTGATCTGTTCGGTCAGCTTAAAGTCGATCTGCGCAATAATAGCGCTGATGCTTTTATAGGCGTCATCGCTGACGGTGATCGTGTTCGCCAGCGCCTGTTGCGCCAGCGTCTGCACCGCGGCTTCCACGGCTTTTGCCGCCTGGGTAGTCTTGGGTCGGAAGGCCTGATTCAGCAACGCATCAAATTCACCGGATGCGGAGACGGTATCCTGAGCAACCGCGTCGGTTGCCTGCATATTACTGTTTGCCATGAAAATTCCTTAAAAATTCGACGTTATTCCGCTGATTCATTATCCGCTGACACACCTTGCTGGGTAGCGGCCGGTTTCGGCGCATTCGCCAGCGTTTTCAGCAGGGTCGGGTCCTGCAACAGTTTATTGACCAGATTTTCCGCCCCGGCCTTACCATCCATGTAGGTCTGGAGGTTCGCCAGTTGGGTGCGGGCTTCCAGTAACTGGTTCAGGGCGTCCACCTTGCGGGCAATCTGTGCCGGCGAAAAGTCGTCCATATTTTCCAGCGTGATATCGACCATCAACTGACCTTCACCCGTCAGCGTATTCGGCACAGCGAACGCCACGCGCGGCGCAATGGCTTTCATGCGCTCATTGAAGTTATCAATATCAATATCGAGGAATTTGCGATCCGTCACCGGCGGCAGTTCTTCACGCGGTTTCCCGGCCAGATCGGCCAGCACCGCCATCACGAACGGCAGCTCGATTTTTTTCTCAGAGCCGTAAATCTCTACGTCATATTCAATCTGCACGCGCGGCGCGCGGTTGCGCGCGATGAATTTCTGCGCGCTATTGTTGATAGCCATAATCCTTCATTTCCTTTTTAGTCAACTGGTTGCCGCAAGGGGAGCGGTATACCGGTACAGTTTTTAAAATCGCACTACGGACACTTCGAACGGCCGGTTTCAGCAAACGATCTCAAAAACAATCTGCTCATCACCATTAACGCCGATATCAATCTGCCTGATCGCGGCTTTTTCCGTCATGGCCTGCAACCAGTAGCGCGACAGTTGCGGCAGGATGTGCTGTTCGATGTAGCCAATCAGCAACCGCGCGCCCGTTTCATGCATTGGACAGCACGCCACAATATGTGCGACCAGTTCCTCGCTATACGTCAGCGTCACGCCGTGCTGTTCACCCATCCGCGCCACCAGCCGGTCAAGGTGCAGACGGGCAATCACGCCACGCGACGTTTCGTCCAGCGGCAGGTAAGGGATCACCGTCACGCGGCCCAGAAATGCCGCCGGGAAATGCTTGCGCAATTCCGGCATTAGCGCCTCTTTAAGCCCCGTAGCATCGGGCATTAAGGCCGGATCTTCACACATCTGGCTGATGAGGTCGGAACCCACGTTGGTGGTGAGTAATAGCGTGGTGTTTTTGAAATCGACATGTGTTCCCTCACCGTCCTCCATCTCGCCCTTGTCAAACACCTGATAGAAGAGTTCATGGACGTCATGGTGCGCTTTTTCGATCTCGTCGAGCAGCACTACGCTCCAGGGGTGGCGACGCACCGCTTCCGTCAGCACACCACCCTCGCCATAGCCCACATAGCCGGGGGGCGCGCCTTTCAGCGTGGAAACGGTGTGAGCCTCCTGGAACTCGCTCATATTGATGGTAATCAGGTTCTGCTCACCGCCGTAGATAGCCTCCGCCAGCGCCAGCGCGGTTTCGGTTTTACCGACACCGGACGGCCCGGCCAGCATAAACACGCCCACCGGTTTGCGTGGATCGCCCAGTCCCGCCCTGGCGGTCTGAATACGTTCACCAATCTGCGCCAGCGCGCCGTCTTGCCCGGTAACGCGTTGCGCCAGTCGGGCAGGCAGTTCCAGCACCTGGCTGGCCTCATCTTTCACCATGCGCCCGGCAGGAATACCGGTCCAGTCGGCGACAATCGCCGCGACAACCGCCGCGCTGACTTCCGGGAACACCACCGGCGCGTCGCCCTGCCACTCCCTTAGCGCCGTTTCGGCCTGTTGCAGCGTGGTTTTGTCATCAGCATCAGACTCTGCGACACGCAGTTCCTGCAACGTATGTACCAGTTCCAGCTCCCGCTGCCAGCGGGATTCGGATGCAGTCAGTTCATCGTTGAGCGAGAAAATTCGCGCCGTCAGCGCATCGCGCCGCTCATCTGACTGAATCCCCATTTTTTCCTGCTTCTGCAACAGCGACCGTTCCATTTCCGCCGCTTTTAGCTGCTGGCGCAGGAACTGTACGCTGGCAGGCGGCGTGTGCAGCGTCAGCGCCACGCGGGCCGCGGCGGTATCCAGCAGGCTGATGGCCTTATCCGGCAACTGCCGGGCGGGAATGTAGCGGTGAGAAAGCTGTACCGCCGCACGTACCGCCTCATCCAGAATCAGTACGTTGTGGTGTTTTTCCAGCGTATCCACCAGACCACGCACCATTTCCATTGCGGGGATCTCTTCCGGTTCGGCAATCTGCAACACCTGAAAACGCCGGGTCAGCGCCGGATCTTTCTCAATATGGCGCTTGTATTCGCTCCAGGTGGTGGCGCCGATAGTCCGCAGGGTGCCGCGCGCCAGCGCCGGTTTCAGCAGGTTAGCGGCATCGCCCGTGCCGGATGCGCCGCCCGCGCCCACCAGAGTGTGAACTTCATCGACAAACAGAATAACCGGCTGCGGCGAGCGCCCGGCCTCTTCCAGTAACCCTTTCAGACGCGATTCAAACTCGCCTTTCATGCTGGCTCCGGCCAACAGAGCGCCAACGTCCAGCGCCAGTAGCCGTACTTCCCGCAGCGCGGGCGGCACTTCCCCCTGCGCAATCGCGAGGGCAAAACCTTCGACGACCGCCGTTTTCCCGACGCCCGCCTCACCAGTCAGTAGTGGATTATTCTGGCGACGGCGCAGCAGAATATCCGTCATGGTGCGGATTTCATGCTCACGCCCCGTCACCGGGTCGATTTTGCCGTCGCGCGCCTGTGCCGTCATGTCCTGACAGTATTTTGCCAGCGCGGATTTACCGTCCTGCCCGCCGTTGGGAATCGCCTGACTGCTTTCACCGGGAATGGCTGATGCCAGGCCGGAGCCGTCGTAAGGGCGCTCCTGCGCTTCCGGCGATGTTTCGATCAACGAGGGCAGTATTTCCGTCAGTTCATCAACCGGAAGCGTGGCCAGCGGCGCGCAGATACTGCTCAGTACCCGACGCAGTTCTGGCGTGGTCAACAAGGCCAGCAGCAACCAGCCGCTGCGAATTTTGTTATCGCCGTAACGGACGCTCGCCAGCATCCAGGCCTTTTCAACGCTGAGATCGATATGGTGAGAAAAATCACTAATGGCGCTGGCCCCGGCGGGCAGCATATCCAGTTGCCGGAGTAACGCTTTCTCCACATCAGAAAGAGGGATCTGGTAATGCCGAAGAACGTGGAGAATATCGTTATCGGGCTGCTGTGTTAACTGGTGCAGCCAGTGAGTCAGCTCAACCCAGGGATTAGAGCGTAGTTTGCAAAATGCCGTTGCCGATTCCAGCGACCGGAATAGTGGGCCGGCCAGTTTTCCATACAACGCACTGCGTGAAACAGGAGTTTCCATGTGTTATGCCTTGTGACATAAAAATTCATAAAAATAATGCATCAATGCATATAAATATATAAACAATTCTTTATTGATAGCCTCGAAAAAATATCGAAACAAAACAATGATACAGATCAGGGACTAATTAGCAACTAAGCCGTTAATATTAAATAATCAATGAACAGCAAGATAAAAATCGCAATTGCAGAATTAAAAGAAATAATATTTCAAAAAAGACATCTATGCATACAACAATGCATTCACGACGAAAATAATAAAAAGGGTGTCATCAATAATGACTCCCTATGAATTTAGTTAAAATTATTTATGAATTAAAACTCCCTAAACGTTTCCTCCAGAAAAATAAATACATTTAAGGGACATAATGAAACAAGACATGTGGGAATTACGGAAAATACAGTCGCAGGGTATAACGGATAACGCACAGTATCCCGCAGGGACATACATCGTATTTACTGCCGCCGCCCCCTACATTCCGCTTTTTGAGCAACATGGGAAAGACGATATCGCGCTCAGTCTTGTTCGCCACGAAGAGGCGTGGTGGATTGTTAATCACTCTGATGAACTGTGCTGTGCCGTCAATGAGCAGGTGATGGAACCTCATCACCGTATGCGGCTGAATGATGGAGATACGATTGAATGGGGTCTGTCATCCTGGTGCCTTGCCCGCACCAATGATGAGTCCCGTCCCGATGTTTCGTTTCCTCAGTTGGTTCAGTCATCTGAATCCGTTGCTGAGTACCTGGATCTGGACTGGTTTAAACAACAACAGCTCAATCCGCAGAACCCGTTCGATATTATTCCCGTCCGGGAAACCGCATCCTCTTACACCGGCCATGAAGCGGATAGCACGCTACACCAGCTTTACCAGGAATATCAGCAGGCATTGCGGCCCTCCGGGCAGGAAAAGCCCCTCCGTGCTAAACCGTTTCCCCGAAATGAAGACGCTGTCACCCAGGATTTGACGTCGTTATACGATAAAAAGGGCGACACCGACACGTTACAGGATATGGTGGCAGGCGCGCCCGGTATTGATGCCATTCTGGATACGCTGGACACGACCGGTGAGGGTGAAATGCACTGGCTGGCGATGGAATCAATGCCCGATATCCTGCAACTGCTCTCGCCGGAACTGGCGGGGAAAACCGCACATAGCGAGATACTGCCCGATCTGACCCGCCGTGAGCATCGTATTATTGGCATCGATAGCCACTACCGAATCACTCCGACACAGAAAAATGGAAATACCGCCCATGAAAAAAACTGACACGCTTCCTGCTACCCTGTCCGCGCTGCTACAGGAATACTCTATTGCGGAGGGGATTCAGATGGCGGAGCAGCAGGTTCGGGAAAATCCGGCGAAGGCGCTCTGCCGCCACAGCCTGTTTCAGTTGCTGTGTGTGGCCGGAGACTGGTCGCGGGCGCTACACCAGCTTCAGCTATGTGCCAGGATGGAGGCCAATTATACCCAGGAGGCCCGGCTGTACCGGGAGCTGGTTCGCTGCGAAATGTTCCGCCACACCGTTTTTCAGGGTGAACAACGACCAGGTTTTCTTCTGCCGCAGCCCGTTTGGGTGGAGTCACTGCTGGCGGCACTCGCCTGTCATGACGATACCGGTGAGGTTGATAAACACCGTAATACCGCACTGGAAGCCATAACAGACACGGGCGGGCAGTGGAACGGCGGCGCATTTGACTGGGCGAGCGACAGCGATTCCCGCCTTGGCCCGGTACTTGAGCTGGTCACCGGCGGCGTGTATATCTGGCTACCGTTTTCGCAAATACGCTCGCTGGAATCGCCGCAACCGACGCGCCTGACCGATCTGCTGTGGAAACCCATTAATATTACCCTGATGAATGGCGATACGCACGGCGCCTGGCTCTTTACCCGTTACAGCGGTTCGGAAAGTGCATCTGACGCCCTGCGTCTGTGCCGGGAAACCGCCTGGCAGGACGGCCCCGGCGAAACCACCGTGCGGGCGCTGGGGCAGAAAGTGTGGCTGACCAGCCACGGCGATATCAGCCTGCTGGACATGGCCCATTGTACCTTTCATGCTCAGGAAAACGATGGCGCATGAGCACGTCTCGTTTTACACCCGCTAACCACCTGCTGCCCACCCTATTTGATCGGCTGTGTGACAATGCTCCGTATCAGAAAATTGACCGGGATATCAGCGTCACGCCGGTACAACTGAAGGAGATCATTCGTCGGGATCTCTCCTTTTTGCTCAATACCATTAGCCACGAAGGTGACATCGACGCCCGGCGCTATCCGCAGGCGGCGGCGTCAGTGCTCAACTATGGCCTGCCGCCGCTGGCGGGCAGCTTTATGTATGAGCATAAGTGGGACGATATCAGCGAGGCGATCCGGCGCGCCATTATCCGTTTCGAACCCCGGCTGAACGCCGCCACACTCAGGGTCACGCCCTTGCTCGATAAAACCCGGCAGGGTAGCTATAACACGCTACAGTTTGAAATTCGCGGACAAATTCTGACGCAGCCGTATCCCACGGAGTTTCTGGTACGCAGCGCGCTGGATATGGAGCTGAGCCGCATTACGTTCTTTTAATACAGGGCATTATTCATGGATCCACGGCTACTGGAGTATTACAACCGCGAACTGAGCTACCTGCGGGAGACCGGTGCTGAGTTCGCCACCCTCCATCCCAAAATTGCCGCCCGGCTGGGGATGCAGGGAACCGATATTGCCGACCCGTATGTGGAACGCATGATCGAGGCGTTCAGCTTTCTGAGCGCCCGCACTCAGCTAAAAATTGACGCCGAGTTTCCCCGCTTCACACAGCGGTTACTGGAAGTCGTCAGCCCCAATTACGTCACCCCCACGCCATCGATGGCAGTGGTAAAGCTGTATCCCGATACGCAGGAAGGCGACCTGGCGAAAGGGGTCACCGTGCCGCGCGATACCGCGTTCGTTTCCCCCATCCCGGAAGGCGAAAATACCGCCTGCCAGTTTCGCAGCAGCCAGGACGTCACGCTGTGGCCGCTGTCCATCGAGGAGGTACGCCTGACCGCCGCGCCGCCGGATATGCCCGCCCTGCACCGCTATCTGCCGCCTAATATTCATGTCGCCGGGGCATTGCGCATCACCCTGCGAACCTTCGGGGAACTGACTTTCAGCGAGCTGGCCGGTCCGGCACGGCTGCCCTTTTACCTCTGCGGCGAAGAACGCATTGCATCACACCTGTTTGAGCTGCTGCATACCAGCGCCGTCGCCACACTGGCCGGTGAACCCGGTCACTTTGACGGCGAACTGAATGTGAATCTTCAACACCCGGTGGCGCACGAAGGGCTGGAGCCAGGGCAGGGGCTGCTGCCGCTCGCCTGGAACGTGTTTCACGGCCATAATCTGCTGCATGAATTTTTCGCCTGTCCGGAACGGTTTTACTTCTTCACCCCGACCGGATTGTCTGCCGGGTTACAAAAGGTGCAGGGCAATGTGGCGGAAATTGTCATACTGCTTAACCGCCTGCCGCCGGACTGGCTGATTCATCAGACGGACGCTGCACAGTTCAGCCTGTTCTGTACGCCGGTGATCAACCTGTTTCCCCGCACCACCACCCGGATTGAAGTTACTCACAGCGTGACGGAACAGCATCTGGTGGTGGATCGTACCCGTCCGCTGGATTACGAGGTGTTTTCTGTTCAGGAAGTCGAAGGCCTGGAAGCGGAAACCACACGGAAGATGATTTTTCGTCCGCTGTATCACACCCGTAATAATGACGAAGGCAACCACGGGCGTTATTTTTCACTGCGTCGTGAGCCGCGCCGCTCGTCAGAAAACGCCCGCCGCTATGGCACCCGAACCCCCTATACCGGCTCGGAAGTCTTCCT
The DNA here is from genome assembly GCF_046550535.1 of Salmonella sp. SAL04213. Classification (NCBI taxonomy): domain Bacteria; kingdom Pseudomonadati; phylum Pseudomonadota; class Gammaproteobacteria; order Enterobacterales; family Enterobacteriaceae; genus Salmonella; species Salmonella sp. SAL04213. The sequence continues at coordinate 12,768 of NZ_JBGDXS010000009.1, read as the reverse complement.
GTCGCTGGTTGATCAGCATGAAGCGCCCTACCCGGAAAATCTGCGCCATATCACCGTCACGGCAATGGTGACTAACCGCGATCTGCCCTGCCTTATTCCACGTAATGGCCGGGATGATCTGACCGTAGATGCGGCGATTCCGGTGGCGGGCGTGGGTCTTATCAGACCGCCGCGCCCGCCGCAGCCGCCGCTGGCTGAACGCGAAATGGCCTGGCGGCTGATCCGGCAGTTGTCGTTTAATTATCTGCCGCTGGCCGATCTGGATCACCGCACCGGCGGCCAGGCGCTGCGCGATCTGCTGAACCTGTTTATCCCGGCTCACGACAGCCCGCAGTCGCGCCAGGTGCGCAGCCTGATTGGCTGCAAAACCACCCCAGTGACCCGCCGCCTGCCCGGCTCCGGCCTGTTGGTTTATGGCCGGGGCGTCAGTTGCGAACTGACCGTGGACGAAGAAGGATTTTCCGGTATCAGTCCTTACCTGTTCGGTCTGGTGCTGGAACACTATATTGCCCGCCATGTTTCCATTAATACCTTCTCGCAGATGACGCTGCACTCGATGCAACGCGGGCATGTCATGACCTGGCCGGTCAGAACCGGGCAACGGGGGAGCGTATGACCGGCGCTCTCGACCAGGCGCAGAAAACCCCCTGGCGTTACGGATTCCTGAACCTGATGCGGCGCGTGGATGCCCAGCTCTGTGATACTCCGGCAGGCAGTATCTGGCAGCCACGGATGGAAAAATTCCGTCTGGGACAGACGCCGACGATGACCTTTGCGCCACGGGAAATCGCCCAGGTCAGCTGGCAGGATGGACGCCTGCACCTGAGCCTGTACAGCCTCGGACTATGGGGGCCAAACGGCCCGTTGCCGCTGCACTATACCGAGCTGGCACTGAACCGCTCAGAGAGTCGTCACGATCCGACGCTGGTTCATTTTTCCAATATTTTTCACCACCGCTGGCTGACGCAGTTCTGGCAGGCATGGCGCAGCGCCCAGTCCGCTGGTGGCGGGCTGGACAAACCGGAACACGACCGTTTTGCGTTTTATATCGCCAGTCTCAGCGGGCAGGATCTACGGGAAAGCGCCGAAAGCCCGCTGTCAGATCATGTTCGCCTGGCAGCCTCCGCCCATCTGGTACGCGAATCGCGCAATCCTGACGGGCTGGCCGCCACGCTGGCGCACTATTTCAGCGTACCTTTTGCGGTGAAAGAGTTCGCCCTGCACTGGATAACGGTGGCGAACGATGAAATCACCCGTCTGGGCACGCCTGCGCAGTCTTCGGTGCTGGGCAACGGGGCGCTTATCGGCCAGGCCGTACCGGATATGCAGTACAAATTCCGGCTAATTATCGGCCCGCTCACGCTGGAGGATTACCTGCGTTTTCTGCCCGGCGGCAACAATCTGCCCGTGCTGACAGAACTGGTGCGTACGTTCATCGGTTTTGAATATTGCTGGGAAATTGAGCTGCAGTTGAAGCCTCATGCCGCACCGCCTGCGGTGATCGGCGGCGCGCAGCGGCTTGGCTGGACGGCCTGGGCAGGTAAAGCCATGCATGACCGTCCGGTGACCGGCATGATTTTTGAACCTGAACACGGCTTAACCCACTGAGAGTAATGATATGGATATGTCCCTGACTAAACCGGTAAGCGCGGAACAACCCTGCGGCCCCGATCCGGAGTACGATCCGGAGTACCTGCTGCTGTTCAGCCGCGCCGCCCCCCAGGCGGAGGCGCAATATGGTGATTTTGTCAGTACGCCGGAAGCCGTGAACTGGCCGGAAATTGAGCGTGATGCGCGCCGTCTGCTCACGCGCAGTAAGGATATCCGGGTGTTGATCCTGCTGCTGCGCAGTCGCATCCAGCAGGCTGGCGCACAGGGACTGGCGGAAATGCTCACGCAACTGGCAGAACTGAGCGTAATCTGGTCTGATGCACTCCATCCGCAGCTGCTTACCGGCGAAGACGCATCCGCAGAGTCTATTGAAGATGCGGCGCTGGCGCGCAGTAATGCCCTGGCGGCGCTGCTGGATCACGAAGGCGTGATGGCAGACATTCGCGGTATCACGCTGTCAAACAGTGCCGCCCTGCGCCTGCAGGTACGGGATGTCGAGCGCGCGTTATCCGCTCCCCGCCCGGCTGATGCGTTGGCCCCCGAATCTGTCCGCCAGCAACTGGCCGACCTCGAAGCCCGTGGGGCATTACCGCTGGCGGCGTTTCGCGAAGCGCAGGAAAGCGCAGAACGCCTGCAAGTGTGGGCGCGTGAGACATTAGGCGATCTGGCTCCAGATTTTTCACGCCTGCGGCAGTTGTTAGCGCTGCTGCCTGACGTGGTACAGACAACCACACCGGAAATCCCTCCGTCGCCAGCGCCAGTGCCAGCTCCCGCAGGCACGGTTATGGATAATGCCGTTCCGGCACGGGCAGAGGATGTGCCGCCTGTCAACGCGCCACCCGGTATATCCCTCCCACACAATGCTGAACCGGGGCCAATTCGCGATCGTAATGATGCGCTGGAGCGCCTGCGGTGCATTCGTCGCTGGTTTGAGAGCAGTGAACCCAGTAGCCCGACCATCCCACTGTTACGCCAGGCTGAAAGACTGGTGGGAAAACGGTTCTCGGAGGTGATCAATGAGATCCCGGTGGAGTTGCTGGAGAAGTGGGATGCCCTGGAATGATGATGCGCATGTCTGGCGGTTCTCCGTGATTATCTGAGTGACATCAACATTACGCAGTCTGCTTCTGCGCTGAACATGTCCCGATCCCGGTTAAGCACCGCCATGAGGCCGCGCCTTAAATGTCAGTGGGACAAAATAACCATGACAGTGAAAGAAGGGGCGGTAATATCCTGTTCGTCATCCAGGCGTAGGCCCATTTGCGTTAGATTCCACGATAGGCGGTGGAACTTCTTGAAGACGAAAAAAAACCGTATCCCTTTTACAGTGATACGGTTTTTTTACTTCACAGGATGTATAAAAACACCCTGAGATTTGTATCTGGCGGAACGGACGGGACTCGAACCCGCGACCCCCTGCGTGACAGGCAGGTATTCTAACCAACTGAACTACCGCTCCGTGATGTTCCTGCTGGGAACGAGGCGAATATTACGGTTTGCGGTGTCGCCCGTCAACGCTTTTTCTCACCTTTTGAATCAGTTGCTGCAAAAATCGCCCGAAGGATGATTTTTATAGCCTAAAAAGGAATAAATTACGCCCGCCAAAGGCAACTTCCGCCCTTTTTCTGCACCAGATCAAGCCGCGATTCATGCGCAGCCAGCTCTTCCTCAGAGGCAAAAACGACCCGTAACCGGCTGGCCTGGCGAACGATTCGCTGAATGGTCGCTTCACCTTGCTGCCGTTGCGTCTCTCCTTCCATCGCAAACGTCATGGACGTTTGTCCGCCCGTCATCGCCAGATACACTTCGGCAAGGATCTGGGCATCGAGCAATGCGCCGTGCAAAGTACGTTTGCTATTATCTATCTCATAACGCGAACACAGCGCATCAAGGCTGTTACGCTTGCCGGGGAACATTTTCCGCGCCAACGCCAGGCTATCGGTAACTTTGCAGAAAGTATTGGTTTTAGGAATATCGCGTTTAAGCAGACCAAACTCATAATCCATAAAGCCGATATCGAACGATGCGTTATGGATGACCAGCTCCGCACCGCGGATATAATCAAGAAACTCATCGACCACATCAGCAAAAACCGGCTTATCCAGCAGAAACTCATCGGCAATACCGTGTACGCCAAACGCTTCCGGATCCACCAGCCGATCCGGCTTCAGGTAAACATGAAAATTGTTGCCGGTCAGACGACGGTTTATCACCTCAACCGCACCGATCTCAATAATCTTGTGACCTTCATAGTGCGCGCCTATCTGGTTCATACCGGTGGTTTCGGTATCGAGGACAATCTGTCGTGTAATTGCAGTGCTCATATCGGTCATTTATGTCAGACTTGCGTTTTGTTATCGATTTCAATTACAGGAAGTCTACCAGAGATGCTTAAACAGGTAGAAATTTTCACCGATGGCTCTTGCCTGGGGAATCCAGGGCCTGGTGGTTATGGCGCTATCTTACGCTATCGCGGTCATGAAAAAACGTTTAGTGAAGGTTACACGCTGACCACCAATAACCGTATGGAACTGATGGCGGCGATCGTCGCGCTTGAAGCGTTAAAAGAACATTGCGAAGTGACATTGAGCACCGACAGTCAATATGTGCGGCAAGGAATTACCCAATGGATTCATAACTGGAAGAAACGCGGCTGGAAAACAGCGGAAAAGAAACCCGTAAAAAATGTCGATCTGTGGAAACGTCTCGATGCTGCGTTAGGTCAGCATCAGATCAAATGGGTATGGGTCAAAGGCCATGCAGGCCATCCCGAAAACGAGCGTTGTGATGAACTGGCGCGCGCCGCGGCAATGAACCCCACGCAGGAAGATAGTGGCTACCAGGCGGAGGCTTAGCCATCCGGTTTGCGATATTGCCGGGTGGCGCCAACGGTCTGGCGGATAGGGGTTTTACTTTTATTATGTCGCAGCGGATTAAGCGTAAGCGGGATGGTCCGCTTACGGGCCACAATAAGCTGTAAACAGCCCAGCGCCGGGATATGCGTATTTAAAAGCCGCCCCCCCTGCTTTTTCCAGGGTAAGACATGAAAACGGCTATAATGTAGCACTTCAAAATTGAGTAAAGACAGCCAGTCCAGTTGCCGCATAAGGGTAAACATCCGACTATTATAGGGCGGTGTTTTACGTAAAACAGGTACCAGTTTACGTAACCCCATCAAACTCAGCGGGTTAAATCCACTGATGACCAGCCAACCGTCATCAATCAATACGCGGTCGGCTTCCCGCAATAAACGGTGCGGGTCGGTACACCACGGCAAAGTATGCGCCAGCAGACAAACATCGACGGATTTATCTGCAAAAGGAAGGTGTAGCGGATCGGCCAGAACTTGCATCGGCGACCCCTGCGATGAAACATTCACCTGATGAGAGACCGCGCACGCTTCGGAATTGATTTCTGCGCTTAAATTACCGATTTTAAGCAAATGGAAACCATACATTTTTGCAAACCACGGATTGAGCTGCTGTTCCAGCGCCTCACGGTAGTAATTGCCCCAGGGCAACTCACCCCAACATCCGGGCGCAACGACAGTTTGAGAGAGCCTTGCCGGTTTCATCGCAACCTTCCGCTAATTATTTGAGAGGTAATATATGAATCTTAACAGTATTCCCGCGTTTCAGGACAATTACATCTGGGTGCTGACCAATGATGAAGGCCGCTGTGTGATTGTTGATCCCGGCGAAGCGGCCCCCGTCTTAAAGGCCATTGCTGAACATAAGTGGATGCCGGAGGCGATTTTTCTGACGCATCACCATCACGACCATGTTGGCGGAGTCAAAGAGCTGTTGCAACACTTCCCGCAAATGACGGTTTATGGACCGGCGGAAACGCAAGACAAGGGAGCAACCCATCTTGTTGGCGATGGCGATACTATTCGCGTTTTAGGCGAGAAATTTACTCTTTTTGCCACGCCGGGCCACACGTTAGGACACGTCTGTTACTTTAGCCACCCTTACTTATTCTGCGGCGACACGCTGTTTTCTGGCGGCTGTGGTCGACTGTTTGAAGGCACGCCATCACAGATGTATCAGTCACTTATGAAAATTAATTCTCTGCCTGACGACACGCTCATTTGCTGCGCTCACGAATACACTTTAGCTAACATTAAGTTCGCATTGAGCATACTTCCGCACGATTCGTTCATAAATGAATATTATCGTAAAGTTAAAGAGTTACGTGTAAAAAAACAAATGACATTACCCGTTATTCTTAAAAATGAGCGTAAGATTAATCTTTTTTTAAGAACTGAAGATATTGATTTAATTAACGAAATCAACAAAGAAACAATATTGCAACAACCAGAAGCGCGTTTTGCATGGTTAAGGTCAAAGAAAGACACGTTCTGATAATTCTTACTTGTCATTCGCTAACTTCGCCGTTATGATCGGTCGTCTTTTAAGCAACTATTGACACACACATGAAGGCAAAAGCGATATTACTCGCCTCTGTCCTGCTTGTGGGGTGCCAGACGTCTCAGAACACTGGCAACGTCCAACAGCACGCACAGAGCCTTTCTGCAGCTGGTCAAGGGGAAGCAGGAAAGTTTACGAGTCAGGCACGATGGATGGACGACGGAACGTCTATCGCGCCAGATCAGGACTTGTGGGCTTTCATTGGCGACGAGCTAAAGATGGGAATTCCGGAAAACAGCCGGATTCGCGAACAGAAACAGAAGTATTTACGCAATAAGAGCTATCTCCACGATGTAACTTTACGGGCAGAGCCGTATATGTACTGGATAGCGGGGCAGGTTAAGAAACGTAACATGCCTATGGAGCTGGTACTACTACCCATAGTGGAGAGCGCTTTTGATCCTCACGCAACGTCTGGCGCCAATGCCGCAGGCATCTGGCAGATCATACCGAGCACAGGGCGCAATTATGGTTTAAAGCAGACCCGTAATTATGACGCGCGTCGCGATGTTGTAGCCTCTACGACCGCCGCGTTAGACATGATGCAGCGTCTGAACAAAATGTTTGACGGCGACTGGCTGTTAACCGTTGCAGCGTATAACAGCGGCGAAGGCCGTGTTATGCGGGCAATTAAAGCAAACAAAGCGCGTGGAAAACCGACGGATTTCTGGTCGCTTTCTTTGCCCAGGGAAACGAAACTCTACGTACCTAAGATGCTGGCATTGAGTGAAATTCTCAAAAACAGCAAACGCTACGGCGTACGTCTGCCAACAACAGATGAAAGCCGAGCGCTGGCACGAGTTCGTTTAAACAGTCCAGTTGAAATGGCCCAGGTTGCGGATATGGCGGGCATGTCTATCAGCAAGCTGAAGACGTTTAATGCCGGTGTAAAAGGGTCTACCTTAGGCGTAAGCGGTCCGCAATATGTTATGGTGCCCAAAAAGCATGCCGAGCAGTTGCGTGAGTCGCTGGCTTCCGGTGAGATTGACGCCGTTCAGTCCCAACTGATCGCCGACAATACTCCGTTGAATAGCCGTAGCTATAAGGTGCGCTCTGGCGATACGCTTTCCGGTATTGCTTCGCGGCTTGGCGTAAGCACGAAGGACTTGCAGCAGTGGAACAACCTGCGTGGTTCGCGCCTGAAAATCGGGCAAAGCCTGACCGTAGGCGCTGGCAGCAGCGCGCAACGACTGGCAAACAATAGCGATAGCATTACCTATCGTGTCCGTAAAGGCGATTCGCTTTCCAGTATCGCCAGACGTCACGGGGTGAATATCAAAGATGTGATGCGCTGGAACCATGATACGGATAATCTACAACCGGGCGATCAGCTTACGTTGTTTGTGAAGGACAATAGCACGCCAGACTCCTGATATTGTCCGACGAAAAAGCCAAAAGGCGCCGCTTCCCCCGGCGCCTTTTAAATTGCTATACCGCTTTATGCGCTTCCAGCATGATAGTATCGCTGCTAAACGAGCCGTCATCCTGCAACTCAAAATAACGCTTCACCTCTACCGGGGCACTCGCCTGATATAATCGAATCGCCTCAACCAACGGCGCTGGCGTACGCATCCGCGTTACCCATGAGCGAAACTCCAGCGATAAACGATCGGTTATCACGGTATTCGTTACCAGCATCGCGTTATTGACCATCGCCAGCCATTCACCACTGGAATAGTTACGGACATGCGACGTGTCGCGTAACGCCTCCACCGTTTGCAGCCAGATATCGCGTACAGGATGTCCAGGCGACATGACATCCATGATAATCAGCACGCCGCCGGGTTTTAATACACGATAAACCTCACGCAATGCCTGACCAACGTCGTGCCAGTGATGCGCGGAATAGCGGCTAATCACCACCTCAAACGATGCATCTTCAAAGGGCAGTTTTTCGGCATAGCCTTGGCGGAGAGTAATATTACTTAAATGTCTTTCTTCCGCCGCTCCAGCGACAACCTCAAGCATGCTGGCGGATAAATCGTATGCCACGACCGAGTTGGCATGTTGCGCAGCGACAAAACTCGCGTGTCCAGCCCCACATCCCATATCCAGTACGTTCGCGTGGGAAAAATCAGACAACCTTTGCGCCAGCCGCGCTAAGTCACGACCCGATGCGTGAACGGCGCTATGTAAATAGGCGTTCGCCTGTGAACCAAACTGCTTTTCAACATTGTCATGGTGGGAATGCGTTGTCATGGTAGTGCCCTTCTGTTATGAGAAAAATAGAGGGCAGCACCCGCAGAGGCCTGCCCCACGGCAGACCTGACGCACCTTTATTGCTCAGGTTTGCCGGGACTGAATTCAACGAGTAGCGGATTGTGATCGGAAGCGCGCGTCACCAGTACGGAGGCTTCATTCACGTTTAAACCACGATAAAAAACAAAATCCAGCGGTCGTCCAAACGCACGACGGCGCTGATCGTCAGTGAAACGCACCTGGCGCAGCGACATCTCACGTGCAAAGCGGTACAACGCATTCATACGTGGGCGGCTCCAGGCATTAAAATCCCCCGCCATAATGACAGGGCCGCTATGGTGCGCAATCTGGTCGCCGATCGGAAGTAACTGCTTACTGTACACGTCCACGCCCAGACTAAAATTTACCGCATGAACATTTACTACCATTAATAAACGGGTATCCGGCAAGGGATATACCGTCACCAGGGCTGATTTCGCCAAACGTAAAATCGGTTCTCTTTCCCGTAAAGGGCAGCAGTAAACAGGATGGGAGGCAGAAAGCGTCATGACGCCAGACGGATGCTGAGGTAGTACAAAAGCGGGAACCTGGTCGGCGGCAAGATAGTTAGCGGTGGCAAACTGTACCAGTTCAGGCGTCGTCTGTGCCTCCTGCAACAGGACCAGATGCGCATCTTTGCCGTAGTTCTTCAGCACCGATAACCATTCGGCTCGCTGCTGCTTGAATATATTCCACACGAGGATACGGATCCGCTCTTCACTGCTTAGCGGTTCCCCGGCGGGCAATGCCTGGCCGATGCTCGCAAACGACCCTGGCGGCAAAATCCGCTCGGCGGGCTGTCCGGCAACATAGCGCATCGCATAGGTATTTTTTCGCACTTTTGACTTTCAAACCTCTGTAACGTCAACCAGTCCTCAACCGGACTGGTTCTTCTGTTATAGGGATTTTAGCACTCACTTTCAACGAACAATTGCAGTTTGTTTTGTAAGTAGGCGCTTACATCAATAATTTACTCCAGTGCAATGCGTACAGGTTTATCAAGACGTCCGCTGACACCCATCAGCAGGAAAGCCACCAGAACAATGAGGGCGCCAATCCACGGCGTCTGCGCCAAACCGTAATGCGCCACCGTTTGCCCGCCAATCACGGAGCCCAGCGCAATACCAATGTTAAACGCCGCAATGTTCAGACCTGACGCCACATCAACGGCATTGGGCGTAAATTGTTCCGCTTTCTGTACCACGTAGACCTGCAAACCCGGTACGTTACCGAAGGCAAAGACCCCCATCACCAGAATGGTAGCCAGCGCGGCATACTGCGTGGAGGCCGTCACCTGGAAGACCATAAGCAGAACAAACAGCGCGGCGAAAATGAATTTCAACGCCGGCACGGCACCATGCTTATCTGCCAGTTTACCGCCCCAGATATTGCCGATAGCCACTGATACGCCATACCCCAGTAAGATCCAGCTTACTGCTGCCGGGGAGAATCCCGCCAGATCCTGCATCATCGGCGCCAGGAAGGTGAATGCCGTGAATACCCCGCCGTAGCCCAGCGCCGTAACGGCGTAAATCAGCAACAGACGAGGATGAGTCAGTACTTTTACCTGGTCACGAATGCTGGCGGCCGCCCGACCGGGAATGTTGGTCGGGATCAGCAGTTGACTGCTCATCAGCGCAATCACGCCTAACAGTGATACCGCAAGGAAGGTCTCACGCCAGCCAAAATGCTGACCGATAAATGTTCCCAGCGGCACGCCCGTGACCAGCGCTACCGTTAAACCACCAAACATAATAGCGATCGCAGAAGCCGCTTTCTCTTTTGGCACCAGACTTGTCGCGATGGTAGATCCAATCGAGAAGAACACGCCGTGCGCCAGGCCCGTCAGCAGACGGGCGACGATTAATGTCATATAGCCCGGTGCCTGCCATGCCAGCAAATTCCCCGCCGTAAACAAGACCATCAGCGCGACCAGTAACTGTTTACGCGGCAGGCGTCCGGTCAGCGCGGTTAGCACCGGCGCGCCAATAGCCACACCCAGCGCATAGATTGAAACCAGCATTCCGGCGGAAGGTAACGAGATAGCCAGTTGTTGAGCAATGGTCGGCACCAGGCCGACAATCACAAACTCAGTCGTACCGATAGCGAAAGCACTTATAGTCAGTGCAAATAAAGCGAGAGGCATACATAACTCCATAACAGCAGTAATCAGATGACACGCAGTATGCCTGGATGTTTTAATGACAAAAATAGCCAAAATATCAATTTAATTTTGCTTCAGGAGCAAAAATGAAAGCCACCTCCGAAGAACTCGCAATTTTTGTCGCTGTCGTGGAAAGCGGCAGCTTCAGCCGGGCGGCAGAGCAGCTTGGACAGGCCAATTCCGCTGTCAGCCGGGCAGTTAAAAAGCTGGAGATGAAGCTCGGCGTCAGTCTGCTTAATCGTACGACCCGACAGCTGAGCCTGACTGAAGAAGGAGAGCGATACTTCAGGCGCGTGCAGCAGATACTGCAAGAAATGGCCGCCGCAGAAACGGAAATCATGGAGTCGCGTAATACCCCGCGCGGCTTACTGCGTATTGATGCGGCAACGCCGGTAATGCTGCATTTCCTGATGCCGCTGATTAAACCTTTTCGTGAACGGTATCCGGAAATAACGTTGTCTCTTGTCTCCTCAGAAACGTTCATCAATCTTATTGAACGAAAAGTGGATGTTGCGATACGCGCAGGCACGTTGACAGATTCAAGTCTGCGCGCGCGTCCGTTATTTACCAGTTATCGTAAGATTATCGCCTCACCGGATTATATTGCCCGTTTTGGCAAGCCAGAGACCGTTGAAGAGTTAAAACGGCATCTGTGCCTGGGGTTCTCTGAACCCATCTCGCTCAATACCTGGCCAATAGCCTGTAGCGATGGGCAGCTCCATGAGATCGAATGTGGGATTTCTTCCAACAGCGGAGAAACGTTAAAACAGCTTTGCCTGAACGGTAACGGCATTGCATGTCTTTCAGATTATATGATTGATAAAGAGATCGCACGGGGAGAACTGGTGGAACTGCTGGCCGATAAACGTCTGCCGGTAGAAATGCCTTTCAGCGCCGTTTACTACAGCGATCGCGCCGTCAGCACACGCATTCGGGCATTTATCGACTTTTTGAGCGAATATATAAGAACAGCTCCCGCAGGAGCTGTGAAAGAGGGTTAAAGGTACAAAGGATCGGGTAATTAATCCCAGTCAGGAGCCAGTCCTTCCGGGCTAACCAGACGATCGTTGCGGTCCAGTGCCGCGATCGCATTTTTATCTTCGGCATCCAGATGCAGTTCCAGTGCCAGCAGGTTGCTTGCCAGGTTTTCACGCCTGGTGGATGAAGGGATCACGGAGTAACCTTCACCCATTGCCCATGCCAGAATAATCTGCGCCGGGGTCGCATTATGTTTAGCCGCAATGCGTGCAATCACTTCATCTTTCAGCGCTTTACCGTATGCCAGCGTCATATAAGAGGTGATGTGGATACCGTGCGCTTTCGCCCAGTCAACCACCTTACGATTCTGCAGATACGGAGATAGCTCAATCTGGTTGGTGGCTATATGGTCTGCGCCCACCGCGGCAATAGCCTTTTCCATCAACGGAATGGTGAAGTTTGAAATGCCAATTTCGCGAGTCAGCCCTTGTTTTTTAGCTTCCAGCAATGCCTGCATAAATTCTTCGACAGACACGGCATCACCCGGAGATGGCCAGTGGATCAGCGTCAGATCGACATAATCGGTACGCAGTTTTTTCAGGCTCTCTTTCAGGCTTGGGATTAGCTTGTCTTTGCTAAGGTTTTCAATCCAGATCTTGGTGGTGATGTACAGCTCATTACGCGGTACGCCGCTCTCAGCAATCGCCTGTCCAACAGCCGCTTCATTATCATAGATTTGCGCAGTGTCGACAGCACGGTAGCCCAGTTCAAGCGCCGTTTTAACAGAAGCGATAACCACGTCGTCTTTCAGGCGAAAAGTACCTAAACCGAATGCAGGGATAGTCATAGAATTCCTCTTTTTAATCACTATGTTCGTTAACTGAGGGGATTATGACCTTCAGCGCTTTGCAGAAAAAGAGCGAGAAATGCAGAGGATTTTTGCGAATTGAGCAATAATTAAATGACATGCAAAGAAAAAGCCCTGAGCTAATGCTCAGGGCTCTTAATAAGTGGCGGAACGGACGGGACTCGAACCCGCGACCCCCTGCGTGACAGGCAGGTATTCTAACCAACTGAACTACCGCTCCACCGAATTTCTTTGTCACAATCCGGATTTTCATCCCGGTTTACTGCAATTTGATGCCTGGCAGTTTATGAATCACTTCGTGATTCACCCTTCGGGCCGTTGCTTCGCAACGTTCAAAAGCTTTCGCTTTTGTCCTACTCTCTGTCGAGTAGTGAACTGCCCCGAAAGTTAATGCCATACTTCTAATTTGATGCCTGGCAGTTCCCTACTCTCGCATGGGGAGACCCCACACTACCATCGGCGCTACGGCGTTTCACTTC
>NZ_JBGDXS010000008.1:0-176766 GCF_046550535.1 Salmonella sp. SAL04213 | reverse complement strand
CTGATAGAAACAGAAGCCACTGGAGCACCTCAAAAACACCATCATACACTAAATCAGTAAGTTGGCAGCATCACCCATTATTAGTAAGTAATATTTATTGTTCACAGAAAGATGAACCAAAAGTGACATAAATTGGCACTAATAATGAAAGAAATACGCTAAAAGGTTAACCATTTCTTATTTATTAACTGCGTTTATACCTATTAATAGGTAGGCAAGGGAGAAGGAATAAATATCACATTATTTTTAACATCACAGGCCACTGGTACTCTCTATGATGGCAGGCACCGCCTTCTATCAGAGCACATCCGCCCGGTAAGCTTATTGCTACCAGGCGGATGTCATTACCGTTGCTACCTACAAATAAACTTAATGCAGTACCGTGACCGCATCCTCCAGCCGGCTGGCACGGTGTTTTACCATCGCGGAGACTTGTGCGCTCTCTTCCACCAGCGCCGCATTTTTCTGGGTTATGCGGTTCAACTCGTCCACGGCGCGAGTCAGGCTGGAAAGCCCATCTGTCTGTTCCTGCGTCGACTGGCTGATCCGTGCGATAAGCAGGGTGACATTTTGCACCTGAGCTACAATGTCATCCATGGTACGGCCTGCGGCGTGAACCTGCTCGGAGCCTGACTGCACCTTTGTTGCGCTGGCGTCAATTAATTTACGAATATCGTTCGCCGCATTAGCGCTGCGGCTGGCAAGATGGCGTACCTCGCCAGCAACCACGGCAAACCCTTTCCCCTGCTCGCCCGCTCTCGCCGCTTCTACCGCCGCATTCAGCGCCAGGATATTCGTCTGAAAAGCGATATCGTTAATTAGCGTGGTGATCGTCCCGATACGTTGCGTACTGTGAGCGATATCATCCATCGTTTTAATCACCGTATCCATCGCCTCACCTCCCTGAGTCGCCGCGCTACTGGCCGCCATGGAAAGCTTATCCGCAGCGGAAGCCGTCTCGGAATTGAGCTTCACGGACTCCGCCATCTGGTTCATGGTCGTTACCGTTTCCTGAACATTCTCCACGGTCTGACGGGTGTGTTCGTTCAGATCATTGTTACCCTTCGCCAGCCTTTCACTGCCGTTTCTGACGCTGGAAACCTGACTTGATACGTCATTGATCAGCCAGCGGCACATCAAGCCAAGCTGCCCCACGGCCCTCAGCGTCAGCCCCAACTCATCGCTACGATTAAGATGTTGTACGCTGTTGCGTTCGCCGGTCGCCACTTTCAGCGCCTGCGTCGCCACATTTTCAATGGGACGCACAATTTGCCATTCAAATAGCGCCGTACCTGCCAGCATCGCCAACGCGCCCAACAGCAACGCCTGCCATGACGCATCCGTACCGAACAGCGCCAACGCCAGCATTACGGCCATTAGCCCCATAATGCTACGCACTCGCCAGCGAACAGGCATAGCGGGTAGTTTGCCCAGCAAGCCCTGACGAACCACCAGGCCTTTATGAATACGTTTACTACACCGCCCTTCATTTAGCGCCTGATATAAAGGCTCGACGGCGGCAATCTCATCATCCGTGGCGCGGGTACGGATCGACATATATCCCGTCACACGCCCTTCACGTATCATCGGTACCGCGTTGGCCCTCACCCAATAATGGTCGCCGTTTTTACGCCGGTTTTTCACAATGCCGCTCCACGGTTCGCCCTGTTTTAGGGTGTACCACATATCTGCGAAGGCAGCTTTCGGCATATCCGGATGACGCACCAGATTATGTGGCTGCGCCAGTAACTCGTTTAACTGATAGCCGCTCACCTGGACAAAAGTGTCATTGGCGTGAGTGATATAGCTTTCCAGGTCGGTCGTAGACATCAGAGTGGTATCATCATCCAGCGGGGTATTTAGCTGGCTGACGTAGGGATGAGAAGACATGATAGCGTCCTGTGCAGGTTATCTGGATGTTAATTTTTCGCTCAGATGTTATTTCGGCGCTAATCTATTTATCTTTAGTTGTTAAAATTGCTCTGGATCGCAATTTGCGATTAATCCTTAATATTTGTACGATTTTCACCTCATCCTGCGCCTTATTTTCATTATGAAATTGTTTAGCGTAGACAACCTTTTTCTTTAAAATCTGCCCTGGCTCACCTTTTTCTCACGCCGCTGCTACCGCAACACACCGTAAACCATAAAACAAGATCTGCTCAAAATGCATCCAATTGTTAACACATGACATTAAATGTTGTGTAAATGTGATTATTCTTGGTGTTTATCCCGATTTTCACTATGGGCTTAGACCCCCGCTAATCCCTGCAATACTTAATTCAGTATCATGTGATACACGGCCCTCTGGAGCTCATTTTGAACAGGTTACCTTCCAGCGCATCGGCTTTGGCCTGTAGCGCGCACGCACTGAATCTCATCGAGAAGCGAACGCTAAACCATGAGGAAATGAAAGCACTAAACCGAGAGGTCATTGACTACTTTAAAGAGCATGTAAATCCAGGATTTCTGGAATACCGGAAATCTGTTACCGCCGGCGGGGATTACGGAGCCGTAGAGTGGCAAGCGGGCAGTTTGAATACGCTTGTCGACACTCAGGGGCAGGAGTTTATCGACTGTCTTGGGGGGTTTGGCATCTTTAACGTGGGGCACCGTAATCCTGTTGTGGTATCCGCCGTCCAGAATCAACTCGCAAAACAACCTCTCCACAGCCAGGAGTTACTTGATCCCTTGCGGGCGATGCTGGCAAAAACGCTGGCGGCTCTGACACCGGGGAAACTCAAGTACAGCTTTTTCTGTAACAGCGGCACCGAATCCGTCGAAGCGGCGCTAAAACTGGCAAAAGCGTATCAGTCGCCGCGCGGCAAGTTTACCTTTATCGCCACCAGCGGCGCATTTCACGGCAAATCATTGGGCGCGCTCTCCGCCACGGCCAAATCCACCTTCCGCAGACCCTTTATGCCTTTACTGCCGGGCTTCCGCCATGTGCCGTTTGGCAATATCGACGCGATGAGCATGGCATTTAGCGAAGGCAAAAAAACGGGCGACGAGATAGCAGCCGTGATTCTGGAGCCTATTCAGGGTGAAGGCGGCGTGATCCTGCCGCCGCAGGGATACCTGACAGAGGTACGTAAGCTCTGTGACGAATTCGGCGCGCTGATGATTCTGGATGAAGTACAAACCGGCATGGGGCGTACCGGCAAGATGTTTGCCTGTGAGCACGAAAATGTGCAGCCTGATATTCTGTGTCTGGCGAAAGCCCTGGGCGGCGGCGTGATGCCGATTGGCGCCACCATCGCGACTGAAGAGGTGTTTTCGGTTCTGTTCGACAACCCCTTCCTGCATACCACCACTTTTGGCGGTAATCCGCTGGCTTGTGCTGCCGCGCTGGCGACCATTAACGTCCTGCTGGAGCAAAATCTCCCGGCCCAGGCGGAACAAAAAGGCGATACGCTCCTGGATGGTTTTCGACAACTTGCGCGTGAATATCCCAATCTGGTACACGATGCGCGCGGCAAAGGTATGTTGATGGCCATTGAATTTGTTGACAACGAAACGGGCTACCGTTTTGCCAGTGAGATGTTCCGTCAACGCGTGCTGGTCGCTGGTACGCTGAATAATGCGAAAACAATTCGTATCGAGCCACCGCTCACGCTAACCATTGAACTGTGCGAACAGGTATTGAAATCAGCGCGTAATGCGCTGGCGGCGATGCAGGTGAGCGTTGAAGAGGTTTAAAAACGATGCCGGATGGCGCTATGCTTATCCGGCCTGTTTTCCCCGGGTCGCGGCCTCTTTTTTGAATCCCATCACAATCACCACATTCCCCTTTTCCCTTTTACCTCGCGACGGCTACAGTAGTAACTCATCCGACCACATAACAATAATTTTACATACTGGATATGCTTATGAGCTACCCGTCGCTGTTCGCCCCGCTCGATCTGGGCTTTACTACTCTCAGAAACCGTGTGCTGATGGGATCGATGCACACGGGTTTGGAAGAACATCCTGATGGCGCCGAGCGCCTGGCGGCATTTTATGCCGAGCGCGCGCGACACGGCGTAGCGTTAATCGTCACCGGCGGTATTGCGCCCGTTCCCTCCGGGGTCGTGATGACCGGCGGCGCGATGCTGAACGATGCCAGCCAGTTAACGCCTCACCGCGTGGTGACTGATGCCGTACATGCGCAAGGCGGTAAAATCGCGCTGCAAATTCTGCACACCGGACGTTACAGCTATCAGCCGCACCTGGTCGCGCCGTCGGCAATTCAGGCGCCAATCAACCGCTTTATGCCGCATGAACTGACGCATGATGAAATCTTGCAGTTAATCGACGACTTCGCGCATTGCGCGCAACTGGCGCGGGAAGCAGGCTACGACGGCGTAGAGGTGATGGGATCAGAGGGCTATCTGATTAATGAATTTCTCACGCGGCGAACTAACCATCGCGATGACGAATGGGGCGGCGACTATGCCAGCCGTATGCGCTTCGCGGTTGAGGTAGTACGCGCGGTACGCCAGCGGGTAGGGAACGACTTTATTATTATCTATCGCCTGTCGATGCTCGATCTGGTGGAAAATGGCGGCACGTTCGACGAAACGGTACAACTGGCGCAAGCCATTGAAGCCGCAGGCGCAAGCCTAATTAATACCGGCATTGGCTGGCATGAGGCGCGAATCCCGACCATCGCCACGCCAGTACCGCGTGGCGCCTTTAGCTGGGTGACGCGGAAACTCAAAGGTCATGTGTCGGTTCCGCTGATCGCGACCAATCGCATTAACGATCCGCAGGTCGCCGAGACGATCCTGACGCGCGGCGATGCCGATATGGTGTCGATGGCGCGTCCCTTCCTTGCCGATGCCGAATTCCTGACTAAAGCGCAATCCGGACGCGCAGATGAGATCAACACCTGTATCGGCTGTAATCAGGCCTGTCTGGATCGGATCTTCATCGGCAAAGTGACCTCCTGTCTGGTGAACCCACGCGCCTGTCACGAAACCCACATGCCGATAACGCCGGTCATACGCAAAAAGAACCTGGCCGTTGTCGGCGCAGGCCCGGCGGGGCTGGCTTTCGCGATTAACGCCGCGTCGCGCGGCCATCATGTCACGCTGTTTGACGCCCAGAGTGAAATTGGCGGTCAGTTTACTATCGCCAGGCAGATCCCGGGTAAAGAGGAGTTTTACGAAACGCTGCGCTACTACCGTCGAATGATCGATGTTACTGGCGTTACGCTGAAACTGAACCAACGGGTGAACGCAGAGGATCTTCAGCCGTTTGACGAAGCGATCCTCGCCTGCGGAATAGTACCGCGACGCCCGCCGATAGACGGTATCGATCATCCAAAAGTATTGACCTACCTGGAGGTATTGCGCGATAAAGCGCCGGTTGGTAAGCGAGTGGCGATCATCGGCTGCGGCGGGATCGGTTTTGACACGGCCATGTATCTGAGCCAGCACGGCGAATCCACCAGCCAAAATATTGCTGAATTTTGTACGGAATGGGGAATTGATACCAGCCTGCAACAGGCAGGCGGTCTGCGCCCGGAAGGCCCGCGCCTGGCACGTAGTCCACGGCAAATCGTCATGCTGCAACGCAAAGCCAGCAAGCCGGGCGAAGGGTTAGGTAAAACCACCGGCTGGATCCATCGCGCGACGTTACTGGCGCGCGGCGTGAAGATGATCCCGGCGGTCAGTTACCAGAAGATCGACGACGACGGATTACATCTCTTGATCGGCGGCGAACCGCAGTTGCTGGAAGTGGATCATGTGGTGATCTGCGCCGGACAAGAACCCCGCCGCGAGCTGGCGGACCCGTTACGCGCCGCAGGTAAAACGGTACATCTTATCGGCGGATGCGATGTCGCGATGGAGCTGGATGCCCGACGGGCGATTGCCCAGGGCACCCGACTGGCGCTGGAGATTTAACGACTTTGCCTGATGGCGCAGCGCTTATCGGGCTTACGCCGTCATACCGGTTTTATAGGCCGGTATGACGCTTGAGCGCCTTATCGACGGCGTCCCTGCTTCACCGCTTTCAAAATAACAAACTTATTGTTGGTTGCTATCGTCGCGCAATTACCGAAAATCTTCTTCAGCTTGTGGAAATAGTCCAGATGGCGGTTCGCCACAATATACAGTTCGCCGTTGATTTTCAGGCAGCGGCGGGCATGATGGAACATCTCCCAGGCGATATTATCCGTCAGCGCATGTTTCTGGTGGAACGGCGGGTTGCAGAACACAGCGTTAAAACGGAACGGCTCCACGCCGGAGAGCGCGTTGTTGATCATAAATTCGCAGCGCTCGAACGCTTCCGGCAGGTTCGTTTCTACATTCAAACGGCTGGAATCTACCGCCATCGGCGATTCATCGACAAATACCACGTTCGCCTGCGGATTTTTCGCCAGTAAGCTCAGGCCAATCACCCCATTGCCGCAGCCGAGATCGACAATCTCCCCGTCGAGGTTTTCCGGCAAATGCTGCATAAAGAAGCGCGCGCCGATATCCAATCCGGTACGAGAAAACACATTCGCGTGGTTGTGAATCGTCCAGCCTGTATCTTCCAGTTTCCAGCTTAGCGTTTGCGGCGCGTCGGCCAGTTGCGGATGACTGAAGGTACAGTTAATCAGGCGCGCTTTCTTCCACGCCAGCGTCGTCGTGGTTGGGCCCAGCACTTTTTCAAACAGTTCCAGCGTAGAGGTATGAATATCTCGCGCTTTCGCGCCGGCGATAATACGCGTTTGCGCCGTAACGACCTTACGCAAAGCGCGTAACTGCTGTTCCAGCAACGCCAGCGTTTTCGGTACCTTAATCAATACCACGCCCGGCGCCTGCGGGTAGTCAGCGGTACTGTCGAGAAACGTTACGCTGGACTCCGCGATGCCGTTATGGCGTAAATTCTCTCGCGTACCCAGTTCGCTTAAATACGAATCGCCAATACTGTATGGCGAATGCTCCGCCAGCGCACAGCTTAGCGCGCCAAACGTATCATTCAGGATCAGCACCGGGCCGCGAATTTCCGTCTCATCCAACTGTTGCAGCAGATACTCATCGGCCGCCTCCCACGCCAGAAGCGGGTTAACATCATCCGTTTGCGGAAAACGTTTCAGCGTCAGTGAACGGAAACCGTCGTCTACGTGGCTCATTAGGCCTCCTGAATGGTAAAATTGCGGCGTTATCCCTGAAAAGGGTGCGTGAGTATACACTTTTTATCAGCAACATGGAGCTTTGATGACCTCACTAACTTACCTTCAGGGGTATCCGGAACATCTCCTTGCCCAGGTGCGCACCTTAATCGCCGAGCAGCGCCTGGGAGCGGTGCTGGAAAAACGTTATCCCGGCGCGCATGATTACGCCACTGACAAAGCGCTATATCACTATACTCAGGAACTGAAAAGTCAGTTTCTGCGCAATGCGCCGCCCATCAATAAAGTGATGTATGACAGCAAGATTCATGTGCTGAAAAATGCGCTGGGACTGCATACCGCTGTCTCGCGCGTTCAGGGCGGCAAGCTCAAGGCAAAGGCGGAGATCCGCGTCGCCACCGTGTTTCGCAACGCCCCGGAGCCATTCTTACGGATGATTGTGGTTCACGAGCTGGCGCACCTGAAAGAGAAAGATCATAACAAAGCGTTTTATCAGCTCTGCTGCCATATGGAACCGCAGTACCATCAACTGGAGTTTGATACGCGACTGTGGCTGACGCATCAGGCGCTGTCGGCACAATAAATTCTGAAAATGCCCCTTCCCCCGTATCTTTTTAACGGCGTGGGCATAAAATCGGCGCGTTCACATTTCGCTCATTGCCTGCCGCCACGTCAAGGATGACGATCTGTAGAGGGTATTTTTTATCCACCGCCAACGGAACCGCGCAACGACCATGCTCCCACAATGTGCCCGTTTTATCCGCCGCCTCTGTTTTACACGCCGGGCGTTAACAGTGGCGTGTTTTCTGCTTGTCGCGGCAGGCGTCGCGCTTTTCTATTCTAACTGGCTTATCGTCAACGCCTCACAGCATCTGACATGGAATGACATTCAGACCGTTCCCGCCCGCAACGTCGGGCTGGTGTTAGGCGCTAAACCCGGCAATCGGTATTTTACCCGGCGGATTAATACTGCCGCCGCGTTGTATCACGCCGGTAAAGTGAAGTGGCTGTTAGTCAGCGGCGATAATGGCAAAAAAGAGTACGATGAACCTTCGGCGATGCAGCAGGCGCTGATAGCGAAAGGTGTGCCGGAAGCGGCCATTTTTTGTGATTATGCCGGATTCTCCACGCTGGACTCCGTAGTTCGCGCCCGGAAAGTGTTTGGCGAAAGCCGCATTACGATTATCTCGCAAGCATTCCATAATCAACGGGCGATCTGGCTGGCGCAACAATATGGCATTGACGCTATCGGCGTTAACGCGCCGGATCTGAATAAAAGGCACGGAACCTACACACGACTTCGGGAAAAGCTGGCGCGGGTTAGCGCAGTGCTGGATGCCAAAATTTTGCACCGTCAGCCTAAATATCTGGGCGCTGGCGTCACTATTGGGGCTGATAGCGCACACGGGTGCCCTTCTCGCCAGTAAAATGCCAGAGTGCGTCGCAGCGCACTGGCAAGGGCGGAAAGGCGTGCTACATTGACGAAAAATCCCTTTCTGGAGTCCGCTGACGTTTATGATACGTTTCGCTGTAATTGGGACTAACTGGATCACGCGCCAGTTTGTCGACGCCGCCCATGAAACCGGCAAATTCAGGCTCGCCGCCGTTTACTCCCGTAGTCTTGAACAGGCGCAGTCTTTCGCAAATGATTATCCCGTCGAGCATCTGTTTACCTCGCTGGAAGCGATGGCGCAAAGCGACGCGATTGAGGCGGTTTATATCGCCAGCCCGAATTCCCTGCATTTCTCCCAGACGCAGCGCTTTTTGCAGCATAAAAAACATGTCATGTGCGAAAAGCCGCTGGCTTCTAACCTGGCGGAGGTTGATGCCGCTATCGCCTGCGCGCGCGATAATCAGCGGGTACTGTTTGAAGCCTTTAAAACCGCCTGCCTGCCCAATTTCCTGCTGCTGCGGGAATCGTTGCCGAAAATCGGCAGAATGCACAAAGCATTACTAAATTACTGCCAGTACTCTTCACGTTATCAGCGCTATCTGAACGGTGAAAATCCGAATACGTTTAATCCGGCCTTCTCCAATGGTTCGATTATGGATATCGGGTATTACTGTCTGGCGTCGGCGATCGCGCTATGGGGCGAGCCGCGCAGCGTGCAGGCGTCGGCGAATTTATTGGAAAGCGGAGTAGATGCGCACGGCGTCGTGGTTATGGATTACGGCGATTTTAGCGTCACGCTACAGCATTCCAAAGTCAGCGACTCGGTACTGGCCAGTGAAATTCAGGGCGAGAGGGGATCGCTGGTCATTGAAAAGCTGTCGGAATGCCAGAAAGTGTGTTTTGCGCCGCGCGGCGCGCTGATGCAGGATCTGACCCAGCCTCAGCATATTAATACCATGCTGTATGAAGCCGGGGCGTTTGCCCAGCTTATTGAAAACCACGCCGTGGAACATCCGGGGTTGTCGCTAAGTCGCGCCACGGCAAAATGGCTGACAGAAATACGCCGTCAAACCGGGGTCATCTTCCCGGCGGACGATCTGACCCATCCCCTTACTGCGTAAAATTATGTAAATCATATGTTACAGGTCATTGACTCTACGCGTGGCCTGTCATACTTTGTTACGCGCAAAGGGGAGTAACTTCATTGCCGGTCGATCGTCATTACGATGTGTGCAAAACCACATCCGGTCACCGGGCAGCCATAAAGGAATGCGTCAGCGTATTCCTTTATTGTTGTAAGTGAGACCTTGCCGAATGGCAAGGTCTATGCATAAAAGCAGCGGCTAATGCCATTCGGCGTTAGCCGTTTTTTTTGCATGGGGAGAAATAATGAATACTGTTGGTACGCCATTATTATGGGGTGGATTCGCGGTTGTTGTGGTGATAATGCTATCCATCGACCTGTTGTTGCAGGGACGCCGTGGCGCACATGCTATGTCGATGAAACAAGCGGCAGGATGGTCAATCCTGTGGGTAACGCTCTCACTACTGTTTAACGCCGCTTTCTGGTGGTATCTGGCTGAAACGCAAGGGCGCGAAGTTGCTGACCCGCAGGCATTAGCGTTCCTTACCGGCTATCTGATTGAAAAGTCGCTGGCCGTAGATAACGTCTTTGTCTGGCTGATGCTGTTTAGCTATTTCTCCGTCCCTCCGGCTCTGCAACGCCGGGTGCTGGTGTATGGGGTTCTTGGCGCGATCGTGTTGCGTACTATCATGATTTTCGCCGGTACCTGGCTTATCACTCAGTTCGAATGGCTGCTGTATGTGTTCGGCGCCTTCCTGCTGTTTACCGGCGTAAAAATGGCGCTGGCGAAGGAAGACGAATCCGGCATTGGCGAAAAACCGATGGTGCGTTGGCTGCGCGGGCATCTGCGCATGACTGATACGATCGAGAACGAGCACTTTTTCGTACGTAAAAACGGCCTGCTGTATGCCACGCCGCTGCTGCTGGTGCTGATTATGGTTGAGTTCAGCGATGTGATCTTCGCCGTTGACAGTATTCCGGCGATCTTTGCGGTCACCACCGACCCGTTCATCGTACTGACCTCTAACCTGTTTGCCATCTTAGGACTGCGCGCGATGTACTTCCTGCTGTCCGGCGTGGCGGAACGCTTCTCGATGCTGAAATATGGTCTGGCGGTCATTCTGGTCTTTATCGGCATTAAGATGCTGATCGTCGACTTCTACCATATTCCTATCGCGATTTCGCTGGGCGTAGTGTTTGGTATTCTGACCATTACGCTGGTGATTAACGCCTGGGTTAACCATCAGCGCGATAAGAAACTACGAGCGCAATAATCTTTTATCGGGGTAAATCTGCCCCGTCAAAAACGCCCGGCAGCGCACACCTGTCGGGCGTTTTTGTTTAACATGTCACAATACTGTTAATATAAAGTTATAAAACATGATCACAGCAAAAAATCCAGGATATTTCGCTTCCCGAACCTTCAACTTTCCTTATACTCAACCAGGCAAACACTTTGTTACATCCTGAAAGATGCGCCGTAAGAGCGTACAGGGGATGACCAGCAACACAATACAAGGAATATGAAATGGCTACGCAACGAGCATCAGGGCTACTGCAGCGTTTAGCGCAAGGCAGTCTGGTTAAACAAATTTTAGTGGGTCTGGTACTGGGGATTTTACTGGCATGGATTTCTAAGCCTGCGGCAGAAGCGGTTGGCTTGCTTGGCACCCTGTTCGTCGGCGCCTTAAAAGCGGTCGCCCCCGTTCTGGTGCTGATGCTGGTAATGGCCTCGATCGCCAACCACCAGCACGGTCAAAAAACCAATATTCGCCCTATTCTCTTTCTTTACCTGCTAGGCACCTTTTCAGCCGCGCTGGCGGCCGTTGTGTTCAGCTTCGCCTTCCCTTCAACGCTGCATCTGTCCAGTAGCGCCCAGGATATCGTGCCGCCGTCCGGCATTGTAGAAGTCTTGCGCGGTCTGTTGATGAGCATGGTGTCGAACCCCATCGACGCGCTGCTGAACGCTAACTATATCGGGATTCTGGTGTGGGCCGTCGGTCTGGGATTTGCCCTGCGTCATGGCAATGAAACCACCAAAAACCTCGTGAACGATATGTCTAACGCCGTGACCTTTATGGTGAAACTGGTGATCCGTTTCGCGCCAGTCGGTATTTTTGGTCTGGTTTCATCAACGCTTGCAACCACCGGCTTCTCCACCCTGTGGGGCTATGCGCACCTGCTGGTCGTCTTGATTGGCTGTATGCTGCTGGTCGCGCTGGTGGTCAACCCGCTGTTGGTATTCTGGAAAATTCGTCGCAACCCTTATCCGCTGGTGTTCGCCTGCCTGCGTGAAAGCGGCGTTTATGCCTTCTTTACCCGCAGCTCTGCCGCCAATATTCCAGTGAATATGGCGCTGTGCGAAAAGCTGAATCTGGACAGGGATACTTACTCCGTTTCCATTCCGCTGGGCGCCACTATCAATATGGCCGGCGCGGCAATTACCATTACGGTTCTGACGTTGGCGGCAGTCCATACGTTAGGCGTCCCGGTGGATCTGCCTACAGCGCTGCTGCTGAGCGTGGTGGCCTCGCTGTGTGCTTGCGGCGCCTCCGGCGTGGCAGGCGGTTCATTGCTGCTGATCCCGCTGGCGTGCAACATGTTTGGCATCCCGAACGATATCGCGATGCAGGTAGTAGCGGTCGGCTTTATTATCGGCGTATTGCAGGATTCGTGTGAAACGGCGCTGAACTCATCTACCGATGTTCTGTTCACTGCGGCAGCCTGCCAGGCAGAGGACGAACGTCTGGCGAATAACGCCTTGCGTAGCTAAGTGATTATCGATGCCGGATGGCGTATGCCATCCGGCGTAACGATAGATCTGAATCTCCCAATCCGTAGGCTGTGACGGAAAGCGAATTTATATCCACACGCAACATCCTCGCGTAACGTTATATGTAGATGGCGTCTGCCGCGGCGCTCGGTCAGCGTAAAGTATAAAGTGTCAGCCTGTGTAAATCCTCTCGCCACCCCCCCTTGCGATAAGCAAAATCAAAGCTCAACGACGCGTAATTTCTATAACGGACTTCGTTGACCTTTGTTACAATTAGATGCATTTTGAATTTTTGTGTGTTAGTGCTTGCTTACTTCACAACTTAACAAGGAATAGTTCAGGCCGCGAATTTGCCGTTTCCGCAACGCTGATAAAAACTCCAACTCTGTTGCGGCAGTGCAAACCTCAGATCACCGGCGTGACGTTAACCGATTCTCCAGGAATACTGAATGGAACTACTGACTCAATTGCTGAATGCCCTGTGGGCTCAGGACTTTGAAACACTGGCCAATCCTTCCATGATTGGCATGTTATATTTTGTGTTATTTATGATTTTGTTTCTGGAAAATGGGCTGCTCCCTGCCGCCTTTTTGCCTGGCGACAGCCTGTTGATCCTGGTCGGCGTGCTGATCGCCAAAGGCGCGATGGGTTATCCACAAACCATTTTGCTGCTTACCGTCGCGGCCAGCCTGGGTTGCTGGGTGAGCTATATTCAGGGCCGCTGGCTGGGGAATACCCGCACCGTGCAAAACTGGCTCTCTCATCTCCCCGCACATTATCATCAACGCGCCCATCACCTTTTCCATAAACACGGCCTGTCGGCATTACTGATAGGCCGTTTTATCGCGTTTGTCAGAACGCTGCTACCCACCATTGCCGGCATATCCGGCCTGAATAACGCGCGCTTTCAGTTCTTCAACTGGATGAGCGGCTTGTTGTGGGTGCTTATCCTGACGTCGCTGGGCTATCTGCTGGGCAAAACGCCCGTCTTTATGAAGTATGAAGATCAGTTAATGTCATGCCTGATGCTGCTGCCCGTGGTGCTGCTCTTTTTTGGCCTGGCGGGTTCACTGGTCATGCTGTGGAAAAAGAAGTATGGGAGCCGGGGATAACTTATGCTTAAACCACGCATAACTGCCCGACAACTCATTTGGATCAGCGCTTTTCTACTGATGCTGACCATACTCATGATGACGTGGTCAACGCTGCGTCAGCAAGAGTCGACGCTGGCCATTCGCGCGGTTAACCAGGGCGCCAGTATGCCAGACGGCTTCTCAGTTCTGCATCATCTGGATGCGAACGGCATTCATTTTAAAAGCATTACGCCTAAAAATGACATGTTGCTCATTACCTTCGATTCCCCTGCGCAAAGCGCCGCAGCAAAAACGGTACTGGATCAAACGTTACCACACGGTTATGTCGTCGCTCAGCAGGACGATGACAACGAAACGGTACAGTGGCTGTCCCGCTTACGGGAAAGCTCACACCGCTTTGGCTAACCTCCAGGAATCCGAATCATATCACTCACTTTGGTGATTTCATTGTTTAATGACTATGATTAATAAAGCGGTGTTTAACCCACCGCGTTATTATCGGGATCACCGCCCCGGACAACGGGTCCGAACATAAGGGAAAGTTCAGGAATGAAATACCGCATCGCTTTGGCTATCACGCTTTTTACACTTAGCGCCGGTAGCTACGCTAATTCGCTTTGTCAGGAAAAAGAGCAGGATATACAAAAGGAAATTAGCTACGCTGAAAAGCACAACAATCAGCGCCGTATTGAGGGTCTGAACAAGGCGCTCAGCGAAGTACGCGCCAATTGTACTGACAGCAAGCTGCGCGCCGAGCATCAGAAAAAGGTCGCTGAGCAAAAAGAAGAGGTAGCCGAACGCCAACGTGATTTAGCCGAGGCAAAAGCAAAAGGCGATGCGGATAAAATAGACAAACGTGAACGTAAGCTGGCCGAGGCTCAGGATGAGCTAAAAAAACTTGAGGCCAGAGACTACTAAATTAACGCCGAATGTAAATACTCACTCACCTGGAGAAAACTATGTCGAAAGATAACACTACGGAACATCTGCGCGCTGAGTTGAAATCCCTGACCGATACGCTTGAAGAAGTGCTGAGCTCTTCGGGCGAAAAGTCGAAAGAAGAGTTGAGTAAGATTCGTAGCAAAGCCGAGCGCGCGCTGAAAGAGAGCCGTTACCGCCTGGGCGAAACGGGTGATGTGATTGCCAAACAGACTCGCGTCGCCGCCGCCCGCGCCGATGATTATGTGCGCGAAAATCCCTGGACAGGCGTAGGCATTGGCGCCGCTGTCGGTCTGGTGTTGGGCGTACTGCTGACGCGTCGTTAATTATGGCGGACTCTCGACAGGCACAAGGACCAGGCAAAAGCGTACTGGGTATCGGGCAGCGGATTGTCACCATTATCGTTGAGATGGTGGAAACCCGGCTGCGACTGGCAGTAGTAGAACTGGAAGAAGAGAAAGCGAACCTCTTTCAGCTTTTGCTGATGGTAGGTCTTACCATGCTCTTCGCGGCGTTTGGCTTAATGAGCCTGATGGTTCTGGTCATCTGGGCTATCGATCCTCAGTACCGTTTGAACGCGATGATCGCTACCACTGTTGTGCTGTTAGTGCTTGCGCTAATCGGCGGCATCTGGACTTTGCGCAAAGCGCGTCAGTCCACGCTATTGCGCCATACGCGGCACGAACTGGCTAACGATCGGCAAATTCTGGAGGACGATCAGTCGTGAGCAGCAAAGGCGAACGCGAAAAACGTAAAGCGCTGCTTCTCAGTCAGATCCAGCAGCAACGGCTGGATCTGTCCGCCAGCCGTCGCGACTGGCTGGAGACCACCGGCGCGTACGATCGCGGCTGGAATACGGTGTTAAGCCTGCGCTCCTGGGCGCTGGTCGGTAGCAGCGTAATGGCCATCTGGACCATCCGTCATCCTAATATGTTGGTACGCTGGGCGAAACGCGGCCTGGGTATCTGGAGCGCCTGGCGCCTGGTAAAAACTACCCTCCGTCAACAACAGCTCCGCGGTTAATATCTTTTCTTTTATAGCATCGCGCCATCAGGTTATCGCCCGATTACACCTGGTGGCGCGATACTTTTATGCATATCGTCTCTTTATCAATCACTCAAATTTTTTGAAAAAATTTGGCAATTTTCCTTGCTAACAATTCCTGTACGCCACGTTTATGATTCTCTCCAGCGATAACAATGACGCGCTAAACCGCGCCATTGCTCATGAAAATAGCAGCAGCCGCCGAATCGGCCTCCTGGAGAATAAAATGAAAAAATTAGAAGATGTTGGTGTACTGATAGCGCGTATTTTAATGCCAGTTCTGTTTATTACCGCAGGATGGGGAAAAATTAGCGGCTATGCGGGCACACAACAGTATATGGAAGCGATGGGCGTACCAGGATTCCTGCTGCCGCTCACCATACTGCTTGAGTTCGGCGGCGGTCTGGCGATTCTGCTGGGGTTCCTCACCCGCACCACTGCGCTTTTTACCGCTGGTTTTACGCTGCTGACGGCATTGATCTTCCATAGCAATTTTGCAGAAGGTGTAAACTCGCTGATGTTTATGAAAAACCTGACCATTGCCGGCGGATTCTTATTACTGGCGTTAACCGGGCCTGGCGCGTTCAGCCTTGACCGTCTGCTGAATAAAAAGTGGTAAGCAATCTATACTCAATTAAAAAAGCGAGGGAATAGCGCCTCGCTTTTGTCATCTGAAGGAGAGAGACATGGGACAACTGATCGATGGCGTCTGGCACGACACCTGGTATGACACCAAATCTTCCGGGGGGAAATTTCAGCGTTCAGCGTCGGCTTTCCGCAACTGGCTTACCGCTGACGGCGCGCCCGGACCTTCCGGCGAAGGCGGATTCGCCGCAGAAAAAGATCGTTACCATCTGTACGTTTCCCTTGCCTGCCCCTGGGCGCATCGCACGCTCATTTTCCGTAAACTGAAAGGTCTGGAGCCGTTTATTCCGGTTTCCGTCGTGAATCCATTGATGCTGGAAAACGGCTGGACGTTTGATGATACTTTTCCGGCGGCCACCGGCGATACCCTCTATCAGCATGAATTTCTCTACCAGTTGTATCTGCACGCCGATCCACACTACAGCGGCCGCGTCACCGTACCGGTCTTATGGGATAAAAAAAATCATACTATCGTCAGCAACGAGTCCGCCGAAATCATTCGTATGTTTAACTCCGCCTTCGATGGGCTAGGCGCTAAAGCCGGGGATTACTATCCCCCCGCGCTGCAAAGCAAAATTGACGAGTTAAACGGCTGGATTTATGACAACGTTAATAACGGCGTTTATAAAGCAGGCTTCGCCACCAGCCAGCAAGCGTATGATGAAGCGGTAGAAAAGGTATTTACTGCGCTGGCGCGCCTGGAACAGATTCTCGGACAGCACCGCTATCTGACGGGCGACCAGTTGACCGAGGCGGATATCCGCTTATGGACGACCCTGGTACGCTTTGATCCGGTTTACGTGACTCATTTCAAATGCGACAAATACCGAATCAGCGACTACCTGAATCTGTACGGTTTCCTGCGCGATATCTATCAAATACCGGGCATTGCTGAAACCGTTAATCTTGACCATATTCGTCACCACTATTTCCGTAGCCATAAAACGATTAACCCCACGGGTATCATTTCCATCGGACCGTGGCAGGATCTGCTCGAACCTCACGGGCGCGACGTGCGCTTTGGCTAATTTCAGGCGTCCTCCGGGACGCCTTATTAATAAATACCACAAATATTTACCAGCATTTCATTCGCGGCTATTCTTAGTTTGATTACTTTAAAAACAAGTGATTGAACCATTATTGAGGCGAAAATGGATTGGTATTTAAAGGTTTTAAAAAATTATCTGGGATTTGGCGGCCGCGCGCGACGCAAAGAGTACTGGATGTTTATTCTGGTCAATATCATCTTTACCTTTGTGTTGGGCCTGCTGGACGCCATGCTTGGCTGGCAACGCGCCGGGGGTGAAGGCGTTCTGACCACCATTTACGGCGTTCTGATCTTTTTACCGTGGTGGGCCGTGCAGTTCCGTCGTCTGCATGACACTGACCGCTCCGCATGGTGGCTACTGTTGCTACTTATCCCCATTATCGGCTGGCTTATCATCATCGCGTTCAACTGCCAGAATGGTACGCCGGGCGACAACCGCTTCGGCCCCGATCCGAAACGCTTTTCCTGATGGCGGCGCGGCGCCGCTTTTAAAGCGCCGCGCGCTATTTATTTTCCGGCGAATAGCTTAGGTATTTCCCGCAGGCACCAGGCTTTTGCCTCCCCCATACTGTCGCGCCGCCAGGCCATAATAATATCGATTTCGCTGGTCGATTCCGGGCTGACCACGCGTAGCCGCCCTTCGGCAATATCCTGTTCCACCATCGAATATGGCATGGTCGCGACGCCAAGCCCGGCCAGCAGCGCCTGACGTTTATCTTCAATCGTGCTTACCGTCAGACGTGGCTGCTTATCCAGCAGTTGCACCGTTAATACCGGCCGCTCGCGCGCGGTATCCGCTACCGCTACGCCGCGGTATTTAACCCGCGTCACTTCCGAAAGCGGCTCCGGCTCCTGATGAATAGGGTGGTCAGGCGCGGCGACATACACATTCATTAACGTATACAACTTACGGGAGTTAATTTCCGACGACGATCGAAAATGCATATCCGGGGCGATAACGATATCCGCCCGTCCCTGCTCAAGCCGCTCCCATGCGCCAGCCAGTACTTCGGTAATCAATGAAAGCTGCGTATTGGCTTTAGCGGCCAGCCGGTCGATCAGCGGAAAAAAAGCAGGCGTCGGTACCAGAGCTTCAGTGA
This sequence comes from Salmonella sp. SAL04213, assembly GCF_046550535.1. Taxonomy (NCBI): domain Bacteria; kingdom Pseudomonadati; phylum Pseudomonadota; class Gammaproteobacteria; order Enterobacterales; family Enterobacteriaceae; genus Salmonella; species Salmonella sp. SAL04213. The sequence continues at coordinate 158,541 of NZ_JBGDXS010000008.1, read as the reverse complement.
CCAGCGTCAGATGCGTTTCCCAACCGCGGGCCAACGCTTCAGCATCCGTCGTTAACTTGTCTGCCGCTTCCAGCAATACCCGCCCGCGTTCCAGCAGCATACGTCCGACGTTGGTGAATTTTGTACGATGGCCGGAGCGATCGAACAGTACAACGTCCAACTCTTCTTCCAGCTTCTGCATGGTGTAACTCAGCGCGGAGGGCACCCGCCCCAACTCATCAGCCGCTGCGGCAAAACTGCCCCGGCGGTCAATGGCGTCCATCACACGCAATGCTTCAAGCGTCAGCGCTCTCTCTTTAGCCATAACGTTCTCATTCAGGAAATTTGAACATACCGGGCAGAATATCTGGCTAACAATGCAGCGTCCAGCCCCTTAACATAAAAGGAAGTAAAGAGAGGTTAATAACGATGATTACGACCCGAACCGCCAAACAATGTGGACAGGCAGACTACGGATGGCTACAGGCCCGCTATACCTTCTCCTTTGGACACTATTTCGACCCTACACTGCTGGGCTACGCGTCGTTACGCGTACTGAACCAGGAAGTGCTGGCGCCGGGCGCCTCTTTTCAGCCTCGAACTTATCCAAAGGTGGATATTTTAAACCTGATTCTGGACGGCGAAGCGGAATACCGCGACAGCGACGGCAACCATGTACAGGCTAAAGCGGGCGAAGCGTTACTGCTCGCCGCGCAGCCGGGCATTAGCTACAGCGAACATAATCTCAGCAAAGTTAAGCCGTTAACCCGAATGCAACTGTGGCTTGACGCCTGTCCTGAACGGGAAAACACGCTGGTACAAAAAATCCCACTCCTGGCGGCGCAACAACAGCTTCTTGCCTCGCCCGACGGTGAGCAAAACAGCTTACAACTGCGCCAACAGGTCTGGGTACATCATATTACGCTGGAGAAAGGCGAATCGCTTAATTTCCAGCTTCACGGGCCGCGCGCCTATTTGCAATCGATTCACGGTACGTTCCACGCGATGACGCACAACGAAGAACGCGAGGCGTTAACCTGCGGAGATGGCGCATTTATTCGTGATGAACCTAACATTACGCTGGTTGCCGATACGCCGCTGCGCGCATTACTGGTAGATTTACCGGTGTAGCCAGCCAGAAAAGGAGTCGCAAGATGAGCAAAAAATCGGCGAAGAAACGTCAGCCCGTGGTAAAACCTGCCGTACAGGAGGCGATGAGCGCCGCTGTGCCGCTGGGCTATGAAGAGATGCTAACCGAACTGGAAGCCATCGTGGCGGACGCCGAAGCCCGGCTGGCAGAAGAAGAGGCCGCAGCCTGAAATCATGCCGGATGGCGACGCAAGCGCCCGATCCGGCTGATAACAGGTAGACCCGATAAGCGCAGCGCCATCGGGCAACACGCTGCCCCGACGACATGCCGGGGCGTTATTATTAATGCGCTTTACTGGCCATAATCTCGATGATCTGCTTGTCTGTCTGCTGCATTGAGCGACACGCCAGCGAACACAAATTCGAAATAGATTGTTCGACATTGTGCGCCACAATCCCTTCGTTTCCGGTCACCGCCGTATCATCCAACGCCATCAGTACGGCTTTCCACGCCGCCGACGCGCTGGTAGAGACTTTCATCGCGCAGCTATTCGACGCGCCATCGCAAATCATCCCGCTGACATCGCCGATCATACTGCTGATAGCCATTGCGATAGTGTCATAACGACCATCTATCAGCCACGCCATACCCGCCGCCGCGCCCATCGCCGCCGTGGTTGCCGCGCACAGAGCCGACAAACGCGGAAGCTGATGGTGAATATAGATAGCGCTCAAATGCGATAACATTAGCGCGCGCGCCAGACGCTCGTCATCGGCGCCGACATGTTCAGCAACCACCATGACTGGCACCGTGGCGGTAATCCCCTGGTTGCCGGAGCCGGAGTTGCTCATCGCGGGCAACGTGGCGCCGCCCATTCTGGCGTCTGACGCCGCGCTGGTACGGATCAAAATCGCCGTGGAGAGATCTTTCGCCAGCAGACCGCGATCGCACTGTTTGGCCAGCGTCGAACCGATATGCAGCCCCCAGGAACCACGCAGTCCCTCCTGCGACAACGCGCCGTTTAGCCTGGCCGCATCGAGAATAAAGCGAATAGCGTCAAAGGGCACCGCATTCACAAACGCCAGGATCTCTTCCAGCGAGGTATGAGACAGCACTCCCAGCGGCGAGGTTTTTTCTTCTTCCTGCGCATTATCGGCCTGGGTAAATACCACGCCCTTGTCGGTTTCTATCCGCACAATGTTTGTATGATCGCCGACGATCGTGACACATGCCCAGCTATCGCCGCTATACACTTTCGCCCGTGAAAACAGGATATCGTTACATGGCTCCTGCAACATCACTGCGACATGTCCGGCGGCCAGCATCGCTTTTGCATCGGCAACGGCTTTAGCGGAAGCGTCTTTTAACACCTCCAACCCGGCTTTCGCATCACCGCCCAACGCGCCAAGCGCCGCGGCGATCGGTAGCCCTACCATTCCCGTTCCTGGAACGGTAACGCCCATACCATTTTTCATCAGATTAGGCGAAACCCACGCGTCAATGCGTTCAACTGTGCCGTCAAGTTCAGCCGCCGCCGCCGCTGCCGCCAGCGCCAGTGAAATTGGCTCAGTACACCCCAGCGCCGGTTTTACTTCTTCCTGTACGGCCAGGATAAAACTTTGCCACAATGGATTTATTTTAGATTCAAACATAACAACAACCTTAATCTCAGGTATATCAAGAGAATGCCAGGAACGGAGAAACGCATAGCAGCAGACCGGTAATAATAATCAGGTACAACGAAGCGCCTTTATATTTGTGCAATGCGGGAACCTTGTAGACCAACCATGCCGGAATTAAACAGCCCACCATACCGAAGATAGGGCTACAAATAGAGGTGAAGCTCAGTACCGGCGCGTTGAGCACAATGGCGCTCCAGGCCAGCAAAATAGCGAAAATCATAATGCCGCGCTGTACCAGATTTTCCTTAATCTTCTCGGCGGGCATTTTGCGGCGCAGGATATTCATCACAATGCCTTGCGTCGCTTCGCGGAATCCTAAATAAACGCCAAAGAAGGCGGTCATGACGGCAAAGATGTTCAGAATTACGCTAACCACTTTGACCCAGCCAGCGCCATCGCCGCTAATAAATTGCGCGGCGATCGCCAGGGCGGAAATATTCTGCTCATAGGCTTTCACCGCTTCGTCATGCCCCATCGCCAGGGTGAAGGAAACCGCATAGAAAAATACGGTAACGAACAGGATGCCAAACGCGATATTCATGGCACGCAGCGCTTTATGGCGTGCGACCTCAATAGATTTTTCGCGTGAACGGTAAGAGATCACCATTGGGCTTAACGTCTGGATAAATAAAATCGAGGTCAGCGTAAATGGCAGGGTAATAATGGCGTTTTTAATCAGCAGGGCCATCGGCGGCAGCGCGCCAATGTTATACAGATGCCACATACCCACCATAGAGACGCCCAGCGCCGCCACTACCAGTAGCTTGGTCAGCACCATGCCGGTGGAGATTTTGAACAGTAATTTTTCACCGCGTGAGGAAATCGCCACCAGGATGCAGATCAGCACCAGACCATAAAACGGACTATCGGAAAGTAATCCTTCCGTTACGCCGAAAGTATGCAGATAAGAGGCGCTGTCGTTAGTAATCGCCGTAGAATAGACGAACATCCAGATGACGAGCATCACAAAGTACAGCGCGCCTAATAAAATACCCCAGTTTTTGCCCAGATAGCCGCTGATCACGCTGGGGTAGTCTTTACATTCCGGGGATTCCGCCAGCGTATTAATAAACAGCCGCTGGAACAGGTACATGGCCGGATAGCCAATAATAGAAGAGAGTAAAAAGACCCAAAGTCCCATCAGGCCAACCTGGACAGGAAGAAAAACGATCCCTGCGCCAATCGCCATCCCGATACTCATAATGACCCAACCGGTGTCGGTACTATCAAATTTGATGGCTTCACGCCATTCGCTTTCTGTCATCCCTGCCCGACGCGCCGGGGCTGATGCGTTGAGGATTACGCTGGTATTACTTGCCGATTCCATAAAATTCTCGCTCAATGTGTAGGTAGAGGTTTTTTTATTTTTCGTGCCGCAGCAAGGCGATATGCAGAACGTGAGGTGCAGGTACTTTCTTGTAATAAGAAAATCATACGCGCACGATAAGAGAAAAACTTACCAATAAAACGCCTGCATTTCTTGTGGGTTAAGAATTATTTTCTATTTACTATTTATTTAATATTGTTATTTTCTCTATTTGACGCGTATCACAACAAAAAAGGGCGCACTTTGGTGCGCCCTTTTCTCAGCTTCTGTCTTCTGCGTTATCCCATAGCCTGCTCACTCTGCGCCTGTCGGGCCTATCCACAAACGACTTTAATCGCCAGACCGCCGCGCGACGTCTCGCGATATTTGTCGTTCATGTCTTTACCCGTTTCGTACATGGTTTCGATCACTTTATCGAGCGAAACCCGCGGTTCAGAGGTACGGCGTAGCGCCATTCGCGCCGCATTTACCGCTTTAACGGCGTTAATCGCATTACGTTCAATACAAGGGATTTGTACCTGACCCGCCACCGGGTCACAGGTGAGGCCAAGGTTATGCTCCATCGCAATTTCCGCCGCAATACAGACCTGCGCCGGGCTGCCGCCCAGCAGTTCTGTCAGCCCCGCCGCCGCCATCGAACACGCGACGCCAACCTCGCCCTGACACCCTACTTCCGCGCCGGATATCGAGGCGTTCATCTTGTACAGCATGCCAATCGCCCCTGCCGACAACAGATAACGGGCGATAGAGTTGGCATTGACCGGACGACGGAATTTGTCGTAATAGGCCAGCACCGCAGGAATAATGCCGCACGCGCCGTTGGTCGGCGCGGTGACCACTCGCCCGCCCGCCGCGTTCTCTTCGCTCACGGCCAGGGCGAACATGTTAATCCAGTCGATGACGTTCATCGGATCGCGGGAGAGATTATCGCTGGAGACCAGCAGACGCCGTAACGCTACCGCGCGGCGTGGGACGTTCAGCGGCCCCGGCAGCACGCCCTCAGTATTCATGCCACGTTCAATTCCGGTCGCCATCACCTGCCAAATGCGGGCAAAGCCAGCGTCAATCTGCTCTTTGCTCCGCAACGCCAGTTCATTTTGCATCATCAGGCCGGAAACCGAGAGCCCCTGTCTTTCACACAGCGTCAACAGTTCGCTGGCGGAATGAAAATCATACGGCACCGACTTTTCTACGTCGTGCGACTGACCAAAACGCTCCTCTTCGACAATAAAGCCGCCGCCAATAGAGTAATACGTTTTGTGTAAAAGCGGCGTTTGCCCGTGCCAGGCGGTAATTCGCATACCGTTTTCATGGCGCGCCAGGGTTTCAGCGTGAAAGAGAATACTGTCGGCGACGGGAAAATCCACCACATGCGCGCCACCCGCCACCGATAAACGGCTGCTGCGGGCAACGTCCTGGATAAACGCCGGAATGCTATCAATATTGACATCCTGCGGCGTATTGCCTGCCAGGCCCATAATGATGGCGGTATCGGTCGCGTGGCCTTTGCCCGTCAGCGATAGCGATCCGTAAAGATCAACCGTGATGCGCGTCGTTCGCGGCAGGTCGCCGCTGCCGATCAGCCGATCGATAAAACATTTTCCTGCATTCATTGGCCCTACGGTATGGGAGCTTGAAGGTCCAATGCCAATCTTAAAAATATCAAATGCGCTAATCATATCTCCCCCTAAGATTACCGTTCAGTGAAGATCCGTCGCTGGGCGATCCACACGATCGCCCCGTTCACGTTACATCGCCTGAGTAAAGGTGCGCGAAATAACGTCCTGTTGCTGCTCACGAGTCAGCGCATTGAAGCGCACGGCATAGCCGGAAACGCGGATCGTCAGGTTCGGGTAGTTTTCCGGATGTTCAATCGCATCCAGCAACATTTCACGGTTCATGACATTGACGTTCAGATGCTGCCCGCCTTCTACTTGTGCTTCATGATGGAAATAGCCGTCCAGCAGGCCGACAAGATTGGTTTTCCGCACCGCATCTTCTTTCCCGAGCGCCGCAGGCACAATCGAGAAGGTGTACGAAATACCGTCTTTGGCGTAGGTAAACGGCAGTTTCGCCACCGACGTCAGCGAGGCTACCGCTCCTTTGCGGTCACGACCGTGCATCGGGTTCGCCCCCGGCGCGAACGGCGTTCCGGCGCGGCGTCCATCCGGCGTATTGCCGGTCTTCTGCCCGTACACGACGTTCGAGGTGATGGTCAAAATGGACTGCGTCGGCACCGCATTGCGATACGTCGGCAACACGCTAATTTTTTGCATAAAGCGTTTCACCAGGTCGCAGGCGATGCTGTCCACGCGCTCATCGTTGTTGCCGTACTGCGGATACTCGCCTTCAATAGCAAAGTCGATGGCAAGGCCGTTTTCGTCGCGGATCGGCTTCACCTGAGCGTACCTGATGGCGGACAGGGAATCCGCCGCCACCGACAGTCCGGCGATGCCGCACGCCATCGTCCGATACACATCACGGTCGTGCAGCGCCATCAGCGAAGCTTCATAGCTGTACTTATCGTGCATGTAGTGAATGATGTTCAGCGCGCTAATGTACTGCACCGCCAGCCAGTCCATAAAATGGTCGAGGCTCTCCATTACCGTGTCGTAATCCAGCACCTCATCCGTTAACGGCGCGGTTTTCGGCCCAACCTGGATTTTCAGTTTCTCATCAACGCCGCCATTGATAGCGTACAGCAACGTTTTGGCAAGGTTGGCGCGCGCGCCGAAGAACTGCATCTGCTTACCGATGACCATCGGGCTGACGCAACAAGCGATAGCATAATCGTCGCTGTTAAAGTCGGTACGCATTAAATCGTCGTTTTCATACTGCAAAGATGAGGTCACGATGGAGACCTGCGCAGCATATTTCTTGAATGCCACCGGCAACGCTTCTGACCACAGTATGGTCAGGTTCGGCTCCGGCGCTGGCCCCATCGTGTGCAGGGTATGCAGATAACGGAAGGAGTTCTTCGTCACCAGCGTGCGGCCATCGAGCCCCATCCCGCCAATAACTTCGGTGGCCCAGATCGGATCGCCGGAAAAGAGCGAATCAAATTCCGGCGTGCGCAGGAAGCGCACCATGCGGATCTTCATGATGAAATGGTCGATCAGTTCCTGCGCCTGCTGCTCTGTCAGAAGGCCCGCGTTGAAATCGCGCTCAATGTAGATATCAAGGAACGAGGCGGTTCTTCCCAGCGACATTGCACCGCCATTTTGCGATTTTACCGCCGCCAGATAAGCGAAGTAGAGCCACTGTACCGCTTCCTGCGCGTTCCGCGCCGGGCGGGAGATATCATAGCCGTATTTCGCCGCCATCTCTTGCATTTGCAGCAGCGCGCGACGGTGCTCCGCCAACTCCTCACGCAGGCGAATCGTCGCCTCAAGATTCTGTCCCCGCTCCAGATTCGACTGCAGGTCGGCGAATTGCAGCTCGCGTTCGCGCACCAGATAACGGATGCCATACAGCGCGACGCGGCGATAATCGCCAATAATGCGCCCGCGACCATAACCATCCGGCAAACCGGTTAATACGCCGGATTTACGGCAGCGCAGCATATCCGGCGAGTAAACATCGAATACGCCCTGATTATGGGTTTTCCGCAGGTCGGTAAAGGTATATTCAAAATCGGCGTCCATTTCGCGGCCATAAGCGTGGAATGAACTTTTAATCATGTTAACGCCGCCAAACGGATGCAAAGCGCGTTTAAGCGGCTTATCCGTTTGTAAACCGACGATTTTTTCCAGATCTTTTTCAATATACCCCGCATCGTGCGCGGTAATCGTCGTCGCGATGTTGGTATCGAAATCCACCGGCGCATGGGTCGCGTTCTCGATACGTATTCCCGCCATCACCTTTTCCCACAACGCCGTGGTCGCTGGCGTCGCGTCGGCGAGAAAAGATTCATCCCCCTCATAGGGCGTATAGTTATGCTGAATAAAATCACGGACATTAATTTCTTCTTTCCAGTCCGTACCTTTAAAATCACGCCATGCTTCGGCATACAGCATATCGCTGGTATCGATATGTACCTTCATGAAAAATAATCTCTCTACAGAACAGCCGTTAAGTTATGCAAATTCCACTGGTGCTTTCACGTTGCCTAAATGAATGGCATCAAGGGCAATCATTTTCTCTTCATTCGTGGGAATAACAGCGCAAATAACCTGAGAAGGGTTAGCAGAAATAATGCGCTCGCCGTGAGAATTCGGCTGCTTATTCATTTCAACGTCTAACGTAAGCCCCAGTACGCCCAAATGTTCAATTACCAACTGGCGAATTAATACTGAATTTTCACCAATACCGCCGGTAAAAAGAATGCCATCCAGCCGATGTAACGATGCCGCGTGTCCGGCAATATGACGGGCGATACGGTGGACAAATGTTTTTATCGCTAACCGGGCGCGCTCATGTCCTTCGTGCCAGGCTTTTTCCAGGACTCTAAGGTCGGATGACAACCCGGAGATGCCGAGCAAACCGGACTCTTTATTCACCACTCGCTCCAGATCGCTCAACGTCTGCCCGGTTTCTTTGGCTATCCACGCCATCGCGCCGAAATCAACGTCGCCGCTGCGAGTACCCATCATCAGCCCCTCAAGCGGCGTCATCCCCATTGAGGTATCCACGCTCTGACCATTGCGTACCGCGCAGATAGACGCCCCATTGCCCAGATGCGCGACAATCAGACCCGAGTTTTTTTCATCAAGATCGAGTAGTTCATACGCGCGCCGCGAAACATAGCGATGCGACGTACCGTGAAAGCCGTAGCGACGCACACCCAGACTGGAAAAATACTCCCACGGCAATCCGTACAAATAGGCTTCCGGCGCCAGCGTCTGGTGGAAACTGGTATCAAATACCGCCACCTGACGCACGGCCGGGAAAAGGTGCCGCGCCGCGTCAATGCCGCTTAAATTAGCGTAATTATGCAGCGGCGCTAAAGGTGATACCCGACGAATATTATCGATAATCTCATCGGTAATAATGACGGACTGCGTAAATAGCTCTCCACCGTGCGCGATACGGTGACCAATTAATGCCACGCTATCCGTTAAATCACGTTTTTCCAGCTCAAAGGCAATGGCTTTTAACGCGTCCTCATAATTAGAGTGCGCGAGGTTTATCGGCTTATCGCCATTAATAGATAAAAAGGCGTTTTCAGTATTCATTCCATCTGCTATTCCCGCCATTAAAACATCACAGGTAGCGACATCCAGTACAGAGAATTTGATAGAAGATGATCCGCAATTAATGACCAGAACGACCGGAAATTCATTCATGTAGTGCCTCCGTCGATGTCAGCCTGCGTCCACGCCCTGGGGCGGAACGCAGGCTAAACGTGAGGATTAGAACAATTTGTAGACAATATTCAGGATGGTCAGCAGACCAATCAGGGTGACGAACACGTTATCCAGACGACCACGGTACTTCGCCAGCGACGGCGCTTTACGAATGGCGTACATCGGCAGCAGGCATAACAGCGAGGCGATAATCGGCGCGCCCATCGCTTCAATCAGGTCCAGAATGTTGGGGTTTGCGTAAGCTACGACCCAGGTAGACCCCATAATGAAGATCATGCTGATGGTATTAAGCTTGCCCATAGAGACTTTGGTTTTATCGCCTTTATAACCAAATTTCAGCACCAGGCCGTTCAGCCCTTCCAGCGTCCCCAGGTAGTGGCCGAAGAAAGATTTGAAAATAGCAACCAGCGCGATGATAGACGCGCCATACTCCAGCACCGTTGCAAAAGTGGATTTTGTCCCCGACAAAGAGGCGAAATGGTTGGCCAGGTAGGAAAGTACCGGAATATTCTGCGCTTTCGCATCCGCCATGTTCTGCGGGGAGAGCGTAAACAGGCAGCTAAAGGCGAAGAACATCACCACGGCGACCATCAGCATACTGGCGCGCGAGATGATCTGTGAACATTTACGCTCGGTAAATTCGCGGCCAAACTCTTTCTCATACTCTTCACGCTTAGACACCACGAAGGAAGAGACGATGGGCGAAAAGTTAAAGGAGAACACCATGATAGAGATGCCCAGCCACACCGTAACCAGTATGCCATCGTGCCCGGTCAGCGCGATATTACTGAGATCAACCTGATCGATAACCGCCGAGTTCCAGTAAGGAATCAGTGATAATGAGATTAGCACCAGGCTGGCGATAAATGGCCATACCAGGTAACTCATCACCTTAACCATCAGATCTTTACCAAACCAGATCACAAAGGCCATCAGCAGCAGCAAGAACAGCGCCACGAAACCGCGATTCAACGCTGGCATCTGCAACTGGTTTTCCCAAAACGTCATGAACGTGTTAGTGATGGTGACGCCATAAATCCACAGCAGCGGACAAATCGCAAAGAAGTAAAGGAACGTGATAACTACCCCGCCCGTTTTACCAAAGTGCTCTTCGACCGTTTCCGTAATATTGCCGGACGGATTAGACCCGGATAAACACAGACGCGCCAGCGCCCGGTGACAATAGAACGCAATGGGATAAGCTAAAACCAGCATCAGCAGAATGGGGATAAGCCCGCCAAACCCGGCGCGGATAGGGAAAAACAGCACCCCGGCGCCGATGGCGGTACCAAATAAACCCAGCGTCCACGTCGTGTCCGATTTACGCCATGACGACTGTTTTGCCTGGCTGGATACAATGCTATCAGTAGTACTCATATCCTATCCTCACGAAAAGATTAAGCGTCAACTAAACCCGTAATTTGTGATACACGAGAAAGATCGATATTGCCGCCAGAAATAATACTGACCGTTTTTCTGTTCTGAATATGGCTATCTAATTTCCCGCTTAATAGTGCGGCGCAGGCCAGAGCGCCAGCGCCTTCAGTAATAACCTTATTGCGCTGAATTAAAGCGATCATGCTGTTACGAATTTCATCTTCGCTAACCAGAACAATGTCATCGACTAATTCACGAACAATTTCATAGGTTAAATTACCCGGGCGGGAGACATCACAACCATCCGCCAGGGTGCCGGTCGTTCGGTGCGTGGTTATTTCGCCAGCGTAATAAGACGCCGCCATACCGTGAACATTTTCGGCCTGTACGCCGATAACTTTAATAGTCGGGTTAATCGATTTAATCGCAATGGCAATACCTGCAATTAAACCGCCGCCGCCAATAGGCACGATGACATTATCGACATCGTACAGATCTTCCATAATTTCCAGACCAATAGTACCCTGTCCGGCAATAACTTTTGGATCGTCGTAAGGCGGAATAAAAATGCGGCCTTCGATTTCGACAATTTCACTCACCTTAGCAATGGTGTCATTGAAGTTGTCACCGTGGAGCACCACTTCCGCCGAATAATCACAGGTGGCCGCCACTTTTGACTTTGGCGCGCCCTTCGGCATCACGACTTTGCCGTCAATACCCAGCATTGCGCAAGAAAGAGAAACGCCCTGTGCATGATTACCTGCGGAACAGGCCACGACGCCTTTACGTTTTTCCGCCTCCGTTAACGAGCTAAGTTTGTTAAAAGCGCCACGAATTTTAAATGAACCCGTACGCTGCATATTTTCAAACTTGAGAAATATTTCGCCTTTGCAACGTTCACTAAAATAGTTAGAGCGAGGCATTCCCGTTTTATATATCTTCCCCGCCAGTCTTTTTTTCGCTTCGAGGATATCTTCAATTGCAACCGGGAGATCGTATATAATATGCATTATAACCTCTTAACCTGGGTATTAAAAATAAGTTACCGTTGCCCACTGTTCAAAAGAAACAGGTGACGTCAATTTCGCTAAATATGTTTATTCCATATCATTCAATTTCTATTAACTGCCTGCGTCTGCATCCATTATATGATGAATATTGTTTAGCCAATTCTACTAATACTGAAGCGGCTTTTTTGATACGATAATTTTTAGACCATACCGCCGCATAACGTGCGACGGGTAATGTGTCTTTGATTGGTATCGTGATAAATTGATTAGAGCCAAAAGGCGTGGTCATATCGCAGGGAATAACAGTTAAGAAATCAGCATTGAGAACAAGATTATATATTGTGACAACGGAATCTGTTTTAACAATGTTTTCGATGCTGATGCCATTTCGTTGTAGAGTGGTGAGTAATTCGCTGTAGTAGCCCATATTCGTTTGCGGCAACACCCACTGTTCGTCTTTTAACGATTCCAGTGTGATGGTGCCGGTGCATGTTCGGGACTTGCTGGCTACCAGGACAAACTCTGATTCAAACAGCGGCTCGACATGCAGATCCTGTAGTTGCATTTCATTACTGAGCGTACCGATAGCAAAGTCCAGCCGCCCGTCGCGCAGGGCCGGCAGGAATGAAGAGAGCTGGGCTTCGTACATGGATACCTGCGCTTTTGGAAAGACCTCTTTGAACTTATGAATCATATCGGACATGAAGGTAAAGCCAATCAGCGAAGGAAAGCCAAACGAGACGTCGACAACGGTATTGCACGTCATACTGTTCATCTCGTTGATCATGTTTTTCATTTCGCGGGTGATAGATTCAGACCAGGAAAGCAGTACCTGTCCCGCTTCGGTCAACGTAACGCCGGTATTTTTGCGTACAATTAGCTCAACGCCAAAATAGGCCTCAACATCGCTAATGATTTTACTGACGGCGGGTTGGGTTAACCCTAACGATTTTGCGGCAGAACCGATAGAACCACTTCTAATGACTTCCTGAAAGACCACCAAATGCTGTGTTTTAGGGAGAACAAGAGTATTCATATCTACCGCTCTGAAATAACATTGTGAACGGCAGGAAGTGTAGCAAATTAAATCTTAAAGGTTATGTGCGACCACTCACAAATTAACTTACCACAATTTTTACATGGTCTTTATTAAATAAAGAAAACCAATTAATTCAATGAGTTACAAAAACAAAACAGCAACTTAGCCTGATTTCAATCAAAAAATAGGGTCGGGATAACGATATATTATGGCGATAACCAGCCTATTTTATCTCCTATTTTCGACATCCCATGAAGACGATATTTCAATCAATTACGGGACATTTTATCGGCAATTCCAGCGTTAAATTTAAAGCGTAATTTCTCAAATTTAAGTATAAACCGAAGGTAAATGCGCTTAAAAACCGTTACGCGTCACATTTTTTTACCTTATTTGTTTGTAAAGAAACATTTAATAAAATTTTAACCAAAATATTTCATACATTTAATTTTCATTTACAACAAATAATTTACACCGCTTTCTTGCTGTTTTTCAGAATGTAATTTTGCGAAAGAAATCGATTGCTTTTCACTTCAACTAAAAAGAGCGCAATCCATAGCGTTTTGTGTTTCTCATCACAAAAACGAATAATATTATGTCACCACGGCTGTCAATTAATTGCCGGATAGTGACGCTGGCGTCTTCTGCAACCTCTATACCCTTCACCGGCCTGATAAGCAAAAACCCGCCGAAGCGGGTTTTATGAAGAGATGAAACTGACCGATAAGCCGCTTTCTTTTGGGTATAGCGTCGTGGACAGTCATTCATCCTGCCGCCCTGTAAAAGCAAAACCCCGCCAGCTTACACTGACGGGTTTTATGAAGAGGTGAAACTGACCGATAAGCCGCTTTCTTTTGGACATAGCGTCGTGGACAGCCATTCATCCTGCCGCCCGGTAAAAGCATAAACCCGCCGAAGCGGGTTTTATGAAGAGGTGAAACTGACCGATAAGCCGCTTTCTTTTGGGTATAGTGTCGTGGACAGTCATTCATCCTGTCGCCCTGTAAAAGCAAAAACCCGCCGAAGCGGGTTTTATGAAGAAGTGAAACTGACCGATAAGCTGCTTTCTTTCGGGTATAGCGTCGTGGACAGCCATTCATCCTGCCGCCCGGTAAAAGCATAAACCCGCCAGCTTACAATGACGGTTTTTATGAAGAGGTGAAACTGACCGATAAGCCGCTTTCTTTCGGGTATAGCGTCGTGGACAGCCATTCATCCTGCCGCCCGGTAAAAGCATAAACCCGCCAGCTTACACTGACGGTTTTTATGAAGAGGTGAAACTGACCGATAAGCCGCTTTCTTTTGGGTATAGCGTCGTGGACAGTCATTCATCCTGTCGCCCTGTAAAAGCAAAAACCCGCCGAAGCGGGTTTTATGAAGAAGTGAAACTGACCGATAAGCCGGGTTCTGTCGTGGACAGTCATTCATCTAGGCCAGCAATCGCTCACTGGCTCAAGCAGCCTACCCGGGTTCAGTACGGGCCGTACCTTATGAACCCCTATTTGGCCTTGCTCCGGGTGGAGTTTACCGTGCCACGGACTGTTACCAGCCGCGCGGTGCGCTCTTACCGCACCCTTTCACCCTTACCTGATCCCACTTGCGTGGGCCATCGGCGGTTTGCTCTCTGTTGCACTGGTCGTGGGTTTCCCCCCCAGGCGTTACCTGGCACCCTGCCCTATGGAGCCCGGACTTTCCTCCCCTCCGCCCGTCTCCCCGAAAGGACGACGACGAAGCGGCGACTGTCTGGTCAGCTTCGGCGCGCAGTATAGAGGGTTCGCGCGACTTTGTCACCCTGCGCTGCGCATTCCTATCGCCAGAGCGGCAGCAACATTTCTGGATGCCCGATAAATATTGTCAAAAGCGCCCCGAAAAGCCTCCTCCAGCGTCACGATGCGCGTGAGTACGCTAAAGACAGCGTCGATGCCATAATGATGCACTATCCCTACATCGTGCGTCAGGCTGCCGGCAATGCCAATCACTGGCTTATGATATTTTTTCGCCACATTCGCGACGCCAATCGGCACTTTACCGCGAATACTTTGGCTATCAATCCGCCCTTCTCCCGTCACCACCAGCGTACAGTCGTGGATATGCTCCTCCAGGTTCAGTGCCGCCGTGACAATTTCGATCCCGCTGCGTAATTCCGCACCGAGAAAAGCCATTAACGCCGCCCCCATACCGCCTGCCGCGCCTGCGCCGGGCGCAGCCTTTACGTCGACATTCAGCGATTTTTTTATGATGTCGGCATAGTGAGCAAGATTTCTGTCCAGCTCAACAATGTTCTCTTCGGTCGCGCCTTTCTGCGGCCCAAAAATTCGTGATGCGCCGTTGTCGCCGATCAGAGGATTAGAGACATCGCAAGCGACACGAATCGCGCAGAGTTTTAAACGGGGATCGAGCTCTGAAATATCAATGTCGCTTAGACAATGAAGGCTTCCGCCACCGTAACCGATATCCGCGCCGTTTGCATCGCGCAGTTTTGCGCCTAACGCCTGCATCATCCCTGCGCCGCCGTCATTTGTCGCGCTGCCGCCAATGCCGATAATGATATTGCTTGCGCCGCTTTCCAGCGCCTGCAATATCAGCTCCCCCGTTCCCCGCGAGGTTGTAATCAAAGGGTTGCGTTTTTCTGGCGGAACCAGCGCCAGTCCGCTGGCCGCCGCCATTTCAATAAACGCGGTTTTACCATCCCCGGACATTCCCCAGCAGGCTTTCACTTTTTCACCCAACGGCCCGGTCACCCATGCGGCGCGTTCAACGCCCTGCGTCGCGGCAATCATAGCTTCGACCGTTCCTTCGCCGCCATCGGCAACCGGAACAGAGACATATTGCGCATCGGGGAAAATTTCCCGAAATCCTTTTTCTATCGCCTGCGCTACCTCGGCGGCAGAAAGGCTTTCTTTGTAGGAGTCGGGGGCAATTACGATTTTCATAGTGGTAGCCTGTTACTGCACAACGCCGGATGGCGTTTCACTTATCCAGCCTGAAATTCAGGCCCGGATCGCTACACGCCATCCGGGCACAACGTCGTTAGCGAGTGACTTCCACTTTCGCCAGTTTTTCGTAGTAGCACGCCAGCGCGCTATGGTCGTCATTACCGTGTCCATCCGCGCGTAACGCCTGCATCATTTCCATAACGGCGGCGGTCAGCGGGAGCTGCGCGCCAACGCCGTGGGAGGTATCCAGCGCATTCGCCAGATCTTTAATGTGCAGATCGATACGGAAACCTGGTTTAAAGTTTCGGTCCATGACCATCGGCGCTTTCGCATCCAGTACCGTGCTGCCAGCCAGACCGCCGCGAATCGCCTGATAGACCAGATCCGGGTTGACGCCCGCTTTAGTCGCCAGCGTCAGCGCTTCAGACATGGCGGCGATATTCAACGCCACGATCACCTGGTTAGCCAGTTTTGTGACGTTGCCTGCGCCGATATCGCCGGTATGCACCACGGAACCCGCCATCGCTTTCATCAGGTCGTAGTACTTGTCGAAAATGGCTTTATCGCCCCCCACCATCACCGACAGCGTGCCATCAATCGCCTTCGGCTCGCCGCCGCTGACCGGCGCATCCAACATCTCAACGCCCTTCGCCTTCAGCGCATCGCTGATTTCACGGCTTGCCAGCGGCGCGATAGAACTCATATCAATCAATACGGTTCCCGGCTTCGCGCCTTCGATGATACCGTTCTCGCCCAGCGCAACCTCTTTCACATGCGGAGAGTTAGGCAGCATCGTGATGATGACGTCACACTGTTCAGCGATCGCCTTCGCCGTAGAGGCCGTTTCCGCGCCTGCGGCAATGACGTCGGCAATCGCTTCAGGATTACGATCGGACACCACCAGCGAATACCCTGCTTTCAGTAAGTTTTTGCTCATGGGCTTACCCATGATGCCTAAGCCAATAAAGCCAACTTTCATCGTCATAGCGTTCTCTCTTTCCATACCAGGATTATTTTTTAAAGGTGTCGGCAAGCTTCTGCGTGCTGGCGCGGAAGGCGCCTAAATCGCTGCCAACGGCGACAAAGGTCGCGCCCCATTCCAGATAACGGCGGGCATCCGCCTCTACCGGCGCCAGAATGCCGCACGGTTTACCGTGCGCTTTAGCGCGGGCGAAAATATGTTGAATCGTCTGCTGCACGTCAGGGTGAGAAGCATTGCCGAGATGACCCAGCGCGGCGGCCAGATCGCTTGGGCCGACAAAAATGCCATCAACGCCTTCCGTTGCGGCGATGGCATCAACATTGTCGACACCCAACTGGCTTTCGATTTGAACAATAATGGTGATGTTTTTGTTCGACTGCGCAAAGTAATCAGGCACCGTACCGAACATATTCGCGCGGTGAGAAACGGAGACGCCGCGAATGCCTTCCGGCGGGTAACGCGTCGAGGCGACGGCGCGAGCCGCTTCCTCTTGCGTTTCAACAAAGGGGATCAGGAAGTTATAAAACCCAATATCCAGCATCCGTTTGATAATGACCGGTTCATTGGTTGGCACACGTACCACAGGCGCGCTGGCGCTGCCTTTCAATGCCATTAACTGCGGAATTAAGGTGGTCACATCGTTCGGCGCATGTTCGCCATCCAGCACCAGCCAGTCAAATCCCGCCAGACCGAGAACTTCGGTGGTGATTGGGCTTGCCAGTGCAGACCAGCAGCCAATCTGCACCTGTTGCGCCGCCAGCGCCGCTTTAAACTTATTCGGGAAAATAGCGTTATTCATCGCTTATACCTTCGCTTATTTCTTTAATTCTCTACATGTGATGCCGCCACCATAACTTATAGCAACGACAATAAAATGCTTATCTGAAATCAGAATGGGTCTCCGCATTCTATTTCTAATGTGGTACACATCCTGTAGCACAATATACCGTTCTGATATCTTTATCGTCTTTTATTATTATCATGGTATTTTCAAATAACTCGTCAGATACACTGAATTCGCCATTCAGTATAAACAGCCTATGTCGGATAATCATTGTGCAAACGCTCATTAAAAAGGGATTATTTAACGCTTATTTTTGAGCATACGCCCATGATACTGGGCGCTAATGCACACATTTACGCTTTACCCGGCCTACATAAAAAATTTCATAATTTGCGGTGATCTGGATCACATTCTTATATTTATACTCCTGTCATTCTTATTTCATTATGCATGAACTTTATTTCTTATATTGAGATTTAACGATTTAACCATAACCAAAATAGATAATCCTATTTCTATCATCCAGGCTGGAGAATGTTGAACAATGGCCAATATCGAAATTCGCCAGGAATCGCCATCGGCGTTTTATATAAAAGTACATGAAACCGATAATGTCGCAATTATTGTTAATGATCACGGTCTTAAAGCCGGAACACGTTTTCCGGATGGCCTGGAACTAACTGAACATATTCCGCAAGGCCATAAAGTCGCTCTGACGGATATCCCCGCTCACGGCGAAATCATCCGTTATGGCGAAGTCATCGGTTATGCGGTACGCGACATCCCGCGCGGAAGCTGGATCGACGAGTCGCTGGTTGAACTGCCAAAAGCGCCGCCGCTGAATACGCTACCGCTGGCGACCAAAGTACCGGAACCGCTGCCGCCGCTGGAAGGCTATACGTTTGAGGGCTATCGTAACGCCGATGGCAGCGTCGGCACCAAAAATCTGCTTGGCATTACCACCAGCGTGCACTGTGTGGCGGGCGTGGTCGATTATGTGGTGAAAGTGATTGAGCGCGATCTCCTGCCCAAATACCCGAATGTCGATGGCGTTGTAGGGCTAAACCATCTGTACGGCTGCGGCGTGGCAATCAACGCGCCGGCGGCGGTCGTGCCGATTCGCACAATTCATAATATCGCGCTCAACCCCAATTTTGGCGGCGAAGTGATGGTGATTGGCCTCGGTTGCGAAAAACTGCAGCCGGAACGACTGCTGGAAGGCACCGAGGATGTTCCCGCCATCGCCGTTGAAAGCGCCAGTATTGTGCGTTTACAGGACGAGCAGCATGTCGGCTTTAAATCAATGGTCGACGATATTTTACGGGTCGCCGAACGCCATCTGACGAAACTGAACCAACGCCAGCGCGAAACCTGCCCGGCCTCCGAGCTGGTCGTCGGGATGCAGTGTGGCGGCAGCGATGCGTTTTCCGGCGTCACGGCAAACCCGGCGGTGGGTTATGCTTCCGATCTGCTGGTACGCTGCGGCGCGACCGTCATGTTCTCGGAGGTCACCGAAGTGCGCGATGCCATTCATCTTCTGACGCCGCGCGCCATCAACGAAGCCGTGGGTAAACGCCTGCTGGATGAAATGGCCTGGTACGATAACTACCTTGATATGGGGAAAACCGATCGCAGCGCTAACCCCTCCCCTGGCAACAAAAAAGGCGGACTGGCGAACGTCGTGGAAAAAGCGTTGGGCTCTATCGCTAAATCGGGTAAGAGCGCCATTGTCGAAGTATTGTCACCGGGCCAGCGCCCCACCAAACGCGGCCTGATTTACGCCGCGACGCCCGCCAGCGATTTCGTCTGCGGCACGCAGCAGGTCGCTTCCGGCATTACCGTACAGGTCTTTACCACCGGACGCGGCACGCCGTACGGGCTGATGGCGGTGCCGGTCATTAAAATGGCGACGCGTACCGAGCTGGCGAACCGCTGGTATGACTTAATGGATATCAATGCAGGCACCATCGCCACGGGTGAAGAGACAATCGAAGATGTGGGCTGGAAGCTGTTTCACTTTATTCTCGATGTCGCCAGCGGCCGGAAAAAGACTTTCTCGGACCAGTGGGGCCTACATAACCAACTGGCGATATTTAACCCGGCGCCAGTGACCTGATCCAGTCAGTACCCTTCTCCGACCAGGGTATAACCGCATAATCTGTAGACCGGGTAAGCGCCAGCGCTACCCGGTATTTTTTCGCCCTTAGTCTGTAGCCTGAAGTATGTCTGCCCGACATGCTTTTTTTATGCCTGACTTTCGATAACTTCCATTTTATTTCGAAACTTTCATTTATCAGATCAAAATCACAAAAAAACATTCCGAAAGCCTATAAATTCTTTCAAAGAAAACAAACGAAAGATTTCGGAGGAAGGATGTTTATCATTTCAGGCAGAACAATGCTAAAGAAGGCGCAGCAGGAAGGTTATGCTGTGCCGGCGTTTAACATCCACAACCTGGAGACATTGCAAGTGGTGGTGGAAACCGCCGCAGAATTGCGCTCTCCGCTGATTGTCGCCGGTACGCCAGGCACCTTTAGCTACGCAGGCGTCGGTAATATCGTGGCCATCGCCGCAGAACTGGCGAAAAGCTGGAACCATCCTCTCGCGGTACATCTCGATCATCATGAAAAACTGGCCGACATCAAAATGAAAGTCGCCGCCGGGGTACGCTCGGTCATGATCGACGGGTCGCATTTCCCCTTTGCCGACAATATTGCGCTGGTGAAAAGCGTGGTTGATTACTGTCATCGCTACGATGTCAGCGTTGAAGCTGAACTTGGGCGTCTCGGCGGGCAGGAAGACGATCTTATCGTTGACGGCAAAGATGCGCTTTATACCCATCCGGAACAGGCCCGGGAATTTGTAGAAAAAACGGGTATTGACTCGTTAGCCATTGCTATCGGCACCGCTCACGGCCTCTACACCGCTGAACCAAAACTTGATTTTGAACGACTGACGGAAATTCGTCAGCGGGTTGATGTCCCCTTAGTCCTTCACGGCGCCTCTGGCCTGCCGACCCGCGATATTACCCGCGCTATTTCGCTGGGCATCTGCAAAGTTAACGTCGCGACCGAGCTTAAAATCGCCTTTTCCGGCGCGCTTAAAAACTATTTAACGCAACACGCAGAGGCCAGCGATCCCCGCCATTACATGATCCCGGCGAAAGCGGCCATGAAAGAGGTTGTACGTAAAGTGATTGCCGACTGCGGTTGTGAAGGGAAGCTCTAAAGCCCCCGGATTTAGCACGGCAAAGGGCGTTTTCATAGCTGGATCACGAAAGCCATTATTATCCTTTGCCTTCAAACCAAAAATATTATGAAGATAAACAAAAGATATCGGAGCCAGAAGTGAAAGAAATAATTTCTCGTCACAAAGCAGGAGAACAGATAGGGATCTGTTCCGTATGTTCAGCACACCCGCTGGTGATTGAATCCGCATTACGTTTTGATCTGAATAGCGGGAACAAAGTTCTGATCGAAGCGACCTCTAACCAGGTTAATCAGTTTGGCGGTTATACCGGCATGAAACCGGCTGACTTTCGTGATTTTGTCTATGGCATCGCCCAGGAAGTGGGTTTTCCACGAGAACGGCTTATTTTAGGCGGCGATCACCTGGGACCTAACTGCTGGCAAAACGAACCTGCAGATACGGCGATGGAAAAATCCGTCGAACTCATTAAGGCTTACGTCGCTGCCGGGTTTAGCAAAATCCATCTTGATGCCTCTATGTCCTGCGCTGACGACCCGACGCCGCTGGACCCAATGGTTGTCGCTAAACGCGCCGCCCTGCTTTGCCAGGCAGCGGAAACGACGGCGACCGACGAACAAAAACGCCATTTAACCTATGTTATCGGCACTGAAGTTCCGGTTCCTGGCGGGGAAGCCAGCGCCATTAACGCCGTGCATGTTACCCGCGAACAGGATGCGGCCCGCACGCTGCAAACGCATCAGGCTGCTTTTCGCGCCCTGGGGCTGGAGGAGGCATTGAACCGGGTTATCGCGATTGTCGTACAGCCGGGCGTAGAATTCGACCATACCCAGATTATCCACTATCAACCGCAGGCCGCTAAAGCGCTTTCCGACTGGATAAAAGAAACGCCGATGGTCTATGAAGCGCATTCGACTGATTATCAGACGCGACAGGCCTACCGTGCGCTGGTACGCGATCATTACGCCATTCTGAAGGTCGGCCCGGCGCTCACTTTCGCGCTGCGCGAAGCCATTTTCGCACTTGCGCAAATGGAAAACGAGCTGATCTCCCCGGAACAACGTAGTCGGGTACTGGAGGTCATTGATGAAGTTATGCTAAACGAACCGGGCTACTGGAAAAAATACTACCGTCCCACCTGGAGCCAGGCGATGGTCGACATCCACTTTAGTTTGTCTGACCGTATTCGCTATTACTGGCCGCACCCGCGTATTCGTCAAAGCGTAGAAAAGTTAATCGCCAATCTGAACAACGTCACATTGCCGCTGGGATTAATTAGCCAGTTTATGCCCGTACAGTTTGAACGCCTGTCTGAGGGCGTGCTCACCCCCACGCCGCATAACCTGATTATTGACAAAATTCAGGATGTTCTGCGCGCTTATCGCTTCGGTTGCACGCCGGATGTCGCCTGAATAATGGAGAATTTATGAGCCAACTATTTGTCCGAACCGGAATCACATTCGACTCGAGCCAACAGGCGCTGGCGCACATTGGCAAAGAGATGCTGGCGAAAGGCGTGGTACATGATAGTTATCCGCAGGCGCTGGTGGAACGTGAAGCGTCTTTTCCTACCGGCATTGCGCTGGAGCGTCACGCCGTCGCTATCCCTCATTGCGAGGCGGTTCATGCGAAATCACCCGCTATCTATCTGATTCGTCCAGATAAGCCGGTCATGTTTCAACAGGCGGATGATGACGAAGAGATTGCCGTTTCGTTAATCATCGCCTTAATCGTTGAAAACCCGGCGGCACAGCTAAAACTTCTGCGCCGCCTGTTTAGTGAGCTACAGAACCCGAGCACCCTCGATGCCCTGTTAAGCGCGCCGGATGCCGAACTGGCGATACGCTTTCAGGAAACCATCCTTGAGCCTGAGCAGTGCGTCCAGGTTTGATAATAAATTGATAATAATGAGGAATACCCTATGAAACGTAAAGTAATTGTGGCCTGTGGCGGTGCGGTTGCAACCTCAACGATGGCTGCGGAAGAAATTAAAGAGCTATGTGATGCCAACCATATTGAGCTCGACTTAGTGCAATGCCGGGTCACCGAAATCGAAACCTATATGGACGGCGCCGATCTTATCTGTACCACTGCCAGGGTCGATCGCGCCTTTGGCGATATTCCCGTCGTTCACGGTATGCCTTTTGTTTCCGGCGTGGGTATTGAAGCATTACAGCAAAAAATTCTGTCCATTCTCATGGGGTAACGTATGTTTAGCGAAATAATGCGTTATATCCTCGACTTAGGCCCAACGGTGATGCTGCCTCTGGTGATCATCGTGTTCTCTAAACTGCTGGGAATGAAGCTTGGGGATTGTTTTAAATCGGGTTTGCATATTGGTATCGGCTTCGTGGGTATTGGTCTGGTCATCGGCCTGATGCTGGATTCTATCGGCCCCGCGGCGAAAGCCATGGCGGAACATTTCCAAATCAATCTCCACGTTATTGACGTCGGCTGGCCGGGTTCATCGCCCATGACCTGGGCGTCACAAATCGCGCTGGTCGCGATCCCTGTCGCCATCGGGGTTAACGTCCTGATGCTGGTGACCCGCATGACCCGCGTGGTGAATGTCGATATCTGGAATATCTGGCACATGACCTTCACGGGCGCCATGCTGCATCTGGCGACCGGTTCATACTGGCTGGGGATTCTGGGCGTTGTGGTTCATGCCGCCTTTGTCTACAAACTGGGGGACTGGTTTGCCAAAGATACCCGCGACTATTTTGGCCTCGAGGGGATTGCAATCCCACACGGCTCATCCGCGTACCTGGGCCCCGTGGCGGTGCTCGTTGATACCATTATCGAAAAAATTCCGGGTCTCAATCGTATTCACTTTAGCGCAGACGATGTCCAGAAACGCTTCGGACCGTTTGGCGAGCCGGTGACTGTCGGCTTCGTGATGGGGCTGGTGATTGGTGTACTGGCAGGCTACGACACCAAAGCCGTTCTGCAACTGGCGGTCAAAACCGCAGCGGTGATGCTGCTTATGCCACGCGTCATTAAACCTATTATGGATGGCCTAACGCCTATCGCCAAACATGCGCGTAAACGTCTACAGGCCAAATTTGGCGGGCAGGAGTTCCTGATAGGCCTTGATCCAGCGCTACTGCTCGGTCATACCTCTGTTGTCTCCGCGAGCCTGATATTCATTCCGCTGACCATCCTGATTGCCGTCTTAGTACCGGGGAACCAGGTGCTGCCGTTCGGCGACCTCGCCACCATCGGTTTCTTTATTGCGATGGCGGTTGCGGTACACCAGGGCAACCTGTTCCGCACGCTGATTTCAGGTGTCATTATTATGGGTATCACCCTGTGGATAGCCACCCAGACGATTGGCCTGCATACCCAACTGGCTGCCAATGCCGGAGCGCTAAAAGCTGGCGGACAAGTCGCCTCGCTGGATCAGGGCGGTTCCCCCATCACCTGGCTGCTGATTCAACTTTTTACCTGGCAGAATATCGTCGGCTTCGCCGTCATTGCCATTATCTATCTGGCCGGCGTACTGCTGACCTGGCGTCGCGCCCGACAATTTGTCGCGGCTGAGAAAGCCACGGCGCTACAGCAAAGTCAAATCGCCTCTTAATTTTAGGGGAGCAATCGCTCCCCTCACCTTCCTGGAGAATGTTATGAAATCAGTGGTTATTCACGCTGAGGGAGACGTGCGCGTTGAAGAACGTCCCTTACCACAACTGCAAGCCGAGGACGATGTGTTGGTCAAAGTCGTTAGCTCAGGGCTTTGCGGGTCGGATATCCCGCGTATTTTCGCGCAGGGCGCCCATTATTATCCTATTACGTTAGGTCATGAATTCAGCGGCTACGTTGAATCCTACGGCACAGGCGTAACGGATATGCAGCCCGGCGATGCCGTCGCTTGTGTCCCGCTTCTTCCCTGCTTTCACTGCCCGCAATGCGAACGCGGTTACTTTTCTTTATGCAAACAGTATCAGTTTGTAGGATCGCGCAGCGAAGGCGGTAATGCGGAATATGTGGTGGTCAAACGGGCCAATCTTTTCCGCTTGCCGTCTGATATGCCAATTGAAGATGGCGCGTTTATCGAACCGATTACCGTGGGCTTACACGCCTTTCATCTGGCGCAGGGCTGCGAGGGGAAAAACGTAATTATCGTCGGGGCCGGGACAATTGGCCTGCTGGCCTTACAGTGCGCGCGGGAACTGGGCGCGCGAAGCGTAACGGCGATTGATATCAATCCGCAGAAACTGGAACTGGCGAAAGCGCTCGGCGCAACGCATACGTGTAATAGCCGGGAAATGACCGCCGACGACATCCAGACAGCGTTGTCCGACATTCAGTTTGATCAACTGGTTCTCGAAACGGCAGGAACTCCCCAGACCGTCTCGCTGGCTATCGATATCGCCGGGCCGCGCGCGCAACTGGCGCTGGTGGGGACGTTACATCACGATCTCACCCTGACAACGCGCACATTCGGGTTAATTTTGCGTAAAGAGCTCACGCTCCTCGGCAGTTGGATGAACTACTCCGCGCCATGGCCAGGAGAAGAATGGGAAACCGCAGCGCGCCTGTTGGCTGAAAAACGTCTTCAACTGACCCCTCTCATTGCCCATCGCGGCGATGCGGAAAGCTTTGCAGAAGCAGTCAAAGCGCTTAATGGCGCGCCCATGCAGGGCAAAATCTTACTTCAACTTTCCTGATGGTACGAGCCAGCAACCTGCGCTGGCTCACATTTCCTTTCGAAATTTAGCGTTCACCTTTCGCAATCCTTCGTTTAAACTAGTTACAGTTAATTATCAGGCAAATCAATATGAACTCATTTGAGCGAAGAAATAAAATTGTCGACCTGATTAATACGCAAGGCAGCGTGCTGGTGATGGATCTTTCAAATACCTTTGGTATTTCTGAAGTGACTATCCGTGCTGACCTGCGTCTGCTGGAAGAGAAAGGCCTTGTCACCCGTTTTCATGGCGGCGCGGCAAAACCGGGAAGTCATCTGGCGGAAGGCGACAATCAGGAAGTCATTCTGGAAGATCGGTATCAACTCGCCAGCGATCCGAAAAAGCGGATTGCCCAGGCGGCTGCGGCAATGGTTGAAGAAGGAATGACCATCATTCTGGATAGCGGGAGCACAACATTACTGATTGCGGAAGCGCTCGCGCGAAAAAGCAATATTACGGTGATCACTAACAGCTTGCCTGCCGCTTTTACGCTATCAGAAAATAAAGATCTCACGCTGGTGGTCTGCGGCGGTACGGTACGGCATAAAACCCACTCAATGCACGGCACGATTGCGGAACGATCGCTACACGGCATCAGCGCCGATGTCATGTTTGTCGGGGCGGATGGCATTGATGCGACAAACGGTATTACCACGTTTAACGAAGGTTATTCCATTAGCGGCGTCATGGCGGCGGCGGCACACAAAGTTATCGCGGTACTGGACGCGACCAAATTTAACCGTCGCGGCTTTAACCAGGTATTGCCGATGGACAAGATCGACTGTGTGATAACCGATGACAGTATCAGCAAACAGGATAAAGCGGCATTAGCGAAAACAGGCGTGGAATTAATGATCGTCTAAAAAGGAGTCGGTTATGCGTTGCTGATCGCGAGAGTAAGCCCGAAGGAAAGGTCCGGCCCGCTATCACCGCCCAATGCCCCCATCACTTTACCCACATCAATCACCTGATTGAGTATTAACGCGATGGCGATAAAAGGCGGTT
The DNA here is from genome assembly GCF_046550535.1 of Salmonella sp. SAL04213. Classification (NCBI taxonomy): domain Bacteria; kingdom Pseudomonadati; phylum Pseudomonadota; class Gammaproteobacteria; order Enterobacterales; family Enterobacteriaceae; genus Salmonella; species Salmonella sp. SAL04213. The sequence goes on along the minus strand of NZ_JBGDXS010000008.1, from coordinate 132,126 downwards.
CCCGGGCGCTCGCTTTTATTCTTCCTGCTGCTCCAGCGCATACTTATACAGCGCATTTTTCTTCACGCCGTGAATTTCTGCTGCCAGCGCCGCCGCTTTTTTCAGCGGCAGTTCTGCCTGTAGCAGCGCCAGCGTGCGCAGCGCGTCGGCGGGCAGGTCGTCTTCTTGCGCTTTATGCCCTTCGACAATCAGCACCATTTCGCCTTTGCGACGGTTTTCATCTTCTTTGACCCACGCCAGCAGCTCGCCGACCGGCGCGCCGTGAATGGTTTCCCAGGTTTTGGTCAGCTCACGCGCCAGCACCACATAACGGGATTCTCCCAATACCGCGACGATATCTTCCAGGCTATCTAACAGGCGGTGGGTTGACTCATAAAAAATCAGCGTTCGCGGTTCCGTTTCAATGGCTTTTAGCGCATCACGGCGGCCTTTGGATTTCGCCGGTAAAAAGCCTTCATAGCAGAAACGGTCGGATGGCAGGCCAGCGGCGCTCAGGGCGGTAATCGCCGCACACGGCCCCGGTAGCGGCACCACGCGAATCCCCGCTTCACGGCAGGTACGCACCAGGTGGTAGCCCGGATCGTTAATCAGCGGCGTACCGGCGTCGGAAACCAGCGCAATGTTCTGCCCTTCTTTTAGCTTCGCGACCAGCGTTTCCGCTTTTTGTTGTTCGTTATGGTCGTGCAGCGCGAACAATCGGGCATTAATCCCAAAATGTTGCAGCAATAAACCGGTGTGACGAGTATCCTCGGCGGCAATCAGATCTACAGCCTGTAACACCTCCAACGCACGCTGGGTAATATCCGCCAGATTACCGATAGGAGTAGGTACAATAAAGAGTTGGCCCTGAGAATTATCCGCCGATTCGTTTTGTTTCATTGTGTCGTCCGTATTGCCGATTTAATATTGAGCATTGCGTAAAAAAATATCACTGGATACAGTATGGTACCCTCAACATTTTCTCGTTTGAACGCCGCACGCGCGCTGCCTGTCGTCCTGGCTGCGCTACTTTTCGCCGGGTGCGGCACCCAGGCGCCAGATCAAAGCGCAGCCTATATGCAGGGTTCAGCGCAAGCTGACTCCGCCTTTTACCTGCATCAGATGCAGCAAAGCGCAGATGATAGCAAGACCAACTGGCAATTACTCGCCATTCATGCACTGCTGAAAGAAGGAAAAAGCCAGCAGGCCGTCGAGTTGTTCAATCAACTCCCGCAAAATCTGAACGATACCCAGCGTCGCGAACAGTCTTTATTAGCGGTAGAAATCAAACTGGCGCAAAAAGATGTCGCAGGCGCGCAGGCCTTGCTGGATAAACTAAAACCCGCCGACTTTGCGCCACATCAGCAAGCGCGTTACTGGCAGGCGCAGATCGTTGCCAGCCAGGGACGCCCGTCGCTTACCCTGTTGCGGGCGTTAATCGCCCAGGAACCGCTACTGGCGGCGAAAGATAAACAAAAAAATATCGACGCCACCTGGCAGGCGCTCTCCGCCATGACGCCGGATCAGGCCAGGACGTTAGTTATCAACGCTGATGAAAATGTGCTTCAGGGCTGGCTGGATCTGCAACGCGTCTGGTTTGACAACCGCAACGATCCAGACATGCTGAAAGCCGGGATCGCCGACTGGCAAAAACGCTACCCGCAAAATCCGGGGGCGAAAATGCTGCCGACGCAGCTCGTCAATGTACAACGTTTTAAACCAGCTTCCACCAGCAAAATCGCTCTGCTGCTGCCGCTGAACGGTCAGGCTGCCGTGTTTGGCCGTACCATCCAGCAAGGTTTCGAAGCCGCGAAAAACCTCGGCACCCAGGCGGTAGAAATGCAGCCTGCCGCCGCGCCTGATGCGCCAGTAGAACCTGGCGTGGAGGAGACGCAGCCACAAATGACCAACGGCGTCGCCAGTCCGTCGCAGGCCTCGGTGAGCGATCTGACTGATGACGCTCCAGCCCAGTACGCTACGCCAGTCAGCGCGCCACAAACTCCCCCTGCTACAGCAAGCGCGCCGGCGGATCCCTCCGCTGAATTAAAAATCTACGATACCTCTTCCCAGCCGTTGGATCAGGTGCTTGCTCAGGTTCAGCAAGACGGCGCCAGTATCGTGGTCGGGCCGCTGTTGAAAAACAATGTGGAAGCGCTGATGAAAAGCAACACGCCGCTCAACGTGCTGGCGCTCAACCAGCCGGAAACGGTACGTAGCTTCCCTAATATCTGCTATTTCGCGCTCTCTCCAGAAGATGAAGCCCGTGATGCGGCGCATCATATTTATGACCAGGGCAAGCAGTCGCCGCTGCTGTTGATCCCACGCAGCACGCTTGGCGATCGCGTGGCGAACGCCTTCACCCAGGAGTGGCAAAAACTGGGCGGCGGCATCGTGTTACAGCAAAAATTCGGCTCCGTAGCCGAGCTGAAAATGGGCGTGAACGGCGGCGCGGGTATCGCGTTGACGGGCAGCCCGGTCGCCGCCAGCGTGCCTGCGCAGCCTGGCGTCACCATTGGCGGTCTGACCATCCCTGCGCCGCCGACCGACGCGCAAATCACCGGCGGCGGACGCGTAGACGCGGTCTATATTCTGGCTACGCCGGAAGAGATTGGCTTTATCAAACCGATGATCGCCATGCGTAACGGCACCCAGAGCGGCGCGACGCTGTATGCCAGCTCCCGCAGCGCGCAAGGCACCTCCGGCCCCGACTTCCGTCTGGAGATGGAAGGTTTACAATACAGTGAAATTCCTATGCTGGCAGGCGGCAATATGCCGTTGATGCAGCAGGCGCTGAGCGCTGTACATAACGACTATTCTCTGGCGCGGATGTACGCCATGGGCGTGGATGCCTGGACGCTGGCGAACCACTTTTCGCAGATGCGTCAGGTGCAGGGATTTGAGATCAATGGCAATACCGGCGCATTAACCGCCAGCCCGGATTGTGTGATTAACAGGAAGTTATCATGGCTCAAATACCAGCAAGGGGAGATTGTTCCCGCCAGCTAACGCGTAAACAGGCTGGCGACGCGTGGGAAGCTGCCGCGCGTCGCTGGCTGGAAAGCAAAGGACTGCGGTTTATCGCCGCCAACGTGCGCGAGCGCGGCGGCGAAATCGATCTGATCATGCGCGACGGAAAAACGACGGTTTTTGTTGAGGTCCGCTATCGGCGCTCCGGGCTTTATGGCGGCGCGGCGGCCAGTGTGACCCGCAGCAAGCAACACAAATTATTACATACTGCCCGCTTGTGGCTCGCCCGCCAGAATGGGAGTTTTGATACTGTGGATTGTCGGTTCGATGTGTTAGCCTTCACCGGAAATGAGATTGAGTGGTTTCGGGATGCGTTTAACGACCACTCATAATTGAAGATTTTAAGGATTAGCGTGCTCGAAAGAATCAAAGTTTGCTTTACAGAAAGCATTCAAACTCAAATTGCTGCGGCGGAAGCGCTTCCGGATGCCATTTCCCGCGCCGCCATGACGCTGGTTCATTCCCTGCTTAACGGCAACAAAATCCTCTGTTGTGGAAACGGGACGTCCGCGGCCAACGCACAGCATTTTGCTGCCAGCATGATTAACCGCTTTGAAACGGAGCGACCCAGTTTACCCGCCATTGCACTAAATACCGATAATGTGGTCTTAACTGCGATCGCTAACGATCGCCTGCACGATGAAGTTTATGCAAAACAAGTCCGGGCGCTGGGACATGCAGGCGATGTTTTATTGGCGATCTCTACGCGTGGTAATAGTCGCGATATCGTAAAAGCCGTTGAAGCAGCCGTCACACGTGACATGACCATTGTGGCGCTAACCGGGTATGACGGGGGTGAGCTGGCCGGACTATTAGGGCCGCAGGATGTCGAAATTCGTATCCCTTCACACCACAGCGCGCGCATTCAGGAAATGCATATGCTGACGGTAAACTGCCTGTGCGATTTGATCGATAACACGCTTTTTCCTCACCAGGATGATTAAGGAGTACACATGAAGGCATTTTCGCCGCTCGCAGTCCTTATTTCTGCGTTGCTATTGCAAGGTTGCGTCGCCGCCGCGGTAGTGGGTACGGCAGCCGTCGGCACCAAAGCCGCAACCGACCCGCGTAGCGTGGGCACCCAGGTGGATGACGGAACGCTGGAACTGCGTGTCAGCAGCGCGCTGTCGAAAGATGAGCAAATCAAAAAAGAGACGCGCATCAATGTCACGGCTTATCAGGGCAAAGTTTTGTTAGTGGGGCAGTCGCCAAACAGCGAACTCTCCGCACGCGCGAAACAGATAGCGATGGGCGTTGAAGGCACCACCGAGGTCTATAACGAGATTCGCCAGGGTCAGCCTATCGGCCTGGGGACCGCCTCTAACGATACCTGGATCACCACGAAAGTTCGCTCACAGCTACTGACCAGCGATCAGGTAAAATCGTCAAACGTGAAAGTCACCACCGAAAATGGCGAAGTGTTCCTGCTGGGCCTGGTGACTGAACGTGAAGGTAAAGCGGCAGCGGACATCGCCAGCCGGGTGAGCGGCGTGAAACGCGTGACCACCGCCTTTACGTATATTAAGTAACCGGTGTGCCGGGTGGCGATAAAAATGTGTAAACCGCGTCGCCATCCGGTAAATCATCCGGCTTCGCTACCCCGCTTTTTCCCGCAGTTGCGATGAGGTCAGAATCGTCACGCCTTCTTGTGCTGGCGCCAGCGCTTCCGCCAGCATGGCCCGCGCCACATCCCGCGCATCAATCGATTTCCAGTTTCCTGGCAACAGCCGAAATAGCGGAGCGAAAAGCGTTTCATTCACCCGCCGCGTTGTTCTGTCGCCGAGCAGCATAGAAGGCCGGGCAATCGTCAAACGAGGCCATTTTTGCGCGATTAACGCCTCCTCCATTTCTCCTTTCACCCGATTGTAGAAAAACGGAGAGTGCGCGTTTGCTCCCATTGCGCTAACCACCAACATGTGCTGCGCGCCCAGTCGACGCCCGGTCAGCGCGGTATCAACCACCAGCGTATAATCCGCATGAATAAACGCCGCTTTACTTCCCGCTTCACGCCGGGTCGTGCCCAGGCAGCAAAAAACAATATCCACCGGGTCGGTCACCTGAGCTAACGCGTCGGTAAGCTGCGGATCGTGAGGGTTATAAACGCCGACAATATCCGTCAGCGGGCGACGCGTCGGCGCGGCGATAGCGCTCACCTGCGGCGTGTTGATTAACATTCTCAGCAGATGTCCGCCGACCAGTCCGGTCGCGCCGGTAATCAGTACCTGACTCATCCTCGCTCCTTTACAGATTTGTCCACCTTGCACTCTCGGCCCTATCGACCAGGCTTAATAGTCTACGAGGTAAGTATCCATCATTGTGGAAAATTTGCCTTACCCGACGCCACCACTGCGGAGGAAACGCATGAGTAAGAAAATTGCCGTTTTGATTACCGATGAATTTGAAGATTCAGAATTTACCTCGCCGGCAGCAGAATTCCGTCAGGCCGGCCATGAGGTCATCACCATCGAAAAAGAGGCGGGTAAAACGGTGAAAGGAAAAAAAGGCGAGGCCAGCGTCACCATTGATAAGGCTATTGATGACGTTCGTCCCGACGAGTTCGACGCCTTGCTATTGCCGGGAGGTCATTCGCCGGACTACCTGCGCGGCGACAGCCGTTTCGTGGATTTTACCCGCGATTTCGTTAACAGCGGTAAACCGGTTTTTGCCATTTGCCACGGCCCACAGTTGTTGATCAGCGCCGATGTCATTCGTGGCCGCAAACTCACGGCGGTGAAACCGATTATTATCGATGTGAAGAATGCGGGCGCGGAATTTTACGATCAGGAAGTCGTCGTCGATAAAGATCAGCTGGTGACCAGCCGCACGCCTGACGACCTGCCGGCATTTAACCGCGAGGCGCTACGCCTGCTGGGCGCGTGAGTCACGTAACCAGTGCAGTTTTTTACCAAACCCCAGCGTGTTGTCGGTGAATTTAATTTCATCCAGCCGGATTTCCCATACCGGCGCTGGCAGCACCCTGGCGACCGGGAAGCGACGAAGGTAAGCTTTACGCGCGGCGTCGCTCTCCTGCCCCTCCAGACGGCGAATTTCCCCTTTAAACTGCACGCCGCGAATGCGCGCCACCGTTTTCGGCTGACCATTGACCGTTCCCGCAACTGGCGCGCACGCGCCGGACATTTGCGCATGGCGGGTTTTATCATCCGTTAACAGATACAGCGCGACGTTTTGCGCATCGAACAAATAAAACGCATTGGCGCACCACAGCTCTCCCTCATGGTGTACGCACCAGGTCACCACGTGTTGTTTCGCCAGCCAACGGCCAATAGCGGTAAGTGTGTCCATCTTTATTCTCGCTTATACTGGGAACCTGAAAATTATCATGCTGATGGCGACAATGACACCCTGGTATCTGTATCTGATTCGTACCGCAGACAATGCGCTTTACACCGGAATAACCACCGATGTGGCGCGTCGTTACAGGCAGCATCAAACGGGAAAAGGCGCAAAAGCATTACGGGGAAAAGGCGAGTTAACGCTGGCGTTTGCGGCGCAGGTCGGCGATCGCTCGCTGGCCCTGCGCATAGAGTATCGCATCAAACAGCTCACAAAGCGCCAGAAGGAGCGCCTTGTGACGGAACGCGAAGCGTTTGAGGCGCTGCTGTCCAGCCTGCAAACGCCGGTGCTTAAAAACGATTGAAGTGGTCGTGATACTCCACCAGCCCCGTCACGCCCTCCAGCGCATCCTCAGCCAAACGGTGTACCTGGAAAGCGCTTTCCGTACCGGGCCAACGGCAGTGAAGATCGTAATGCGCGGCCAGTTCAAAACCGAAGCGGCTATATAACGCCGGATCGCCCAGCGTCACGACCGCCGCGTAGCCGAACTCGTTGAGCGAATCCAGCCCTTCATACACTAACTGGCGCGCCAGCCCTTGCCCGCGATACTTTTCATCGACCGCCAGCGGCGCCATGCCGACCCACTGTAAATCTTCGCCCTGCACATCAACCGGGCTAAAGGCGACATAGCCCACCACCTGACCTTCATCATCCGTGGCCACCAGTCCGAGCGTCAGAAAACCATCTTCACGCAAATCGTGAACCAGCTTCGCTTCCGCATCGCTTTCGAATGAACGGCGTAACAGCGCATCAATACCAGGCGCATCAATGGGAATTTCTACTCGAATTAGCATGGTTCACCTACCGAGGTCTGTTTGGTTTCCGGCGAGTTTTTCATTCCCGCCTCAACAAAATCCGCCAGTTGCAGCAGCATAACGCGTAACGCTTTCGGCATCTGCTCCAGTTCGATGGCGTCCATCAGATTCTTCACATACAACCCTAACTCAGTATCGCCTTCAATGACCAGTCGACGCTGGAAAAAGAGCGTATCCGGATCCTGTTTACGGGCGGCGATCATTAGCAGATCGCTGGCGTCGGCGCTAAAACTGACGTCAGCATCCGCCTGCTGGCTAACGATCAGCTTTTCATTTTCAACCGTGGTATACCATTTTAAGTTGATGTCACGAACATGAATGCTTAACCAACGACCTTCGAGGAATTCCAGCTCTCCATCGGCCAGCGCCTGACGAAACTGCCAGCTCAGAACCTGTTCCAGAACCTGGCGCTTTAGCGCAAAGGGCGTCAGTTTAACCGGTACACTCATCAGAGACGGGCCAGCATGGACTAAGCGTGAACGCAGTTTATCTAACACGAGCTTTACTCCCTGTTTCAATAGTCCTGTTATTTTGCCATATCCAATAAATCACATGGCGGCGTAAATCAACAATTGGGTCTGATTTTCTACCCCATTATTGGTGTTACCAATACGCCTTTAACTGCCTTAAATCAAAAATTGTCGCAGCAAGGTTAACTAAAATCCCTGTTCGTTAACAATTTTGCGTCTCAGACGTAACCCTCAGGATAAATTATGGAGCTGCTCTGCCCTGCCGGAAATCTCCCGGCGCTGAAGGCGGCCATCGAAAACGGCGCTGACGCCGTTTATATCGGGTTAAAAGACGATACCAATGCCCGTCATTTTGCCGGCCTTAACTTTACCGAAAAAAAATTGCAGGAAGCGGTGAGTTTTGTTCACCAGCATCGCCGCAAATTACACATCGCCATTAATACTTTTGCGCATCCGGACGGCTATGCCCGCTGGCAGCGCGCCGTGGATATGGCGGCGCAGCTTGGCGCTGACGCGCTGATTCTTGCCGACCTCGCTATGCTGGAATATGCCGCAGAGCGTTACCCGCATATTGAGCGCCATGTTTCCGTTCAGGCCTCGGCAACCAACGAAGAGGCGATTCGCTTTTATCACCGCAACTTTGATGTCCACCGTGTAGTACTGCCGCGTGTACTGTCGATTCACCAGGTAAAACAACTGGCCCGCGTCACGCCGGTGCCGCTGGAGGTATTCGCGTTTGGCAGCCTGTGCATTATGGCGGAAGGTCGCTGCTATCTTTCTTCCTACCTGACGGGGGAGTCGCCCAATACCGTCGGCGCCTGCTCTCCCGCCCGCTTTGTCCGTTGGCAGCAAACGCCGCAGGGGCTGGAATCGCGCCTGAATGATGTCCTGATTGACCGTTACCAGGATGGCGAAAACGCAGGCTACCCAACGCTGTGTAAAGGCCGCTATTTAGTGGACGGCGAGCGCTATCACGCGCTGGAGGAGCCAACCAGCCTGAACACGCTGGAACTGCTGCCGGAGCTCATGGCGGCGAACATCGCTTCGGTGAAGATCGAAGGCCGCCAGCGCAGCCCGGCCTACGTCAGCCAGGTGGCGAAAGTGTGGCGCCAGGCGATCGATCGCTGCAAAGCCGCCCCGCAAAACTTCGTTCCACAGCGCGACTGGATGGAGACGCTCGGCGCGATGTCCGAAGGCACTCAAACCACGCTTGGCGCATATCACCGTAAATGGCAGTGAGAGGAGCTATGAAATATTCCTTAGGACCGGTGCTTTATTACTGGCCGAAAGAGACGCTGGAAGATTTTTATCAGCAGGCCGCAAAAAGCAGCGCTGACGTCATTTATCTGGGCGAAGCGGTGTGCAGCAAGCGTCGCGCGACTAAAGTCGGCGACTGGCTGGAAATGGCGAAATCCCTCGCCGCCAGCGGTAAGCAGGTGGTGCTCTCCACCCTGGCGCTGGTACAGGCGTCATCTGAATTAAGCGAGCTGAAACGCTATGTGGACAACGGCGATTTTCTGCTGGAAGCCAGCGATCTTGGCGTGGTGAATCTGTGCGCCGAGCGCAAACTGCCGTTTGTCGCCGGCCATGCGCTGAATTGCTACAACGCGGTCACGCTGCGCCGGTTGCTGAAAGAAGGCATGGTACGCTGGTGTATGCCAGTGGAGCTGTCCCGCGACTGGCTGGTGAATTTGCTTAATCAGTGCGATGAACTGGGCATCCGCAATCAGTTTGAAGTGGAAGTGTTGAGCTACGGCCATCTGCCGCTGGCCTACTCCGCTCGCTGCTTTACCGCCCGTTCGGAAGACCGTCCGAAAGATGAGTGCGAAACCTGCTGTATCAAGTATCCAAACGGTCGTGACGTGCTCTCGCAAGAGAATCAGCAGGTGTTTGTGCTTAACGGTATTCAGACCATGAGCGGCTATGTCTATAACCTTGGCAACGAACTGACGTCAATGCAGGGATTGGTCGATATCGTGCGCCTGTCGCCGTTGGGGACGGAGACATTTGCCATGCTTGATGCCTTTCGCGCTAACGAAAACGGCGGCGCACCATTACCGCTTGCCGCCCATAGCGACTGTAACGGCTACTGGAAGCGGCTGGCCGGGCTGGAGCTACAGGCCTAGCCGGATGGCGGCATAAATACCTTATCCGGCCTACAAATAGCGCTCCCGTAGGCCCGATAAGCGCAGCGCCATCGGGTATTGTTTTTGCCGTCAGTCTCATAAAGCTCACTTTGTTAACAACATTCGCTAATCTTTAATGCAGTATTAAAAGATTAACCGGTAACAAAGTGAGCCGTTATGACTGACAAAACTATTCCGTTCTCGGTGCTGGATCTGGCGCCGATCCCTGAAGGATCTTCGGCAAAAGAAGCCTTTACTCACTCGCTTGATCTCGCACGGCTGGCTGAAAAGCGCGGTTATCACCGCTACTGGCTGGCAGAACATCACAACATGACCGGTATCGCCAGCGCGGCGACCTCGGTATTGATTGGTTATCTGGCGGCCAATACCACAACATTACATCTTGGCTCCGGCGGCGTGATGCTGCCTAACCATTCACCGCTGGTGATTGCCGAGCAGTTCGGCACGCTGAATACGCTCTACCCGGGACGTATCGACTTAGGATTGGGACGCGCGCCGGGTAGCGATCAGCCGACGATGCGCGCGCTGCGTCGCCATATGAGCGGCGATATCGATAACTTTCCACGCGATGTCGCAGAGCTGGTGGACTGGTTCGACGCTCGCGATCCTAATCCGCATGTGCGCCCGGTGCCCGGCTACGGCGAGAAGATCCCGGTCTGGCTGTTGGGCTCCAGCCTGTATAGCGCACAACTGGCGGCCCAGCTTGGCCTGCCGTTCGCCTTTGCTTCGCATTTCGCGCCGGATATGTTGTTCCAGGCGCTGCATCTGTACCGTACCCAGTTCAAACCTTCAGCGCGGCTGGAAAAACCGTACGCGATGGTGTGTATCAATATTATCGCCGCCGACAGCAACCGCGACGCCGAATTCCTGTTTACCTCCATGCAGCAGGCTTTTGTGAAGCTACGTCGTGGGGAAACCGGCCAACTGCCGCCGCCGATTGAGAATATGGAGACCTTCTGGTCGCCATCCGAGCAGTATGGCGTGCAGCAGGCGCTGAGTATGTCGCTGGTCGGTGATAAAGCGAAAGTCCGCCACGGGCTGGAATCCATCCTGCGGGAGACCCAGGCGGATGAAATTATGGTAAACGGGCAGATTTTCGACCACCAGGCACGCCTGCATTCGTTTGATTTAGCGATGGATGTTAAGGAAGAGTTGTTGGGCTGATTTTATAACGCCGATTTTCAACGGTGATGGTTGGCAATCGGCGATTTTTTTCGAAGTAATCATAGCCGGGCTTCAACATACGCCAGAAATTATATTCCGGCCATGCTTGCGCCTGGCGCATATTTTCGTCATTCATCGTAAATGGGAAGATATGGACAGGCACGCTCTTCTGCCCGCTGTTTAGCGCCTGCGCCACCAGTTGATAAATCTCTTCAATACCGGCATCGGTCATGGCATAGCAACCGGCCGAAACGCAGTTCCCGTGAACCATAATGAAATCACCGGTGTAGCCATTTGCCCGATCGTAAGCATTCGGGTAGCCAATATTAAATGCCAGATGATAGCGGCTGTTTGGGTTAAGCAACCCTTTGTTGGTGGCATAAAAGCCTTCCGGGCTTTTACCGTCTCCCTGTTTATGTTTTGGCCCTAAGCCACCAGACCATGCGCATATAGTCCAGGTTTTGTAGAGTTTGTAAGGCTTGTTATTGGCGCTTGCCCACAGTTCCAGCTTATCTTCCGCTTTCAGAATGCGGATAAATAACTGGTCGCCGGGGTGAATGATTTTTAAAGACGATGCGACAGGTTTTTCCACTGGCAGGTAAACGTCTTCATCGTACGGAGTGAGCCAGAAAAATTTTAAAATAAAAGCGATAAACAGGCTCAATAATACAATAGCGAGTAGTCCTTTACGCCCCATTTTCGTATTCCGCTTATTCTGAACCAGTTCAAGTATATATTTTCCTATGACAGGGAATAGAGGAAAGGTCCAGTTCTGTACTTTTATAAAATAGTAATCGTTTTATCATAACCGAACAGGGATATGAATAAATCGACTTATTACCAGAGAAAATCATCATGAGTGAACCTGCTTCCTTTTTTCTTCATGCACATATTACCGAGAGCAACCTCAAGAAATTTTTCCATTCACCGGCAACAAATATTAAAGACTATGACGACTGGTTGCCATGGTTTACTGAGGAGTAAAGGTTGTACGGCGAGCCTGCAAAAATGCTTAACAATCTTGCCGCATGTAATTCTGGTGAAAGTGAAAAGAATATTTATGCTGAACATATCAACTTTAATAAAGAAACACAGATAGTCACGATGGATCACATATTTCTCTCAGAGAGCTATGAAATGTTCATGCCACTCATGGCCTGTGTGCGGGGAATCGAGAAATTTATTACGCCAGGGGAAAATAATTTTGCGCTAATTTATTATTACTGGTGGGGTTCGGAGATCGCCATCGCACTCGAATTTGACGCCAATGGTAGCAGAATAACGGCAAATCCTAAGGCAGAAAATTTAACTATCGCCGATGCTTTTTTCGATGAACACGGGGAAGCACTCGCCGAAGAACTTTATAATAAACAGGGATTTATTTGATACCATTTCGCGGACTTGTGAAATATTGCCGGATGAAAACAGCTCATCCGGCACAATAACGTTACTGGTACACCGGCAGCAAATTAAAGCTCGATAAAATATGCACCAGTGCGTTCCCAACGCCAAATAGCAGAATCAGTACAATCATCGGCGTGCCGCCCCAGACGCGAAATTTTGGGCTGCCGAAACGTTCGCGAGATTTGCGCGCCAACAGCGCAGGCACAATGGCCGCCCAGATAGTTGCAGCTAAACCTGCATAGCCAATGGCGTACAGAAAACCGTTCGGCCACAGCAGGCCACCGACAATCGGCGGCACAAACGTCAGCAGCGCCGTTTTAAAACGCCCCATTGCCGAGTCGTCAAAACCAAACAGATCCGCCAGATAGTCAAACAGCCCCAGCGTCACGCCAAGGAAGGAACTGGCGACAGCAAAGTTAGAGAACACCACCAGCAGCAGATCCAGGCTGCGGCTGTTCAGCACGCCGCTCAACGCCTGTACCAGCACATCAATATTGCCGCCTTTCTGCGCAATGCCGATAAATTCCGGACGCGGGATGTTGCCCATCGTCCCCAGCAGCCAGACGGAATAGAGCGCCAGCGCCAGTAACGTCCCATAAATCAGGCATTTGACGATGGTGCGCGGATCTTTGCCGTAATATTTCATCAGGCTCGGTACGTTACCGTGATAACCAAAAGAGGCCAGACAAAATGGCAGCGTCATCAGCAGGTACGGCGTATATGACGCGTGGCTTTCAGTCACGTTAAACAACGTGGCAGGCTGAACGTGCCCCAACAGGCTGCCGAAGGTCAGGAAGAAAGTAATCACTTTCGCGCCCAGTACAATCGCCGTCATCCGGCTGACCGCCTTCGTACTCAGCCACACGACAAACGCCACCAGCAGCGCAAAGGCAAAACCTGCCGCTCGCGCCGGAACGTTCAGCGACATCTCAGCAAAGGTATGATGCAGAATTGAGCCGCTCGCCGAGATATAGGCATAAGTCAGGATGTAGAGCACAAAGGCAATAGAAATGCCGTTGACAATGTTCCAGCCTTTCCCCAACAGATCTTTGGTGATGGTGTCGAAACTCGAACCAATGCGGTAGTTAAGGTTGGCTTCGAGGATCATCAGCCCGGAGTGCAGCATACAAAACCAGGTAAAGACCAGCGCCGCCATCGACCAGAAGAACCACGCCCCGGACATGACCACCGGCAGAGAGAACATCCCCGCGCCAATGATGGTGCCGCCGATAATCACCACGCCGCCAAGCAGCGAAGGTGACGTTTGGGTGGTGGTAAGTGTTGCCATTCAGCTCTCTCTCCAGTCATTTATAATGTGACTATCTCTCAATACGCTGCACTGTACCAGTACACGAGTACAAAAGAAATAAAAAAAGCCCCGATTGTGACGATCGGGGCTGTATATTTTACTTTACGCTGTGAATGCGCAGGTCAGCGAGAGTTACGCATCACCGCCGAAACGACGGCGACCGGTAGAGTCATCACGACGCGGACCACGGCTTTCACGACGCTCGCCGCTGAAGCGACGACCATCGCCACGACCACCTTCACGACGTTCGCCGCTGAAATTACGACCGCCTTCACGACGTTCGCCACTGAAGCTACGACCACCGCCGCGACGTTCGCCGCCCGCGTGCGGAACAGCATCACCCAACAGCTGCATATTCATCGGCTTGTTCAGAATGCGGGTACGCGTGAAGTGCTGGAGCACTTCGCCCGGCATACCTTTCGGCAGCTCGATGGTGGAGTGAGACGCGAACAGCTTAATGTTACCAATGTAACGGCTGCTGATGTCGCCTTCGTTAGCGATAGCGCCCACGATATGACGAACTTCAACGCCGTCATCACGGCCCACTTCAATGCGGTATAACTGCATATCGCCAACGTCACGACGTTCACGACGCGGACGATCTTCACGGTCGCCACGCGGGCCACGGTCATTACGATCGCGCGGACCACGGTCGTCACGGTCACGGAATTCACGCTTAGGACGCATCGGCGCATCCGGCGGCAGAATCAGCGGACGCTCGCCCTGCGCCATTTTCAGCAGTGCGGCGGCCAGCGTTTCGAGATCCAGCTCTTCACCTTCGGCAGACGGCTGGATTTTCGCCAGCAGCGCACGGTACTGATCCAGATCGCTGCTTTCCAGTTGCTGCTGAACTTTCGCGGCGAATTTTTCCAGACGGCGTTTACCCAGCAGCTCTGCGTTCGGCAGTTCCACTTCCGGAATGGTCAGCTTCATGGTGCGTTCGATGTTGCGCAGCAGACGACGCTCGCGGTTCTCAACGAACAGCAGCGCGCGACCGGCGCGACCCGCACGGCCGGTACGACCGATACGGTGAACGTAGGACTCGGAGTCCATCGGAATATCGTAGTTCACCACCAGGCTGATACGTTCAACGTCCAGACCACGTGCCGCAACGTCGGTAGCGATCAGGATGTCCAGACGACCATCTTTCAGGCGTTCCAGAGTCTGCTCACGCAGCGCCTGGTTCATATCGCCATTCAACGCGGCGCTGTTGTAGCCGCTACGTTCCAGAGCTTCTGCTACTTCCAGGGTCGCGTTTTTGGTACGCACGAAGATAATCGCCGCATCAAAGTCTTCCGCTTCCAGGAAACGCACCAGCGCTTCGTTTTTACGCATACCCCAGACAGTCCAGTAGCTCTGGCTGATGTCAGGACGGGTAGTCACGCTGGACTGAATGCGCACTTCCTGCGGCTCTTTCATAAAGCGGCGGGTAATGCGACGAATCGCTTCTGGCATGGTGGCGGAGAACAGAGCGGTCTGATGACCTTCCGGGATCTGCGCCATAATAGTTTCAACGTCTTCGATGAAGCCCATACGCAGCATTTCGTCGGCTTCATCCAGTACCAAACCACTCAGTTTAGAGAGGTCGAGGGTGCCGCGTTTTAAGTGATCAAGCAGACGTCCCGGCGTACCGACAACGATCTGCGGCCCCTGACGCAGGGCGCGTAACTGCACGTCATAACGCTGACCGCCGTACAGGGCAACCACGTTTACGCCGCGCATGTGTTTAGAGAAATCCGTCATGGCTTCGGCAACCTGTACCGCCAGTTCGCGGGTTGGCGCCAGCACCAGAATCTGAGGAGCCTTCAGCTCAGGATCAAGATTGTTGAGCAGCGGTAAAGAGAACGCTGCGGTTTTGCCGCTCCCCGTCTGGGCCATGCCCAGCACGTCGCGACCGCCCAGCAGATGCGGAATGCACTCTGCCTGGATTGGAGATGGTTTTTCGTAACCCAGATCGGTAAGGGCTTCAAGGATAGGAGCCTTCAGCCCCAGATCTGCAAAAGTGGTTTCGAATTCAGCCATGTAGTACGTGTGCCTCAAAATTAATGGCGGCCAGTCTACATAACTCATCATGAAATTGATCTGCAATTTTCATTGAAAAGTGTGAACCGGCTCAAAGTAGGTGTATTAACGAACAACAACGCCCTCACCCGCGAAGGTGATGGCAATCAAAAAGATTACGGGCTGATATGTTCGTCAGCTATTGCTGGTCCGATTCTGCCAGGTCATCTTGGTCCTGGCCCAGGAGCGATAATTCCAACAATGCGTATCGGTGCTCAACAAAGTTATGAACGTTGTTGGCCACCGCCAGTTTGAACAGAGCCGTGGCGCTGTCCAAATCCCCCAGACTTAGGTAATACTTACCTAAATAGAAGTTGGTTTCACTGAGATGCTCAGCGAGCGAGGTGTTATCCGTTGCGTCCGCCTTGAGCCTTTCCATCAGCGTTGCTTCGCTAATGTCGCCCAGGTAGAACTCGACAATGTTCCATCCCCATTGCTCTTTATCCGATTTTTCGAAGCGTGCTTTTAACGCTTCTTTCGCCTGCTTCTCATTAAGCTTCTGCTCAACAAGATACAGCCACAGGCTGCGGTAAGGATCATTGGGATCGTCTTGATAAAACGCCAGCAGATCATCTTGCGCTAACTTATCACGGCCGCCGTAATACAATGCGATACCGCGGTTTAAGTGCGCGTAGTTGTAAGTTGGATCAAGCTCTAGTACAGAATCAAACGCTTCATAGGCAGCATCAAAATTGCCTGCCTGCGTTAAATAAATGCCTAAGTAATTGAATACTTCAGGCATATCCGGTCTGATTGCCAGTGCTTGTGAAAAATCATTTCGCGCTAATGCCCTCAAACCAAGACTATCATACAACACTCCGCGCTCATATAAAAGCTGTGCGCGTTCGTCATCGGTTAAAGCCCGACTGGCAAGAATCTGTTCCATACGCGCCAGAATCACTTCCTGCTGTAAAGTCGGTTGCAATGGTACTGCGAGGACTTCACTTTTACGCCAGGCGGAATTACTGCATCCTGCAAGCGTAAGTGCTGTCGCAACGAAACACCAGCGCAAAAAAGGCTTCATTTCCCACTCCCGAAGACAACGATTGAATGAACGTCCTGTTCCCCGGTGGCTCAACAAGGCGTCCAGCCAGGTCTAAAGCCCTCCGCACTGCGGAGGGCAAAAGGCTACCTTACTCGGCCTGTTCGCTCGCCGGAGCTTCCGGCGCAGCCGCAGGTTGAGACTGCTCGGTTGCTTCTTTAATGCTCAGACGTACACGGCCCTGGCGGTCAACTTCCAGAACCTTAACCGGGACTTCCTGACCCATCTGCAGATAATCGGTCACTTTCTCTACACGCTTATCCGCGATTTGAGAGATGTGAACCAGACCTTCTTTACCGCCGCCGATGGCAACAAACGCGCCAAAGTCAACGATACGGGTCACTTTACCATTGTAGATACGGCCGACTTCGATCTCTGCGGTGATCTCTTCGATACGACGGATAGCGTATTTCGCTTTTTCACCGTCGGTCGCCGCGATCTTCACAGTACCGTCATCTTCAATTTCGATGGTGGTGCCGGTCTCTTCAGTCAGCGCGCGGATCACAGAACCGCCTTTACCGATCACGTCTTTGATCTTGTCCGTGCTGATCTTGATGGTATGGATACGCGGCGCAAATTCAGAGATATCGCCGCGCGGCGCGTTGATCGCCTGTTCCATCACGCCCAGGATGTGCAGACGCGCACCTTTAGCCTGGTTCAACGCAACCTGCATGATCTCTTTGGTGATACCTTCAATTTTGATATCCATCTGCAGCGCAGAGATACCGTCGCGGGAACCCGCCACTTTGAAGTCCATATCGCCCAGGTGATCTTCGTCGCCCAGAATGTCAGACAGTACAACGTAGTTGTCGCCTTCTTTCACCAGACCCATAGCGATACCTGCTACGGCGGCTTTAATTGGCACGCCAGCGTCCATCAGCGCCAGAGAAGCGCCGCACACGGAAGCCATAGAAGAAGAACCGTTGGATTCGGTGATTTCAGACACCACGCGAACGGTGTACGGGAATTTATCCATGTCCGGCATCACTGCCAGCACGCCGCGCTTCGCCAGACGACCGTGACCAATTTCACGACGCTTCGGAGAACCGACCATGCCGGTTTCGCCTACGGAGTACGGAGGGAAGTTGTAGTGGAACAGGAAGCTGTCAGTACGCTCGCCCATCAGTTCATCAAGCACCTGCGCGTCACGGGCAGTACCCAGAGTTGCGGTAACCAGCGCCTGCGTTTCACCACGGGTAAACAGAGCGGAACCGTGAGTACGCGGCAGTACGCCAGTGCGCACGTCCAGACCACGGATCATGTCTTTTTCACGGCCATCAATACGCGGCTCGCCTGCCAGTACGCGGCTACGCACCACGTTTTTCTCGATAGCGTGCAGGATTTCGCCCAGCTCGTTAGCATCCAGAGTTTCATCTTCTGCAATAAGCTGCTCGATGGTTTCGGATTTGATTACGTCAACCTGAGCATAGCGCTCTTGTTTATCGGTGATGCGGTACGCGTCGCTCAGACGAGATTCAGCCAGCGCAGCAACACGCGCGTTCAACGCGTCGTTGACGGCTTCCGGCTGCCAGTCCCAACGCGGTTTACCGGCTTCTTTCACCAGATCGTTGATCGCCTGGATAACAACCTGCTGCTGCTCGTGACCGAATACCACCGCGCCCAGCATAGTGTCTTCGCTCAGCAGTTCAGCTTCGGATTCCACCATCAGCACAGCCGCTTCGGTACCGGCAACCACCAGGTCCAGCTTGCTTTCTTTCAGCTCGTCCTGGGTTGGGTTCAGCACGTACTGGTCATTGATGTAACCTACGCGCGCCGCGCCGATTGGGCCGTTGAACGGAATGCCGGACAGCGACAGCGCAGCGGATGCGCCGATCATGGCAACGATGTCTGGGTTAACCTGCGGGTTAACGGAAACGACGGTCGCAATAACCTGCACTTCGTTAACGAAGCCTTCCGGGAACAGCGGACGAACCGGGCGGTCAATCAGACGCGCAATCAGGGTTTCGCCTTCGCTTGGACGGCCTTCACGACGGAAGAAGCTGCCCGGGATACGACCAGCAGCGTAGGTACGCTCCTGATAGTTAACGGTCAGTGGGAAGAAGTCCTGGCCTGGCTTGGCTTTTTTCTGGCCGACAACGGTAACGAATACGGCGGTGTCATCCATGCTTACCATAACAGCGGCAGTGGCCTGACGCGCCATCATGCCAGTTTCCAGCGTAACGGTATGCTGACCGTACTGGAATTTACGAACGATCGGATTAAGCAAAATAATATCCTTTCCAATTTTTGACGGCATAATACGCGCCGTCGTTAATACCCGATCTTCTGCGCATCCTCGCGACTAATGACAACCCTAACCCTGATATGGGTAAAGCCTCTCATTAGCCGCGCGAACCTCTGCAACGGAAGATCATTCATAGCAACAATACATTAGTTTCCAGCGAATTGCTGCCATCTGCTGGAAAAAAGGGGCCATGAAGGCCCCCTCTTTCTGAAACTCGAAAGAATTAGCGACGCAGACCCAGACGCTCAATCAGCGCGGTGTAGCGTGCAACATCTTTACGTTTCAGGTAGTCGAGCAGTTTACGACGCTGAGAAACCATACGCAGCAGACCACGACGGCTGTGGTGATCTTTTTTATGCTCTGCAAAGTGACCCTGCAGGTGGTTAATCTGTGCAGTCAACAGAGCAACCTGAACATCGGTAGAACCGGTGTCGTTTGCGTCACGACCGAACTCAGAAACGATTTTAGCTGTAGCTTCAGTACTTAGAGACATTTCAAAACTCCAAAGTATTTAAGAATGAGAGGACGCCGATCTCTAATTCAGCGATCCCAGTGTACGCCGCGTAAACTGTTAAATAATTTACGCGACGTTAAGCGGCGGTATTCTACTCGCAGCGCTCTCTTATCGCAAGACGAAGCGACATTACGCTGGGTACTCTACTACCAGCCGACGAGGCGCGACACGGCCTTCGTCGTCAATTTCGCCCATACCGATAAATTTATCGTCTTCACCTTCCGTCACACGAACCAGTCCCTTCAACGGCGCGCCCGCGGTACGAACCGGGTTGCCATTTTTGAAGTATACCGAAGATGTTAACGGCAGATTAACAACAGGATAGTCCGAAGCTGGACTGTCCATTGGCATCAATAATGGATCGAGCAACTGCGCCGCCGGAACGCCCTGCTGTTCCGCCTGTGCTACCAGCGTCTGCAAATGCTCCAGCGTCACCATTCGCTCAATCGGATACTTGCTGACCGTCAGACGACGCAGGTACGTTACGTGCGCGCCACAGCCCAGTTTCTCACCTAAATCATCAACAATGGTACGAATATAGGTGCCTTTGGAGCAGTGAACTTCCAGCTCCAGCTCGTTACCTTCATGGCGAATAAACAGCAGCTCATAGACGGTAATCGGGCGGGCTTCGCGCGGCACTTCGATACCCTGGCGGGCATATTCGTACAGCTTCTTGCCCTGATACTTCAGCGCCGAATACATCGAGGGAATCTGTTCGATATCCCCACGAAAGGTCTCCAGCGCGCTCGCAAGCTGCTCAGCGCTGAAAGTCACCGGACGCTCCTGCACGATTTGACCATCGGCGTCAGAGGTATCCGTGCGCTGCCCCAGACGGGCAATAACACGATAGCGTTTGTCAGAATCCAGCAGGTACTGCGAAAATTTTGTCGCTTCGCCGAGGCAAATCGGCAACATGCCGGTCGCCAGCGGGTCCAGCGCGCCGGTATGCCCGGCGCGGTTGGCATTGTAGATGCGCTTAACTTTCTGCAGCACGTCATTGCTGGACATACCCTGCGGCTTATCCAGCAGCAGAACGCCGTGAATGTCGCGGCCACGACGACGAGGACGACTCATCAGTCCTCCTTGCTGTCGTCCGGGTTCACACGACGTTCTTCGTCATGTTTCACCACGTTAGTCACCAGGTTGGACATACGCATCCCTTCCACCAGCGAGTTGTCGTAGAAGAAGGTCAGTTCCGGTACGATGCGCAGACGCATCGCTTTACCCAGCAAGCTGCGGATGAAACCAGACGCTTCCTGCAACGCTTTGATGCCCGCTTTTACTGCGTCTTCATCTTTGTCGTTCAAAAAGGTGACAAACACTTTGGCATAGGCCAGGTCACGGGACATTTCGACACCGGAGACGGTAGTCATCATGCCCAGGCGCGGGTCTTTAATTTCGCGCTGCAGGATGATTGCGATCTCTTTTTGCATCTCTTGCGCTACGCGCTGAGGGCGACCAAATTCTTTCGCCATAATAAATTCTCCAGAATAAAGACAAAAAAGGGGCCATAAGCCCCTTTTTAAATTTCTTGCCGGGTGGCGCTTCGCTTACCCGGCCTACGCCTAATCATCTTCTAAGGATTTTGGATTGCAACAAGGCGGCAAGCTCGTAAATCCCCGGGAGCATAGATAACTATGTGACCGGGGTGAGCGAGCGCAGCCAACGCCGTTGCGGCCCAAAAGACGACGAAGATTAAGCGATGGTACGTTGGATCTCGATGATTTCGAACACTTCAATCATATCGCCAACGCGAACGTCGTTGTAGTTCTTCACGCCGATACCACATTCCATGCCGTTACGGACTTCGTTAACGTCATCTTTGAAGCGGCGCAGGGATTCCAGCTCGCCTTCATAGATAACCACGTTGTCACGCAGAACGCGGATTGGGTTATGGCGTTTAATCGTACCTTCGGTAACCATACAGCCCGCGATCGCGCCGAATTTCGGCGATTTGAACACATCGCGCACTTCAGCCAGACCGATAATCTGCTGTTTCAGTTCCGGAGACAGCATACCGCTCATCGCCGCTTTCACTTCGTCGATCAGGTTATAGATGACGGAGTAGTAACGCAGATCCAGGCTTTCAGATTCGATCACTTTACGCGCAGAGGCATCGGCACGAACGTTGAAGCCCACCAGAATGGCGTTGGACGCCGCAGCCAGGGTCGCGTCGGTTTCGGTGATACCACCTACGCCAGAACCGATGATCTTCACTTTCACTTCGTCGGTAGACAGTTTCAGCAAGGAGTCGGAGATCGCTTCCACAGAACCCTGTACGTCGGCCTTCAGCACGATGTTCACTTCGTGAACTTCGCCTTCGGTCATATTGGCGAACATGTTCTCGAGTTTAGATTTCTGCTGACGAGCCAGTTTAACTTCACGGAATTTACCCTGACGATACAGAGCAACTTCACGCGCTTTCTTCTCGTCACGAACCACGGTCACTTCGTCACCGGCAGCCGGAACGCCGGACAGGCCGAGGATTTCCACCGGAATGGACGGACCCGCTTCCAGCACTTCCTGACCCAGTTCGTTACGCATCGCACGCACGCGGCCGTATTCGAAGCCACACAGCACGATATCGCCCTTATGCAGCGTACCTTCGCGTACCAGAACGGTAGCCACCGGACCACGACCTTTATCCAGGAAGGATTCGATCACCGCGCCGCTCGCCATACCTTTGCGTACCGCTTTCAGTTCCAGAACTTCGGCCTGCAGCAGGATAGCATCAAGCAGTTCGTCAATACCGGTACCCGCTTTCGCAGACACGTGAACGAACTGGCTTTCACCGCCCCACTCTTCCGGCAGAATGCCGTACTGGGACAGTTCGTTCTTAACGCGATCCGGATCGGCTTCCGGCTTATCGATTTTGTTCACCGCAACCACGACCGGCACACCTGCCGCTTTCGCGTGCTGGATAGCTTCGATAGTCTGCGGCATCACGCCGTCGTCTGCCGCTACCACCAGAACCACGATATCCGTTGCCTGGGCGCCGCGAGCACGCATAGAAGTAAACGCGGCGTGACCCGGGGTATCCAGGAAGGTGATCATCCCGTTGTCAGTTTCAACGTGGTAAGCACCGATGTGCTGGGTAATGCCGCCCGCTTCGCCAGAGGCTACTTTCGTGGAACGAATGTAGTCCAGCAGAGAGGTTTTACCGTGGTCAACGTGACCCATGATGGTCACAACCGGTGCGCGCGGTTCAGCCGCAGCGCCGGTATCACGGTCGCTCATTACCGCTTCTTCCAGTTCGTTTTCACGACGCAGGATAACTTTGTGGCCCATCTCTTCGGCAACCAGCTGTGCGGTTTCCTGGTCGATGACCTGGTTGATGGTGGCCATGGCGCCCAGCTTCATCATCGCTTTGATGACCTGAGAACCTTTCACCGCCATCTTGTTCGCCAGTTCGCCAACGGTGATGGTTTCACCGATCACCACGTCGCGGTTAACGGCCTGAGCGGGCTTCTGGAAGCCTTGCTGTAAAGAAGACCCTTTACGCTTGCCGCCTTTACCGCCGCGAACCGCAGCACGCGCTTCTTCGCGATCGGCTTTGGATTCGGCATGTTTGCCTTTTTTCGCCGGACGCGCCGCTTTTGCATTACGGCCACGACCACGACCGCCTTCAACTTCACGATCATTTTCGTCTTCGGCCTGGCGCGCGTGCTGAGAAGTGGTGACATGATAGTCACTGGTGTCTTCTACTGGCTCAGGCGTTGCGGTCCATTTGTTTTCTTCCGCCATGCGGCGAGCTTCTTCTGCTACACGACGCGCTTCTTCTTCGAGTTTGCGACGTGCTTCTTCTTCCGCTTTACGCTTCAGCTCTGCAGCTTCATTCTCACGGCGGGCTTTTTCGGCCTGGGCGGTTTTGGTCATATCGTCAGTCTGTTGATTGCTCACTTTGTCTTTTTCCGCAGCTTCACGTTTCGCTTTTTCAGCGGCTTCACGCTTAGCTTGTTCTGCGGCCTCGCGTTCAGCTTTTTGTTGCGCCTCGCGTTTGGCCTGTTCTTCTGCCTCACGACGGGCTTGCTCTTCCGCTTCACGCTGCGCCTGCTCTTCCGCGGCCAGGCGTTCAGCCTCTTGCGGATCGCGTTTCACAAAGGTGCGCTTCTTGCGGACTTCGATTTGTACCGATTTACTTTTTCCACCGGTACCTGGAATGTTCAGGGTGCTGCGCGTCTTACGCTGCAGCGTCAGTTTATCGGGACCAGAAACCGCTTCGCGGTTCAGGTGCGCCAGTAAAGTCTGTTTTTCTTGTGCGGACACATAGTCGTCAGCAGATTTCCGGATACCTGCATCAGCAAACTGCTGTACCAGGCGATCCACGGAAACCTGTCTCTCTGCGGCCAGCGCTTTTAGGGTTACATCTGTCATGCTGTTCCTTCCTGCTACAGTTTATTACGCTTCGTCGCCGAACCAGCAAATATTACGGGCAGCCATAATCAGCTCACCGGCTTTTT
Source organism: Salmonella sp. SAL04213 (assembly GCF_046550535.1). Taxonomy (NCBI): domain Bacteria; kingdom Pseudomonadati; phylum Pseudomonadota; class Gammaproteobacteria; order Enterobacterales; family Enterobacteriaceae; genus Salmonella; species Salmonella sp. SAL04213. The sequence continues at coordinate 108,135 of NZ_JBGDXS010000008.1, read as the reverse complement.
CGTCGGTCAACCCTTCGATATCAGCCAGATCATCAATGCCCTGGTCGGCGAGATCTTCCAGCGTACAAACACCACGAGCCGCCAGTTTGAAAGCCATATCACGATCTAATCCTTCCAGATTCAGCAGATCGTCAGCCGGTTTGTTATCACCGAGGCTTGCTTCCTGGTCCTGCGCCAGAGTGGCCAGTGCGTTTTTAGCACGCTCGCGCAGTGCTTCAACGGTCGGCTCATCAAGGCCGTCAATTTCCAGCAGTTCTTTCATTGGCACATAGGCCAGTTCTTCGAGCGTGGAGAAACCTTCTTCTACCAGAACGGTCGCGAACTCTTCATCAATATCAAGATATTTAGTAAAGATCTCGATAGCGGCATGTGCTTCAGCCTGATGTTTAGCCTGCAAGTCATCAACGGTCATTACGTTGAGTTCCCAGCCGCTCAATTGCGAAGCCAGGCGGACGTTCTGACCATTACGTCCGATCGCCTGCGCCAGATTACCGGCTTCAACGGCGATATCCATGGTATGTTTATCTTCGTCCACCACGATAGACGCGACGTCTGCCGGCGCCATCGCATTAATGACGAACTGCGCCGGGTTATCATCCCACAGCACGATATCGATACGCTCACCGCCCAGTTCGGTAGAGACCGCCTGAACGCGCGCGCCGCGCATCCCCACGCAAGCGCCGACCGGATCGATACGTTTATCGTTGGTTTTCACTGCGATTTTCGCACGAGAACCCGGATCGCGAGCCGCCGCTTTAATTTCAATCACTTCTTCGCCGATTTCCGGCACTTCGATGCGGAACAGTTCGATCAGCATTTCCGGCTTGGAACGGGTGACGAACAGCTGCGCGCCACGCGCTTCCGGGCGAACAGCGTACAGCACGCCGCGAATACGGTCGCCAGGGCGGAAGTTTTCGCGCGGCAGCATATCTTCACGCAGAATCACCGCTTCAGCGTTACCGGCCATCCCTTCGGATTTAATTTCCAGAGAGATATTGTCGCGGTTCACTTTCTTCACCACGCCAGTGACGATTTCGCCTTCCTGGTCGCGGAACTGATCGACAACCATCGCGCGTTCAGCTTCACGGACCTTCTGTACGATAACCTGTTTCGCAGTCTGCGTGGTGATACGGTCAAAGGTGACAGATTCAATCTGATCTTCAACATAGTCGCCGACATTCAGGCTTTCGTCTTCAAAACGCGCCGCTTCCAGCGTAATTTCCTTCGTCGGCATGGTCACTTCTTCAACGATCAACCAACGACGGAAAGTATCAAAATCACCGCTTTTACGATCGATTTCTACACGAACATCGATCTCCTGCTCATATTTTTTCTTTGTTGCTGTCGCCAGCGCACTTTCCAGCGCTTCAAAAATTTTTTCGCGTGGCAGCGCTTTTTCGTTGGAGACGGCTTCAACAACAGCCAAAATTTCTTTGTTCATCGCGGGCTTTTCACCTCATCCAGACTGTTAAAAGTGGGGAACCAGGTTCGCCTTCTGGATATTACTCAGCGCGAACACTTCATCTTTGCCTTCGACTGTGACGGTAATCATTTCACCGTCCACCGCTTTGATAATGCCCTGCCACTTGCGACGGTTCTGTACCGCCATGCGAAGAACCAGCGCGACTTCTTCACCCTGGAAACGCGCATAATGATCGGCAGTGAACATAGGACGGTCGAGACCCGGTGACGAGACTTCAAGGTTGTAAGCCACGGAGATAGGATCTTCAACGTCCAGCACCGCGCTTACCTGGTGGCTCACATCAGCACAATCATCAACATTGATGCCATCTTCACTATCAATATAGATGCGCAGTGTGGATGTGCGACCGCGAATAAATTCGATGCCGACCAGCTCGTAGCCTAAGGCTTCAACTGGCGCTGTAATCATCTCTGTTAATTTTTGCTCTAATGTGGACAAGCCCACCCCCAAGACATAAAAAAAGGGCCTAAAGCCCAGTTATTCTGTAGTCAGATAACAAAAAACCCCGATAAATCGGGGCTTTAGATAACTGAACCCTATAACCGCAACGGCGGTCTGGTGTACCTTCCGAAAGAATTTTTTTCAAATCCAGCTACGAAGGACATAATCTTCACAGTATATTTGAAAAAGAACTCTAAGGGAAAGTGGTTGCGGGGGCCGGATTTGAACCGACGACCTTCGGGTTATGAGCCCGACGAGCTACCAGGCTGCTCCACCCCGCGCCTGAAACGTGGCAAATTCTACTCGTTTTGGGCAAAATTTGCAAATACTGCTGGGATTTGGTACCGAGGACGGGACGTAAAATCTGCGCACAGTATAGTGACCAGGCATGAGTTATGTCAACCCTATTCCCAATATGCAGATGAATGAATACCACTCTTCGTTATACTCATCCCACCTCTCCGGCTTATACATGCATTTCACAACGTTATTTCAGTAAACCTTCACTAAACGCTTCCTGTCTCTGCTAAAAGATGATTAAATGAAAACTCATTTATTTTGCATAAAAATGCACTAAAGCAGAAACCGATCTCATTATCAGTCAATCAAGCAGGGTTCTATTCTATGACGACGATTCTTAAGCATCTTCCAGCAGGTCAACGTATTGGTATCGCTTTTTCCGGCGGTCTGGACACCAGCGCCGCGCTGCTGTGGATGCGACAAAAAGGAGCTGTCCCATATGCTTATACTGCGAATCTGGGACAACCGGATGAGGATGACTATGACGCCATTCCTCGTCGCGCAATGGAGTATGGCGCAGAGAATGCTCGCCTGATTGATTGCCGCAAGCAGTTGGTTGCAGAAGGGATCGCAGCGATTCAGTGCGGCGCTTTCCATAATACGACTGGCGGACTGACCTATTTCAATACCACGCCGCTGGGCCGTGCCGTAACCGGCACGATGCTGGTCGCCGCGATGAAAGAAGACGGCGTGAATATCTGGGGCGACGGCAGTACCTATAAAGGCAACGATATTGAACGTTTCTATCGTTATGGCCTGCTGACCAACGCCGAGCTGCAGATTTACAAGCCGTGGCTCGATACCGACTTTATCGACGAGCTGGGCGGCCGTCATGAGATGTCTGAATTTATGATCGCCTGCGGCTTCGACTACAAAATGTCCGTCGAAAAAGCCTACTCCACCGACTCCAACATGTTGGGCGCGACGCACGAAGCGAAAGACCTCGAGTTCCTGAACTCCAGCGTCAAGATCGTCACCCCGATTATGGGCGTGAAGTTCTGGGACGAGAGCGTGAAGATCCCGGCAGAAGAAGTGACCGTCCGCTTCGAGCAGGGCCACCCTGTAGCCCTGAACGGCAAAACCTTCAGCGATGATGTTGAGATGATGCTGGAAGCGAACCGCATCGGCGGCCGTCACGGTCTGGGCATGAGCGACCAGATCGAAAACCGCATCATTGAAGCAAAAAGCCGCGGTATTTATGAAGCCCCCGGAATGGCACTGCTGCACATCGCTTACGAGCGTCTGTTGACCGGTATTCACAACGAAGACACCATTGAGCAATATCACTCTCATGGTCGTCAGCTGGGCAAACTGCTGTATCAGGGCCGCTGGTTCGACTCGCAGGCGCTGATGCTGCGTGATGGCCTGCAACGTTGGGTCGCCAGCCAGATTACCGGTGAAGTGACGTTGGAGCTGCGTCGCGGCAACGACTACTCCATCCTGAACACCGTGTCAGACAACCTGACCTATAAGGCTGAGCGTCTGACCATGGAGAAAGGCGAGTCCGTATTCTCACCGGACGATCGTATTGGCCAGTTGACCATGCGTAATCTGGACATTACCGATACCCGCGAGAAACTGTTCGGCTACGCGAAAGCGGGTCTGTTAACCGCCTCTTCCGCGACCGGTCTGCCGCAGGTTGAGAATCTGGAAAACAAAGCGAAGTAAACATTTATCATTTTAAGGCCGCGAAAGCGGCCTTTTTTATGCGCGGAATATATGGTGTCTGTAGGCCTGATAAACGTAGCGCCATCATGGGTTGTAATAATGTCGGATGGCGGCGTAAACGCCTTATCCGACCTACAGACAACCACAAATAACAGACGAAAAAAAAGACGCTTTTCAGCGTCTCTTTTCTGGAATATTGGTACCGAGGACGGGACTTGAACCCGTAAGCCCTATTGGGCACTACCACCTCAAGGTAGCGTGTCTACCAATTCCACCACCTCGGCACGGATACTGCTATTAGCGCGGGATATCGCTGGTCGGCTGGGCCGGTGCAGCAGGTTGAGTCTGCTCGGTCTTCGCCGGCGCGCTCAGATTTTCCCACTCGCTTCCTTTATTGGTTTTGTTGCTATTGATATTACCCAACACCAGACTGATGATGAAGAACAGCGTCGCCAATACCGCCGTCATTCGGGTCATGAAGTTACCAGAACCACTTGAACCAAATAGCGTAGCGGAAGCGCCTGCTCCGAAGGAGGCTCCCATATCAGCGCCTTTACCTTGCTGCAGCATGATCAGACCTACAAGGCCAATTGCCACAATAAGGAAAACAACTAAAAGAGCTTCGTACATAATCAACCTGTTCCTTGCGGAGTTGCCGCGTACCAATGCTTCTACCAATAAAGCGGGATTTTTACTGTTTCCCACTGAAGCGGGTGTGAATACTAACCAAAGCGAATGACCTTCGCAAGGGCAATTTAAGCGCATTGTATCAACTGCGGAAAAAAACAGCAAAAGCGTTGTTTTTTGCGGGCCGTAAGGCGGCAACCGCCGCCTTTTTAGTCACTTAAACGCTTAAACGGCTTTTACCGCATCCGCGATACGATGGGCGAATGCCGTAACCTGCGCTTCATCCTCGCCTTCCACCATCACGCGAATCAACGGTTCGGTACCGGATTTACGTAGCAGTACCCGCCCACGATTGCCGAGCGTGGCTTCTACGTCCGCCGTTACCGCTTTCACCGCTTCATTTTCCAGCGGATCGCCGCTACCGGCGGTGTAACGCACGTTAACCAGAATCTGCGGGAACATTTTCATACCGCTGCACAGATCGTGCAGACTCATATGATTACGCACCATCGCCGCCAGAACTTGTAGCCCCGCTACAATACCGTCGCCAGTGGTCGTTTTATCCAGCAGAATAACGTGACCAGAGTTTTCCGCGCCGATGCGCCAGCCTTTTTCCTGCAATTTTTCCAGCACGTAGCGGTCGCCCACTTTCGCCCGGGCAAACGGAATGCCAAGCTGCTTGAGCGCCAGCTCCAGCCCCATATTGCTCATCAGCGTCCCCACCGCGCCGCCGCGCAGTTGCCCCTGGCGCAGCCCTTCGCGCGCGATGATATACATGATCTGATCGCCATCGACTTTATTGCCTTCATGGTCAACCATGATGACCCGGTCGCCGTCGCCGTCAAGCGCGATGCCGAGGTCCGCCTTCTCCGCCAACACGCGCGCCTGCAACGCGCGCACGTCGGTCGCGCCCACTTCTTCGTTAATGTTGACGCCGTTTGGCTCACAGCCGATGGCGATAACGGTCGCGCCCAGCTCGCGCAGCACATTCGGCGCGATATGGTAGGTAGCGCCGTTGGCGCAATCCACAACCACTTTCAGGCCGTTGAGGCTCAGTTCGTTCGGGAAGGTGCCTTTACAGAACTCAATATAGCGCCCGGCGGCATCGACGATGCGGCTCGCTTTCCCCAGCTCGGCGGAGTCTACGCAGGTGATCTCTTTTTCCATTTCGGCTTCGATGGCTTCTTCCACATCGTCAGGCAGTTTCGTACCGTCGATAGAGAAGAATTTAATGCCGTTATCATAGAACGGGTTATGCGAAGCCGAGATAACGATACCCGCCTCCGCGCGGAAAGTCCGCGTCAGATAGGCGACGGCTGGCGTTGGCATAGGTCCGGTAAACGAGGCCGACAGCCCCGCAGCGGCAAGGCCCGCCTCCAGCGCGGACTCCAGCATATAGCCGGAAATACGCGTATCTTTACCGATAATGATTTTACGCGAGCCATGACGCGCCAGCACTTTTCCGGCAGCCCAACCCAGTTTAAGCACGAAATCAGGTGTAATGGGGGCATTGCCTACACGTCCGCGAATCCCATCGGTACCGAAATATTTACGATTACTCATAGCGTTTGTTTTCCTTTGCAGACAGAGTGGCTTCTACCACCCGCATCGCCTCTACGGTTTCTTTGACGTCATGGACGCGAATGATCTGCGCGCCCTGCATCGCGGCAATTACCGCGCACGCAAGGCTGCCGTTCAGACGGTCTGATGGTCCCACGTTAAGTAACTGACCAACCATCGTTTTACGTGACATGCCCACCAGCAGCGGCAGGTTAAAATGATGAAACTCACCCAGTCGCGCCAGTAAGGTATAATTGTGAGAGAGATTTTTACCGAAACCGAATCCTGGGTCGAGCAACAATTTCTCTTTTGCGATGCCGGCCTTCTCACAACGTGCTATTTGCTCAATAAAGTAGCGATTCACCTCGGCAAAGACATCGTCATATTTCGGCGCCTCCTGCATGGTTTTGGGGTTGCCCTGCATGTGCATAAGACTGACCGGCAAGCCGGTTTCCGCTGCCGCTTCCAACGCGCCGGGCTCGGAGAGCGAACGGACATCATTGATAATATGCGCGCCCGCCCTTGCCGCTTCACGGATCACCTCGGGTTTAGAGGTATCCACAGAAATCCACACTTCAAAACGTTGCGCGATTGCTTCCAGTACCGGAATAACGCGATCCAGCTCTTCTTCCACGCTCACTTCTGCCGCGCCTGGTCGCGTTGATTCCCCCCCCACATCAATAATTGTCGCCCCGGCATTCACCATTAAATTCGCATGTTTCACCGCCTCAATCAGCGTGTTATGCGCACCGCCGTCTGAGAACGAATCCGGCGTTACGTTCAGGATACCCATAACATGCGGATGAGTGAGATCGAGCGTGGTGCCCTGAGCGAAGAGTTTCATGGTCAAAATCCCTGTTTTATTTATGGTGAGTTAAAAAAGAAAAACCCCGGGGCAAGCCCCAGGGTTTCGGTGAGCGCTAAACATAATGTTGTACAACAAACGCTTATTTGTCGCCCAGCTGCTCTGACATCGTGTTGCCCGGGTTCGGCGTGCGTGGTTCATCAACCGGACGCGGCGCCTGAGGCGTACCATTGCTGTCAGAGTTATTGGTGCCGTTTGGATCTTCCCAGCCCGCAGGCGGACGCACTTCACGACGCGCCATCAGGTCATCAATCTGCGGCGCATCGATGGTTTCATATTTCATCAGCGCATCTTTCATCGCGTGCAGAATATCCATATTGTCAGTCAGGATCTGACGAGCGCGATTGTAGTTACGTTCAATCAGCGCTTTCACTTCCTGGTCGATGATACGCGCAGTTTCATCAGACATATGTTTCGCTTTTGCGACGCTACGGCCGAGGAACACTTCGCCCTCTTCTTCCGCGTACAGCAACGGACCGAGTTTCTCCGAGAAGCCCCACTGGGTGACCATGTTACGCGCCAGGTTAGTCGCGACTTTAATGTCGTTCGACGCGCCGGTAGAAACATGCTCAACGCCGTAGATAATCTCTTCCGCCAGACGGCCACCGTACAGCGTGCTGATTTGGCTTTCCAGCTTCTGACGGCTGGCGCTGATCGCGTCGCCTTCAGGCAGGAAGAAGGTCACGCCCAGCGCACGACCACGCGGGATAATCGTCACTTTGTGCACCGGATCGTGTTCCGGCACCAGGCGACCGATAATCGCGTGGCCCGCTTCGTGGTACGCGGTCGACTCTTTCTGCGCTTCCGTCATCACCATGGAGCGACGTTCGGCGCCCATCATGATTTTGTCTTTCGCTTTCTCGAACTCAACCATCGACACAACGCGCTTGTTACCACGAGCCGCAAACAGCGCCGCTTCGTTGACCAGGTTCGCCAGGTCAGCACCGGAGAAGCCCGGCGTACCGCGCGCAATGATCGCCGCATCAATGTCCGTCGCTAACGGTACGCGACGCATATGCACCTTCAGAATCTGCTCACGACCGCGAACATCCGGCAGGCCTACCACCACCTGACGGTCAAAACGGCCTGGACGCAGCAGCGCCGGGTCCAGAACGTCCGGACGGTTAGTTGCGGCGATAACGATGATACCTTCGTTACCTTCGAAGCCGTCCATCTCAACCAGCATCTGGTTCAACGTCTGCTCACGTTCATCGTGACCGCCGCCCAGACCAGCGCCACGCTGGCGACCTACGGCGTCGATTTCATCGATGAAGATAATGCACGGCGCCGCTTTCTTGGCCTGTTCGAACATGTCACGCACACGAGACGCGCCGACACCGACGAACATTTCCACAAAGTCAGAACCGGAAATCGTAAAGAACGGCACCTTCGCTTCACCCGCAATGGCTTTTGCCAGCAGGGTTTTACCGGTACCCGGCGGGCCGACCATCAGGACGCCTTTCGGAATTTTACCGCCCAGCTTCTGGAAACGGCTCGGTTCACGCAGGTATTCGACCAGTTCCGCCACTTCTTCTTTCGCTTCGTCACAACCCGCGACGTCAGCAAACGTGGTTTTGATCTGATCTTCCGTCAGCATACGCGCCTTGCTCTTACCGAACGACATGGCGCCTTTGCCACCGCCGCCCTGCATCTGACGCATGAAGAAGATCCAGACGCCGATCAGCAACAGCATCGGGAACCAGGAAATGAAGATAGAAGCCAGCAGGCTTGGCTCTTCAGGTGGTTCGCCAACAACCTTGACGTTTTTAGTCAGCAGGTTATCAAGCAGCTTCGGATCATTAATCGGAATGTAAGTCGTGTAACGGTTACTATCTTTCTTGGTAACGTTGATCTCACGTCCGTTGATACGCGCTTCGCGAACCTGGTCCTGATTGACCTCTTGCAGGAAGGTAGAGTAATCCACCTTACGGCCATTAGACTCGCTGGGCCCAAAGCTCTGGAATACTGACATCAGCACAACGGCAATGACCAGCCAGAGTATTAGGTTTTTCGCCATGTCACTCAAGGGATTAACCTCTTATTACAACTGTGTTAAAAACAGCGTCAGGATACTCTATATCCAGTTTCTTTCAAACCTTACGTCTGAAATCTGCCGGTTATCACTTTCGCCCGGTCGCTACAATGTACACTTCACGCGAACGCGCACGCGAAGAGTCCGGCTTACGAACTTTAACCTTCGTAAACAGGGAGCGAATTTCCCTTAGATACTCATCGAAACCTTCGCCCTGGAACACCTTCACTACAAAACTTCCGCCTGGCGCCAGCACATCGCGGCACATCTCTAACGCCAGCTCCACCAGATACATGGCGCGGGGGATATCCACCGCCGGTGTTCCGCTCATGTTTGGTGCCATATCCGACATGACAACTTGTACTTTACTGTCACCCACGCGTTCCAGTAACGCTTTCATGACAAGTTCATCACGAAAATCGCCCTGAAGAAAGTCCACACCAACGATAGGATCCATAGGTAAAAGATCACAAGCGATGATGCGGCCTTTGCCGCCAATCTGCGTGACCACATACTGTGACCAGCCTCCTGGCGCAGCGCCGAGATCGACTACCGTCATTCCCGGCTTAAAAAGTTTGTCACTTTGCTGTATTTCATCAAGTTTAAACCAGGCACGGGAGCGTAGCCCCTTTTTCTGCGCCTGTTGAACATATTTATCGCTAAAGTGTTCCTGAAGCCAGCGGCTTGAGCTGGCAGAACGCTTTTTACCTGTCATTTAACTTTCCCGTCGGGGCAGTTCATCGTAGCCAATGGCGTAAATTTCTACACGCCTATTTGGCGATATAAGGGAGATGGCGGTAGAATGACCCGTTTTCAATCCCAACGTAAGCAAAAATATACGATGAATCTGAGTACTAAACAAAAACAGCACCTAAAAGGTCTGGCACATCCGCTCAAGCCTGTTGTTATGCTTGGCAATAATGGTTTGACCGAAGGGGTACTGGCCGAGATTGAACAAGCGTTAGAGCACCATGAACTTATCAAGGTGAAAATCGCCTCGGAAGATCGCGAAACAAAAACCTTGATCGTGGACGCTATCGTGCGCGAAACCGGCGCCTGTAACGTACAGGTCATCGGTAAAACGCTGGTGCTGTATCGCCCAACTAAAGAGCGTAAAATCTCGCTGCCGCGTTAAGGATATCCTAAAGTCGAACACAAAATCTGTGTAAAACGAGGGGTTTTCCACGAGCAGGAGAGCAAAATGCCACGCTCTCTCCGTTGATAAAAGGCCGCTATGCGGCCTTTTTCCTTTCTTTACAATACACCAACAATTTGCGTATTGAGTACTGCTTAAAGGTATTCCACTTTAAGCACTTCGTATTCCACATCGCCGCCAGGCGTTTTGATCACCACGACGTCATCCTGCTCTTTGCCGATCAGACCGCGAGCGATTGGCGAGTTTACCGAAATGAGATTTTGCTTAAAATCCGCCTCATCATCGCCAACAATGCGGTAGGTCTGCTCTTCGTCGGTGTCCAGGTTCAGCACCGTGACGGTAGCGCCGAAAATCACGCGGCCATTGTTTGGCATTTTGGTGACATCAATCACCTGCGCATTCGACAGTTTTGCTTCGATATCTTTAATGCGCCCTTCGCAGAAACCCTGCTGTTCGCGTGCAGCATGATACTCCGCGTTTTCTTTTAAATCGCCATGTTCGCGCGCTTCGGCGATAGCGGCGATGATTTCAGGACGGCGCACAGATTTCAGAAAATCCAGCTCTTCGCGCAGTTTTTCGGCTCCGCGTAAGGTCATCGGAATAGCTTGCATTTGTTATACCTCTTGAACATTCCTGTAGGGGGCAATGAACTCTACCCCGGCTGCTAAGCCAGCCCCGGCATATGCCATACCAGGGTCAGAAGCAAAAAAACACCAACCCGGGCGCGCAGTCCCAGGTCAGCTACAATTTCCTCTTTGATAACCATTTTACCCTGGAGTTCCCTATGGGTCATCGTTTACTTTTTAGGGCGTTGCGCCGTAGTATGACGGCTTGTTTCCAGGGTGTTAGCGCGAGATTATGCGATTTTCCAGATTTATCATCGGATTGACCACCAGTATAGCGTTCAGCGTTCAGGCCGCGAATATTGACGAATACATCAAACAGCTTCCGGCCGGCGCCAACCTCGCGCTGATGGTGCAAAAGATTGGCGCGCCCGCGCCGGCTATTGATTATCATAGTCAGCAGATGGCGCTTCCCGCCAGTACCCAAAAGGTGATTACCGCGCTGGCGGCGCTGATTCAACTCGGCCCGGATTTCCGTTTTACGACCACGCTGGAGACTAAAGGCAACGTCGATAACGGCATCCTGAAAGGTGACTTAATTGCGCGCTTCGGTGGCGATCCAACGCTAAGACGTCAGGATATTCGCAATATGGTCGCGACGCTGAAAAAGTCAGGCGTCACGCAAATCGACGGTAATGTGCTTATCGATACGTCGATTTTCGCCAGCCACGATAAAGCGCCAGGCTGGCCGTGGAACGACCTGACGCAGTGTTTCAGCGCGCCTCCCGCCGCCGCCATTGTTGACCGCAACTGTTTTTCTGTGTCGCTTTATAGCGCGCAAAAACCAAACGATTTAGCCTTTATTCGCGTGGCCTCTTATTATCCGGTAACGATGTTCAGCCAGGTACGGACTCTGCCGCGCGGTTCGGCAGACGCGCAGTATTGCGAGCTGGATGTTGTGCCTGGCGATTTGAACCGTTATACGCTTACCGGCTGTTTACCACAGCGCGCCGACCCGCTGCCGCTGGCCTTTGCTATTCAGGACGGCGCCAGCTACGCGGGCGCGATCCTCAAGCAGGAACTGAAAGAGGCCGGGATAACTTACCGCGGCACGCTGCTGCGCCAGACGCAGGTTAACGAGCCCGGAACGATCGTCGCCAGTAAACAGTCGGCGCCACTGCACGATCTGCTTAAGATTATGCTGAAAAAGTCAGACAACATGATTGCTGATACTGTTTTTCGGATGATTGGTCATGTCAGGTTTAACGTGCCTGGCACCTGGCGGGCGGGATCGGATGCCGTTCGCCAGATCCTGCGCCAACAGGCGGGAATTGATATCGGCAATACCATTATTGCCGACGGTTCCGGTCTTTCTCGCCATAATCTGATCGCTCCCGCCACGATGATGCAGGTGCTGCAATATATCGCCCAACACGATAACGAGCTGAACTTTATCTCTATGCTGCCGCTGGCGGGCTATGATGGTTCATTACAATACCGCGCCGGGCTGCATCAGGCGGGCGTAGACGGTAAGGTTTCAGCGAAAACCGGGTCACTGCAGGGCGTGTATAATCTGGCGGGCTTTATTACCACCGCAAGCGGGCAACGGATGGCATTTGTACAGTATTTGTCCGGCTACGCGGTTCCACCTGCCGATCAGCGTAATCGACGTATTCCGCTGGTACGCTTCGAGAGTCGATTGTACAAGGATATTTATCAGAATAACTGAGTGCATTATTGCCGGATGGCGGCGCTAACGCGTCTTATCCGGCCTACAACGAACATAATAAAACGGGCCGCAAATGCGGCCCGTTGGCTTTTATAGGCCGGATAAGCGTAAGCGCCATCCGGCTACGAGATTAACGTTTGTAGATGAACTCGACGCCTTCTTCGTCGTCTTCATCCCAGTCGTCATCCCAGTCATCGTCTGCGTCTTCTTCCACTTCAGCCAACTGCTGGCGATGATAATCGTCCCACATGAACTCGACTTTTTCCGGCTGTTTTGCTTCTTCAGCCTGCGCGATCGGATTCTCGATGATAAAGGTCATCACATCCCAGCAGAGATCTTTCACCCCTAGCTGACTGGCAGCGGAAATCAGATAGTATTTCCCTTCCCAGCCCAACGCTTCGGCGATCGCTTTCGCTTTCTCTTCCGCTTCGGTTTTATCCATCAGATCGATCTTGTTGAACACTAACCAGCGCGGTTTAGCCGCCAGATCCTGGCTGTATTTTTCCAGTTCGCCAATAATGATACGGGCGTTTTCCACCGGATCGGAACCGTCGATCGGATCGATATCAATGAGGTGCAGCAGTACGCGGCAACGTTCGAGGTGCTTCAGGAAGCGAATCCCCAGGCCTGCGCCTTCCGCCGCGCCTTCGATCAACCCCGGAATGTCGGCCACCACAAAACTCTTTTCGCTGTCCATACGTACCACGCCCAGGCTCGGCACCAGCGTGGTAAACGGATAGTCCGCGACTTTCGGTTTTGCTGCCGATACCGCGCGAATGAACGTTGATTTACCGGCGTTTGGCATCCCCAGCATCCCGACATCCGCCAGCAGCATCAGTTCCAGCAGCAGGTCGCGCTTATCGCCCGGCGTACCATTGGTTTTCTGGCGCGGCGTACGGTTAACCGAGGATTTAAAACGGGTATTGCCTAACCCATGCCAGCCGCCCTTCGCGACCAACAGACGCTGACCGTGTTTGGTCATGTCGCCCATCGTTTCACCGGTTCCCTGGTCGATAACGCGCGTACCGACCGGCACTTTGATGGTCACGTCTTTACCGCGTTTACCGGTACAGTCGCGGCTCGCGCCATTCTGACCACGTTCAGCGCGGAACGATTTTTCAAAGCGGTAATCGATCAGCGTATTCAGGTTTTCATCGGCTTCCATCCAGACGTCGCCGCCGTCGCCGCCATCACCGCCGTCCGGGCCGCCTTTCGGGATATATTTTTCGCGGCGGAAGCTCACACAGCCATTACCGCCATCGCCTGCAACGACCAGAATCGATGCTTCATCAACAAACTTCATTTTATTCTCCGTAAATCATTCGCCTGAGCGGGGTTGCGAAACCACCGTTTCATGCTTGCGTAAACCGCCCCAAATACGATGACCAATGGCGGAATACATCGCGCCCGCAACCACGACAAACGCACCGAGATAACCTAAAAGGTTTAACATCGGTCTGGCGAAGAAATCGGGCCAGGCCATAGATAAAAGATCTGAAAACAGCAGGGTAAATAGCGGTGTAAGCGTGATTATCGCGCTCACCTGCGCCGCCTGCCAACGCGCCATCGCTTCCGCCAGGGCGCCATATCCTACCAGCGTATTTAGCCCGCAGAAAATCAAACAGGCGAGCTGCCAGTCGTTCAGTTGCGCTATCACCATCGGTTTTGCCAGCGGCAAGAGCGCTATCGTACATAAAGTGTACAGTAAAAACAGGATCTGCTGCGAGGCCAGACGTCGCAATAATACTTTTTGCGCCACGCCATAGCTCACCCACACCATCGCCGCGCCTACGCCAAAAATAACGCCCCAGGTGTAGTCGGTCAGTCGGGTAAAAATCTCGATCAGACTGGTGTTAAAAAACATCACCAGCCCGCTCAATAACATCAGCGCGCCAATCACCTGCGTACCGCGCATCTTTTCTTTCAGAATAAAGACGCTGGCGACCATCATGCCAACCGGCGAGAGCTGGCCGATAACCTGCGACGCGGTTGGGCTTAAATATTGCAGGGAAGAACTGAACAAAATGAAATTACCGAACAGTCCGCAGGTCGCTATCGCCAATAACACCAACCAACGCGGCTTACGAAAAATACGCAGCGGCGGCAGCTTTCTTTTTACTGCCAGTATCGCCCCGAGGCCAATACTGGCCATTAAGAAGCGGTAGAAGACAATGGTTGAAGGCTCCATCACCTCCAGCACTTGCTTCATTGCTATTGGCAACGCTCCCCAGCACATCGAGGTAGTGAGCGCTAAAAGAATGCCAATGCCTGCCTGCTGCTTCATGCCGTGTTCCCTGCAAAGACCCGTTAACGGCATTCGCACAGCCACACGGGTATATTTTAGTCGGCCATCGAATGTAAAAAGCCCCGCAACAGGTGCGGGGCTTTCATCCGTTACCGGACCACAAAAAACTTACTCAGCAACGATGCTGATGTATTTACGGTTTTTCGGGCCTTTAACTTCGAATTTCACTTTACCGTCTGCTTTAGCAAACAGAGTGTGGTCACGACCGCAACCAACGTTGGTGCCAGCGTGGAATTTAGTACCACGTTGACGAACGATGATGCTGCCTGCCAGAACTGCTTCACCGCCAAAGCGTTTTACGCCCAGACGTTTAGCTTCAGAATCGCGACCGTTACGAGTCGAGCCGCCAGCCTTTTTATGTGCCATTTAATCTGCTCCCCTAATCTTAAGCGCTGATGCCGGTAATTTTCACATCAGTGAACCACTGACGATGGCCCTGCTGCTTACGGTAGTGTTTACGGCGACGAAACTTAACGATTTTAACTTTCTCGCCACGACCGTGGGCAACAACTTCAGCTTTGATTACGCCGCCATCAACGAAAGGAACGCCGATTTTGACTTCTTCACCGTTTGCGATCATCAGAACTTCAGCGAACTCGATAGTTTCGCCAGTTGCGATGTCCAGCTTTTCCAGGCGAACGGTCTGACCTTCGCTTACTCGGTGTTGTTTACCACCACTTTGGAAAACCGCGTACATAAAAAACTCCGCTTCCGCGCACACCTTTCAATGATTCAGAGCGCGCTATAAATATTCACAATAGGGCGCGAATATTACGCAAATTGCACGGCTTTGACAAGTGCTACCATCAATACATGAAGAAAAAAAACACAACGCATACGGTAACGTTTATCTGCGGCGTTTTTTCAGTACAATCAGGGTATATTTCTAACCATAAACCCTACGTTACCTCATTCAGACATGGGATAATCGGGGCGATAAGCCCGGCTTTTGCGATGAATTTAGAAAAAATCAACGAGTTAACCGCGCAAGATATGGCGGGTGTCAATGCGACAATCCTTGAACAGCTTAATTCCGACGTTCAACTGATTAATCAGCTAGGATATTACATTATTAGCGGCGGCGGAAAACGCATTCGTCCGATGATTGCCGTTCTTGCCGCACGCGCGGTGGGTTATCAGGGTAACGCGCACGTGACTATCGCCGCTCTGATCGAGTTTATCCACACGGCGACGCTGCTACATGATGATGTGGTGGATGAATCTGATATGCGTCGCGGCAAAGCGACGGCAAATGCCGCTTTCGGTAATGCCGCCAGCGTGTTGGTCGGCGACTTTATCTATACCCGCGCCTTCCAGATGATGACCAGCCTCGGCTCGTTAAAAGTGCTGGAAGTGATGTCGGAAGCGGTCAACGTGATTGCAGAAGGCGAAGTGCTGCAATTGATGAACGTGAATGACCCGGACATTACCGAAGAAAATTACATGCGGGTGATTTACAGTAAAACGGCCCGTCTGTTCGAAGCCGCCGCCCAGTGCTCCGGTATTCTTGCCGGTTGTACGCCTGAGCAAGAGAAAGGGTTGCAGGACTATGGCCGCTACCTTGGTACGGCTTTCCAGCTCATTGACGATCTGCTGGATTACAGTGCCGACGGCGAGCATCTCGGTAAAAATGTGGGTGATGACCTCAATGAGGGCAAACCTACCTTACCGTTGCTTCACGCCATGCGCCACGGTACGCCAGAACAGTCAGCGATGATCCGTACCGCTATTGAACAAGGCAATGGCCGTCATCTTCTGGAACCGGTTCTGGAAGCGATGACCACCTGCGGTTCGCTGGAATGGACGCGTCAGCGAGCGGAAGAAGAAGCCGACAAAGCGATATCCGCGTTGCAGATATTGCCGGATACTCCATGGCGTGAGGCGCTAATCGGTCTCGCACACATCGCGGTGCAGCGCGATCGTTAATGCCATTCTCTTATCCCGCGCACTGCGCGGGATATCCCATTAAGTTCTAATAAACTCCAGATACCCTATTGCCTGTCTTTTCGTATATTCATATACGGCTTCCCCTGGCATATTCTGAATATTGCCGCCACTTACATGAACTTTTTAGAACATTCCTTCACGAAGCGTTATAGTATCGAACGTCGTCGGGTTGTTAAAACCGTAAGTGATTAACCTAAGGAGTGATGGATGTATGGAAAGCAAGCTTATTGACTGGCATCCGGCCGATATCATTGCCGGACTACGTAAAAAAGGGACTTCAATGGCCGCTGAGTCACGTCGGAATGGATTGAGTTCATCCACGCTGGCCAATGCATTAACGCGCCCGTGGCCGAAAGGAGAGTTGATTATCGCGAAAGCATTGGGAACGGAACCCTGGGTTATTTGGCCATCGCGTTATCACGATCCGCGCACGCATGAGTTTATCGACAGAACGCGGCTTATGAGAGCGCGTAATAAAGACAAACAGAATGTAGAGTAAGCGCCTGTAAAATAACCCCCGCAATCGCGTTCGCGGGGGTTATTCAGCGTACAGAAGGTTATTCGCCTTTCACGCGTTCAATATTCGCGCCTAGCGCGCGCAGTTTGTCTTCGATGCGCTCATAACCGCGATCGATGTGATAAATGCGATCCACAATCGTCGTGCCTTCCGCAATACAGCCCGCCAGCACCAGGCTCGCAGATGCTCGCAGATCTGTCGCCATGACCTGGGCGCCAGAGAGCGTTTCTACGCCATGGCATATGACGGTATTGCTTTCAATTTCCGCACGCGCGCCCATGCGGCTGAGTTCAGGCACGTGCATAAAGCGGTTTTCAAAGACGGTTTCAGTGATAAAGCCCGTCCCTTCCGCCACCAGGTTCAGCAACGTGAACTGCGCCTGCATATCGGTCGGGAATGCCGGGTGCGGCGCGGTACGGACATTGACCGCCTTCGGTCGTTTGCCGTGCATGTCCAGACTAATCCAGTCCTCGCCCACTTCGATATCCGCGCCAGCATCGCGCAGTTTCGCCAGTACCGCGTCCAGAGTGTCCGGTTGCGCGTTACGGCAGAGGATTTTGCCGCGAGAGATCGCTGCCGCCACCAGGAAAGTCCCCGTTTCGATACGATCCGGCAGCACACGATAAACGCCGCCGCCCAGACGCTCTACGCCCTCGATCGTAATACGATCGGTGCCCTGCCCGGCGATCTTCGCCCCCAGCGTAACCAGGAAGTTAGCGGTGTCGACAATTTCCGGCTCGCGCGCGGCGTTTTCAATGATGGTCGTCCCTTCCGCCAGCGTAGCGGCGCACATAATGGTGACGGTCGCGCCGACGCTGACCTTATCCATCACGATATGCGCCCCTTTAAGACGTCCTTCGACGGAGGCCTTTACGTAGCCCTCTTCCAGCTTGATGGTCGCACCCAGTTGTTCCAGACCGGTAATATGCAGATCAACCGGACGCGCGCCGATAGTACAGCCCCCCGGCAGAGAGACTTGTCCCTGACCAAAACGGGCAACCAGCGGCCCCAGCGCCCATATCGAGGCGCGCATGGTCTTAACCAGATCATAAGGCGCGCAGAACACGTTCACCTGGCTGGCGTCAATGTGTACCGATCCATTGCGTTCCACTTTCGCACCTAATTGGCTCAGGAGCTTCATCGACGTATCCACGTCTTTCAGTTTTGGAACGTTTTGGATCTCTACCGGTTCTTCTGCCAGCAGAGCGGCGAACAGGATCGGCAGCGCGGCGTTTTTGGCGCCGGAAATTGTGACTTCGCCCTGGAGCGTCGTTGGCCCCTGTACACGAAATTTATCCATTATTGTATTCTCAGTTAAGCATTCATCTCCGCTACCGGCAGGTTACCCGTAGCTTAAAATCCGTTAAGTTTACGATCGCGCGCCCATTCCGCCGGGGTATATGCTTTGATCGATACGGCATGGATACGGTTGTCCGCAATGTACTCCATTAGCGGCCCATAGACCGTTTGCTGTTTCTTGACCCGGCTCATGCCGTCAAACATCTCGCCCACGGCAATAACCTGAAAGTGACTGCCATCGCCGGAGACGTGGACTTCCTGGAGGGAGAGGGCATTCATCAGCACACTCTGAATTTCATGATTTTCCATGGGTTCTTTATTCGTCAAATAGTGAAAACAGCCCAACATCTTAGAGCAAAGTCGCGCCGTCTTAAATAAGCAAAAGATTACGCTGATAAATCAGCGCGGTAAAAGTGCCGGATGGTGCTGCTAACGCAACTTATCCGGCCTACGGGGATCATGCGAAGTGTAGGCCGGATAAACCATCCGGCATTCATTACATACGGGGAAGTACGTCTTCGGGCAAGTTATATAATTGCGCCAGCGCGTAAACCTTGTCGTTAACGCCAGACAGCGACACGGCATTGCCCTGCTTTTTTGCCTGGTTCACAAGGTGCGCCAGCAGCGCCAGTCCCCCTGTATCCACCCTGGAGATCTGGCTCAGGTCGATACGGGTAACGCCATTCATCGCTTCTACGCGCGCGTCCCATAGCGGCGCCAACACGTCCTGATCCAGCTCTCCCGCCAGCACCAGAGTGTCCGCCTCACGCGTCCAGGTGAGTTGCGGCGTCATTACTGTTTCTCGTCCAAAGTAATTTTCTGTTGAGAGATAGATTTCAGTTGTGCGGTCAGGCCGTCGATGCCTTTAGTACGCAGCAGGTCGCTCCACTCATTTTGCTTGGTGGTGATCATGCTGACGCCTTCCGCAATCATGTCATACGCCTGCCAGTTGCCGGTCTGGGTGTTTTTGCGCCACTGGAAATCCAGGCGTACCGGCGGACGACCGTTGGGATCGATAATCGTTACACGGATAGGCACAATGGTCGCATCGCCCAGCGGTTGCTCAGGCGCTATCTGGTAAGTCTGGCCGTGGTACATCGCCAGCGCCTGACCGTAGGCCTGTTTCAGGTATTCGCGAAACGCTGCAAAATAGGCTTCACGCTGCGCCGGGGTCGCCTCTTTGTAGTAGCGGCCCAACACCAGCGCGCCGGCATATTTTACCTGCACGTACGGCAGAAGTTCCTGATCAACAACGTCTCGCAGGTAATCCGGATTGGCACGAATTTTCGGCTGTTCGTTTTTCAGGCGATCAAAAGTTTTCTGCGCCGCCTCGTTCATCAGTTTATAAGGATTGCTCTGATCCGCTGCCGTTGCTGCGCTTAATGGCGCAATGACCAGCAGGGCCACCATCATCAGTCGTTTAAACATGCCTCAATTCTCCTGAGATTATTTCGTTTCGCCCGCGGGCGTTGTGGCTTCAGTATGGCCTTCCGTTGCGGCTGGCGCATCGCCAGAATTCTTATTGTCGTCGCCTTTGCTGTTATAAAGGAACTGGCCAATCATATCTTCCAGCACCATTGCAGACTTGGTGTCCTGAATCGTACTCCCATCTTTGAGGATAGACGTTCCCAGCTCAGGATCTTCAAAACCGACGTTTAATGCCAGATATTGCTCCCCCAGCAGCCCGGAAGTACGAATACTCAACGAGCTGGTATCGGGAATATGGTTATAACGCTCTTCGATGTCGAGCGTTACGCGCGGCAGGTATGTTTTCGGATCAAGCGAGATATCTTCAACCCGCCCGACAACCACCCCGCCGATGCGTACCGGGGAACGCACTTTCAGACCGCCGATGTTATCGAAGGTCGCATAAACCTTATAGGTCGGCTCCGTGCGCATAGAGGTCACATTTGCCGCCTTCAGGCAAACAAACAGCGCCGCCAGCAACGCTACCAGCAAAAAAACGCCTACCCAAATTTCATTTTTTTTCGTTTGCATGAACTCAATTCCCAAACATCAGTGCGGTCAGCACAAAATCCAGCCCCAGAACGGCCAACGATGCGTGAACCACGGTACGCGTCGTTGCCCGGCTAATCCCGGCAGAAGTTGGTATTGCGTCATAACCGTTGAATAACGCAATCCATGTTACCGTAATGGCGAACACCACGCTCTTTATCAGACAGTTCACCAGGTCCATACGCCAGTCGACGGCATTCTGCATCGCGGACCAGAAGAACCCGGCGTCGATTCCCTTCCAGCTTACGCCGACCAGCGAGCCGCCCCAGATACCGACCGCCACAAAGATAATGGTCAGTAGCGGCAATGAAATCACGCCCGCCCAAAAGCGCGGCGAAATCACCCGGCGCAATGGATCGACCGCCATCATCTCCATACTGGAGAGCTGCTCCGTCGCCCGCATCAGGCCGATTTCCGCCGTCAACGCCGACCCGGCCCGCCCGGCAAACAGCAACGCCGCGACCACCGGCCCCAGCTCGCGCAGCAGCGAAAGCGCCACTAACATGCCAAGACTGGTCTCCGCGCTGTAAGTGGTCAGAACCAGATAGCCTTGCAGCCCCAGCACCATACCGATGAATACGCCGGAGACAATAATGATAAGCATCGACAAGACGCCCACATTATAAAGCTGGCGCACCAGCAGCGGCGCATGTTTGCGAAACTCCGGCTTACCGATAATCGCATTGAATAACATTAACCCGGCGCGCCCGAACGTCCTGACGGTTTTGATCCCGCTGTGTCCGAGTGCTGCCAGCGCATTTAACAGCATGAGTGGCTTAACTCCCTGTTTCGAGTAAATCAAGGTGATAGTCGCCCGCCGGATAGCGGAACGGAACCGGCCCGTCGGCAATGCCGTCAAGGAACTGACGCACGCGCGGGTCCGTATTCTCCTGCAACGCCTGAGCGCTACCGTGAGCGACGATTTTTTTGTCCGCCATGATCCAGGCGTGATCAGCAATACTGAGCACCTCTGGCACATCATGCGAGACCACCACGCAGGTCACGCCCAGCGCGCTGTTCAATTCTGAAATCAGCTTCACCAGAACGCCCATGGTAATCGGGTCCTGGCCGACAAACGGCTCATCGAACATGATGAGATCCGGTTCCAGAGCGATGGCGCGCGCCAACGCGGCGCGGCGCGCCATCCCACCGGAGAGCTCGGAAGGCATCAGTTTTGCCGCGCCGCGCAGCCCGACAGCTTCCAGTTTCATCATCACGACGCTTTTTAGCAGCGGCGCGGGTAAATTGGTGTGCTCCCGTAGCGGATAGGCCACATTGTCAAACACGTTCATGTCGGTAAACAGCGCTCCCGACTGAAACAGCATACTCATACGTTTGCGGACGGTGTAGAGCCGCGAACGGGACATGGCCGGCACATTCTCGCCATCAAATAAGATCTCGCCCTTATCCGGCGGGATCTGTCCGCCAATCAGGCGCAACAGCGTGGTTTTACCGATGCCCGACGGCCCCATGATCGCCGTGATCTTCCCGCGCGGCACCGTCAGGGAAATATTATCGAAAATGCAGCGTTCGCCACGGGAAAAGCTGACGTCGCGCATATCGACTAAATTGGCCGCAGACTGACCCATTGATTCATCCTTCGTATTGCCTTGTTGAGGTAACCATGGCGCTGAATTTAACCATGGGTTCGACATAATTACAGAATATTAACTGACAGGGTTAGCGAAAGCTGGCATTCGTTTTACTTTTTAGCCGCATAAAGTCAAAATTAGGACTTCGTTACGGCTTCCAGATATCCCTTCCAGGGGACCGGCGAGTATACCTGAAGAAAGGACTTTAGATGCTTTTAGCGATGGCGCTACTCATAATTGGTTTGCTTCTGGTGGCCTACGGCGCCGATCGTCTGGTGTTTGCGGCCTCTATTTTATGCCGTACATTCGGTATTCCCCCGCTGATCATCGGGATGACGGTCGTGAGTATCGGCACCTCGCTGCCGGAAATTATTGTGTCGGCCGCCGCATCGCTACACGGTCAGCTCGATTTGGCCGTCGGCGCGGCGCTCGGTTCTAACATCACCAATATTTTGCTGATCTTAGGGCTGGCGGCGCTGGTTCGTCCATTTACCGTGCATTCCGATGTTCTACGTCGCGAATTGCCATTAATGTTATTTGTTAGCGTGGTAGCCGGTTCCGTACTGCATGACGGACAGTTAAGCCGCAGTGATGGTATCTTTCTCCTGCTTCTGGCTGTGCTATGGCTGTTATTCATTGTTAAAATCGCGCGTCTGGCCGAACGCCAGGGGAATGACAGCCTCACCCGCGAACAACTGGCGGAGCTGCCGCGCGAAGGCGGGCTCCCCGTCGCGTTCTTATGGCTGGGCATTGCGCTGGTCATCATGCCGATGGCGACGCGCATGGTAATCGATAACGCTACGGTGCTGGCGAACTATTTCGCCATGAGTGAATTAACGCTCGGTCTGACAGTCATCGCCGTCGGCACCAGTCTGCCAGAACTGGCGACGGCGATTGCCGGCGTGCGAAAAGGCGAAAATGATATTGCCGTTGGTAATCTCATTGGCGCCAATATTTTTAATCTCGCCATCGTGCTGGGACTGCCTGCGCTGATCGCGCCGGGGGAGATCAACCCGCTGGCGTTTGGGCGAGATTATAGCGTGATGTTGCTGGTTAGCGTGGTTTTCGCTTTACTTTGCTGGCGGCATCCGCGCCAGATTGGCCGGGGCGCAGGTATACTGCTGACCGGCGGGTTTATCGTATGGCTGGCGATGCTCTATTGGCTATCGCCACTTCTTGTTGGATAACTGGAAACGGATTATGTCGCATTTAGCGTTGCAACCGGGGTTTGACTTTCAGCAGGCAGGCAAAGAGGTCCTGGAAATTGAACGTGAAGGCCTGGCGGAGCTTGATCAATATATCAACCAGCATTTCACGCTGGCCTGTGAAAAAATGTTCAACTGCACCGGAAAAGTGGTGGTCATGGGGATGGGAAAATCCGGTCATATCGGACGGAAAATGGCCGCCACGTTCGCCAGTACCGGCACCTCTTCCTTTTTTGTACATCCGGGCGAAGCCGCGCACGGCGATTTGGGGATGGTTACGCCGCAGGATGTGGTTATCGCTATCTCCAACTCCGGCGAATCCAGCGAGATCGCGGCGCTAATACCGGTGCTTAAACGGCTGCACGTACCGTTAATTTGCATTACCGGGCGACCGGAAAGCAGCATGGCGCGTGCGGCAGATGTGCATCTGTGTGTTAAAGTGCCCAAAGAAGCGTGTCCGTTAGGCCTGGCGCCTACCAGTAGTACCACCGCAACGCTGGTGATGGGCGACGCGCTCGCCGTGGCATTGTTAAAAGCGCGCGGCTTTACCGCCGAGGATTTCGCTCTGTCGCATCCTGGCGGCGCGCTGGGACGTAAGCTACTGCTGCGCGTAAGCGATATTATGCATACTGGCGATGAAATCCCGCATGTTAATAAACATGCCACCCTGCGTGATGCGCTGTTAGAAATTACGCGTAAAAATCTCGGTATGACCGTCATTTGCGATGAATCCATGAAGATCGACGGTATCTTCACCGACGGCGATTTACGTCGCGTGTTCGATATGGGCGGCGATATGCGCCAGTTGGGGATCGCCGAGGTGATGACGCCAGGGGGCATTCGCGTGCGTCCCGGTATTCTCGCTGTCGATGCGCTGAATTTAATGCAGTCCCGCCATATCACCTCCGTACTGGTTGCTGATGGCGACCAGTTACTCGGTGTGTTACATATGCATGATCTCCTGCGTGCAGGCGTCGTGTAGAAACTCAAGGATAATTAACGATGAGTAAAGCAGGTGCGTCGCTTGCGACCTGTTATGGCCCCGTCAGCACCCATGTCATGACCAAAGCGGAGAATATCCGCCTGCTCATCCTGGACGTGGATGGCGTATTGTCTGACGGCCTGATTTATATGGGCAATAACGGCGAAGAGCTGAAGGCTTTCAACGTTCGTGACGGCTATGGTATTCGCTGTGCTTTGACCTCCAATATCGAGGTTGCCATTATTACCGGACGAAAGGCTAAACTTGTAGAAGATCGCTGCGCCACGCTGGGGATTGTCCATCTTTATCAGGGACAGTCGAATAAGCTGATCGCCTTTAGCGATCTGCTGGAAAAACTGGCCATTGCGCCGGAAAATGTTGCCTATGTCGGCGATGATCTGATTGACTGGCCAGTGATGGAAAAAGTGGGGTTAAGCGTTGCCGTTGCGGATGCGCATCCGCTGCTGATCCCCCGCGCTGACTATGTGACGCACATTGCCGGCGGGCGCGGCGCGGTACGTGAGGTGTGCGATTTGCTGCTGCTGGCGCAGGGCAAGCTGGATGAGGCCAAAGGGCAATCGATATGAGTAAAACCAGACGTTGGGTTATCATTCTACTGTCGCTGGCCATTCTGGTACTGATTGGTATCAATCTGGCGGATAAAGACGATCCTGCTGCCGTGATGGTCAACAGCAACGATCCCACGTATAAAAGCGAGCATACGGATACCGTCGTGTACAGTCCGGAAGGCGCGTTGAGCTATCGTCTGATCGCGCAGCACGTTGAATATTTTTCCGATCAGGCGGTCTCATGGTTTACGCAACCGGTATTAACCACCTTTGATAAGGATAAAGTGCCGACATGGTCGATCAAGGCCGATAAAGCCAAATTGACTAACGATCGGATGCTCTATCTGTATGGCCATGTTGAAGTCAACGCCCTGGTGCCTGACGCTCAATTACGCAGAATTACCACCGATAACGCGCAGATTAATCTGGTGACGCAGGATGTTACCTCGAACGATCTGGTGACGTTATACGGCACAACATTTAACTCCAGCGGACTGAAAATGCGCGGTAACTTACGCAGCAAGAACGCCGAGCTGATTGAAAAGGTTAGAACCTCTTATGAAATTCAAAACAAACAAACTCAGCCTTAATCTTATGCTTGCCGGCTCGCTGCTGGCCGCCAGCATTCCGGCCTTCGCCGTCACGGGCGATACCGAACAGCCTATTCATATTGACTCGGATCAACAGTCGCTGGATATGCAAGGCAACGTCGTGACCTTTACGGGCAACGTGGTAATGACCCAGGGCACTATTAAGATCAACGCCGATAAAGTCGTGGTTACTCGCCCTGGCGGCGAACAGGGGAAAGAGGTGATCGACGGTTACGGCAATCCGGCCACCTTCTACCAGATGCAGGACAACGGTAAGCCGGTGAAAGGCCACGCTTCCCATATGCATTACGAGCTGGCGAAAGATTTTGTGGTGCTAACCGGCAACGCTTATCTGGAGCAGCTTGACAGCAACATTACCGGCGACAAAATCACCTACCTGGTGAAAGAGCAGAAAATGCAGGCCTTCAGCGAGAAAGGCAAGCGCGTCACTACCGTTCTGGTGCCGTCGCAGTTGCAAGACAAAAACAAAGGCCAGACTCCGGCGCAAAAGAAGAGTAACTAATTCGTTATGGCAACATTAACTGCAAAGAATCTGGCGAAGGCCTATAAAGGCCGTCGCGTAGTGGAAGATGTCAGTCTGACCGTTAACTCCGGGGAGATTGTCGGGCTGCTCGGTCCAAACGGCGCGGGTAAAACCACCACCTTTTATATGGTCGTCGGTATCGTGCCGCGTGACGCGGGCAATATCATCATCGATGATGAAGATATCAGTCTGCTGCCGCTGCACGCGCGCGCGCGCCGCGGTATCGGCTATTTGCCGCAGGAAGCCTCTATTTTCCGCCGTCTCAGCGTATTTGATAACCTGATGGCGGTACTGCAAATTCGTGACGATTTGACCGCAGAACAGCGAGAAGACCGCGCCAACGAGCTGATGGAAGAGTTTCATATCGAGCATCTGCGCGACAGCATGGGACAGGCGCTGTCCGGTGGTGAACGCCGTCGTGTAGAAATAGCCCGCGCGTTGGCCGCTAATCCCAAATTTATCCTGCTGGATGAACCCTTTGCCGGCGTTGACCCTATTTCCGTTATCGACATCAAACGCATTATCGAGCATCTGCGCGATAGCGGGCTCGGCGTGCTGATCACCGACCATAACGTCCGTGAGACGCTGGCAGTCTGTGAACGTGCCTATATCGTGAGCCAGGGCCACCTTATTGCCCACGGTACGCCGACAGAAATCCTGCAAGACGAACACGTTAAGCGTGTATATCTTGGGGAAGACTTCAGACTCTGATAGGGTAGAGGGCTATGCTGCTCTAGCGGGAGAAAACGACTCTGAATATGAAGCAAGGTTTGCAACTCAGGCTTAGCCAACAACTGGCGATGACGCCTCAGCTACAACAGGCCATCCGTCTGTTGCAGTTGTCTACGCTGGAACTTCAGCAGGAACTCCAGCAAGCGCTGGAAAATAACCCGCTGCTTGAGCAAACCGATCTTCATGACGAAATCGACACTCAGCAACCTCAGGATAACGATCCTCTCGATACCGCCGACGCGCTCGAACAAAAAGAGATGCCGGAAGAGCTGCCGCTTGACGCCAGTTGGGATGAAATTTACACCGCCGGGACGCCGTCCGGCCCCAGCGGCGATTATATCGACGATGAGCTGCCCGTCTATCAGGGCGAAACGACGCAGTCGTTGCAGGATTATCTGATGTGGCAGGTTGAGCTAACGCCCTTCTCGGATACCGATCGCGCTATTGCGACATCCATTGTCGATGCGGTAGATGATACCGGTTATCTCACCGTATCCCTGGACGAAATTCGCGAAAGCATGGGCGATGTAGAGGTGGATCTCGATGAGGTTGAAGCCGTTCTGAAGCGCATTCAGCGTTTTGATCCGGTAGGCGTCGCGGCAAAAGATCTTCGCGACTGTCTGCTGATCCAGCTTTCACAATTCGACAAATCCACGCCGTGGCTGGAAGAGGCGCGGCTTATTATCTGCGATCACCTTGATCTGCTGGCCAACCACGATTTCCGCACGTTGATGCGCGTTACCCGACTAAAAGAAGAGGTGCTGAAAGAGGCGGTAAACCTGATTCAGTCGCTCGATCCCAGACCCGGTCAATCAATCCAGACCGGCGAGCCGGAGTACGTTATCCCGGATGTGCTGGTACGCAAGCATAACGGTCGCTGGACGGTGGAGCTTAATAGCGACAGTATTCCCCGTTTACAGATTAACCAGCACTATGCCGCCATGTGCAATAGCGCGCGCAACGATGCCGACAGCCAGTTCATCCGCAGTAATTTACAGGATGCGAAATGGCTGATAAAAAGCCTTGAAAGCCGCAACGACACGCTGCTGCGCGTCAGTCGCTGCATCGTCGAGCAACAGCAAGCCTTTTTTGAACAGGGCGAAGAATATATGAAACCGATGGTACTGGCGGATATCGCCCAGGCCGTCGAGATGCACGAATCCACCATATCCCGCGTGACCACGCAGAAGTATCTGCACAGCCCGCGCGGTATTTTTGAACTCAAATATTTCTTTTCCAGCCACGTCAATACCGAAGGCGGAGGCGAAGCCTCTTCCACCGCGATTCGCGCGCTGGTGAAGAAGTTAATTGCGGCGGAAAACCCCGCGAAACCGCTGAGCGACAGCAAGTTAACCTCTCTGCTGTCAGAACAGGGTATCATGGTGGCGCGCCGCACTGTTGCGAAGTACCGAGAGTCTTTATCCATTCCGCCGTCAAACCAACGCAAACAGCTGGTTTGACCCAACCGATAAGGAAGACACTATGCAGCTCAATATCACCGGACATAATGTCGAAATTACTGAAGCCCTGCGTGAATTTGTGACGACAAAATTCGCCAAACTTGAACAGTATTTTGAGCGGATTAATCAGGTATACGTGGTGTTGAAAGTGGAGAAGGTCACGCACATCTCGGATGCGACGCTACACGTTAACGGCGGCGAAATTCACGCCAGCGCGGAAGGCCAGGATATGTATGCCGCCATTGACGGCTTGATTGATAAACTGGCAAGGCAGTTAACCAGGCATAAAGATAAACTGAAACAACACTAATTGTCCGGGCAGTTAGCCAGTGCAGGACGGCCTGTTGTGTGACACAACGGGCCATTTGTACAGTTAGCGCTCCGAACCTGGCCATCAACCTGACAGGACAGGTTCTTAGGTGAAATTATGATAAATAACGATACGACTCTACAACTGAGCAGTGTACTTAACCAGGAGTGTACGCGTAGCGGCGTTCATTGTCAGAGTAAGAAACGCGCGCTGGAAATCATCAGCGAACTGGCGGCAAAACAGCTCAGTTTACCTCCTCAGGTCGTGTTTGAAGCCATTCTGACACGCGAAAAAATGGGCAGTACCGGTATTGGTAATGGTATCGCCATCCCGCACGGGAAACTGGAAGAAGATACCTTACGCGCCGTC
This sequence comes from Salmonella sp. SAL04213, assembly GCF_046550535.1. NCBI lineage: Bacteria > Pseudomonadati > Pseudomonadota > Gammaproteobacteria > Enterobacterales > Enterobacteriaceae > Salmonella > Salmonella sp. SAL04213. The sequence goes on along the minus strand of NZ_JBGDXS010000008.1, from coordinate 79,274 downwards.
GGCGTGTTCGTTCAGCTCGAAACGCCGATCGCGTTCGACGCCATCGATAACCAGCCGGTCGATCTCCTCTTCGCCCTGCTGGTGCCCGCCGATCAAACTAAAACGCATCTGCACACGCTGTCGCTGGTGGCGAAACGTCTGGCGGATAAAACGATCTGCCGCCGCCTGCGCGCGGCGCTGAATGATGAAGAGCTGTATCAAATCATTACTGACACCGAAGGTGAGCAGAATGAGGCATAACAACTCAATGGCATTTCTTTCTGTCGTTGTGAGGAGAAACGGTACATGGTACTGATGATCGTCAGCGGGCGTTCCGGATCAGGTAAATCTGTCGCTCTGCGCGCGCTGGAAGATATGGGATTTTACTGCGTGGATAACCTCCCCGTCGTGCTGTTGCCCGATCTGGCGCGAACGCTGGCCGATCGCCAGATTTCCGCCGCCGTCAGCATTGATGTGCGCAATATGCCTGAATCACCTGAGATTTTTGAACAGGCGATGAATAATCTGCCTGGCGCTTTCTCGCCGCAATTGCTGTTTCTTGATGCCGACCGCAATACCTTGATTCGCCGCTACAGCGACACGCGCCGTTTGCATCCGCTTTCCAGCAAAAATCTTTCTTTAGAGAGTGCGATCGATAAAGAGAGTGACTTGCTGGAGCCGTTACGCTCACGTGCGGATCTGATCGTCGACACTTCAGAAATGTCCGTCCATGAGCTGGCGGAGATGCTGCGTACCCGGCTGTTGGGCAAACGCGAGCGTGAACTGACGATGGTATTTGAGTCCTTCGGCTTTAAACATGGTATCCCGATTGATGCGGACTATGTGTTTGATGTCCGCTTTCTGCCCAACCCGCACTGGGATCCAAAACTGCGCCCCATGACCGGGCTTGATAAGCCGGTAGCCGCGTTTCTTGACCGACACACAGAAGTTCACAATTTTATCTATCAGACTCGCAGCTATCTTGAGCTATGGTTACCGATGCTGGAGACCAACAACCGCAGCTACCTTACCGTCGCTATCGGTTGTACCGGCGGGAAACACCGTTCGGTGTATATTGCAGAACAGCTGGCAGACTACTTCCGCTCGCGCGGTAAAAATGTCCAGTCTCGCCATCGCACGCTGGAAAAACGCAAAACATGACCGTAAAGCAAACTGTTGAAGTCACCAATAAGCTGGGCATGCATGCCCGGCCTGCCATGAAGCTTTTCGAACTGATGCAGGGTTTTGACGCCGAGGTGCTATTACGCAATGACGAAGGCACCGAAGCGGAAGCAAATAGCGTCATCGCTCTGTTAATGCTCGACTCCGCCAAAGGGCGTCAGATCGAAATTGAAGCCACCGGCCCGCAAGAAGTTGAAGCGCTGGCGGCGGTTATCGCGCTGTTCAATTCCGGCTTTGACGAAGACTAAACCTCCCCCTCTATACCCTATTTTCCCCCAACGCCGTCCCGGTATTTGATGACAGTCACCCCAAAACCGGGCGTGTTACGCCTGCCTGCCACTTGTCCCGCAGCCCCACCCTTTCGTAAGATTTGTACATTTCGTGCGCTTTACCTATGCATAAAAACATTAAGAAAACCTTAAAAAATTTCGTTTAGGTTTTGTTTAAGTTCTTTGTCCATACTAAATTTATGTGAATAAATTTTTCCAGGACTTGCCATGATCCTTTTATCCGAACAGACTCCGCTGGGCGCCGGTCGACATCGTAAATGCTATACGCATCCGGATAATGCCCGGCGTTGCATAAAAGTTATTTACAACCGTGACCACGGCGGTGATAAAGAGATTCGGCGTGAACTGAGCTACTATGCGCATCTGTCCCGCTACCTGACGGACTGGAGCGCTATCCCCCGTTATTACGGCACGGTAGAAACCGATTGCGGCACCGGCTATGTCTACGACATGATTACCGATTTCAACGGCGCGCCCTCTATTACCCTGACCGAGTTCGCCGCGCAATGTCGTTATGAAGAGGATGTCGCTGTCCTGCGGCGGCTACTGAAAAAACTGAAACGTTACCTGCTGGATAACCATATTGTGACGATGTCGCTGAAGCCGCAAAACATCCTGTGCCAGCGTATCAGCGAGTCAGAAGTGGTTCCGGTGGTTTGCGACAATCTGGGGGAAAGTACCTTTATCCCGCTGGCGACCTGGTCAACATGGTGCTGTGAACGCAAACTGGAGAGAGTGTGGCAGCGGTTTATCGCCCAGCCTGCGCTGGCCGTTGCCCTGGAGAGGGACGCGCAGCCAAAAGACAAGAAACGGCTGGCGCTTACTTCTCACGAAGCTTAATGGCCTGTGCTTATCAGGCCCGGACGACACAGATCGCAGGCCGGATAAGGCGTTCGCGCCGCCATTCGACAAAATTAATTAAGCTGGTTGCGCGTCATAAAAGATTCCCCGCCCAGTTGGCGCATCTGGCGCATAATCCACGCCTGCCGGCTACGCACATAGCCAGAAGGCGCATTCGCCTTATAGCGAATCGGGTTAGGCAGCACAGCCGCCAATAACGCGGCTTCAGACACACTCAAGCGACTGGCAGGTTTATGAAAATACCGTTGTGCCGCAGCCTCCACGCCGAAAATACCATCGCCAAACTCCGCGATATTCAGATAAACCGTGAGGATGCGCTTTTTGCTCCAGACAGTTTCAATGCCCAGCGTTAGCCCGGCCTCCAGACCTTTGCGCACCCAACTGCGTCCATCCCATAAAAAGAGATTTTTCGCCGTTTGCTGCGAAAGCGTAGAGGCGCCGCGAATACGGCTCTCATTCCGCTCATTATGCGCCAGCGCTTTTTCAATCGCCGGAACATCAAAGCCCCAGTGCTCAGGGAACTTCTGGTCTTCCGCCGCAATTACCGCCAGCCCCATCCACGGCGAGATATCCGCCATACTGACCCAGTCAGAATGCGCCACATAACCGAACTCTCCGCCGAGCCAGGCGCTAATCTGCCGTTCCGCCATCACCGCCGAAAAAGGCACCGGAACCACGCTAAACAGCGCAATGCCGCCGCCCCAAAAGACGGCGAGCGCAGCAAGGATACGTAAAAGTAGACGGCGCAAAAACGTTAACGGCGCGATGCGTCGTTTGCTCATTCCGCCAGAACCAGCACGCGCGACACTAATTTATCAATGCCGCTTGCCGCCTGAGCGATATCCTGCGCCAGCATATAGGCAGGGGTGGTCACGACCTTGTTATCCTCGTCCACAACGATATCATCAACCGGGCAAGGTACGTGTTCGGCGCCCATCTCTTCAAGTACTTCAGCGGTATCAATATCCGTCCCTATTGTCAGACGTAGCGGGAAGTCAAAGATCTTCGGCAACATTGCGGGCGCGATACAGATGAATCCCAGCGGCTTGCCGGACTGGTGCATGGCCTTCGCCAGCGCGACGACATCGCTATCCACCCGGCATTCGCTCCCCTGGCTGGCGAAATTACTCAGGTTCTTCGCCGCGCCGAAACCACCAGGCACAATGAGCGCATCCAGTTCCTCTGGCTGAGCCTGGGACAGGGGACGAATATCGCCCCGCGTAATACGCGCCGCCTCAATCAGGACGTTACGCGTTTCCGCCATCGCTTCGCCGGTCAGGTGATTAATAACATCCGCTTGTGGTTTATCCGGCGCGAAGCAGACAGCCTGCGCGCCGCTGCGGGCAATGGCCAACAGCGTCAGAACGGCCTCATGAATTTCGGCGCCGTCATAGACGCCGCATCCGCTGAGCACTACGCCAATTTTTTTCATGGTGAACATCCTCCTGCAACCGACTCAAGCCCATTAATAATTTTGATTAAAATGCTACGCTTCACACATTTAAATGATTCATGTAACAAATCATTTAGGATTTGCTATCTTAACTGCGTGCGGCCTGAAAACAGGACTGCGCCTTTGACATCATCATAATAAGCACGGCGCAGCCACGATTTCCCTGGTGTTGGCGCAGTATTCGCGCACCCCGGTCAAACCGGGGTCATTTTTTTTCCGCGTTTGCCACCCAAGCTTTCAGCACCGCGACATCGTGCTGCCACTCCTGCTTCATCTCTTCAATCCATTCCGCGACATTATCTTCCCAGGCGGGAAGATCCGGCGACTGGATTTGCTGGCCAAGCTGTTGCAGATGACGCAGCCCTACCGAACCGGCGGCGCCTTTAATCTTATGCCCTTCCTCAACGACGCCTTTTTTGTCACGCGCCGTCAGATTGGACTCCAGCACGCTTAAATAGCCAGGCATCATTTTTTCAAATACCGCGAGGCCATCGGTGATCAATTTAGGCCCAACCAACTCGATGTATTGTTCCAGCATCGGGATATCCAGCAGCGCTTGCGCTTTATCGCTCTCTTCAGGCGTCACGGTACTCTCCTCTTTATCGGTGGCATCCCAGAATTTTTTAATCATCGCGGTTAAGGCCGGCACCGACAGCGGCTTACTCAGCACATCGTCCATACCAGCGTCCAGATACTCTTTTTTATCTTTCAGAACGTTAGCCGTAAGCGCTACCAGCGGCGGTAAATCTTCCCGCGTGTGGCGACGGGTCAGTTCTCTGGCGATATCCAGACCCGTCATATCCGGTAGTTGAATATCCAGTAAGACCAGGTCATATTCGCCCGGCGCGAACATCTCCAGCGCCGCCTTGCCGGTCATCGCGACATCCACGCTGTTACCCAGTTTTTCCAGTACCGAACGCGCCACGATCACGTTCAGTTCAATATCTTCGACCAGCAGAACATGCAGCGCGGGCAGCGGCATGTCGTCTTCATCAAAGGCGTCCTCCACCTCTTCCGCCACCGCTGGCGCATGAACCGTTAGCGTAAAGGTCGATCCTTTGCCCGGCAGACTGGAAACGGTAATATCGCCGCCCATATTTTTCGCCAGCCGACGGGAGACCGCCAGCCCGATACCGGTACCCGTCGCCGGCTTACCGCCATGACTGTCTTTCACCTGATAATACATGGCGAAAATTTTATCCTGCTCATCCTGCGGAATGCCGATCCCGGAATCTTCCACTTCAAAGTGCAGCATGTCGCCTTCATCATAGCGCGCCCGCACCGTCACCTGGCCCTGCTGAGTAAACTTCACCGCATTGCTGATCAAATTCCATAAAATCTGGCGCAGACGCGTTCCGTCGGTAATGACTTTGTGCGGCAGCGGCAACGTCGGCTCAAGCACAAAACGTAGCCCTTTTTGCTGCGCCTGCAAACCGGAAAGGTTTTCCAGATCGGCCATAAAGCTGGTGAAATCAACCGGTTGGTTATCGAGCTGAACCTTACGCCGCTCCATCTTATCCATATCAATGATATCATTGAAAATATTGCCTAACGTCACGGCGGAGACATGGATTGTTTTAAGGTATTTTTCCTGTTCGACGGTGAGATCGGTATCCAGCAGGATGCGGCTTAAACCGACGATGCCGTTAAGCGGGGTGCGCAGCTCATGACTGATGGTAGAGATAAACGTGGTCTTGTCGCGGCTGGCGCGTTCCAGCGCGTCCTGATAACGCTTACGTTCGGTAATATCACGACCAAATCCCATCAGGCCATGACGTTTACCGACACGGTCGTAATAAGGCACTTTACGAATTTCAAAGCAGGCTTTTCGTCCGTCCGGGTAATCCAGCCACTGTTCGTAGGTCAGGGAGACGTTATGGCGGAATACTTTTTCATCGGTTTCAATGACTTTCTCCGCCGCTTCGGGAGAGTACACATCTTCCGGCTTCAAATGCACCAGCTGTTTTTCGCTCTTGCCGGTTAGCAATTCCATTGCGCGGTTACAGCCGGAAAATTCTTTATCCTCATTACGATAAAAAACCAAATCCGGCGAGGCGTCCAGAAAGGAGCGCAGAAAAGAGGATTGCTGTTCTAGCTGGATTTGCGCTTCTTCACGCTCTTTAATTTCTACTTTTAGCTGTTCAAATGTCTCTTGCAGCTCCGCTTCCGCTTTTTCGCGATCGGCAATTTCCTGATTAAGCTGGGCAATATTGTCCTTCAACTGTACGTTAAGCTTGAGATCGCGCTCGCGCATCTCCTCCAGCTTTTGCACCAGACGCGACAGTCGCTGCCTTGACTCTTCCAGTTGTTCAACAACAACGGATAAGAAATAGACCGCCCAGGGCGTAATTAACAGGCCAAAAAAGATGGAACGAATAACGTCGATACTTTCAACCTGACCATGCAGCACCATGGTCACCGCCATCTGCACGACAATCGCCAGCACCACCAATGCCAACGCCAGGAGCATGGAAAAGCGCACCAGACCCAATTTCATCATCAGGTCGACATAGTATTGCGCCAGCATACGAATTTGCTTCATAGAGGATTCCTTCACCACAACTTCGCACATAATACCCAATTATGGGAACCGCGTTGAATATTGTGCGAAATATGCGTAGCGCCCCTCATCACGCTACGCTACAGGTGGTATCCAGGGACGGGCCAGCGCAGAGCCCTGCACGCCATGCTCATTCAGGTATTTGTCCAGCTCAACCATCCCCGTCCAGCGATTCTCGCACCACAGCGGGGCAAGCAGCGTCGGACGGCGAGCGCTGGCTGAAATTCGGTGATAAATTACCTCCGGCGGCGTATGACGAATCATCTCACCTGCCGTTAGCGTGTAGTCGTCCAGTTCGATGCCGTTCAGCCGCCCCGCTTCCCAGGCTTTGGCCATCGTACTGCCTTTCACAATATGCAGCGGATGCAGTTTAATACCGTCAACGCCCGTCTCCACCACACGCTCCATGGTTTGCAGGCATTCTGCCTGCCCTTCTCCCGGCAGCCCCACAATCAGATGCGCACACACTTTCAGCCCGCGCTCCCGGGCAATCCGGGTGGTACGCTGATAGCAGGCGAAGTCATGCCCGCGGTTAATTCGGTGCAGGGTTTTATCGTGCGCGGTTTGCAATCCCAGTTCCAGCCACACCTCGTAGCCTTGATCTTTATATTCACACAGTAAATCTACTACTGCCTGCGGGACGCAATCCGGACGCGTACCGACGCATAACCCGACGATACTGGCCTGGCTGACCGCCTGTTGATACATGGAACGCAGCACCTGCACTTCCGCAAAGGTGCTGGTGTAGGCCTGGAAATAGGCCAGATAGCGTTTAGCGCGGTTCACCAGATGCGCCTGATGCGCAAGCTGCTCGGCAATCGAATGATGCTGCTGCGCCTCATCGGCAAAAGAGGCGACATTACAGAAGGTGCAACCGCCACGCCCGATGGTGCCGTCGCGATTAGGGCAGCTAAAACCGCCATGAAGCGTCAGCTTATGAACCTTTTGCCCATACCGACGTAAAAGATCCCCACCAAACATATTGACTAATTTCTGTAACTGCATAATCTGATAGACCGCCTCTTAAAAAGAGGCCAAAGCCTGCCATTTTTAGTCTCCTTTGGCGATGACCTGGATCAATCGTCCCGGAAGGCTTTTATCCATTGCATAATCAAGCAAAATAAACGATATTTCATTCATAATCCCGCTGATGATTTTTCCTGATATTCCCCTCTTTTTTCAGCGTCCGCTGGGTCATCGATAAAAACAGTAGCATTCAATACTGCTCACGCTTAAAACAGCATAAAATGCCAAGATTTTTGAAAAAGCAAGGTCAGATAACGTCTGGCGAGCGGCTCTTATAGTGAGACAGATCACAGGCTTTCTGCCGCTCCGTATTAGCAGTCCCTCTATAAAAAACCTTTTAATTTCAATAGATTCAAAAAGTTATCTGTGCTACAGCACACTTTTGCATAAATCAGTTTGCCATTTGACCTGGGTGTGGATTCCCGATAAGTTGGGGATCCGCTGGAAGCTTTCTGGATGAGCCGTCTGCTCATCATATTTATGCAGTAATTGAGATTCCCTCTTAACCGTATTTACCAATGCGCAAAGGACACAAAGAGGGCGAATGCGAGGTAAGCGTATGATGCGCCAGCCCCGTCGCCATGCTCTTGCTGTGCCCGCGCGCCGTCGGTTGGGAGAGCGTCCCGTAGAGCCTGGGGAGGTTCACTGATATGTTGTACGATAAATCCCTTGAGAAGGATAACTGTGGTTTCGGCCTGATCGCCCACATAGAAGGCGAACCTAGCCACAAGGTAGTGCGTACCGCCATACACGCGCTGGCCCGGATGCAGCACCGTGGCGCGATCCTTGCCGACGGTAAAACCGGCGACGGTTGCGGCTTGCTGTTACAAAAACCTGACCGTTTCTTTCGCATCGTGGCCGAAGAGCGCGGCTGGCGCTTAGCCAAAAACTACGCCGTCGGGATGATCTTTTTGAATAAAGATCCTGAACTGGCCGCCGCGTCACGCCATATTGTCGAAGAAGAATTACAGCAGGAAACCCTGTCGATTGTCGGCTGGCGCGATGTGCCAACCAATGAAGGCGTGCTCGGTGAAATCGCCCTCTCCTCCCTGCCGCGTATTGAGCAGATTTTTGTCAACGCTCCGGCGGGCTGGCGTCCGCGTGATATGGAGCGCCGTCTGTTTATCGCCCGCCGACGCATTGAAAAACGCCTGCAGGACGACAAAGATTTCTACGTATGCAGCCTGTCGAACCTGGTCAACATTTATAAAGGTCTATGTATGCCGGCGGATCTGCCGCGCTTCTACCTGGATCTTGCGGATCTGCGTCTGGAATCGGCCATCTGTCTGTTCCACCAGCGCTTTTCTACTAACACCGTGCCGCGTTGGCCGCTGGCGCAGCCGTTCCGCTACCTGGCGCATAACGGCGAGATTAACACCATCACCGGCAACCGCCAGTGGGCGCGCGCCCGTACCTATAAATTCCAGACGCCGCTGATCCCGGATTTACAGTCCGCTGCGCCGTTTGTTAACGAAACCGGTTCGGATTCCAGCTCGCTGGACAACATGCTGGAACTGCTGCTGGCAGGCGGGATGGACATTATCCGCGCCATGCGCCTGTTGGTGCCGCCCGCCTGGCAGAACAACCCGGATATGGACCAGGATCTGCGCGCCTTCTTTGACTTTAACTCCATGCATATGGAGCCGTGGGACGGTCCGGCAGGCATCGTGATGTCCGACGGGCGCTTCGCCGCCTGTAACCTTGACCGTAACGGCCTGCGCCCGGCGCGCTACGTCATTACCAAAGACAAGCTGATCACCTGCGCCTCCGAAGTCGGTATCTGGGACTATCAGCCGGATGAAGTGGTCGAGAAAGGCCGCGTCGGCCCAGGCGAGCTGATGGTGATCGACACCCGCGGCGGACGTATTCTGCATTCCGCGGAAACCGATGACGATCTGAAAAGCCGCCATCCGTATAAAGCGTGGATGGAAAAGAATGTTCGCCGTCTGGTGCCGTTTGAAGAGTTGCCAGATGAAGAAGTCGGTAGCCGCGAACTGGACGATGACCTGCTCGCCAGCTATCAAAAACAGTTTAACTACAGCGCCGAAGAGCTGGACTCCGTTATCCGCGTGTTGGGCGAAAACGGCCAGGAAGCCGTCGGTTCAATGGGCGACGATACCCCCTTTGCCGTGCTCTCCAGCCAGCCGCGTATTATTTACGACTACTTCCGCCAGCAGTTCGCGCAGGTCACTAACCCGCCTATCGACCCGCTGCGTGAAGCGCACGTCATGTCGCTCGCCACCAGCATCGGTCGCGAAATGAACGTCTTCTGCGAAGCGGAAGGTCAGGCCCATCGCCTGAGTTTTAAATCGCCAATTCTGCTGTACTCCGATTTCAAACAGCTCACCACCATGAGCGAGCATCACTACCGCGCCGACTGGCTTGATATTACCTTTGATGTCACCGAAACCACACTGGACGCGACGGTTAAAGCGCTGTGCGATAAAGCGGAACAGATGGTGCGTAACGGCACCGTGCTGCTGGTCCTCTCGGATCGCAATATCGGTAAGAATCGCCTGCCGGTCCCCGCGCCGATGGCGGTGGGCGCGGTGCAGACTCGTCTGGTCGATCAAAGCCTGCGCTGCGACGCCAACATCATCGTAGAAACCGGAAGCGCCCGCGATCCGCATCACTTTGCGGTACTGCTCGGCTTTGGCGCAACGGCCATCTATCCGTACCTGGCCTACGAAACGCTGGGGCGTCTGATTGATACCCAGGCCATCGCTAAAAACTATCGTACCGTGATGCAGAACTACCGCAACGGCATCAACAAGGGGCTGTACAAGATTATGTCCAAAATGGGCATTTCGACCATTGCCTCTTACCGCTGCTCCAAACTGTTTGAAGCGGTCGGACTGCACGATGATGTGGTAAACCTGTGCTTCCAGGGCGTGGTCAGCCGTATCGGCGGCGCGAGCTTTGATGACTTCCAGCAGGATCTGCTGAATCTCTCCAAACGCGCCTGGCTGGCGCGCAAACCCATTAGCCCGGGCGGCCTGCTGAAGTACGTCCACGGCGGCGAATATCACGCCTATAACCCGGATGTCGTGCGTACCCTGCAACAGGCGGTACAGAGCGGCGAGTACAGCGATTATCAGGAATACGCCAAACTGGTCAATGAGCGTCCGGCGGCAACGCTGCGCGATCTGCTGGCGATACATCCAGACGGTGAGGCGGTGACTATCGACGAGGTTGAGCCCGCCAGTAAGCTGTTTAAACGCTTTGATACCGCAGCCATGTCTATTGGCGCATTAAGTCCGGAAGCGCACGAAGCGCTGGCGGAAGCGATGAACAGCCTCGGCGGCAACTCCAACTCCGGCGAAGGCGGCGAAGACCCGGCGCGCTACGGCACCAATAAAGTGTCGCGCATCAAGCAGGTGGCCTCCGGTCGCTTTGGCGTGACGCCGGCCTACCTGGTCAATGCCGATGTGATTCAGATTAAAGTCGCGCAGGGCGCGAAACCGGGCGAAGGCGGTCAGTTGCCGGGGGATAAAGTCACTCCGTATATCGCTAAACTGCGCTATTCAGTGCCGGGCGTGACGCTGATCTCCCCGCCGCCGCACCACGATATTTACTCTATCGAGGACTTAGCGCAGCTCATTTTCGACCTCAAACAGGTCAACCCGAAGGCGATGATCTCCGTGAAGCTGGTGTCCGAACCGGGCGTCGGCACCATCGCGACCGGCGTGGCGAAAGCCTATGCGGATCTGATCACTATCGCCGGTTACGACGGCGGTACTGGCGCCAGCCCGCTCTCTTCGGTGAAATATGCTGGCTGCCCGTGGGAACTCGGACTTGTTGAAACCCAGCAGGCACTGGTCGCCAACGGTCTGCGTCACAAGATTCGTCTGCAGGTGGACGGCGGTCTGAAAACCGGCGTCGACATCATTAAAGCGGCGATTCTCGGTGCGGAAAGTTTCGGCTTCGGCACCGGCCCGATGGTGGCGCTGGGCTGTAAATACCTGCGCATTTGCCATCTGAACAACTGCGCAACCGGCGTGGCGACGCAGGATGAAAAACTTCGTAAGAACCACTATCACGGCCTGCCGTTCAAAGTAACCAACTACTTTGAATTTATCGCCCGCGAAGTGCGCGAGCTGATGGCTTCGCTTGGCGTGACCCGCCTGGTGGATTTGATTGGCCGCACCGACCTGCTGAAAGAGCTGGAGGGCTTCACCGCTAAACAGCAGAAGCTGGCGCTGTCTCGTCTACTGGAAACCGCTGAACCTCATCCGGGTAAAGCGCTGTACTGCACCGAGAATAACCCGCCGTTTGATAACGGCGTGCTGAATGCGCAACTGTTGCAGCAGGCGAAGCCGTTTGTCGATGCGCGCCAGAGCAAAACCTTCTGGTTCGACATCCGCAACACCGATCGTTCCGTCGGCGCGTCGCTTTCCGGCTACATCGCACAGACCCACGGCGATCAGGGGCTAGCTTCCGATCCGATTAAAGCGCACTTCAGCGGTACCGCAGGCCAGAGCTTTGGCGTGTGGAACGCGGGCGGCGTGGAGTTATATCTGACTGGCGATGCCAACGACTATGTCGGTAAAGGTATGGCAGGCGGTTTAATCGCCATCAGACCACCGGTAGGTTCCGCCTTCCTCAGTCATAAAGCCAGCATTATCGGCAACACCTGCCTGTATGGAGCGACCGGTGGCCGTCTGTACGCGGCGGGGCGCGCGGGCGAACGTTTCGGCGTGCGTAACTCCGGGGCGATTACCGTAGTAGAGGGCATCGGCGACAACGGCTGTGAATACATGACCGGCGGCATCGTCTGCGTGTTGGGTAAAACCGGCGTTAACTTCGGCGCGGGGATGACCGGCGGCTTCGCCTATGTGCTGGACGAAGATGGCGAATTCCGTAAACGCGTGAACCCGGAACTGGTAGAAGTACTGGACGTTGATTCGCTGGCTATCCACGAAGAGCATCTGCGCGGTCTGATCACCGAGCACGTGCAGCATACTGGTTCGCAACGCGGCGAAGAGATCCTGTCCAGGTGGTCAAGCTTCTCAACCCAATTCGCGTTAGTTAAGCCCAAGTCCAGCGATGTCAAAGCCCTGTTGGGCCACCGTAGTCGTAGTGCGGCAGAATTGCGCGTGCAGGCGCAGTAAGGAATTGAAATGAGCCAGAATGTTTATCAATTTATCGACCTGCAGCGCGTTGATCCGCCGAAGAAACCGCTGAAGATCCGTAAGATCGAGTTTGTTGAAATCTACGAACCGTTTTCTGAAGGTCAGGCGAAAGCCCAGGCGGATCGCTGTTTGTCCTGCGGGAATCCCTACTGCGAGTGGAAATGTCCGGTACATAACTACATCCCGAACTGGCTGAAACTGGCTAACGAAGGGCGTATTTTTGAGGCGGCTGAGCTATCGCACCAGACCAACACCCTGCCGGAAGTGTGTGGCCGCGTCTGCCCGCAGGACCGCCTGTGCGAAGGCTCCTGTACGCTGCACGATGAGTTCGGCGCAGTGACCATCGGTAACATTGAGCGCTATATCAACGATAAAGCGTTTGAGATGGGCTGGCGCCCGGATATGACCGGCGTGCGCCAGACGGACAAACGGGTAGCGATTATCGGCGCAGGTCCGGCAGGGCTGGCGTGCGCCGACGTGCTGACCCGCAACGGCGTGAAGGCGGTGGTCTTTGATCGCCATCCGGAAATCGGCGGTCTGCTGACCTTCGGTATTCCAGCTTTCAAACTGGAAAAAGAGGTGATGACCCGCCGTCGCGAGATCTTCACCGGCATGGGTATTGAGTTCAAACTTAATACCGAAGTGGGTCGTGATGTACAGCTTGAAGATCTGCTGAAAGATTACGATGCGGTATTCCTTGGCGTCGGCACCTATCAGTCGATGCGCGGCGGGCTGGAAAATGAAGATGCGGACGGGGTTTTCGACGCTCTGCCGTTCCTGATCGCCAATACGAAGCAGATCATGGGGTTTGGCGAAACCAGCGACGAACCATATGTCAGCATGGAAGGCAAACGCGTGGTGGTGCTGGGCGGCGGCGATACCGCAATGGACTGCGTACGCACTTCCATACGCCAGGGCGCAACGCACGTAACCTGTGCTTATCGTCGTGATGAAGAGAACATGCCGGGTTCCAGACGCGAAGTGAAAAACGCGCGCGAGGAAGGTGTCGAGTTTCAGTTTAACGTTCAACCGCTGGGCATTGAAGTCAATGCCAACGGCAAAGTGAGCGGCGTAAAAATGGTGCGCACTGAAATGGGCGAACCGGATGCCCAAGGCCGTCGACGGGCGGAGATCGTCGCCGGTTCCGAGCATGTGGTTCCGGCTGATGCGGTGGTGATGGCGTTTGGTTTTCGTCCACACAGCATGGAATGGCTGGCGAAACACAGCGTGGAACTGGACTCGCAGGGACGAATTATCGCGCCGGAACGCAGCGATAATGCTTTCCAGACCAGCAACCCGAAAATCTTCGCCGGTGGCGACATCGTGCGCGGTTCCGATCTGGTGGTGACGGCGATTGCCGAAGGCCGTAAGGCGGCTGACGGGATTATGAACTACCTCGAAGTGTAACCCTTCCGGCTCCCCGGTTGATGCCTTGTGCTGATGGCTGGGGAGCCGATATTCCTCTCCTCAATATCTCTCCTGCCGATTCTGGAAACCCGCTCGTAAATCGAGATGTAATGCCATGTAAAATCCGTTCATAGATTGATCCGTTTACGCCTGAAGCGTATTGATAGCGTTCTAATTTCACAATGAAACTATCACGTAAGGGATGACATGACGAATCCAACTTTAGCGCCACAGTCTGATGAATATCAGCAAATTCATGACGGTATTATTCGTCTGGTCGATACGGCACGTACCGAGACCGTGCGCAGCATCAATGCCATTATGACTGCCACCTACTGGGAAATTGGCCGACGTATTGTCGAATTTGAACAGGGAGGAGAAGCGCGAGCGGCCTATGGTACTCAGCTTATCGAACGATTATCGGTAGATTTAAGTCAGCGCTATAAGCGCGGTTTTTCCACCAGAAACCTATGGCAAATCCGTACATTTTATCTTTTTTTTCAACATATTGAAATTCCGCAGACACTGTCTGCGGAATCTTCAAATCTCATACCGCTCGCCAAAACATTCCCTCTTCCCTGGTCAGCGTATGTCCGCCTCTTGTCGGTAAAAAATCCCGATGCCCGCACTTTTTACGAGAAAGAGACGCTACGTAACGGCTGGTCAGTTAGGCAGCTCGACAGGCAAATCGCCACTCAGTTTTACGAACGAACGCTACTGTCCCACGACAAATCCGCCATGTTGCAGCAGCCTGCCCCCGCCGAGCCAAACGTTTTGCCGGAGCAAGCCATACGCGACCCGTTCATTCTGGAATTTCTTAACCTGAAGGACGAGTATTCCGAATCAGATCTCGAAGACGCGCTGCTCAGCCACCTGATGGACTTTATGCTGGAACTTGGTGACGATTTTGCTTTTGTTGGCCGCCAACGCCGACTACGCATAGACGACAGCTGGTTCCGCGTCGATCTGCTGTTCTTCCATCGTCGCTTGCGCTGCCTGTTGCTCGTTGACCTGAAGGTAGGCAAATTCGGTTATGCGGATGCCGGGCAGATGAATATGTACCTGAACTATGCCAAAGAGCACTGGACAATGCCCGGAGAAAACCCGCCAGTCGGCTTGGTTTTGTGCGCAGGGAAAGGCGCGGGGGAAGCGCATTACGCGCTGACTGGCCTGCCAAACACCATCATGGCGAGCGAGTACAAAGTGCAGTTGCCCGACGAAAAATTACTCACAGACGAACTTATTCGTTCGCAAACCATGCTGGAAACTCAACTCACACGCGGTGGTTCACTGACAACGGAGAAAAACTAGCGAACCATTAATGCCATGAATAATTATCAAAAAAATATCATACGAAAACGTTTGCTTTATTCTGAGAACTGTATATTATGCGGCGGATTTTTTGGGCAAAATTCATGGAGGCGTTGTGTCGCAGGACAACAATTATAGCCAGGGCCCCGTCCCTCTGGCGGCGCGGAAGGGCGTGATTCCACTGACGTTTGTCATGTTGGGTTTAACGTTTTTTTCCGCCAGTATGTGGACCGGAGGGACACTCGGCACCGGTCTTTCTTATAATGATTTCTTCCTCGCAGTTCTCTTCGGTAATCTCCTCCTCGGTATCTACACTGCATTTCTTGGTTACATCGGCGCAAAAACCGGACTCTCCACCCACCTCCTTGCACGTTACTCCTTTGGCGTTAAAGGATCATGGCTTCCCTCGCTGCTGCTAGGCGGCACACAGGTAGGCTGGTTTGGCGTTGGCGTAGCGATGTTCGCTATTCCGGTCAGTAAAGCGACGGGCATTGATGCCAATATCCTGATTGCCGTTTCGGGTCTGCTGATGACCCTGACCATTTTTTTCGGCATCTCGGCGTTGACCATTTTGTCTATCATTGCCGTACCCGCGATCGTTATACTGGGCAGCTACTCCGTCTGGCTGGCGATCAGCGGCGTGGGTGGGCTGGAGCATTTAAAAACGATAGTGCCGCAGACGCCGCTGGATTTTTCCAGCGCGCTGGCGCTGGTGGTGGGCTCGTTTGTCAGCGCCGGTACATTGACCGCCGACTTCGTCCGCTTCGGGCGTCATGCCAAAAGCGCCGTACTGATTGCGATGGTCGCTTTTTTCCTCGGCAACTCGCTGATGTTTATCTTTGGCGCGGCAGGCGCTGCCGCCGTCGGTCAGGCGGATATCTCTGACGTGATGATAGCGCAGGGGCTGCTGCTGCCCGCGATCGTGGTGCTCGGCCTGAATATCTGGACCACCAACGATAACGCGCTGTACGCATCGGGTCTGGGCTTCGCCAATATTACCGGTCTTTCCAGCCGCACGCTGTCGGTGGTGAACGGGATTATCGGTACCGTGTGCGCGCTGTGGCTTTACAATAATTTTGTCGGCTGGCTGACGTTCCTGTCATCTGCCATCCCACCGATTGGCGGAGTGATTATTGCCGACTATCTGGTGAACCGCCGCCGCTATGCCGACTTCAACACCGTGCGCTTTATTCCCGTTAACTGGATTGCTATTCTTTCCGTCGCGCTGGGCATCGCCGCCGGACATTATGTTCCTGGTATTGTGCCCGTCAACGCCGTACTCGGCGGCGTCTTCAGCTATATCCTGCTGAATCCACTTTTCAACCGCAGCCTTGCTAAATCACCAGAGGTCAGCCATGCAGAACAATAACATCACCATTCGTCAGGCGCGTCTGCAGGGACACGAAGGATTATGGCAGATTACGATTGAAAACGGGCGCTTTAGCCGGATTGAGCCTCAGGAAGCCGCATCGTTACCGCAGGGCGAAGTGCTTGATGCCGAAGGCGGTCTGGCTATTCCACCGTTTGTTGAGCCACATATCCACCTGGATACCACGCAAACGGCGGGTGAACCGAGCTGGAACCAGTCCGGCACACTGTTTGAAGGGATTGAGCGCTGGGCAGAACGTAAAGCAATGCTCACGCATGAAGATGTGAAAGCGCGCGCGATGCAGACCCTGAAATGGCAGATGGCTAACGGCATCCAGTACGTTCGTACTCACGTTGACGTTTCAGATCCTACGCTCACCGCGCTGAAAGCCATGCTGGAAGTGAAGCAAGAGGTTGCGCCGTGGGTAGACCTGCAAATCGTCGCCTTTCCGCAAGAAGGTATTCTGTCTTATCCCAACGGTGAAGCGCTGTTAGAGGAAGCCGTGCGTTTGGGCGCTGACGTTATTGGCGCCATTCCGCACTTTGAGTTCACGCGGGAATATGGCGTTGAATCGCTGCACAAAATCTTCGCCCTGGCGCAGAAATACGATCGCTTGATCGATGTGCACTGCGACGAAATTGATGACGAGCAGTCTCGCTTTGTCGAAACGGTCGCGGCGCTGGCGCATCGTGATGGCATGGGGGCGCGCGTGACCGCCAGCCACACCACGGCTATGCACTCGTACAACGGCGCGTATGCGTCACGCCTGTTCCGCCTGTTGAAAATGTCGGGGATTAACTTCGTCGCCAACCCGCTGGTGAATATTCATCTGCAAGGGCGGTTTGACACTTACCCGAAACGTCGTGGCGTCACGCGGGTGAAAGAGATGCTGGAAGCGGGGATCAACGTCTGCTTTGGCCATGATGACGTCTTCGACCCGTGGTATCCATTAGGCACAGCAAATATGCTGCAGGTGTTGCATATGGGGTTACACGTTTGCCAGTTGATGGGGTATGGGCAAATCAACGACGGGTTAAATCTGATCACTACCCACAGCGCAAAAACCCTGCATTTACAGGACTACGGTCTGAGTGTCGGCCATGCCGCGAATCTGGTTATCTTACCCGCTGAGAATGGATTCGATGCGGTACGTCGCCAGACGCCTGCCCGTTACTCGATTCGCCACGGGCGGGTAATTGCCGAGACGGTGCCGAGCCAGACGACGCTGCACCTGACCCAGCCGGAAGCCGTGACGTTTAAGCGTTAACCCGTCATACCCGCGCTCTCCGGCACATTCACCACGCAGCCCCGTAAGGGGGCTGCGTTCGGAAGACTGCTCCGGCAAGAGATTTAGGCCGCCAGCAAACTGGCGCGTACTTTCACTACCACTTTCTTGATGTCATCCGGCTCACCCACTGCACATCCCGGTTTATGCGGTTCTCCCGGCATAAACACAGCAAACATCCCCGCTTGCAGCGTAATAGTCTGCTCGTCGGCAATTTGACTACAAAGCTGGTAATCCTCTTCAACGTGCATCTCCTCGCACTGGCGAGCGGCACCGGACATCCCAAACGCAATACGCTCGACGCCGGTTAGTAGTAGCTGAATATCAATGTATTGTTCATGCAATTCCGCTTTCTTCTCGGCCGGCATTTGCGTCGTTAACTGCATTACATTCATAAAGATATTGTCGCCCTGCAATTCATAGCGCCCCGGCGCTTTCTCCTGCGGCCTTGCCGCCAGCGCGAGAGTCAAGGCATCCAGCAGTCGCGGATGCAACCCGCAAGAAGGCAACGACTGTACTTCCCCCATCATCATAATGTGTCTCCTTGAGCTAACAAAGCAGCGCCTAATAATCCTGCGTCATGCCGATAGCGAGCGGCGCTCAGCGCCACGTGATAAGGCGCAGGCTCTTGCATCAAAAACGCGCGAACCTGCTCCAGGTATCCCTCAGCTAACCCTACGCTGCCGCCAATGACCACACACTGGCAGTCGGTAATCGCTTTCACATCGGCGATCATTCGCGCTATTACCTGCGCGGATTGGCTTACCAGATGTCGCGCCTGCTGATGACCTTCGCCAGCGCGAATAAATAGGGTTTTGGCGTCGCATCCCGCCAGATCGTCCCGCGCCGCCGCGGCCATCCCTCGTCCGGAGGCGATGGCCTCTACGCAGCCAACGCGTCCACAACCGCATACGGGCCCGTGTGGGTCCGCCAGGGTGTGTCCCAGGTGCCCGGCCAGACCGCCTTTTCCGGTAAGGAGCTTGCCGTCACAGACAACGCCGCCGCCAACGCCGGTTGAAACGGTGATAAATACCATATCGCGGATATCATCAGGGAGCGCGTGATACTCCGCCCAGGCCGCCGCCTGCGCGTCGTTCACCGCCAGCGTCGGCAGGCCAGCGATCGTTTCCAGTGTTTGTACTAACGGAAAGTGTAGCAAGCCGCCCAGATTATGGGGGTTTAGCGCCAGCAGCATCCCTTCCTGAATGATCCCGGTAGAAGCTATCGCTACCTGACGCGCCTCTGCCCGTAGTGGTTCAACCAGCGCCTTTAATGCTTCACGTAACGCATCCGGCGTTTTGCTCGCGGGGGTCGGCAGCTCGCGACGCTGGCTAATGCGCAAGTTGTTGTCGATGAGCGCGGCGGCAAGTTTAGTACCGCCAATATCGATTGCTAACGTAGTCATGACGCCGCCTTTTTTAATGCGTCGTTATACCATCCACAGATATGTTCCAGACGGGTAATGGCGGACCCCACCGTCACCGCCCATGCGCCATAACGGATCGCCTCCGCCGCCAGTGCTGGCGAGTTATAGCGCCCTTCGGCTATTACCCGGCATCCGGCGTCATGCAACGCTTTGACTAAGGGCAGATCGGGTTCCTCCGGCGTATCGGGGGTGGTGTAGCCGGACATTGTCGTGCCGATAATGTCCGCGCCCAACCGTTGGCAGGCGAGACCATCGTCCACGGATGAGCAGTCGGCCATCGCCAGTAGATGGTGGTGATGAATGCGCGCCAACAACGCCTCAACGGCTACCGGCCGTTGCCGAGCGGTTCCATCAACGGCGATAATAGCTGCGCCGGCCTGCGCCAGCGCATCTACATCGTCGAGAAAAGGGGTAATGCGCACTGGAGAGTCGTCCAGATCGCGTTTGATAATGCCGATAATGGGTACCGAAACGAGCGAGCGGGTCATACGCAGGTTGTCTATGCCTTCAATACGCACCGCAACCGCGCCCGCCTGTTCCGCTGCCAACGCCATTGCCGCTACAATCTCCGGCTTATCCAGCGGACTGCCCGGAACGGGCTGGCAGGAGACAATCAGGCCGCCAGAAGCGGCAATATTTTTATCCAGTTGTTCAAGTAACGACATACTACTCCCTTACAAATATTGCCCGGTTGAAAACCGGGCAAGCGGATTAACTTTTCGTTTTTACAAAGGCACCTTTACCACTGCCAAGCGGTACGGCTCCGCTGAACGGTTTGTCGTCAATAGCATCGTGGGTGCGTAACGCTTCCGGACGTAGCCAACGCTGTACGCGAGACGGCATATCAAGCCCAATAAGCAGGATCACGACAAACGTCAGGCTGAAAGAGAGCGATGCCAGCGCAGTGCCCAAATCCAGACGTTGAGCGATCAGCGCTCCCAGGATCGGCGCCAGCGCGCCGCCGAGCGCGCCGACGTTATAAGTAAAGCCCAGCCCCGCCGCGCGCTGATCGGTATCGAAGTAACCGCCGATCAGCTTCGGCAGAATCCCGGCAATCCCCTGCCCCAACATCTGTTGGAAAAACAGTAGCAGACCCAGAACCCAGACGTTTGTGCCGCCAATCGCAAAGACCGGAATAATGAGGATTTGCGAGGCCAGCAGGCTACAGACATATGCTTTACGCGTTCCCAGCCAGTCGCCAAGAAAACCGCCTACGCAGCAACCAACCGCCGCGCCAAATCCGCTAAAGAACAGGACATTCGCCACCGTATGCGGATCGTAGGCCAGCTCAGTTTTCAGATAAGTGGGTAATAGCGCCTGAATCGGCCAGGAATAGAGGAAAGCAAACAGTACCACCAGCATCAGCATGACGCCAGTGGGCCAGCGTTTACCGCTGCTCTGCACCATAAAGCTGATAAAGATAACCGCGCACAGTAGTCCCAGCCCCGCCACAATCGCAGCATTTTGTAGGTTACCGGCAAAACAGAACCACAGCGCAGCGGCGGCGGCGAAGGTCATTAAAATGTTGATGATGCGATGTTCGCCCCGATAAAGAATGTCGACCATCGTACGTACCGGCGCTTTACCCGCGTGTTTCTCTTTCCAGTCTTCCGCTTCCGGAATGTTTTTCCGCAGCCAGAGGGCGAAGATAATTGGCAAAATGCCAATGAAAAACAGCGCGCGCCAGCCCCAGACAGGCACCACCAGGCTGTACACCTGCGCGGCAACGACCGCGCCGACGGAGAAGCCGGAAATCAGAAAACCGCTGGCTTTATTGCGTAAATGTTTTGGCCAGCTTTCGATTACATAGGTCGCGCTGGAACCATATTCGCCCGCCATGCCCATACCAATCACCAGTCGGGCGATGAACATGGTGGTGTAACCGGGCGCAAACCCGCAGGCCAGGGTTCCCACCGAAAACAGGATGATGCTGCTGACCATCGCCAGACGACGCCCATAGCGATCGCCCATCGCGCCCAGTAATAACCCGCCGAACCAGCGAGAGATAAAAGCCGCAGAAATCAGGCTTGCCGCCTGTACCGTCGTCAGCCCAAATTCGCTTTGTACCTCAGTCAGTACAAGAGCAATCAACACAAAATCAAAACCATCAAGCAGATATCCCAGCCAGGCAGCGGAAAATGCCCGCCATTGCGCCCGGTTGAGATGGCGATACCACGGGATGTTCTGGGTAGAAGTACTCATTTTACTCTCCCGACGATTTTTGTTGTCGTTATGCCGAATGGCGGCTCCGCCTTATCCGGCCTACCGCTCACACTGTTGTAGGCCGGGCAAGCGTAGCGCACCCGGCATTATGCTGTTACGCCTTTTCTTCCATCAGTTGTTGAGCCAGCGCCTTGAGCGCCGGCAGGTATTTTTCATCAACAGGCGCGAACGGTTTACGACACAGCGGCACCGATACCACGTCCATATAATGCAGGACCGTTTTCAGGCCGCGGAATACGCCGGTTTTAATCAGTAAATCAATAACCTTATTGCACTCGGTTTGCAGACGCTGCGCTTTCGCCACATCGCCCTCACGTAATGCCTGCACAATCCCCTGGTAACGCCAGCCCATAATGTTGTATGTGCTGCCGATACCGCCGTCCGCGCCCGCCAGCAGGCCGGAAGCGAAGATTTCGTCATAACCGTTGTACAGCACCAGATCCGGATGCGCGCGGCGGATCTGCTCCATCTGGAAGAGATCGCCGGAGGTTTGCTTCAGCGCGCTCACGCCCGGTAATGTCACCAGCGTATTGATCTGATCGAGGGTAAGTTTTACACCGCTTAACGCCGGAATGTTGTATACCACCATCGGCAATCCATCTGCGGAATCAATGATTGCCCGATAATGGTCACAGTGCTCTTCAAAACTGAAAGGGTAATAAAAAGGCGTCACCGCAGAGACCGCATCAAAACCGTAACGCTTTGCGGCGCTGGCAAGCTGCTGGCTTTCTGCGGTGCTTACCGTCCCGACATGGGCGATCAACGTGATTTTTCCCTTCGCCTCTTCGGCGACAATCTCCAGTACCTGCTCTCTTTCAGCAAGGCTCTGTACGAATGCTTCCCCGGTGGAACCGCCAACGTACAGCCCGTCGATACCCTGCCCGATGTTAAAACGCACCAGACGGCGCAGGCTTTCGCTATCCAGTTGCTGCTGATGATCAAATGGGGTCAACAACGCCGCCATTACGCCTTGCAATGCTTTTGCCATACCTACCTCTACGGATGATGAATATATTACTACCTACCTTTATACCTGTTATACCAGATCAAATAAGCAGCAAATAATACAGAACGCTTATAGTGCGATCTGCTTCACTAAACTGGGATCGGAGGCGCGATCGCTACCGCATTTTTTGACTTTTTTTACCGAGCGCGTGCCAGGTAGCGGAAACGCTATTGAGGTGGGTTTGCAGAGCGCGATCCGCTTTATCGGGATCTCGCTGGCGAATGGCATCAACAATCACAATATGCTGTTGATAACTCACGTTATTATGTTCATGCAGCTCACGATCGGGAACGCTTGGGCGAGCGGCGATTAGCCAGTCCAGCAGAGCAACATGAATAGCCATAAAGATCGGATTGCCGGGAATTTCAGCCAGCACCCGGTGAAACTCGACATCCGAACGAATAAACAGCGCGTTGTCATCCAGCGACTGGCTATTAATTTCCAGCGCTTTCGTTAACAACGCGATCTGCTCGTCGGTGGCATGTTCCGCCGCATAGCGTACCAGGCTGGATTCAAAGAAAAGCCGTAGCTGTTCAAAGTGAGCGATGCCGCCAGGATGAGTAAGAAAATCTTTCGCCATACCCGACAGTTCACTGATGATGGTATCAGCAGAGGGGCGCGAGACGCGGGCGCGTTCGCCGTTATTGATTTGCACCAGACCTTTACGCTTCAGCGCAGCTAACGCTTCACGCACGGAGGGACGTCCTACATTGAAGAAGGCCATTAATTCACGTTCAGACGGTAGCTGTTCTCCCTCGCCAAACTCATGACGGCGGATCATCTGCTCCAGCTCTTCCTCAACCATTTCAGACAGTTTTTTACGCGCCAGCGGGCGGCGGCGCAAACTACGCCCGAGGGATGTCGGTGAATCTTCTGCTTGCGAATCAAATGCGTTCATAACGTCCATTCATGAGTGGTCGGTGGCAAATAATAGCAAGCTTATCGTAACACAGCTTCAAAAGCAGGGTGAACCCGCGAGGAGACCAAACAAAACAGGCCCTTCAGGGCCTGTTGATTATTTTACTACGCGTAGCGCCGGACGTCCGCCACGCGGCGGAGGCGGCTCGTCATCAGGACTACTGTCGTCATCGTGGTCGGGCTTATCGCCATCAATGACGGACATCACGGTCTCGCTTTCCGCGCCTGCGGTATTGTCATCATCATTTAAGCTGACAACGTCTTCATCATAGGCGGCTTCAGGCTCAAACATGGTGCCTGCGCCGTTTTCACGGGCGTAAATCGCCAGCACCGCAGCCAAAGGCACAGAAACCTGACGGGGAACGCCGCCGAAGCGCGCATTAAAACGCACTTCATCATTAGACAGCTCCAGATTACCTACCGCCCGCGGCGCAATATTGAGGACGATTTGCCCATCGCGCGCATATTCCATAGGGACATGCACGCCAGGCAGCATCACATCCACCACCAGATGCGGGGTCAACTGGTTATCCAGCAACCACTCGTAGAAAGCACGCAACAGATAAGGACGACGCGGCGTCAACTGTGACAAATCCATACAGGTTAACCCCGACCGAGGCGCATTTCACGTTCAGCTTCGGTTAAAGAAGCCAGGAAAGAATCACGTTCAAAGACGCGGGTCATATAGCCTTTCAGCTCTTTCGCCCCTGCGCCGCTGAATTCAATACCCAACTGCGGTAAACGCCACAGGAGAGGCGCCAGGTAGCAATCAACCAGGCTGAATTCGTCGCTCAGGAAATACGGTTTCTGACCAAATACCGGCGCAATCGCCAGCAGCTCTTCACGCAGTTGTTTACGCGCAGAGTCGGCCTCGGAAGCAGACCCGTTTACGATGACGTTCATCAGCGTATACCAGTCTTTTTCAATACGGTGCATGTACAGACGGCTTTCACCGCGCGCGACCGGATAAACCGGCATCAGCGGCGGATGAGGGAAACGCTCATCCAGATATTCCATAATGATGCGAGATTCCCACAGGGTCAGCTCACGATCCACCAGTGTCGGAACGCTTTGATTCGGGTTGAGGTCAATCAGATCCTGAGGTGGATTGTCCTTTTCCACATGTTCGATCTCAAAACTAACACCCTTTTCAGCCAACACAATGCGGACCTGATGGCTATAGATGTCAGTAGGACCAGAAAACAGCGTCATTACCGAACGTTTGTTGGCAGCGACAGCCATGAAAACCTCCAGGTATATTCAGAATTTTTACTGCTACCAGCCACAATGTGACCAGCCAGATGTTATGTCACCCAGGGCGAAAAAAGCCATCATTGCTCAGAAACGAGACAAAAAATGAACATTCCCCGCTATTTGGGCAGAAAATTGGATGATAGTTTACCAGATTTTGTGACCTTTGTGGTGAGTCGATTCTGGAATTGGGGAAAAAGAGACAACAATCCGCATTTCATCGTGACAGATAAATGCATTGCCCATAAAAAAACCCGCCGAAGCGGGTTTTTTCGCTAACAGTTGTCTGCCGAAGCAGAACCCCATTAACGTTTGGAGAACTGCGGACGACGACGTGCTTTACGCAGGCCGACTTTCTTACGTTCAACCTGACGAGCGTCACGAGTAACGAAGCCAGCTTTACGCAGTTCGCCACGCAGGGACTCGTCGTACTCCATCAGAGCGCGGGTGATACCGTGACGGATCGCACCAGCCTGACCAGAGATACCACCACCTTTAACAGTGATGTACAGATCCAGTTTCTCAACCATGTCGACCAGTTCCAGCGGCTGACGAACTACCATGCGGGCAGTTTCACGACCGAAGTACTGTTCCAGAGAACGTTGGTTGATAACGATTTTACCGTTGCCCGGTTTGATGAAAACGCGAGCTGCGGAACTTTTGCGGCGACCAGTGCCGTAGTATTGATTTTCAGCCATTGCCTATAATCCCGATTAGATGTCAAGAACTTGCGGTTGCTGTGCCGCGTGGTTGTGCTCGTTGCCCGCGTAAACTTTCAGTTTACGGAACATAGCACGACCCAGCGGGCCTTTTGGCAGCATGCCTTTAACCGCGATTTCAATCACACGCTCAGGACGGCGGGCAATCATCTCTTCAAAGGTCGCTTGTTTGATACCACCGATGTGGCCGGTGTGGTGATAGTACACTTTGTCAGTACGCTTGTTGCCGGTTACAGCAACTTTGTCAGCGTTCAGAACGATGATGTAATCACCGGTATCTACGTGCGGAGTATATTCCGCTTTGTGCTTACCGCGCAGGCGACGAGCCAGTTCAGTAGCCAGACGGCCCAGAGTTTTACCGGTCGCGTCAACAACATACCAGTCGCGTTTTACGGTTTCTGGTTTAGCTGTAAAAGTTTTCATTAAAAGCTTACCCAAATAAATAAGTTACACGTTGGTGAACACCCAAACGTTTAAATAGTTGAGGTTCACACGACAAAGTCCGGTAAACCTACCCCCTCGGATATGTTTGGCCGGCACAGAGAAAGTTTGGGAAAAAACTCTCTTGTAACGTGGGGTCGCAGGATTATAGAGAAGTCCAGGTCAAAGATCGACCCCTTTTTGCGATTTGCCGCGGGTTTTGTTCAGGCCTGGTTCCCCCTCCGGTAGGGGAGGTTGCACAGATATGATACCGCACAATGCCGGGGCGCTGCGCTTGTCCGGCTTACGGCATATGCTCCCGCTTGAGGTACTCCGCACTCTGCATCTCTTGCAGGCGCGACAGACAGCGCTGAAATTCAAACTTGAGCCGCTCCCCCTGATAAATCTCATATAACGGCGCGGCGGCGCTGACCACCAGCTTAACGTGGCGCTCGTAAAACTCATCCACCAGCGCAATAAAGCGGCGCGCTTCGTTCTCCATCAGCGGCGTCATGACCGGCACGTCAAACAGCAGAACCGTATGAAATAACCTTGAGAGCGCAATGTAATCATGCTGGCTGCGGGCCTCGACGCACAGCGTAGCGAAAGAGACCGCTAGCGTTTGGTTTTCAACGCCCAGGGTGGATAAAGGGCGATGATTGATTTCCAGCGTCGGAGCGTGCTCGCGCGCGGCCCCCGCTAACGCCAGCCACAGTTTATCCATTTGCCGCCGGGTTTCATCATTAAGCGGCGTTAGCCATAAATGGGCCTGCGTCAGCGTCCGCAGTCGGTAATCGACGCCGGCGTCCACATTCATAATGTCGCAGTGCTGTTTAATGGCATCGATAGCTGGCAGGAAGCGGGCGCGTTGCAAACCGTTGCGGTAGAGTTCATCCGGCGGAATATTGGAGGTCGCGACCAGCGTAATGCCGCGTGCAAACAGCGCTTTCATTAAACCGCCCAGCAGCATGGCGTCGGTAATATCGGTGACGAAAAACTCATCGAAACACAGTACGTCCGTCTCGGTTTTAAACCGATCGGCAATAATGTCTAACGGATCGATCTGTCCCTGTAACGCGGTAAGTTCTTCATGCACGCGCAGCATAAACCGATGAAAATGCAGACGTAGTTTTCGCTCGCCCGGCAGGCTGTGGTAGAAGAGATCCATGAGCCAGGTTTTGCCGCGCCCCACGCCCCCCCACATATACAGCCCGCGAACCGGTATTTGCGCGTCCGGTTCGTTTTTGCCTAATAATTTCCCCAGTCGCGCTATCAGTCCGCCGGGTGGCGTAGCCGACGATTTTTTCGCGGTGAGCGCCTGATAAAGGGTTTCCAGACGGTCGACCGCCTCTTTCTGTACGTCGTCAGGCTGATGGGTGCCTTCGTTGAGTGCCTGGAGATAACGCGATGTAGGGGAAAGGCTTTGCATAATGTTATTGTTATTCCTTGAAAATCGATGTGCCGTCGTTCACGGCTGACGAAAAAAAGGCCGTTCTACACTACGCGATATGCTGTCGGGATTCCACTTCTACGGAATTAGCGGTTATAGTGGCATAATCAGGCGCGGGCATGGAGCCTGGAGCCAACACCCTACGGAAACATAAGACAACGGGAGATGTTCATGACCTGGGAATATGCGCTAATTGGATTAGTCGTCGGTATCATCATTGGTGCCGTGGCCATGCGTTTTGGTAATCGTAAGTTACGTCAACAGCAGGCATTGCAGTACGAACTGGAAAAAAACAAAGCTGAGCTGGAAGAGTACCGTGAAGAGCTGGTTAGCCACTTTGCCCGCAGCGCGGAACTGCTGGATACCATGGCGCATGATTATCGCCAGCTGTATCAGCATATGGCGAAAAGCTCCAGCAGCCTGCTGCCGGAAATGTCTGCGGAGTCGAATCCGTTCCGTAACCGTCTGGCGGAGTCTGAGGCGAGCAACGATCAGGCGCCAGTACAAATGCCACGTGATTATTCTGAAGGCGCGTCTGGCCTGTTACGTAGCGGCGCAAAGCGCGATTAATCGCACGCCGTTAAGAAATTTATCGGGCGCATCGCTTGCGCCCTCTCTCTATCTTTCCTGTCCCAGCTATTATCATTGTTACCAGGCTGAAAATTCAATAACATCAATCTGTTTTGAATTGTCTATCCGTTCATTCAAGGTACGAGAGCAGCATCCATGAAAAAACACACCCAGCTGTTAAGTGCATTAGCGTTAAGTGTCGGGTTAACTCTTTCGGCGCCGTTTCCAGCCCTTGCATCGATACCAGGCCAGGTGCCAAGCCAGGCGACGCTGCCAAGCCTTGCCCCTATGCTGGAGAAAGTGCTGCCTGCTGTCGTCAGCGTAAAAGTCGAGGGAACCGCCGCCCAGAGCCAAAAAGTGCCGGAGGAGTTTAAAAAATTCTTTGGCGAGGATCTGCCAGACCAGCCGTCCCAGCCGTTTGAAGGACTCGGTTCGGGGGTGATTATCGATGCCGCGAAAGGCTATGTATTAACCAATAATCATGTGATTAATCAGGCACAGAAGATCAGTATTCAACTGAATGACGGACGCGAATTCGACGCGAAGCTGATCGGCGGCGACGACCAGAGCGATATCGCTCTGTTACAAATTCAGAATCCCAGCAAGTTAACGCAAATTGCCATCGCCGATTCCGACAAACTCCGCGTCGGCGATTTCGCCGTGGCAGTCGGTAATCCGTTTGGCCTTGGGCAAACCGCCACCTCCGGGATTATTTCAGCGCTGGGACGCAGCGGGCTTAATCTGGAAGGGCTTGAGAACTTTATTCAAACCGATGCCTC
The DNA here is from genome assembly GCF_046550535.1 of Salmonella sp. SAL04213. Classification (NCBI taxonomy): domain Bacteria; kingdom Pseudomonadati; phylum Pseudomonadota; class Gammaproteobacteria; order Enterobacterales; family Enterobacteriaceae; genus Salmonella; species Salmonella sp. SAL04213. The sequence goes on along the minus strand of NZ_JBGDXS010000008.1, from coordinate 50,657 downwards.
TATTAACCGCGGCAACTCCGGCGGCGCGCTGCTTAACCTGAACGGCGAGCTGATCGGGATTAATACCGCGATCCTCGCGCCAGGGGGCGGGAGCATCGGCATTGGCTTTGCTATTCCTTCCAATATGGCGCAGACGCTGGCGCAGCAGTTGATTCAGTTCGGCGAAATCAAACGCGGATTGCTGGGAATTAAAGGCACTGAAATGACTGCTGATATCGCTAAGGCATTCAAACTGAACGTTCAGCGTGGCGCTTTTGTCAGCGAGGTTTTACCCAATTCAGGTTCGGCGAAGGCCGGGGTGAAATCCGGAGACGTGATTATCAGTCTTAACGGTAAGCCGCTGAATAGCTTTGCCGAACTGCGTTCACGTATCGCCACCACCGAACCGGGCACGAAAGTGAAGCTGGGCCTGCTGCGCGATGGTAAGCCGCTGGAGGTGGAAGTCACGCTGGATTCCAATACCTCTTCTTCCGCCAGCGCCGAAATGATCGCCCCGGCGTTGCAAGGCGCGACGTTGAGCGACGGCCAGCTGAAAGACGGGACGAAAGGCGTTAAGGTTGATAGCGTCGAAAAAAGCAGTCCTGCCGCGCAGGCCGGTTTGCAAAAAGATGATGTTATCATCGGCGTTAATCGCGATCGCATCAGTTCTATCGCCGAAATGCGCAAAGTGATGGCGGCAAAACCGTCCATCATTGCTCTTCAGGTAGTACGCGGCAACGAGAACATTTATCTATTGCTGCGCTAATCCTGTCTTAAACCGGGCATCAGCCTGCGATGTGATGTCCGGTTAACTCATGGTATGCTGCTGCCGTTCCCTTTTTTAACGACGCCTCCATCATGTTTGTGAAGCTCTTACGTTCGGTCGCAATAGGTTTAATTGTCGGCGCTATTCTGTTGGCCGTCATGCCTTCTTTGCGCAAAATTAATCCTATCGCCGTCCCGCAATTCGACAGTACCGATGAGACGCCAGCCAGTTATAATTTTGCGGTTCGCCGCGCCGCGCCTGCCGTCGTCAATGTCTATAACCGCAGTATGAACAGTACCGCGCATAATCAACTGGAGATCCGCACGCTGGGTTCCGGCGTGATCATGGATCAACGCGGTTATATTATTACCAACAAGCACGTGATTAACGATGCCGATCAGATTATCGTCGCGCTACAGGATGGCCGCGTCTTTGAAGCGCTACTGGTGGGCTCCGATTCGCTTACCGACCTGGCGGTGCTGAAGATCAACGCCACTGGCGGGCTGCCTACCATCCCGATTAATACAAAGCGTACACCGCATATTGGCGACGTCGTACTGGCTATCGGCAACCCATATAATCTGGGACAGACCATCACCCAGGGGATCATCAGCGCAACGGGTCGTATCGGCCTGAACCCGACGGGGCGACAGAATTTTCTCCAGACCGACGCCTCGATTAACCACGGTAATTCCGGCGGCGCGCTGGTCAACTCGTTAGGTGAACTGATGGGGATCAACACCCTCTCTTTTGATAAGAGTAACGATGGCGAAACGCCGGAAGGCCTTGGTTTTGCGATTCCCTTCCAGCTAGCCACGAAAATTATGGATAAGCTTATCCGCGACGGTCGCGTGATTCGCGGCTATATCGGTATTGGCGGACGAGAAATCGCGCCGCTGCACGCGCAGCAGGGTAGCGGCATGGACCCGATTCAGGGCATTGTCGTTAATGAAGTGACGCCAAACGGCCCCGCCGCGCTTGCCGGTATTCAGGTTAATGATTTGATTATTTCGGTCAATAATAAACCCGCTGTGTCCGCGCTGGAGACGATGGATCAGGTGGCGGAAATCCGCCCGGGCTCCGTCATTCCGGTCGTGGTAATGCGGGATGATAAGCAGCTCACGTTCCAGGTGACGGTGCAGGAATACCCGGCGTCGAACTAAAACGACGCGGCTTTTGCCCGCGTCGTTCGACGACTAGTCAATGAAGACTGGCCCTGCCGGAAAATGCGCCAGGAAACTCGTGAAGATCAGCAGAGCGGGGAGACTTTTCTCCCCGACGGCCTCTTCACGCAGCGCCTTATCGAGTGCCAATAAGCCAGACTCGCCCCCTTCCCCCAGAATGCCGCCCATCCAGAGCAGTCGTTGCGCCTGTTGACGCGCATACTGCGATGCGCTTTTCCAGGCAACCAGATGCAGCAACGTTTGTAACAGCAGGATCCGAGACGCGTGACCATCGCGTTGTAATCGCCTGAATACGGGTAATGCAATACTACGTACCGTCGAGAAACCGCTCGCCGCCTCCCCCTCAATCGGCGATAAACCAACAGCCGCCTGTTTGACGAAATCGCATAACTGATTGTGTGTTAATGGCCGCTCGCCTGCGCTCATATACCCTGCGGCAAAACAGAGTAACCCGATACCCTGAGCCCAATCGGTCGATGGCAGAATCCCCTGCGGAACATTCGGTGCCGACGTCTGTGCGGCACAAAGCCCCTCGTCGTAACACTGTGCAAAACGTTGCTCATATATTGCTGAGTTGACGCCAGACCACGGCAGCAAATGCAGCGCTGGCTCAAGCTCAGTTATCTGATTCACCGTCTCAACAACATAACGCAAGATGGTTTCTCTGGATGGCATGGATGTACCTTGCCGAAACGCAACCATTTCACTCATTACTGTGTCCTCATTTGGCGGGAGCAGAATCACTGCTCCCGATTAGATTGGATTACATTGCCAGCACGTACTTGAGCATCACGCCCGCCGCAATGGCCGAACCGATAACCCCCGCCACGTTCGGCCCCATCGCGTGCATCAGCAGGAAGTTCTGCGGGTCTGATTCCAGCCCCACTTTGTTCGATACGCGGGCTGCCATCGGCACCGCCGACACCCCCGCCGAACCGATAAGCGGGTTGATTTTGTTCTTACTGCACAGGTTCATCAGCTTCGCCATCAGCACCCCGGCAGCCGTCCCGATACCAAAGGCAATCACCCCCAGCAGCAGAATGCCCAGCGTCTGCGGCTGCAGGAACTTGTCCGCCACCAGCTTCGCGCCCACCGACAGCCCGAGGAAAATGGTGACGATATTAATCAGCCCGTTCTGTACCGTGTCGCTCAGACGCTCCACCACGCCGCTTTCGCGCATCAGGTTGCCAAAGCAGAACATCCCCAGCAGCGGCGCGGCGTCCGGCAGCAGCAGGGCCACCAGTAGTAACAGCACCACCGGGAACAGAATCTTCTCCCGCTTGCTCACGGTGCGCAGCTGCACCATGCGGATTTTGCGCTCCGTCTCCGTGGTCAGCGCCTTCATAATCGGCGGCTGGATTAACGGCACCAGCGCCATATACGAGTACGCCGCCACCGCGATGGCCCCCAGCAGCTCCGGCGCCAGCTTGCCCGACAGGTAAATGGCCGTCGGACCGTCCGCGCCGCCGATAATGCCGATGGCCGCCGCCTGCGGCAGGGTGAAGGAAATCAGGCCGAAGTAGTTCAGCGTCAGCGCCCCCAGCACGGTGGCGAAGATGCCGAACTGCGCCGCCGCGCCGAGCAGCAGGGTGCGCGGGTTGGCCAGCAGCGGGCCGAAGTCGGTCATCGCGCCCACGCCCATGAAGATGACCAGCGGCGCGACACCGGAGCCAATCGCCACTTTGTAGAACAGCGCCAGCACCCCCGGCGTGTAGCCCATGTCCACCGCCAGGTTCTCCATCTGGATCTGCACCGACGGCAGAGCAAGGGCCAGCGCTTCCTTGATGGCGTGCACGTCCGGCGCGCAGTTCAGCTTCGCGGCAATCACCGCCAGCTGCCCGGCGTCGTGATGCGCCAGCAGGCTTTCCAGCGCGGTCAGCGCCATGCCCGCTTCCGGGATGTTGGAGAGCAGGCCGCCGAAGCCAATCGGCAGCAGCAGTAACGGTTCGAACTTTTTCGCAATCGCCAGCCACAGCAGCAGCAGGCTGACCAGCAGCATGATGGCCTGGCCTGCGCCAAGGTGCATCAGCCCCATGCCCTGAAGCAGGGCGTTCAGACTTTCCATTTCCGCTCCTCGTCCTTACGCCAGCGTCATCAGGGTGTCGCCGACGGAGACCGCGTCCCCGGACTTCACCGCGATACCGCGTACCGTCCCGGCCTGCGCGGCGCGGATTTCGGTTTCCATCTTCATGGCTTCCAGAATCAGCAGCACATCGCCTTCCGCCACCGTCTGGCCCTCGGTGGCAATCACCTTCCAGATGTTGCCCGCCAGCGGGGCGGTGACCGGGGTGCCGGCGCCTGCCGGAGCGGCAGCGGCTGGCGCGGAGGCAGGAACGGCTGCGGTCAGCTGGCTGATATCGCCGCCGTCGCTGACCTTCACCACAAAGGCCTTACCTTCCACTTCCACGGTGTAGACGCCGGAGGCAGCGGCTTTTGCCGGGGCAGCAGCAGGCTGCGCGGCTTCCGCCTGCGGCACCGGCTCAAACGCCGCCGGGTTATGGCGGTTTTCGAGGAATTTCAGCCCAATCTGCGGGAACAGCTCCACGGTGAGCACGTCGTCAATGGCGTTTCCCGCCAGAGTGATGCCCTTCTCCTGCGCCTGGCGCCTGACGTCCGCTTCCAGTTCAGCCAGTTCCGGCTTCAGCAGGTCCGCCGGGCGGCAGGTCACCGGAGCGCCCCCTTCCAGCACGCGGGCCTGTAACGCGGCGTTCACCGGCACCGGGGTGTGGCCGTATTCGCCTTTCAGAATGCCGGCGGTTTCTTTGGCGATGGTTTTGTAGCGTTCGCCGGTCAGGACGTTGAGCACCGCCTGGGTGCCGACAATCTGCGAGGTGGGGGTCACCAGCGGGATAAAGCCGAGGTCCTCGCGCACGCGGGGGATTTCCGCCAGCACCTGGTCGAGTTTGTCCGCCGCGTTCTGCTGCTTCAACTGGCTTTCGAGGTTAGTGAGCATTCCGCCCGGCACCTGGGCCACGAGGATACGGCTGTCGTAGCCCTTCAGCTGGCCTTCAAAGGCGTGATACTTTTTGCGCACCTCGCGGAAGTAGGCGGCGATGCTTTCCAGCTTCAGGATATCCAGCCCGGTGTCATATTTTGTGCCGGCAAGCGTGGCCACCAGCGCCTCGGTGGCCGGGTGGCCGTAGGTGGCGCTCATGGACGAAATTGCCGTGTCCACGCCGTCGACGCCCGCCTCGATAGCCTTCAGCAGGGCCATCTCCGCCATCCCGGTGGTGGCATGACAGTGCAGGTGCAGGCGCACCTCAAAACGTTTTTTGATTTCACTGACCAGCTCATACGCCGCCATCGGCGTGAGAATGCCGGACATATCCTTGATGGCAATCGAGTCAACGCCGGTCTCTAACAACTGTTCGGTTAAGTCCAGCCAGGTCTGCAGCGTGTGCGCCGGGCTGGTGGTATAGCTCAGCGTGCCCTGGGCGTGCGCGCCGTGGCTGCGCACCGCCTGCAGGGCGGCTTTCATATTGCGCGGGTCGTTCATGGCGTCGAAGACGCGGAACACATCCATGCCGTTTTTTACCGCGCGTTCGACGAAGCGTTCCACCACGTCATCGGCGTAATGGCGGTAGCCGAGCAGGTTCTGGCCGCGCAGCAGCATCTGCAGCGGGGTTTTGGGCATGGCCTTTTTAAGCTCGCGCAGGCGCAGCCACGGGTCTTCGCCGAGAAAGCGGATGCAGGCGTCAAAGGTGGCGCCGCCCCAGCATTCGAGGGAGCCGTAGCCCACGTCATCAAGCTGAGCGGCAATCGGCAGCATATCGTCAAGACGCAGGCGGGTGGCGAACAGGGACTGGTGGGCGTCACGCAGGACGACGTCGGTAATGGCAATGGTCATGGATCCCTCCGGGAATTAAGCGTTAAGGCGGTGATGGTGAATGGCGGCGGCAATCACCGGCTTGAGGCGGGTGAAGTCGTCCACGACGGGAACGGCGCGCGGTGCGGGCGCGGCGACCGGTTCGGGGAAGAAGCGGTTGACGGCGGCGGACATGCCGCGGATGGCGAAAATCAGCAGGAACAGAAACGCCAGCACGAACCCCATGCCGAGGAACATCAGGGTGAAGCCTTCACCTAATAGCAGAGCTGCATCAGTCATAAAATAGCCTTCAGGCAGGAGGCACGATAATGGTGCTATTTATGACGATGAAATAATAAGGGTGGATTTCCCTGAGCCGCCCCCGGCCAGAGCCCTTAGTTATTATTATCGTCATAACGTATTGCCACCATTATCGTGCAATTTACGTAATCAGGTTTATTTGATGAAACTTACGTTCTGGCATATTTCATCAGCGACGATCTCTTTACGCTGATTAAAAATAATTTTGTTCTGTTCAAACAGATTATTCCCATGGGTATCAATAGAAACAATCAGCGGGCCAAACTCTTTAACCCGGCAGACCCACAGCGTTTCCGGCATCCCCAGATCGCGCCATTGGGCATCTTCAATTTCTTCCACGCACACGGCGGCTACAACCGCACAACCGGCAGGGAATACGCAGTGCAGCGCTTTGTGTTCAGCACAGCCCTCTTCGGTACCTTTACCCATACCGCCTTTACCCACAATTAATTTGACGCCGGTCTGCGCAATAAATTCTTTTTCGAATTTCTCCATACGCATGCTGGTGGTTGGTCCAACGGAGACCATTTCAAACTTATCGTCTTCGCCTTTAATTGGGCGGACAATGGGGCCAGCGTGTAAAATAGCGCCGCCGCGAACATCTACCGGAAGTTCGCGACCACCTTCAATTAAACGGCGATGGGCTACGTCACGGCAGGTAACAATATGACCATTGAGATAAATAATATCGCCAGCCTTAATATCCGCTAAATCTTCATCTTTAATTGGCGTAGTCAGGATTTTTTTAGTCATCAGAAATTCACTCCGCTGTGAGACGTAATGGTGTAATTCAAATCTTTATCGAAAACGATATGCCCTTTACGGTGCGACCAGCAGCCGACGTTTACCGCCACGCCGATGGTAGAAGGATGACGCGCGGTGTTTTCAATGTTCACGCCCATAACGGAGGTATTACCGGACATCCCCTGCGGCCCCAGGCCAATTTTGTTAATGCCGTCTTCCAGCATTTTTTCCAGCGAGGCTGCACGCTCATTCTCGTTATGCGAACCGATCGGACGCATCAGCGCTTTTTTCGATAGCAGTGCCGCCGTTTCAACAGAGGTCGCTACGCCCACGCCAACCAGCAGCGGCGGACACGCGTTGAGGCCGTAGCTGGTCATCACATCCAGTACAAAGCGGGTCACACCTTCATAGCCTGCACCCGGCATCAGCACCATCGCTTTCCCCGGCAGAGAACAACCACCGCCTGCCATATAGGTATAAATGCTGCACTGATCGGAATTGGGAACGATTTCCCAGAAGACCGTCGGCGTACCTTTACCCACGTTTTTACCGGTGTTGTATTCATCAAAAGTTTCTACGCTGTTGTGGCGCAGCGGAGAATCTACAGTTGCTTTGATCACCGCCTCACGCAACAACGCTTCCAGCTCGCCAATCAGCGGAAAGTTCGTCCCGCACTCCACCAGAAACTGAATGACACCGGTGTCCTGGCAGGAAGGTCGATCCAGCTCTTTCGCCAGACGCTGGTTCTCAATCATGGTAGTAAAGATGACGTCGGCCAGTTTACTGGTCTCTTTCTTATGCAAATCTTCCAGTTTTGCAGTGACATCATCAGGCAAAACTTTGCCGGTATATCCCACAAACTTGGCCATAACGTCGGTCATATGGGATATCTGTTCACTTTTACTCATAAATGCTCCTTAGTCAGAACAGCTTCCGTTAATTACGGATGAAAAGGGAAAAGGATTGGCAGCAGGATCAAGCTGACAATGGTTGAAACGATAATCAGGGGGATACCGGCCTTAGCGTAGTCGACAAATTTATAGCCACCCGCGGAGAGCACCATCATGTTGGCAGGCATACCGATAGGGGTTGCGTAGGCGCAGGAACCGCCAATGACCGTCGCCATCAGAACCGCACGCGGGTCGGCCCCCATGCCTGCGGCAATGGACAAACTCACCGGCACCAATAGCGCTGTCGTTGCGGTATTGGACATAAAGTTGGTCATCACAACGGATAAGGCGAAAACGGCGATCAGCAACATGAACGGTGAGGAGTTTTGCCCCAGCATGCCGATTACATAGTCCGCAACCAGCTTGCCTGCCCCGGTCATTTCCAGCGCTTTTGCCAGCGCCAGGGTGCCGCCAAAGATAAAAATAGTCTGTGAATCAATGGCTTTATAGGCCTGTTTTTCCGTGAGTACGCCGCTTACTACCAGCACAAGAGCGCCAATACAACCGGTCACGGCCAGGCTGACACCGATCTTCTTCTCAAAGATCATGCCGAGGATCGTTGCGATCAACACCACGAGTGAGAGCCGTTGTTTCCACTGTGGAACATGGCTGTAGTCACGTTGCTCCCCGACGCTCCCCACCTCACCGCCGGTCGCATTATTCGGCAGAAAGCGATAGCCAATAGTCAAGAAGTAGAGAATGCCGCAGATGAGCATCGGGAGACCGATTTTTGCGTATTCAAAAAAGCCAAAGCCGCCGCCAATATTCTGTAGCGCAGACTGCGCGATAAGATTTCCCGGCGCGCCAATTAACGACAGGTTACCGCCCAACGCAGCGGCGAAAACCAGCGGCATCAGTAGACGAGAACGCGAGAAGCCCGATTTTGCCGCCACGCCGATCACCACCGGAATCAAAACCGCAGCGGTACCGGTGTTAGAAAGGACGCCAGACATCAAACCCACCACCACCATAATGGTGAAGATCAGCTGTTTTTCTGTTTTCGCGAAGCGCGTGATGACGCCGCCCACTTTGTTTGCCATACCGGTCTCGAACAACGCGCCGCCCACGATGAACATCGCGACAAAGAGGATGACGTTAGTGTCGATAAAGCCAGCAAAGGCCTGTTTGATATTCAGAACGCCGGTGATCACTAAGGCCACGCAGACAATCATGGAAGTGACGGCCAGTGGCACTTTTTCCCATACAAACATGACGATAGCGAACACCAATAAACATAAGGTAAGGGTAATGGGTTCCATATTTATAATTATCCAATCAATGATATATGATATTGTATCCAATGTTGACAGGGAGAAATTATTCCCATACAAAAACTAAGTCAAATCGTTTCTCAGGAAAGATGCAGGAGTGGGATCTACATCAAGATCGTGGTTAGATCGTTACTGGACGTGATTAATAGAATTGAAGAATTGGTTGAAGCGCCTGCGATGCTCACGCAGGCGAAAAGATCAGGCAGAAGGGTCACCAACATAGCGGGTCAGCATATTCTCCATTGAGCGAATAATGTGTTCGCGCATGCGCTGGCGTGCCAATGTTTCATCATGAAGTTCAAGAGCTTGCAGAATACTTTTATGTTCCTGAATGGAAATCACGGCATACTCTTCTTCGGTGACCTTATGGCCCATCGACAGGCCGTTCCACATATTACAGAGCAACATTTTCATTTTTTCGTTGCCAGCAACATTCCATATTTCCATATGAAATGCCTGATTCAGGTCGGAGTATTCCGCCGAGTTATTTTCCGCGAGAGCCTTTTCAGCGGCATAATGCACCTGGGCTATCCGCGAGATATCGGTGCCAGGACGAGAAGCTTTAGCCACCGCCTCACTTTCTAACAGCGCGCGAATTTCATAGTGTTCACGGATCGTTTGTTCATTGATGCCCAACACCACCGCCCCTTTATTAGGGCGCACTTTTATCAGCCCATCCGCCGCCAGAATCTGAAACGCCTCGCGCACTGGCATACTGGACACGCCGACCATTCTGGCAATGCCTTCTAACGTAATCTCCTGCCCTTCCACGAACTCCCTCGAAAGAATCGCTTTACGCAGCACTGCCGCGACCTGTTCTTTCGCTGAAAGAAGCTTAATCTTCCCTAACTTAGGCTTCTGCACTTTCCCAATCCTTCATATGTTGACGCATTATTTCTGCTAAAGAGAGGAAATAACGCTGCATAACTTGCCCAATCTCATCACGCCGCCCCTGGCGTATGACGTCAGCCAGTTCAGCGAAAAGCTGCGCCGACTCCTGATTATCTTTTTTCAGATGCAAAATAACATAAGAGACATAACCGTCCAGGAACTGCTGATACACCTTTTCCAGATAGCGGTTATTCACATAAGAAATCAGCATCGCATGACACTCCAGTTCGCAGGATTTGTCTTCTGCGACAGCCAGCGCTTGCGCACGTATCAGGAGGGCATCGCCTGCTTCGCTGGGTATCAGCGAAAACATTTCGGCGGCCATCGCGGCAATCACGCGAAAAATATGACTCACGCGATCGGCCTCAAGATGCGCGACCTGCATGTGCCTGTTGGGCAGTCGGATTAAAAAACCTTCCTGTTCGAGTGACTGTAGCGCTTCTCGAACCGGCATTCGTGAAAGACCAAGCTGCTCCGCAATACTTTCCTGCGCGAGTTCTTCTCCCGCTTTTATATTGCCGGAAAGAATTTCATAGCGAAGCATTTGCGTAATGTGATCGCGGGTTTGCGTTCTTTGGATCTTTTTCACGACGTTCTCGTTAATAACCGATAAGACGTGAGGAGTTTAGCAGATTTAGTACTTGATTTCGTGGCTTGTTTACAGTCAAAGAAGCCGGAGCAAAAGCCCCGGCATCGGGCAGGAACAGCTTATTTATTAATAAAATCTTCACCCAACTGAATATCTTTTTTCAGCGTATCCAGCATAGCGTCCAGCGAATGTTGCTCGAAAGCGCTCAGTGTGCCGATGGATTTACGCTCTTCTACACCGTTTTTACCCAGCAGCAGCGGCTGAGAGAAGAAACGGGCATACTGACCGTCGCCTTCCACATAGGCGCATTCCACCACGCCTTTTTCGCCCTGCAGAGCGCGAACCAGAGAAAGACCGAAACGTGCGGCAGCCTGACCCATAGAGAGGGTTGCCGATCCGCCGCCGGCTTTCGCCTCGACGACTTCGGTACCGGCGTTCTGAATACGTTTAGTCAGCTCAGCCGCTTCTTGCTCGGTAAAACTTACGCCTGGAATCTGCGACAGCAGCGGCAGAATCGTCACGCCGGAGTGTCCGCCAATCACCGGAACTTCAACTTCCGTTGGCAGCTTACCTTTCAGCTCTGCGACAAAGGTATTAGAGCGGATGATATCCAGCGTGGTAACGCCAAACAGTTTGTTTTTGTCGTATACGCCTGCTTTTTTCAGCACTTCCGCCGCAATCGCAACGGTGGTGTTCACCGGGTTGGTGATAATGCCCACGCACGCTTTCGGGCAGGTTTTAGCGATCTGCTGCACCAGGTTTTTCACGATGCCAGCGTTAACGTTAAACAGATCGGAACGGTCCATACCCGGCTTACGCGCCACACCCGCAGAAATCAGTACTACGTCAGCGCCTTCAAGCGCCGGGGTTGCGTCTTCACCGGAGAAACCTTTGATTTTTACAGCGGTGGGGATGTGGCTCAAATCAACGGCCACACCGGGAGTCACTGGAGCGATGTCGTACAGGGAGAGTTCTGAACCTGAAGGCAGTTGGTTTTTTAAAAGTAATGCCAGCGCCTGACCGATACCACCAGCAGCGCCGAGGACTGCGACTTTCATCCTAAACTCCTTATTATATGATTAGCTAAGTGTCTATTGCTCCGCGGCGGCGACCTTAATTCACAAATTCAATGATTACAATCCTCACTCATCAAGAATGCGGAGTCGCGCAATTTTGGCTTTTATGCATTTAATTTGCGTAATCCGGATCGACTGCAACCAGAGAGCAACGTTCCTACAGGTGGTGACAATATACCCTACTATCCTCTCAAAACAACATCATTTTGATAACAATTAATTTACTTTTAATCTTATTTGCGAGGCGTGACACAGGCATGTTTCTTGATAACGAAATTTGATAAAATTCCGCTCTTTCATAACATTATTTCAGCCTTAAACAAGGCAGACTGTTTGCATAAAAATTCATCTGTATGCACAATAATGTTGTTTCTACCGCCATATTACGGGTGACTTATGCGAAGCTCGGCTAAACAAGAAGAACTAGTAAGAGCGTTTAAAGCGCTCCTCAAAGAAGAAAAATTCAGCTCACAGGGCGAAATCGTCCTCGCGTTGCAGGATCAGGGCTTTGAAAATATCAATCAGTCCAAGGTCTCGCGCATGTTGACTAAGTTCGGCGCAGTGCGTACACGTAACGCAAAAATGGAAATGGTGTACTGTCTTCCGGCTGAACTGGGCGTCCCAACAACATCCAGTCCGTTGAAAAATCTGGTGCTGGATATCGACTATAACGACGCTGTCGTGGTGATTCATACCAGCCCCGGCGCGGCACAACTCATCGCGCGCCTGCTGGATTCACTGGGGAAAGCAGAAGGTATTCTCGGCACGATTGCCGGCGACGATACTATCTTCACTACGCCTGCCAGCGGCTTTTCCGTAAGAGATCTGTACGAAGCCATTCTGGAACTTTTTGAACAAGAGCTTTAGTCCCACTTCCTCCGTCGTCGTACGGCGGAGGCACCTTTTTGTCCTCTCCCCTCGCCGCTTTCCTGTACGGCTATCATTTGGCAAATCATGCCCTTAAACATTCACCACATGAATGACAAATCAAAAAAACGCACAAAATGTCAAGTTTTTTAACCGATTGATTTTCTTTTATTCTTTAAACAGCAGCGGCGAAAAACAGCAATTTTAATTCCATAACGTTATAAAAAATAAAATTTTTAATGTCTTTAAAAAGCAGAAACAATTAGCGTGGTATTAATTAATCGCGTGATTAGTGTATACTTAATTTTGTGATGAGGGTCACGAAACAAAGACCCCAGTAAAGGAATTCGACGAGGTAAAAATCATGAAAATCAAAACCACTGTTGCAACATTAAGTATTCTGTCCGTTCTCTCTTTTGGCGCTTTCGCCGCAGAACCTATCAGCGCAGAGCAAGCGCAAAATCGTGAAGCAATCGGATCGGTTTCAGTCAGCGCTATCGGCTCATCGCCTATGGATATGAACGCCATGCTGAGCAAAAAAGCGGATGAACAAGGCGCTACGGCCTACCACATTACCGAAGCGCGTAGCGGCAGCAACTGGCACGCCACTGCCGAACTGTACAAATAAAATTCACCTGCCATCGCATATAACGTGTCATTGCTTCGCGGAGATATCGCATAAGAAAAGCCCATTAATCCGCGAGGTTGACCCTATAAAGGAATAAAAGACCATGAAAACGAAATACATTATCGCATCACTCGGCCTGGCCACTCTGCTCTCTTTCGGCGCAAATGCCGCAGTACATCAGGTCAACGCGGAACAGGCGCAGAATCTGCAACCGATGGGCACCATTTCCGTCTCGCAGATTGGTAGTACGCCAATGGATATGCGCCAGGAGATCGTCGCTAAAGCCGAAAAAGCAGGCGCTAATAGCTATCGCATCATCGAATTAAAAGAAGGTGATAACTGGCACGCCACCGCCGAGTTGTATAAGTAAACCCTCGTCGTCTAACCCGACGACTTGCCCCCGCCTGCCGGGGGCTTTTTTATGCTTTTTCAATGCCGGACATTAAACCGTAGCCGCCCCTCCAGCTCTTCTTCCGCTTCATCAAAGAGTAAAATCAGCGCCCCGTAGCGCCTGCGCAGTTTATCAGGCAGGTGAACGAACTCAATCTCTAGCGGTAGAGGTAAGATATCGCTCATTACCGCATCCCATAATGTATCAAGATCGCTTACTTTCTCACTGGCAAGACCAAACGTCTGCGTAAACTCGCGATAAAAATCGCTTTGGTTTTTAATATCATTAAAATCAAAAGTATAGACATTCATAGCCAGCCACCATCCCCGACAGACAATTGTCTGTTTTACTACTAAGCATCATTATGCAGAGGTTTCACTTCCAGAAACGCCTTTAGCCCCGGAGCACTCTTGCGCTGTTTTTGTATCTCAAATAAGTATAGTCATAAAAAAACCGACGCTTTTGGCATCGGTTCTTGTGGGTTAGCTATCGGTAAGCGCGTTCTGGTATTTATGTAACATGCCCGTCAGGCGTTTAACCGGTTCCGTCACCTGCGGCGGCGCCTCCCAGATACGTAATTTCTCCTGATAGATATCCAGCTCATCCAGCAACTGACCAAAGTAGCGTCGCCGTTTATCATCGCTTCCGGCGGAAATAACATGGTCTGCGGTACGACGAAGCTGGCGGTGGAACACTGACAGATCCTCATTAACCGGTATCGGCGCGTCGCGCAGACGTTGATGAGCAATGATCATCGTTAGCGCCAGGCGAAACTTCGGCAAATCGCCAGGGAATTTATTCATCAGCAAAAAGAGTTGCTGATATAACGCAGGCAGACGGTTTTCTTTACGACGTACCACGTTAGTCGTCATTGCCGAGACCGCAGCGGAAACAAACTGATTAAGCAGCACGCGACCGGTTCGATCTTTGGATTTATCACGCACCAGCAGGATGACGATAAACGCCAGCATACAGCCGACAATTTGCCCCAACGCGCTGTCGAGGAACTGGCTGAAATGGAACGTCATCGGATTATCCAACACAATAATGTTAATCGTACTGGCCAGCGCCCCCATCGACCCCAGACGTCGTTTCTGGACCTCAATGCCGATAAAGAACCCCAATACCGCCAGGCTCAAACATAACAACAGCATACTTTGCTGCGTATTGGGAATAATCACCAGGAAATAGAGCAATCCCAGCGGCAACGCCGCCAGAGTGCCATAAATAAAATCAATGCAGACCATGCGCGGATTGGGTAAACGCATCGCCAGCGAGGTCACCACGGCAATCATCACCATCGCGCCATTACCCGATGTCCAGCCGGTCCATAGCCAGAATAATGTCCCCAGAATGCAGGAAAGCGTGGTGCGCCAGAAGTTCACCATCGCATGGTGGCGTTCAGCGGATTCCACTTTAACTACGGGCTCGCCTTGCAGGATCTCTTCTTCCGTCGCGCTGATTTTGGTGTTACTGATCACGCCGCGTTTAAGCAGCAGATAGCGCGTCGCAGCGCCTACCCAGCTATAAAGCGTGACGGGCGTTTCGCGCTCGCCGGTCCAGACAATAACACGCCGCATCCGTTTTAACTGCCTGTGGACGTCCTGTACCGTTTCAACCGGCGTCTCGAACAGTTCCCGGAATGTATCGGTAATCAGTTCCGGCCGCGTGTTTTGAATAAGATAAGTTTCACAGGATTGCGTAATCAGCGTGAGCGAAAGCGTATTCAACGCTTTCAGGCGGCGGTTAGCGCGTACCCAGCGCGAAGATTCCATATTCAGATTACTTCGCATCCCCTCCAGCGCCGCCGTGCGTCGCACCAGATCGCCCCAGGCGTTGTCGACTTCTTCGCTGTCGCCATGCTTAATACAAAGTTGCATTAGCTGATATTGCGCTACCAGTAAACTGTCCAGTTCGCGATCAACCTCCTGCTTTATCGATCGCGGCGAGAAAAGCAGATCCGCTAAAATAGCGCAGCCAATGCCGATAACGATTTCGCTACAGCGCTCAAGCGCAAATTGCGGCGTGAGCAGCGGCTCCGTCTGAATGGTAATCACAATAATCAGCGCAGTATAACCTGACAGTCCCCACGCATAAGAGTTTTCGATCCGTACTAAAGAGGAGATCCAGGTACAAAAACCGGCCCAGACACAGCACACCAGAATCATCAATAGCGGCGCGCGGATCATAGAGATAATAATGATAAGCGCGGCGATACAGCCAATAAACGTCCCGATAATACGCAACATTCCGCGATAACGGATAGCGCCGGAATAGGGTTCCCCGCCGGCGGCAAATGCCGGGCCTGCCGCCACGATCGCGGCGGTCAGCACCGCCCAACGCGGCGTCTCCAGTTGAAAATGGAAGCCGATAAATAATGCCAGCACAATGGCGCACGCCAGCTTTACCGCAAAACGAATGTGCTGGTTGGCAATGGAGAAAATGCCCATGACGATTAACCGAATTCGCGCAGCCGGTGCGCCAGTTTACGGAAGAAGGAGTCCTGGCTTGCGTCACGATCCTGCTTACCGGTGATCACGACGGTTGCCGTCGTACCGGCAGGCCACAAATTCCCCTGCTGCTCGTCGAGCCGGATGCGCACCGGAACACGCTGGGCCAGACGCACCCATTCGAGATTAGAGTCTATCGTCGCCATCCCTTTCGCATCGCTGGTACTGCTGGCATTCGTTACCCCTGCCGCCACGCTATCGACGGTACCTTTTAATACCCGGTTGCTGCCAAGCGGCGTGATTTCGGCACGATATCCCGGACGCACGCCTTCCAGCTTGGTCTCTTCCATATAGGCCTGCACGTAAAAAGAGTTCTTTTTCACCAGGGCGACGGCTGTGGAACCGCGGGTAATAAATTCACCGGCATAAACATTGAGGTTAGTCACCCAGCCGTCGGCAGGCGCGCGAATGACGGTGCGTTCCAGATCGAGTTTAGCCAGATCGCGCGTCGCCTGGGCTTTAGCCAGTTGATGCAGTACAGTCTGCAAGACATTGTTCGCCTGATCGATCTCTTCCCGGGACATCGCCTGTACGCCGAGGCGATTACGGCGACCGGCTTCCTGGCGTTTTTCCTGCGCCAGGACCTGATAATAGGCTACATCAGCTTCCGCTTCCGCCAGTGCTTTTTGATAGCGTGGCTGATCGATGGTAAACAGGACCTGATCCTTTTTCACCAGTTGGTTATCATGCACGTTTACATGGGTAATCAGGCCCGCGACATCCGGGGCAATAGCGACGACATCGGCGCTAAAACGCGCGTCGCGCGTCCAGGGAGATTCGGTGTAATACACCCAGGCGCGGAAAATGGCGATAAAGGCCAGAATAACCAGTACGAGGGTAATGGCCGTACGGGAGAGTTTTCTTGTTAGTGTTTTCACTTCAACCTCAAACGAACAGGCGCGATATTAAATAAAACAGACAACAATACAGCGCGGTATTGAACAAAGCCGGATGCCAGACAAAATCATAGATACCCGTCGGCACAAGCATCCGACGCACCAGCCAAAAAATAGCCAGTGACAAAAGCAATTCGAAAAATATCGGTGGGAAGGAAAGACCAAACACCACGATAACGGGAAACAGACTCATGTTGACCTTGATTTCTGAGAGAGAGCAGGCGATAGATTGTTAAGCTACATCGCCGCAGAGAAGGGCAAGAGACGCCAGGCGAGAGCGACATAGCTCTTATTCGAATAATAGTATATTAACGTAATTGTTATGCTGTTATCTATATTATGTGATCTAAATCACTTTTAAGCCAGAGTGAATAATGGAACGATTAAAACGAATGTCGGTATTCGCCAAAGTTGTCGAGTTTGGCTCTTTTACCGCCGCAGCCAGACAGCTGCAAATGAGCGTATCGTCCATCAGCCAGACTGTGGCGAAACTGGAAGATGAGCTTCAGGTTAAATTGCTCAACCGCAGCACACGCAGCATTGGGCTCACCGAGGCTGGAAAAATCTATTATCAGGGCTGTCGTCGTATGCTGCATGAAGTGCAGGATGTTCATGAGCAGCTTTACGCTTTTAATAACACGCCTATCGGTACATTGCGTATCGGCTGTTCTTCAACCATGGCGCAAAATGTGCTGGCCGGGCTTACCGCAAAATTATTAAAAGAGTATCCCGGTCTGGCGGTCAATCTGGTGACAGGAATTCCGGCTCCGGATTTAATTGCCGACGGGCTGGACGTGGTGATCCGCGTGGGCGCGCTGCAAGACTCCAGCCTGTTTTCCCGTCGACTCGGCGCGATGCCGATGGTTGTGTGCGCCGCCAAGCCCTACCTCGCTCAGTACGGCGTCCCGGAAAAACCCGCCGATCTCAGTAGCCATTCCTGGCTGGAATATAGCGTGCGCCCGGATAATGAGTTTGAACTTATCGCGCCGGAAGGAATTTCTACCCGACTGATTCCACAGGGGCGGTTCGTCACTAACGATCCGATGACGCTGGTACGCTGGCTGACCGCCGGAACCGGAATCGCTTATGTGCCGCTGATGTGGGTGATCGATGAGATCAATCGTGGCGATCTGGAGATCCTGCTGCCTCGCTATCAGTCCGATCCCCGTCCGGTGTACGCGCTGTACACCGAAAAAGATAAGCTGCCGCTTAAAGTGCAGGTAGTGATTAACGCGTTAACTGACTATTTTGTCGATGTCGCACACCTGTTTCAGGGAATGCACGGGCGAGGGAAAGAAAAATAAAAACACCGGGTAATTGCTGAAGACGATTGTAGGCCAGATGCCACCCGACGCAGACATTGCCTGATGGCGCTGCGCTTATCAGGCCTGGGCGGCACACACCACAGGCCTGATAAGGCGGACAGTTATGCGGTGCCGCCAACCGTCAGGTTATCGACTTTCAGCGTCGGCTGGCCTACGCCTACCGGCAGACTTTGACCCTCTTTACCGCAAACCCCCACCCCGTTATCCAGCTTAAGGTCATTGCCGACCATGGAGATCTGTTGCATCGTTTCAATGCCTGATCCAATCAACGTCGCGCCCTTCACCGGCGTCGTGACTTTGCCGTTTTCAATCAGATACGCTTCCGAGGTAGAGAACACAAACTTGCCGGAGGTGATATCCACCTGACCGCCGCCAAAGTTAGGCGCATAGATGCCGTACTCAACGGATTCGATAATTTCCTGCGGCGTTGACTGCCCCGCCAACATATAGGTATTCGTCATACGCGGCATTGGCAGATGCGCATAAGATTCGCGACGCCCGTTACCGGTCGGCGCAGCGCCCATCAGGCGCGCGTTCAGCTTGTCCTGCATGTATCCTTTCAGTACGCCATTTTCAATCAATACGTTGTGCTGGCCTGGCGTACCTTCATCATCGATAGCAACGGAGCCGCGACGGTTCATCATTGTGCCGTCATCCACTACGGTGCAAAGCGCGGAGGCAACCTGCTCACCGATCTGACCGCTAAACACAGACGTCCCACGACGGTTGAAATCACCTTCCAGCCCGTGCCCGACCGCTTCGTGCAGCAATACGCCCGGCCACCCGGCGCCCAGAACCACCGGTAACGTCCCCGCTGGCGCAGCGACCGCGGAGAGATTAACCAGCGCCATGCGTACCGCTTCTTTCGCCCACGCGTCGGCGCGAACCTCGCCGTCGAGATCGGCAAGAAAATACTCATAACCAAAGCGACCGCCGCCGCCGCTGGCGCCGCGCTCGCGTTTACCGTCTTCTTCCACCTGCACGCTAACGGACAACCGCACCAGTGGACGGACATCCGCCGCCAGCGTCCCGTCGGTCGCCGCCACGAGGATTAATTCATATACGCCGGTCAGGCTGGCGTTAACTTCCTGCACGCGTTTATCGGCTTCTCGCGCCACTTTGTCAACGCGTCTGAGGATATCCAGCTTCTCTTCGCGGCTCATACTTTGCAGTGGATCAAGGGTGGTGTAGAGCGGCTGATGCGCTACGGCGGCGAGCGTTTTTACCTTGCCTTCGCCGTTCTCGCGTACAATGGTTCGCGCTGCCTGCGCACTCTGCTCCAGCGCCAGGAGGCTTATCTGGTCAGCATAAGCAAAACCGGTTTTTTCGCCGCTAATGGCGCGAACGCCAACGCCCTGGTCGATATTATATGAACCATCTTTAATGATGCGGTCTTCTAAAACCCAGGATTCGTGATAGCTCGACTGAAAATAGAGGTCGCCATAATCAAGACGGCGTTCGGCCAGTTGGCCCAAAATAGCGAACAGATCCTGATGGTTCAGGCCATTCGCCGCTAGCAATTGTTCACTTACCAGGTTCAGACTCATCGTTTTTGCTACTCGTTGATTTCTGCCGGATGGCGGTTCACGCCTTATCCGGACTACGTTGTTAGATTGTACAAACCGGATAAACGCAGCGCCGTCCGGCATGACTATTTACTGAGAGTGGGGCAATTCCTCGCCCCCGTCAAATCATTGCTGGCTTTCTTTTATCGGTTGGCGCAGAACTTCGTTGATCTGCGGCGCATCGACCGGACCGGTAATGCGATATCGCAAAATGGAGACCTTGCTCCATAGCGGCCCCAACACTTTACTGGCGGCAAATACCGCCGCGCCGACAATCGGGTTAACGGCAAACGCGGCGGCGACGCCCACGGTGGCGGAAATTTCCGGCGCGACAACGGCCTCCATATCAAGACGACGACGCACCAGATCAACAGAACCTTTCATTGCAATATCCGCTTCCAGCCCATCCACCAGCGTATCGTCAGTATGCAGGACGCCATCTTTAATCCACGCGGTACTATGAATAGAGTCGAAATAGAAGCCCTCGCTAAAGGTATCTCTGAAGTCAAACCGCAGCTTACGCAGCAACGCATCAAAACTGAGCAGCCGCAGTAGCTGTCCGGCATGGCCGCTACTGAGATCAGTAAACTCGCCTTTACCCAGACGCGTGCGTAAAATCCCGTTGAGCGTGGCTTCATCAGGTTGCCAGGGCGGGTTTCGCCAGTGCAGATCGTAATCGACGTTAAAAGACGCGTTCTGGATTGGCGTCGAGATACCGAAGAACCCGGCAGCCGTGTCGAGGTTACTACCATGCAGACTACCTTTCAGCGAGGTTCGTTCATTACCCGGCGCATTCACCCACTCGCCGTTCGCTTTCAAACGGGCGAATCCGGTATCGATCAGGCCATTCGCCAGAGTCAGCGTATTGCCTTTGATGGCGAAATCGCCGTCAATACGCCCATATTTTTGCCCCCACAGCCAGCACTCTTCGCAGCGAAGCTGTAAGTCCGGCCAGCCGCGGAAGCTAATCGTGTTCGCCGAAGCCAACGGCGATGTCGGCGTTGGTGACGAGGCGTGCGTTTTTGCGACGCCAGGGTTGTAGTACAGGTACTTAATGTTCGCCAGCCACGGCGCATGGTTGCGCATGAGCAGCGTGGCGTTCACCTCACGGCCCTGCGCTTCAATTTTTGTTCCGTTCAGCGAGGGGGCTGAAACGACGCTCAAATTGTTCCACTGCTGGCCGCCCAGCGATAGCGCGGGAGTACGCAACGTGACGCGTTGAGGAAACTCGGCCGAACTGCTCACGTTATCCGCCGCGCCTTTCTGGAATAACGCCAGCCACTGCGCGCCATCCAGCGCTGGCAGATTGAGCTCAACGCCTTGTTGAGCAGGTAATGGCGGAATCGTCCGGCTGTCCGTCGTCCAGATAGCCCGATCCAACGTCAGCTTCTGATTTAATAACCAGCGGCTGTTAAAGTGATTTTTACTCCCTGCGCTCCCCGTTAGCGCAAAACTTTTCAGGTTGCCGTCAGCCTGAATGTTCACCGGAATGGCTTCGCCTGCGGGTTTATTTAGCGGAGAAGGTAAGTGACTGCTCACATTTCTCAGATCGCCATTCAGCTCGATGTGATAAGTGGTGTCAGCGTGATACGGAAGATCGATGCCGACTTTACCATTCCACGTCACGCTGCCGCTCAGGGCGTCATTCAGTTGCGGCGGTAAGACGCCCATACGCGTTGGTTGCCAGTTACCGTTCAGGTTGACGGCGACCTGATAGGCTTTTGCCCCTTCCGTCGTACTGAAATCCAGGTTAAGCGGCTGATTAAACCAGTTTGCCGTCAGCGGCCCGCTTTTTAGCGCGCCATTCACAAAGCTGAATTTACCGTTCAGATTTTTGAGCGTGCTGTTTAGCGGCTTAATAAACAGACTGTTATTACGCAACGAGACATCGCCCTCGGCGGTAACCTGTTCTCCGTCCAGCGGAATATCAAGATGTAAGCGAGCATTCACATCGCCATCTAACTGGAGCTCCGCCAGCGTCGAGCCAAGCGAGTCTTTTAGCGGCGTCTCGTCAAAATAAGGCCCAACGGCTTTTCCCGGCCCGTTAATATCGGCATCAATGAGCAGTTTCTCTTTGGAATAATCCGGAATCGCCGCCGCGAGTTTGCTGGCCTTCACCCCGCCCAAATCGACGCTATCCGAACGCATCCACAGGCCGTCGTTCAGGAAATCCAGTTCAATGTTGAGATTTTTTAGCGCCGGCCAGTCGGGTTGAAAAGCAAACGTCGCATTGCGTAGCGGCACCAGCACTTCAAACTGACCTTCGTTATGCTTATAGGGAAAGAGGTGCGGGTTACCACCGTAAACCAACGTGGCGTTATCCGCCTCGCCGCCCTGAATCGCGCCGCTAAGGTAATCGACCAGCGCTTTGCCCATCAGGTTTTCCGGAAAATAGCGCCACGCCTGAGATCCATCGTCGGTACTGATTCCGGCCAGAATACCCAGCCACGGTTCGTCGCCCGTCGGTTGCAGATAGCGGAACCCGCCGCGCGCATGTACCGCCTTTGCTTTGACGTCAATGTCGCGGCCATCAAGCTGAAAGCCGTTCTCATTCTTCAACCAGCTAAGCGTCGCGACGCCGTTTTCAATTTCCAGCGGCGCGCGAAAAACGGTTTCATAGGGCATCTTAGCCTGCTGCATCGCAACCTTCATCTGCCCGTCTTCTACGCTTCCCGCCAGCGTACCGGAAAAATGTTCCGCGCCGGGCAACAGCTTCCACTGTTTCCAGGCAAGATTTTCCCACGATGCCTGAAAACGCGTTTTTTCGGTGGCCTGTAGCGGAATATCCAGCGCCAGTGTGGCGATCTTTCCGCTCGGCTGCGTAGCCTGCCATATTTCGCCCAGCACAGGCGACAGTTTAGCCGCCAGCGGACGTAATGCTTCCAGCCCCGCCAGTTCAAGATTACTGGCGCGAATGCGTAGTTCATCGCTACGTGTGTGATTCTCGCCGCCGACGTCCTGCTGCGGGAGCCAGGCCACGGTTAAGGCTCCGCTCGGCCAGGGTTTACCATCAAGCGTAATCCGTGTGTCCGGAATATAAAACTGCCAGCCCGGCTGCTCGCGGCTAATCTGCGCCGTCAGGTTATCGACAGACAGCGTGTGCGTCGTGTTATCGCCCAGCCAGCTTGCGCCGCCCTGTTTCAGCCAGACGTCTCCTCCGGCGATTTCGCCTTTACTGAGCGTCATCCAGCCTTCCAGACTGAAACGCGCCGTCTGGAGCGCCACATTATCCTGCATCCATTTGCCCAGCCACGGCTTGACGTCAATATCATCGGCCTGTAACCAGACTCTGCCGTTATTCAGCAAACCGTCGTCATCGCGTAAATCCATCCGCACCTGCATCACGCCGTGCTGCCCGGTCAGGCTGGAGAGGCTGACTTCGCCTTCGGCGCGGTGCCGCTCTTTGCCGTTTAGCCAGGTAAGCTGTGGGATCGCCAGCTCCGCGCGTTGTCCGGAAAGCGTCAGAAAACTGATTTGGCTATCGCGCAGATCGAAATGATCGAACTGACGCAGGAAAAGATCGCTTAAACGGCTGGTTTCGATGCCTTCGCCGTCGCTGCTTTGAAGAGGCGTGTTGGTGCGGAAATTGAGTTGCCAGAAGGTCAGGTCGCGAAACTGCCAGCGCATATGCAACAGGCTTTGCCAGACGTCCAGCGCCAGCGTAACGCGTTTTATCGACAGTTCGCCGCCATCTTTCAGGGCGGCATGAATATTATGCGCTTCCAGCGTAGGGCCAAAATTTTGCCAGCTTGCGGAGAGTTGGCTGGCGGCCACCGGCACGCCGGTCACAGACTCAATTTTATTCAGGATAGCTGGACGCCAGGCGTCAAGATGAGGCAACGCCAGGCGCAGCCCGCTAACCAGCAGCGCTGCAATGACGATGAGCGCGGCTCCAGTGAGCAATAAAATCCCCGGCAATCGCCTCACGCGTCTCTCCTTGTCTGCCAAAAAATACGACTCACACCCCTTGAAGGTATATTGCCGGATGGCGGCGCTTGCGCCTTATCCGGCCTACATGCGCTGGTGCTACTACTCAATTACATCATTACGACGTCAAACTGCTCCTGGTTATAAAGCGGTTCGACCTGAACTTTAACCTGTTTGCCGACAAAGATTTCGACTTCCGCCAGCGCGTGTGATTCTTCGCCTTTCAGCGCTTCCGCCACCGCAGGAGAAGCATAAACCAGGAAGCGATCGGAGTCATAAGCGTGATGAACACGTACAATTTCACGCATGATCTCATAGCAGACGGTTTCCACCGTTTTTACCGTCCCGCGGCCATGACAGGTTGGACATTCGTTACAAAGCACATGTTCCACGCTTTCACGAGTCCGTTTACGGGTCATTTCCACCAGTCCCAGCGGCGAAAAACCGTTAATACTGGTTTTCACGCGATCCTTACTTAACGCCTGTTCCAGCGAATGCAGCACCCGGCGGCGATGATCTTCATTATTCATGTCGATAAAATCGATAATGATAATGCCGCCCAGATTACGCAGGCGTAGCTGGCGGGCAATGGCCTGAGTCGCTTCAATATTGGTATTAAAAATGGTGTCGTCGAGATTACGGTGTCCGACAAACGCGCCGGTATTGATATCTACCGTCGTCATCGCTTCGGTTTGGTCGATAATCAGATAACCGCCGGACTTGAGTTCAACCTTACGCTCCAGCGCGCGCTGGATCTCATTTTCCACGTCATAAAGATCGAAGATCGGCTGATGGCCACTGTAATGCTCCAGCTTACTGGTCATTTCCGGGATGTATTCTGCAGTAAACTCCAGCAGCGACTCATAGGTCAGACGTGAGTCGACGCGAATTCGGTCCAACTGCGCATCGGCGAAATCGCGCAGCACGCGCTGCGCCAGCGCCAGTTCGCCATACATCTGGTAGCGCGTTTGCGGACGCTTTTTGCGCTCCATGACTTTCGTCCAGACGCGCTTGAGATAGGCGGCGTCAGACGCGAGATCCTCTTCACACACGCCTTCCGCCGCGGTACGGATAATAAACCCGCCCTGTTCGTCGCAGTATTCCGCCACCACCTTTTTCAGGCGCTCGCGTTCACTTTCGCTTTCGATACGCTGGGAAACGCCAACGTGTGACGCGCCAGGCATAAAAACAAGGTAACGGGAGGGCAACGTGATGTCCGTGGTCAAACGCGCGCCTTTCGTGCCGAGCGGATCTTTCACTACCTGCACCATCAGATCCTGTCCCTGGCGCACCAGCTCGGAGATATCGCGCACGGTAAACTGTTTTTGCTCGTCGCCTGCCACGCATTCGGTATGCGGCATAATGTCGGAAGCATGAAGAAATGCGGCTTTATCCAGCCCAATATCTACAAAAGCCGCCTGCATACCTGGAAGTACACGACTTACACGACCTTTGTAGATATTGCCTACGATTCCGCGTCGCGCTTCGCGCTCAATATGGATTTCCTGAAGAATACCGCCATCAATGTACGCCACGCGCGTTTCCGATGGCGTTACGTTTACCAACAATTCAGCCGTCATGTTTATCCCTTTTATCACGCAGTGCGTTAAAATGACTCAACAACTCATACGTTTCAACCAGCGGTAAGCCGACCACGGCGTGATAGCTGCCATTTATCTTCCTGACAAAACAGCCACCCCGCCCCTGAATACCGTATGCACCTGCTTTATCTAAAGGCTCGCCGCTGGCGACATAGCCAGTAATATCCTGCGCAGAAAGCGTGCGGAAAGTCACCTCCGTTACCACCAGACAATCCAGCGTCTGCTGCGAGTCCGCAAGCGCAACAGCAGTCATCACCTGATGCGTATTTCCGGAAAGCAAACGCAGCATTTCTGCGGCATGAGCGGCGTCGCGCGGCTTTTCCAGCACCTCGCCGTTTAACACGACTATCGTATCCGCGCCCAACACCGGCAGATCACGGGGAACCAGCGCCACGCCAGCCTGCGCCTTTTCGCGCGCCAGCCGAACAACATACTGCTGCGCGCTTTCCTGAGCACGCCGTTGCTCTTCAATACCAGGCACGACCTGCTCGAATGAAAATCCAAGTTGAGTCAATAATTCCTGGCGACGCGGGGAACCGGAAGCAAGATACAGAGTTGTCATATCGACCTTTATTGCACAGCAAACTGCTGGCGTACTTTACGCATCAGCAAAAAGAGCCAGGGCCACAGCACGCCATTGACTACACTACTCCAGAACACTTCCGGTCTGAAAGAGACGTTGATCACTAAAAACTCGGCCCAGAAAACAATAATGTCCACGGCCAGTGAAAGCAACATTACCACCAGCGCCTGCTGCCAGAGCGCCAGGTTACGGAAGAGCTGGAATTTCAGAGCGACCAGGTAGGCGACAATACTCATCGACAGAGCGCGCACGCCAAGTGTGGAACCGCTGATGAGATCAAGTATGGCACCCATCACAAATCCCGTCCCCACATTTACGCGGTGCGGCAGGGCCAGAATCCAGTACAGTAAGATGAGCAAAACCCAGTTTGGCCGGAAAACAATGATGTCGTCCGGCCAGGGCATGATTTGCAGCAACAGCGCAATAAGAAACGAGAGCCAGATAACCCAGCGCCCCTGGCTACGATAGCTCGCCACCATTACCCTCCCGGCGCACGCGCAGGCGGCGTGGTCGCGCCCGAAGGCGATGGTTGCGTTGATACCGGCGCCGTCTGGCCCGCAGATGGCTGAGTAATCCCCGTCGCCGGGTCCGGCACTGGCGCCGGCGGCCCCATCGCATCCGGAGAAGGCAACACCTGCGGCATCATCTGCATCAGGCGCTCATTGGCGACGCGGTGAACCTCTTCCGGCGTCATCGGATTGGCGCCGTTACGATCGGCTCCCCACAACAGCAGCAGATAGCGTAAACGCTGCAAACCCGCGGTTGGACGTGCCTGAATGACGGTATAAGCGCGCTGAGTGTCCAGCTTGACGGAGGAGACCACCGCCACCGGATACCCTTCCGGGAAACGCCCACCAAGTCCGGACGTTACCAGCACATCGCCGACGCGAATATCGGTATTGGCGGGCAGATGTTCAAGCTGAAGATCGTCAGTGCAGCCGTTACCGGCGGCAATCACGCGGATGTCATTGCGCAGTACCTGAATCGGCAGCGCATGAGTCGCATCGCAAATCAGCAGTACGCGGCTGGTCAGTTTCGCCACGGCGACAACCTGCCCTACGACGCCTTTGTCGCTAATGACCGGTTGACCTTCATATACGCCATTAACGCTGCCTTTATCGATAACGACCTGATCGCTGTAAGGATCGTTAACCGTTGAAATAACCTGCGTCACCATTTTCTGCTCGTCCTGACGCAGCGGCGACCCCAGCAGCTCGCGCAACCGCGCGTTCTCCTGTTTGTACTGCCCCAGCATCAGCAGGTCGCTGTTTTTTAGCAGTAATTCCTGGCGCAGCGCCCGGTTTTCCAGCTCAAGCTGGTCGCGAGAAGCCAGCGTTTGCGACACGCTGTCGAGCAGTTCACGAGGGCCGTTTGAAATAAAATAGAAAGGACTGACGGCAGTGTCCATGTACGTTCGGATTTGACTGAACGTCCCCAGGCGGCTGTCGGCAATGATAACGCCGAGCGCCACCAGCACCGCCAGAATAAGGCGAATCTGTAGCGACGGGCCACGGCTAAAAATTGGCTTCATAGGCTATGCGTATTCTCGCGTCGGAGAGGCAGGACAATCCAGGGATAATCCTGCCCGTATCCAACTACTCTTCGCTGAACAGGTCGCCGCCGTGCATATCGATCATTTCCAGCGCCTTGCCGCCGCCGCGCGCCACACAGGTCAGCGGATCTTCAGCAACCACGACAGGAATGCCCGTCTCTTCCATTAACAGACGGTCAAGGTTACGCAGCAGCGCGCCGCCGCCGGTGAGCACCATACCGCGCTCGGAGATGTCTGACGCCAGCTCCGGCGGACACTGTTCCAGCGCCACCATTACCGCGCTGACGATACCGGTCAACGGTTCCTGCAACGCTTCCAGAATCTCGTTTGAGTTCAGAGTAAAGCCGCGTGGAACGCCTTCCGCCAGGTTACGGCCACGCACTTCGATCTCGCGGACTTCGTCGCCCGGATAAGCGGAACCGATTTCGTGTTTAATACGTTCTGCGGTAGCTTCACCAATCAGAGAACCGTAGTTACGACGAACGTAATTAATGATGGCTTCGTCGAAGCGGTCACCACCAATACGGACAGAAGAAGAGTAAACCACGCCGTTCAGGGAGATAACGGCAACTTCAGTGGTACCACCACCGATATCCACAACCATTGAACCGGTTGCTTCAGAAACTGGCAGACCTGCGCCGATCGCGGCCGCCATCGGCTCTTCGATCAAAAAGACTTCACGGGCGCCTGCGCCCTGAGCGGATTCACGAATCGCGCGGCGTTCTACCTGCGTCGCGCCGACCGGCACGCATACCAGTACGCGCGGGCTTGGGCGCATAAAGCTGTTGCTGTGCACTTGTTTAATAAAGTGCTGGAGCATTTTTTCGGTCACAAAGAAGTCAGCGATAACGCCGTCTTTCATCGGACGGATCGCAGCGATATTGCCCGGCGTACGGCCCAGCATCTGCTTCGCATCATGACCGACTGCAGCCACGCTTTTCGGCGAACCGGCACGATCCTGACGAATGGCCACAACGGAAGGCTCATTCAATACGATGCCTTGTCCTTTTACATAAATGAGGGTATTCGCGGTACCCAGGTCAATGGACAGGTCATTGGAAAACATGCCACGAAATTTTTTCAACATACTAAGGGATAATCCTGAAAGCTGGGGCGGAAAACAAAATCCGCTTACTTTACCAACCACACGCAGCAGCGACAAGGCGCAAAAATCATCTGCTACGGTGAAAATTAGTGCAGTTCGTTTCCTTTGTTACAAATCTCGGCCTGAGTCCCTCAGGGCTGAAAAAATCAGCAGCAATCCTCGCCTTCGTTTGCAACCTGTCAAAGGTCATTCACCTGCATATTTGCTGCAACAATCTGGCGAGCAGACAAGCACACCCCCATGAGGCGCAGCGCGCGTTATTCTACGTGAAAACAAATTAAACGGCAGGTTAAACCGAGTATCTTTGCGAATATTTTTTCACGTTTGTGTCAAGTAGTTGGGAGGAGGCAAAAAAATCACCCTGCCCGCCAGCCACGCCGCGTTTTGTCAGCGTCTGCCACTCGCCGCGCGAACGGACGCCCGTCGCGTAAACCTGCGTAGGCGTGCCCGCGCAGGCCTCTACCAGACTTTGAACCAGAAGCTGGTTTTCCGTTCGCTTCTCAATGTTTCTGACCAGACTCGGATGCAGCTTGAGTAATTCCACATTGAGCGCTTTAATCCAGCTCGTGCTAACCAGCGTCAAACCCGCCTGTGTCACCGCCACCCGAACGCCAAGCGCATTGACTAAGCGAAGGATGGGTTGTAACCGGCTGATGTGTTGACAAACATCTGCCTCCGCAAGTTCAATAATTATGCGATTTCGCTGTGATTTTTCACACTGCATTAACGTATCGCGCAACCAGCGCTGAAAACGCGGACGAATCAGCGACTCAACCGTCAACTGCATTGCCAGATTTTCATCCGGCCAGTAGCCCAGCAACGTAATCAGGCGGCTAATTTGTAATCTGTCATACTCTTCCGATAAACCAAATTGCAACACCATCGGCATATACTCCGCCGAGCTCACCTCTTCTTTACCGTCATAGATGCGACACATCAATTCCCGATGATGTACGCGACCCTCTCGCGTGACCGCTGGTTTTTGATAAAGTCGCGGTCCGCCCCGGTTCAGCATCTGCTCAATCAATGTGCGCCAGCGCACATTGCCGCGCCCTTTTTCCGGCAGAGTGTCGTCGTAAATAGCCCAGCTATTTCCCCCCTGCAGGGCGGCATTCCGCGCCGCGGCTTCAGCATGTTCCATCACCTGCTCGGTGGACTGTCCGCTGCGCCAGGCGCAAATGCCGATATGTACCATATCGTCACGATCGAGCATTTTGTTAGCCGGTAGCGCATCGACAGCTTTTAAAAGTTGTCCGGCAATACTTTCCGCTTCTTTCAGCGTTCGATGCGGTAGCAGCACGGCAAAGTCGCTGCGGTGATAACGCGCCAGCAGCGAGCCTGGGTAACGCATAATAAATGTCGATAGCAGATTGATAAGCATAAACATCTGCTCTTCCGCCTGATTGCCTCCCAGGCTGTCGCGCAGAAGATTGAAGTCTGGCAAGCGGATCATCATCACCACGCCATGCACTCCCACTTTTTCCTGATCTTCCAGCAGCGTAGCCAGTTGGTTATCAAAAAACAGACGGTTACCGAGCCCGGTTTTGGTGTCCTGCGCGGCGTAGGAGCGAATGAGGGTGTCCAGGCGACTACGCTGTTCGTGAGCAAACTGAATTTCGGAAAGCAATACATCAAGCGCGCTACTGGTGCGCGCTGGCCATTCGTAAACAGAACCGCGGACATTCGCCCCGCGTTCGCCGTTCAGAATGCGCGTGGAGCGAATTTCCAGAAGCTCTTGCCCGGAAAGCTGCCGCTGCAGCCAGCGCACCGATAAAAACAAAATCAGAACGATAAAACCGATCGCCAGCGTCAGCGGCGCCGTGGTGATCAGTGAGTGAAAATAGTTACCCATCGGGTCCTGGTAAACCAGACGTAGCGACATTCCTGGATGTTTTATCAGCGGTACGACCAGCTCGCGATACATGTCGCTGGTGCCGGCTGGCCGATAACCTCTGGCGCGAGAATGGCTGTAGACGCTGCGCTCCCCCTGCAACAGATCGACACGCACAATATCGGAAGCGATCATGAGTTCGTCGATTTGCGGCGTCAGCGAGACAATATCATGGGTCACCAGGTGCGTATCAATGGCTGTCGCCGTCGCCTGCACACGGCTGACATACTTATACTGTACGGCGTTATAAAAGCTTAGCGAGCAACCTATCAGAGTCACGAAGATCGTTAACCCCGTGAGCAGCGTGATAAAAGCTGAGAATTTCGTCGTTAATCGCATCCTTGAGTTAACTCCGACGGTTATAAACAGTATGAAAAAGCGAATCTGAAGGCGGAATTCGCCACGGCGCGCAATGAAGCAGGCATACTACCAAAATGGATCTATCTGGCAATTTATTGCGTTGCATCGGCATCACGTTTTAATTAGCGAGTATAGTCTTCGTAGCTATTTTTCCAATCTACCATGTAAAGTGAGGACAGGTTATGCAGGCGTTGATCTTAGAACAGCAGGACGGTAAAACCCTCGCATCCGTGCAACATCTCGAAGAGAGTCAACTGCCGGCAGGTGATGTGACGGTGGATGTCCACTGGTCCAGCCTGAATTATAAAGATGCTCTGGCTATCACCGGAAAAGGGAAAATTATCCGTCATTTTCCGATGATTCCTGGTATTGATTTCGCCGGCACCGTTCACGCAAGCGAAGATCCTCGCTTTCATGCAGGCCAGGAAGTACTACTGACTGGCTGGGGCGTGGGCGAAAACCACTGGGGCGGCCTGGCCGAACGCGCACGCGTTAAAGGCGACTGGCTGGTCGCGCTGCCTGCGGGACTGAGCAGCCGTAACGCCATGATCATCGGCACCGCCGGTTTTACCGCCATGCTGTGCGTCATGGCGCTTGAAGATGCAGGTATTCGCCCGCAAGACGGTGAGGTTGTCGTCACCGGCGCCAGCGGCGGCGTAGGCAGCACTGCCGTTGCATTACTGCATAAGCTGGGCTATCAGGTTGCAGCAGTATCAGGACGTGAAAGCACCCACGGCTATCTTAAGAGCCTGGGAGCTAACCGTATTCTCAGCCGCGATGAGTTTGCTGAATCTCGCCCGTTGGAAAAACAGCTGTGGGCCGGTGCAATTGATACCGTTGGCGATAAAGTGCTGGCGAAAGTGCTGGCACAGATGAACTATGGCGGTTGCGTGGCTGCCTGCGGCCTGGCGGGCGGCTTCGCGCTGCCGACCACCGTTATGCCATTCATTCTGCGTAATGTGCGTTTGCAAGGGGTGGACTCGGTGATGACCCCACCGGCACGTCGCGCAGAGGCCTGGGCGCGTTTGGTTAAGGATCTGCCGGAATCGTTCTATGCTCAGGCCGCCACAGAGATTACGCTGGCGGATGCGCCGAAGTTCGCCGATGCCATCATCAATAATCAGGTTCAGGGCCGTACGCTGGTGAAGATAAAATAACGTCACGTATAAAAAAATTTACACTTAATTAACTATTTATTTTTACACATTGACACACTCCCTGTCATATTCACTACACGCCATGTTGTGGTGGGTAGACCGGGAGTCTGTGATGAAAAAGATACGTCCATTAACAGAAGCCGATGTGACTGCGGAATCGGCTTTTTTTATGCAGCGCCGACAGGTGCTAAAAGCATTAGGCATCAGCGCGGCCGCCTTATCCTTACCCTCAACGGCGCAGGCCGATCTCTTCAGTTGGTTTAAAGGCAACGATCGTTCGAAAGCGCCTGCCGGTAAACCGCTTGAGTTTAGTCAGCCTGCCGCCTGGCGAAGCGATTTAGCGTTAACGCCGGAAGATAAGGTGACGGGCTACAACAATTTCTATGAGTTTGGCCTTGATAAAGCCGACCCGGCGGCCAATGCCGGAAGTCTGAAAACCGAACCGTGGACGTTGAAAATCAGCGGGGAAGTCGCGAAGCCATTTACGCTGGATTACGACGATTTAACACATCGTTTCCCATTAGAAGAGCGTATCTATCGAATGCGCTGCGTCGAAGCGTGGTCCATGGTCGTGCCGTGGATTGGTTTCCCTTTATATAAGCTACTCGCGCAGGCACAGCCCACCAGCCACGCTAAATATGTGGCATTCGAAACGCTATACGCGCCGGATGATATGCCAGGACAGAAAGATCGCTTTATTGGCGGCGGACTGAAATACCCTTATGTCGAAGGGCTACGTCTGGACGAAGCCATGCATCCGCTGACTCTGATGACCGTTGGCGTCTATGGTAAGGCGTTACCCCCGCAAAACGGCGCGCCTATTCGACTCATCGTTCCATGGAAGTATGGTTTTAAAGGTATTAAATCTATTGTCAGCATTAAACTCACCCGCGAACGTCCGCCAACCACCTGGAATTTGTCGGCTCCCAACGAATATGGTTTTTATGCCAATGTGAACCCGCATGTGGATCATCCACGCTGGTCTCAGGCTACCGAACGCTTTATTGGTTCAGGCGGTATCCTTGATGTACAAAGACAGCCGACGCTGCTGTTTAACGGCTACGCCAATGAAGTCGCTTCGCTGTATCGCGGTCTCAATTTGCGGGAGAATTTTTAAGTGCGTCTGACAGCAAAACAGATAACCTGGCTAAAAGTTTGTCTGCATCTTGCGGGTTTTTTGCCGCTTCTGTGGCTCTTTTGGGCGATAAATCACGGTGGACTCAGCGCAGACCCGGTAAAGGATATCCAACACTTTACCGGCAGAACCGCGCTCAAATTTTTGCTCGCCACCTTGCTGGTTTCGCCGCTGGCGCGCTACGCTAAACAGCCATTATTGATACGCACACGCCGCCTGTTAGGATTATGGTGTTTCGTTTGGGCTACGCTGCATTTAACCAGCTATGCCTTACTGGAACTGGGGATACATAACCTGGCGTTGTTAGGAAGCGAGTTGATTTCACGCCCTTATTTGACGCTTGGGATCATTAGCTGGCTGGTGTTATTGGCGCTGACGTTGACCTCAACGCAATTTGCGCAGCGTAAATTGGGCAAACGCTGGCAAACACTGCATAACGTCGTCTATCTTGTCGCGATCCTGGCTCCCATACATTACCTGTGGTCGGTAAAGATTTTATCACCGCAACCGGTCATCTACGCGGCATTAGCGTTAGCCCTTTTAGCGTTGCGTTACCGGAAGTTTCGCCAGTGGTGGCGCTAGTTTGGTGAACTGTGCGGTCGATTGCAAAACGCAAAACAGGTAATGTCCTTTTTATGTTTCGGGTTGATTATCTTCCCTGATAAGACCAGTATTTAGCTGCCAATTGCGACGAAATAGTTATAATGTGCGACTTTACATTCCCCAACGGCGATTTTCGTTCGCAGAAAGGGTGACAATCGAGCAATGAAGGTATATTTTGTTTTTTGCCCGAAAATGGCAGAAGATAGCCACACAATGACTGGCAAATCATGAATTTCACCTTCGGGTGCTACGGCATAACAGGCAAATCAAAGATGCGCGGTATTTTACCCGCGGCAGTCATTCACATGCTTTACAGACGGCGCTAAAACGCCTGTCACAATCACACTAAACAAAGAGTACGGAACCCACTCATGGATATTCGTAAGATTAAAAAACTGATCGAGCTGGTTGAAGAATCAGGTATCTCCGAACTGGAAATTTCTGAAGGCGAAGAATCTGTTCGCATCAGCCGCACAACGGCAAACGCCGGTTTTCCGGTGATGCAGCAGGCTTATGCGGCGCCGATGATGCAGCAACCCGCTCTGTCTAACGCTGTCGCGCCAGCGGCTACTCCAGCAATGGAAGCGCCTGCCGCAGCGGAAATCAGTGGTCACATCGTACGCTCCCCAATGGTTGGTACTTTCTACCGCACCCCAAGCCCGGACGCGAAAGCGTTCATCGAAGTGGGCCAGAAAGTGAACGTGGGCGATACCCTGTGCATCGTTGAAGCCATGAAAATGATGAACCAGATCGAAGCTGACAAAGCAGGTACTGTGAAAGCGATTCTGGTCGAAAGTGGTCAACCGGTAGAATTTGACGAGCCACTGGTCGTCATCGAGTAACGAGGCGAACATGTTGGATAAAATTGTCATCGCCAACCGCGGCGAGATCGCACTACGTATTCTTCGAGCCTGTAAAGAACTCGGCATCAAGACCGTCGCTGTGCACTCAAGCGCGGATCGCGATTTAAAACACGTATTGCTGGCGGATGAGACGGTCTGTATTGGTCCGGCACCGTCCGTAAAAAGTTATCTGAACATCCCGGCTATCATTAGCGCCGCTGAAATCACCGGCGCGGTGGCAATCCACCCGGGTTACGGCTTCCTTTCTGAGAACGCCAATTTTGCCGAGCAGGTTGAACGCTCCGGCTTTATCTTTATCGGCCCGAAAGCGGACACCATCCGCCTGATGGGCGATAAAGTGTCCGCGATTACCGCGATGAAAAAAGCGGGCGTGCCGACCGTACCAGGATCTGACGGCCCGCTGGGCGACGATATGAATGCGAACCGCGCTCATGCCAAACGTATTGGCTATCCGGTGATCATCAAAGCGTCCGGCGGCGGCGGCGGCCGCGGTATGCGCGTGGTTCGTAGCGATGCTGAACTGGCGCAGTCCATCTCCATGACCAAAGCGGAAGCGAAAGCGGCTTTCAGCAACGACATGGTATACATGGAAAAATACCTGGAAAATCCACGCCACATCGAAATTCAGGTGCTGGCGGACGGCCAGGGCAACGCTATCTATCTGGCGGAACGCGACTGTTCCATGCAGCGTCGCCACCAGAAAGTGGTTGAAGAAGCCCCGGCGCCAGGCATTACGCCGGAACTGCGTCGCTATATCGGCGAACGCTGCGCGAAAGCGTGCGTAGACATCGGCTATCGCGGCGCAGGGACGTTCGAATTCCTGTTCGAAAACGGCGAGTTCTATTTCATCGAAATGAACACCCGTATTCAGGTTGAACACCCGGTGACTGAAATGATTACCGGCGTCGATTTGATCAAAGAGCAGTTGCGCATCGCGGCGGGTCAGCCGCTGTCGATCACACAGGACGAAGTTGTCGTTCGAGGCCATGCGGTAGAATGCCGTATCAATGCCGAAGATCCGAACACTTTCCTGCCAAGCCCTGGCAAAATCACGCGCTTCCATGCGCCTGGCGGCTTTGGCGTTCGCTGGGAATCTCATATCTACGCGGGCTACACGGTGCCGCCGTACTATGATTCCATGATCGGCAAACTCATCTGCTACGGTGAAAACCGCGACGTGGCGATTGCCCGTATGAAAAATGCCCTGCAGGAACTGATTATCGATGGTATCAAAACCAATATCGATCTGCAGACCCGCATCATGAATGACGAGCACTTCCAGCACGGTGGAACCAACATCCACTATCTGGAGAAAAAACTCGGTCTTCAGGAAAAGTAATCGCACGTTAATCTCAAAAGGCCGGTGAATCCGGCCTTTTTTATTTCTGGGGATAGCGATGCCCCATCATGTACAATTCCCGCTTTCTTCACCCATAAGGGACAAAAAATGGACGCTCGTTTTGTTCAGGCCCATAAAGAGGCGCGCTGGGCGCTGTGGCTGACCCTTTGCTATCTGGCGGCATGGTTAGTGGCTGCTTACTTACCTGGAGACTCGCCGGGAATTACCGGTCTGCCGCACTGGTTCGAAATGGCCTGCTTATTGACGCCGCTGGTCTTTATTTTGCTGTGCTGGG
Organism: Salmonella sp. SAL04213; assembly: GCF_046550535.1. Lineage (NCBI taxonomy): Bacteria > Pseudomonadati > Pseudomonadota > Gammaproteobacteria > Enterobacterales > Enterobacteriaceae > Salmonella > Salmonella sp. SAL04213. The sequence goes on along the minus strand of NZ_JBGDXS010000008.1, from coordinate 14,488 downwards.
CGATGGTGAAATTCATTTATCGCGATATTTCGCTGGAGGATGACGATGCAGCTTGAGGTCATTCTACCGCTGGTAGCCTATCTGATCGTGGTCTTCGGGGTCTCGATTTACGCTATGCGCAAGCGTACCGCCGGCACTTTTTTAAACGAATATTTTCTTGGCAGCCGTTCGATGGGCGGGATCGTGCTCGCGATGACGCTTACCGCCACCTATATTAGCGCCAGTTCATTTATCGGCGGTCCCGGCGCGGCTTATAAATACGGTCTGGGCTGGGTCTTGCTGGCGATGATCCAGCTTCCCGCCGTCTGGCTTTCACTGGGTATTCTGGGTAAAAAATTCGCTATCCTGGCGCGTCGCTATAATGCCGTCACGCTTAACGATATGCTATTCGCGCGTTACCAAAGCCGCCTGCTGGTGTGGTTGGCAAGCCTGAGTTTATTGGTCGCGTTTATTGGTGCAATGACCGTACAATTTATCGGCGGCGCGCGACTGCTGGAAACCGCGGCGGGAATTCCCTACGAAACCGGCCTGCTAATATTTGGCGTCAGTATCGCACTCTATACGGCGTTTGGCGGCTTTCGCGCCAGCGTACTTAACGATACGCTACAGGGCCTGGTGATGCTGGTCGGCACGATAGTGCTGCTGGTGGGCGTGGTGCATGCGGCGGGCGGTCTAAGTCAGGCCGTTGACACGCTGCACGCTCTCGACCCCAAACTGGTAACGCCGCAGGGCGCCGATGACATACTTTCTCCCGCCTTTATGACCTCTTTTTGGGTACTGGTCTGTTTTGGTGTGATTGGCCTGCCGCATACGGCGGTGCGCTGCATCTCCTATAAAGACAGTAAAGCGGTACACCGGGGCATTATTATCGGTACGATTGTCGTGGCGATTTTAATGTTCGGGATGCACCTTGCCGGCGCGCTGGGTCGCGCGGTGCTTCCGGATCTGACGGTGCCGGATCTGGTGATCCCAACGCTAATGGTGAAAGTTTTGCCGCCGTTTGCCGCCGGGATCTTCCTCGCTGCGCCAATGGCGGCGATCATGTCAACAATTAACGCCCAACTGCTGCAAAGTTCCGCGACGATCATTAAAGATCTCTATCTCAACCTGCGCCCCGATCAGATGCAAAATGAGATCCGGCTGAAGCGTATGTCGGCAGCGATTACATTACTGCTAGGCGCGCTGTTGCTGCTGGCCGCATGGAAACCGCCAGAGATGATCATTTGGCTCAACCTGCTGGCGTTTGGCGGCCTGGAAGCGGTGTTCTTATGGCCGCTGGTATTGGGTCTTTACTGGGAGCGGGCAAACGCGGCAGGCGCATTAAGCGCCATGATCGTGGGCGGCGTGCTATATGCCCTGCTTGCCACATTTAATATTCAGTACCTGGGCTTTCATCCGATTGTGCCCGCGTTACTGTTAAGTTTATTGGCTTTTCTGATCGGAAACCGATTCGGCTCTTCCGCTTCGCAAGCCACCGTATTGTCTACTGATAAATAAAGAGTTTTGCCATGCCATGGATCCAATTGAAACTGAATACCACCGGCGCGAATGCTGAAGAGCTGAGTGATGCGCTGATGGAAGCGGGCGCCGTTTCCATTACCTTTCAGGATACGCACGATACGCCGGTTTTTGAGCCGTTGCCGGGCGAAACCCGTCTGTGGGGCGATACCGATGTGATCGGTCTGTTCGACGCCGAAACCGACATGAAAGACGTTGTCGCGATTCTGGAGCAACATCCGCTGCTGGGTGCCGGATTTACCCATAAAATCGAACAACTGGAAGATAAAGACTGGGAACGCGAATGGATGGATAATTTCCATCCGATGCGTTTTGGCGAGCGTCTGTGGATTTGTCCCAGCTGGCGTGACATTCCGGACGAGAATGCCGTCAACGTGATGCTCGACCCGGGACTGGCGTTCGGTACGGGTACGCACCCCACCACCTCTTTATGTCTGCAATGGCTGGACGGGCTCGATCTCAACGGCAAAACCGTGATCGACTTTGGCTGCGGTTCAGGCATTCTGGCGATTGCCGCGCTGAAACTGGGAGCAGCAAAGGCGATTGGTATTGATATCGATCCACAAGCTATTCAGGCCAGTCGCGATAATGCCGAACGCAACGGCGTGTCTGACCGGCTGGAGCTGTACCTGCCGAAAGACCAGCCAGAAGCCATGAAAGCCGACGTGGTCGTCGCTAACATCCTGGCAGGCCCATTACGCGAACTGGCCCCATTAATCAGCGTACTGCCCGTTGAGGGCGGTCTGCTGGGGCTTTCAGGTATTCTCGCCAGCCAGGCGGAAAGCGTCTGTGATGCTTACGCCGAGCTTTTCACTCTCGACCCGGTCGTCGAAAAAGAAGAGTGGTGCCGCATTACTGGCCGTAAGAAATAATTCTTGTCAGCGTGGTCGCCCGGCCACGCTTTTCTCCACACAACTGCCTTAACGCCTTTCAGGCACCGAGACATCATTAAATTCATCAAATGAATGCCTGAAATGACTTCTTTGTCACTATCCGTCTGGATAAACAGCTGCTACCAGCGGACAAAAGGTACTGGCGTTTTAACGGGTCGCAGCCATCGCCCTCGTACTTAGTAATGCTGTCCGGGTTGTTCTGCAGCATCCGCTAACCCTCTCTTCAACGCAGCTGGAAAAATTTATCCGTGCCATTCATGAACACAAAAGCGCATCTGTGCGCCCCCTTCCGACTGGCAATGGAGAAAAATCACGCGCAGCGGGAAGTGATCTTGTCCTGAAACGAGACGGCGATCCCATTCATTTGGGGTAATTAGCTTATAAAAAAAGCAGATTATTCCGCTTATCTTGTTTCTGGACGAAGAAATAGAGAGAAGTTACGGGAATTTGTAAGCGCGTACAAAACCGCCGACAATAAATAACCCTATGATTTTACTGAATTATAAATTTATTTTGCTGTTTTTAAGCACGATTCATTGATCTACAACAGTGGATTGTTCAAAGTTTGGCCTTTCATCTCGTGCAAAAAATGCGTAATATACGCCGCCTTGCAGTCACAGTATGGTCATTTCTTAACTCATGCGCATCGGACAATATCAGCTCAGAAATCGCCTGATCGCAGCGCCCATGGCTGGCATTACTGACAGACCTTTCCGGACGCTGTGCTATGAGATGGGAGCAGGATTGACAGTATCCGAGATGATGTCTTCTAACCCGCAAGTGTGGGAAAGCGATAAATCTCGTTTACGGATGGTGCACGTTGATGAGCCAGGAATTCGCACGGTGCAAATTGCCGGTAGCGACCCTGTTGAGATGGCCGATGCCGCACGTATTAACGTGGAAAGCGGCGCCCAGATTATTGATATCAATATGGGGTGCCCGGCGAAGAAAGTGAATCGTAAGCTGGCAGGTTCAGCCCTCTTGCAGTACCCGGATTTAGTGAAGTCTATACTCATCGGGGTCGTAAACGCAGTGGACGTTCCTGTGACTCTCAAGATTCGCACCGGCTGGGCGCCGGAACACCGTAACTGCGTAGAGATTGCCCAACTGGCTGAAGATTGTGGTATTCAGGCTCTGACCATCCATGGCCGCACCCGCGCCTGTTTGTTCAACGGAGAAGCTGAATACGACAGTATTCGGGCAGTTAAGCAGAAAGTTTCCATTCCGATTATCGCGAATGGCGACATTACTAACCCGCATAAAGCCAGAGCTGTTCTCGACTATACAGGGGCGGATGCCCTGATGATAGGCCGCGCAGCTCAGGGAAGACCCTGGATCTTTCGGGAAATCCAGCATTATCTGGACACTGGGGAGCTGCTTCCGCCGCTGCCGCTGGCAGAGGTAAAGCGCTTGCTTTGCACGCATGTTCGGGAACTGCATGACTTTTACGGTCAGGCAAAAGGGTACCGAATCGCGCGTAAACACGTCTCCTGGTATCTCCAGGAGCACGCTCCAGACGACCAGTTTCGGCGCACATTCAACGCTATTGAGGACGCCAGCGAACAGCTGGAGGCGTTGGAGGCATACTTCGAAAATTTTGCGTAAACAGAAATAAAGAGCTGACAGAACTATGTTCGAACAACGCGTAAATTCTGACGTACTGACCGTTTCTACCGTTAACTCTCAGGATCAGGTAACCCAAAAACCCCTGCGTGACTCGGTTAAACAGGCACTGAAGAACTATTTTGCTCAACTGAATGGTCAGGACGTTAATGACCTGTATGAGCTGGTACTGGCTGAAGTAGAACAGCCCCTGTTGGACATGGTGATGCAATACACCCGTGGTAACCAGACCCGTGCTGCTCTGATGATGGGCATCAACCGTGGTACGCTGCGTAAAAAATTAAAAAAATACGGCATGAACTAATTTCGATTAGCTAACTGCTTGTTTAAAAAGGCGCTACTCGGCATGGGGAAGCGCCTTTTTTATACGCATCACATGGAATTTGGTCATGAAAGCGGAATGTGAACCTCAGTACTTTGGCGATGAATCGAAGAAGATTATTCACGGTGACGCGCTAACAGAACTTAAAAAACTGCCTTCTGAAAGCATTGACTTAATTTTTGCCGATCCGCCTTACAATATCGGAAAAGATTTCGACGGTATGGTGGAATCCTGGGACGAAGCGTCTTTTCTGGCCTGGCTGTATGAATGCATTGATGAATGCCACCGCGTACTGAAGAAACACGGCACCATGTACATCATGAATAGCACAGAAAATATGCCGTATATCGATCTCAAATGCCGAACGCTTTTTACCATCAAAAGCCGTATCGTCTGGTCCTATGATAGTTCCGGGGTGCAGGCGAAAAAATACTTTGGTTCTATGTATGAACCGATCCTGATGATGGTAAAAAACCCGAAAAGCTATACCTTTAACCGTGATGCGATTCTGGTCGAAACCACCACGGGCGCTAAGCGCGCGCTAATCGATTATCGAAAAAACCCGCCCCAACCATACAATCAGAAAAAAGTGCCGGGCAACGTCTGGTCATTTCCTCGCGTACGTTATCTGATGGATGAATATGAAAACCATCCTACGCAAAAGCCCAGCGCGCTGTTAAAACGGATCATACTGGCCTCTTCTAACCCGAGCGATACCGTATTGGACCCTTTCGCGGGCAGTTTCACCACAGGCGCTGTCGCAGCGGCGTCAGGTCGTAAGTTTATCGGTATTGAACTCAATAATGAGTACGTAAAAATGGGGCTCAGAAGATTGAGCGTCACTTCGCATTATTCAGAAAATGAACTTGCAAAAGTCAAAAAGAGAAAAACACAAAACCTGTCCAAAAAGCAGCGAAATGTCGGGATAAACGCGCTATCTTCAGAGAAGTAAAAGCATTGTAAGTCCGCTTTTCAGCGTCAAAATTTCATGTATATTCCCAGCACGCATGGGCATGAATACACAGGATTTGACGATGATACGTAAGTATTGGTGGCTGGTTGTTTTTGCCGTCTCCGTTTTTCTTTTTGATGCGCTTTTGATGCAATGGATCGAATTGATGGCGACTGAACAGGATAAGTGCCGAAACATGGATTCGGTTAACCCTCTTAAATTGATCAATTGTACCGATCTGGAGTAGCGAACCGGGCGATTTAACCTATGATTATTTATCACCCGGATTTCTTTTATCCCTTATAAAAACAGGGAATTAAAACACGTTGAGGATAAAAGAAGGGGTGATACTGTCTCGTCCTGTTCTTTTCCTGCATAACCAATGAGCTAATGATACATGCCGGTTAGTGAGTACAACCACATCCTTGTGGCGGTTTCATTTGCTGTCGCTATTTTTGCGTCCTATACCGCATTAAATATGGCCGGACGCGTAGCCGGAAGCGCCCGATCAAACGCCAGAATATGGCTAATGGGCGGCGGCTTCGCGCTGGGCGTCGGTATTTGGGCGATGCATTTTGTCGGGATGCTGGCGATGGATCACGCGATGAACATGCGCTTCGATCCGTTCCTCACCGGCCTCTCCATGCTGATCGCGATCGGCTCCTCCCTGTTTGCGCTATGGCTGGTTAGCGCTGAAAAACTGCGCCTGCGCCGTTTACTACCGGGCGCGCTGGTGATGGGACTGGGCATCAGCGCAATGCATTATACCGGGATGGCGGCGCTGCAATTTGCTTCCATTATCGTCTGGAATAGCGCGTGGGTTGCCCTCTCTATCATTATCGCGCTACTGGCGTCCTGCGGCGCGCTGTGGCTCACGTTCCGCCTGCGTCATGAGGGAACAGATGTCGCCCTGAGGCGAGCAGGCGCCGCGGTATTAATGGGGATAGCTATCGCCGGCATGCATTACGCCGGCATGAAGGCCGCACACTTTCCCCAAAACTGGCCGATGGAGCATCGTGGCGTCGATAGCAACTGGCTGGCTGTTCTTGTCAGCGTGGTCGCGCTGACTATCCTGGGTATTACTCTGCTGGTTTCTTTATTTGACGCCCGGCTTCAGGCCCGTACCGCACTACTTGCCTCTTCGCTGGCGCAGGCGAACCAGGAACTGGCGCAGTTGGCGCTGCATGATACGCTCACCCGTTTACCAAACCGGGTACTTCTTGAGGATCGTCTGGAACAGGCCATCAGCAAAGCGAATCGGGAAGGCACGTCTTTCGCGCTACTGTTTATGGATCTGGATGGCTTTAAAGCCGTTAATGACGCTTATGGTCATGATATCGGCGATAAGCTACTGGTGGCGGTCACGCATCGTCTGAACCAACCGCTGAGCGGGCAGTTTACCCTGGCGCGGATTGGCGGCGACGAATTTGTGCTGCTTGCAGAAGTCAGCGCGCCTGACGAAGCGGCTTCCCTTGCCAGCGCGCTGGTACATTCGATAGATGCGCCCTTTACGATAGATCCGTATGAACTGGTCGTCACCCTTAGCGTGGGAATAGCGCTCTATCCGCTGGACGGAAAAAACGAACGGGAACTGATGTTCAACGCCGATGCCGCGATGTACCACACGAAGCATACAGGGCGTAACGGATACCATTTCTTTCAGCCATCAATGAATATGCTGGCGCAAACCCAACTTCAGCTAATGAATGACCTGTGGCTGGCGCTGGAAAGACAAGAGCTCAGGCTGGTGTACCAGCCTAAATTTCAGGCTCCTGCCGGCCCCATTGTAGGATTTGAGGCCCTGTTGCGCTGGTATCATCCAAAACAAGGCGTACTGAATCCTGACCAGTTTTTACCGCTGGCGGAAAAAACGGGTCTTATCGTCACTATCGGTAGCTGGGTGATAGACGAGGCGTGTCGACAGCTCCGCGAGTGGCACTTACAGGGATACGCCTTATGGTCAGTGGCGGTAAACCTGTCCGCCTTACAATTTGAGCAGCCCGGGCTTGTGGACACCATTACGCGGAGCCTGGCCCGACACAGTATCCGTCCCGATTTATTGATTCTGGAAATCACCGAAACCACGGCGATGAACAAGCCAGAGCAAAGCGTCGCTATACTCACCAGATTAACGGAAATGGGGGTTAAGGCCTCTATTGACGACTTTGGCACCGGTTATTCCAGCCTTCTCTATCTGAAACGTCTTCCGGCGTGCGAACTAAAAATTGATCGCGCTTTCGTACATGAACTCAGCGAGGCAGGCGACGGCGCGACCATTGTTGCGGCTATTGTCGCGCTGGCGAAAGCGTTAAATCTGCAAATTGTGGCAGAAGGGGTAGAAAATGAAACACAGCAACAATTTTTGACCCAGTTAGGATGCCATACGCTTCAGGGGTTCCTGCTTGGCAAGCCGCGTACGGCAGAGGAAATTGCTCGCGATATTCGGGACCCTGCCAATATATTCACAAGGCCAATATATAATATCAACTCAAAATAATCTCAGGCTTCTTCCGCCTGTTGTTCATTTGGCATTAATTGCCTCACACTGCCATCCGGGCTTAGCATTTTTAATACATTATCGACTAATGCAGGCGCCTGCTTATAAAGATCATAACTTGTGGGATTCATTAACCAGTTCTTTACTATTCCGCTAAAACTACCATGCAGAATAATTAATATGACATCCAGATCAAGACTGCCTGAGATCAGCTTTTTATCCATACATCGCTGTAATACTTCAAGCAGCGACTGATGATGGAAACCCATCTTCTCCCGAATGGCCTGTTCCGATATCATACCATTATGGAATTCACATTTATGATATAAAATCTGCATTAATGCCTGCTGACGAGGCACTGCCGCAATATATTGTAAGGCTGCAATAAATTTCTCTCGTAGATCCTGTAAAGGATTATCATTCCAGCATCCCGTAAGCCTATCCTGAATAAGTTCGCGTAAAGGTGGTTGCTGTAACCAAACCTCATTAAACAACTGCGTTTTATTCTCAAAGTGCCAGTAGATGGCGCCCCGCGTGACATCAGCGGCATCAGCGATATCATTCAACGTCGTGTTGGCAACGCCGCGCAAAGCGAACTGCGCAATAGCGGTTTCAATCAAATGTTGCCGCGTTTTAAGCGCATCCGCCTTCGTTTTCTTCGCCATAATTAAGATATCCTGGACCATAAAAACGATAAATACGCTGATAAAATACTCAGCACAAAAAACAACTTTACCATGTCCTTTTTAGTCAGACGAGAGACAGCCATTTTTATTTCGCACAATATCGCCAAATCAATAATAAAAACAAATAAATTAATAAAACATATTCATATAAAATATATATTTCTAATTATGTTATTCAACATCATGATTTTACTAATCGGGACATTATGAAACGACAGGGAATAGTTCTTTTTTTTTGCTTTTATGTGCCGTGAACCCCATCCCAAAATAAGTATTGCTTACATCACAAGCTAATAATTTGTAGGATACCCCACTGCTATTCTATTTTTCGCGCGTTAACGCCTTACCGTTATCCGGTGAATAACGAGCTTTCGGTTTTTTAAGGAACAGTAATGACGAAACATGCCAGGTTTTCACTCCTGCCCTCATTCATCATATTCTCTGCTGCGCTGCTGGCCGGTTGTAATGACCAGGGAGATACCCAGGCTCATGCCGGCGAGCCGCAAGTCACCGTCCATGTGGTCGAAACAGCGCCGCTAGCCGTAACGACCGAACTTCCCGGACGTACGTCCGCATTTCGCATTGCGGAGGTTCGCCCCCAGGTGAGCGGGATCGTGCTTAAAAGAAACTTCACCGAAGGTAGCGATGTAGAGGCCGGGCAGTCGCTTTATCAGATCGATCCTGCCACTTATCAGGCCGATTATGACAGCGCTAAAGGCGAACTTGCTAAAAGCGAAGCGGCTGCGGCTATCGCGCACCTGACGGTCAAACGCTATGTTCCACTGGTCGGCACAAAATATATCAGCCAACAGGAATATGATCAGGCGATTGCCGACGCCCGCCAGGCCGATGCCGCCGTTGTGGCGGCAAAAGCCGCTGTTGAAAGCGCGCGTATTAACCTTGCGTATACCAAAGTCACCTCACCCATCAGCGGCCGTATAGGAAAATCTAATGTGACTGAAGGCGCGCTGGTGACTAATGGTCAGTCAACTGAACTGGCTACCGTGCAACAACTCGATCCGATTTATGTCGACGTGACGCAATCAAGCAACGACTTTATGCGACTCAAGCAATCCGTCGAACAAGGTAACCTGCATAAAGACAGCGCCAGTAGCACGGTTCAACTGGTAATGGAAAATGGTCAGGTCTACCCGATTAAAGGCACGCTGCAATTTTCCGACGTTACCGTAGATGAAAGCACCGGCTCTATCACGCTCAGGGCAGTTTTCCCTAACCCGCAACACAGTCTGCTTCCCGGTATGTTTGTTCGCGCCCGCATTGATGAAGGCGTCCAGCCCAATGCCATCCTTGTCCCCCAGCAGGGCGTAACCCGCACGCCGCGCGGCGACGCAATGGTGATGGTGGTTAACGATAAAAGCCAGGTCGAAGCCCGCAATGTCGTGGCGGCGCAGGCTATTGGCGATAAATGGCTCATCAGCGAAGGGTTAAAACCGGGCGATAAGGTCATCGTCAGCGGCTTACAAAAAGCGCGACCGGGCGTCCAGGTGAAAGCCACTACCGATGCTCCTGCAGCGAAAACGGCGCAATAAGGTAACCGTACATGGCAAACTTTTTTATTAGACGTCCTATTTTCGCCTGGGTTCTGGCCATTATCCTGATGATGGCTGGCGCACTGGCAATAATGCAACTTCCCGTTGCGCAGTATCCAACCATTGCGCCGCCAGCGGTTTCTATTTCTGCAACCTATCCTGGCGCGGATGCGCAGACGGTACAGGATACGGTTACTCAGGTTATCGAACAAAATATGAACGGTATCGATAACCTGATGTATATGTCCTCTACCAGCGACTCTGCTGGTAGCGTGACCATCACCCTGACCTTCCAGTCCGGAACCGATCCGGATATCGCGCAGGTTCAGGTGCAAAATAAATTGCAGCTCGCCACGCCTTTACTGCCGCAAGAAGTCCAGCAGCAGGGGATTAGCGTTGAAAAGTCCAGCAGCAGCTTTTTGATGGTCGCCGGGTTCGTCTCGGATAATCCGAACACTACCCAGGACGACATCTCTGACTATGTCGCCTCTAACATTAAGGATTCTATCAGCCGTCTTAATGGTGTGGGCGACGTTCAGCTATTTGGCGCACAGTACGCCATGCGTATCTGGCTGGATGCGAATCTGCTAAATAAATACCAGCTCACGCCAGTTGACGTCATCAACCAGTTAAAAGTACAGAACGACCAGATTGCGGCAGGCCAACTGGGCGGCACGCCAGCATTACCGGGCCAGCAGCTTAACGCCTCAATCATCGCCCAAACGCGTCTGAAAGATCCGGAAGAGTTCGGCAAAGTTACGTTGCGTGTCAATACCGACGGTTCTGTCGTCCATCTCAAAGATGTCGCGCGTATTGAGCTTGGCGGTGAAAACTATAACGTTGTAGCGCGCATTAACGGTAAACCGGCCTCCGGTCTCGGTATTAAACTGGCGACCGGCGCTAACGCGCTGGATACCGCAACCGCAATCAAAGCGAAACTGGCGGAGCTGCAGCCTTTCTTCCCTCAGGGAATGAAGGTGGTTTATCCTTATGACACAACGCCCTTCGTAAAAATATCTATCCACGAAGTGGTAAAAACGCTGTTTGAAGCAATTATTCTGGTGTTCCTGGTAATGTATCTGTTCTTACAGAATATCCGGGCAACCCTGATTCCTACCATCGCTGTTCCTGTCGTGTTGCTAGGCACTTTTGCGGTACTCGCCGCCTTTGGCTATTCCATCAATACTCTGACGATGTTTGGTATGGTACTGGCGATAGGGCTGTTGGTTGACGATGCGATAGTAGTCGTAGAAAACGTTGAACGTGTAATGATGGAGGATAACCTTTCTCCCCGAGAGGCGACGGAAAAATCCATGTCGCAGATTCAGGGAGCGCTGGTTGGTATCGCGATGGTACTGTCTGCGGTATTTATCCCGATGGCCTTTTTTGGCGGCTCGACCGGGGCAATTTATCGCCAGTTCTCTATTACTATTGTTTCAGCAATGGCGCTATCCGTTCTGGTTGCGTTGATTCTGACGCCAGCACTGTGCGCTACGCTGCTTAAACCCGTATCTGCTGAACATCACGAGAAAAAAAGCGGCTTCTTTGGCTGGTTCAATACCAAGTTTGATCACAGCGTTAACCACTATACTAACAGCGTAAGCGGCATCGTGCGTAATACGGGTCGCTATCTCATTATCTATCTACTTATTGTAGTCGGAATGGCGGTTCTGTTTTTACGCCTCCCGACCTCCTTCCTGCCGGAAGAAGATCAGGGGGTATTCCTGACCATGATTCAGCTCCCCTCTGGCGCTACGCAAGAACGTACGCAGAAAGTGCTGGATCAAGTCACTCATTACTACCTGAATAATGAAAAAGCGAACGTCGAAAGCGTGTTTACCGTAAACGGCTTTAGCTTTAGCGGTCAGGGACAAAACTCAGGGATGGCATTTGTCAGCCTTAAACCCTGGGAAGAGCGTAACGGTGAAGAAAATAGCGTCGAAGCCGTTATCGCCAGAGCGACACGCGCCTTCAGCCAGATTCGCGACGGGTTGGTGTTCCCCTTCAACATGCCGGCAATTGTCGAGTTAGGTACCGCGACAGGTTTCGACTTTGAACTGATTGATCAGGGAGGACTCGGTCACGATGCGTTAACAAAAGCGCGTAATCAACTCCTGGGTATGGTCGCGAAGCATCCTGACCTATTAGTGCGCGTACGCCCGAACGGGCTGGAAGACACGCCACAGTTCAAGCTGGATGTCGATCAAGAAAAAGCGCAGGCGCTCGGTGTTTCGCTGTCTGATATCAACGAAACCATCTCCGCGGCGTTGGGCGGCTATTACGTTAACGACTTTATCGATCGCGGACGAGTGAAAAAAGTATACGTTCAGGCTGACGCTCAGTTCCGTATGCTGCCGGGAGATATCAACAATCTTTATGTACGCAGCGCCAATGGCGAGATGGTGCCCTTCTCTACCTTTAGCTCAGCACGGTGGATTTATGGTTCGCCACGCCTGGAACGCTATAACGGGATGCCGTCAATGGAACTGCTCGGCGAAGCAGCACCCGGACGAAGCACCGGTGAAGCCATGTCGTTAATGGAAAACCTGGCTTCACAGCTGCCAAACGGTATTGGCTATGACTGGACAGGTATGTCGTATCAGGAACGGTTGTCAGGTAACCAGGCGCCGGCGCTGTACGCAATCTCACTCATTGTCGTTTTCCTCTGCCTTGCCGCTCTGTATGAAAGCTGGTCAATTCCGTTCTCGGTAATGCTGGTCGTACCGCTCGGCGTGGTTGGCGCTCTGCTTGCAGCGTCATTGCGCGGTCTGAACAATGACGTTTACTTCCAGGTTGGCTTGTTAACCACTATTGGCCTTTCTGCTAAAAACGCCATCCTGATTGTCGAGTTCGCCAAAGATCTCATGGAGAAAGAAGGACGTGGATTGATTGAAGCGACGCTGGAAGCATCCCGTATGCGTTTACGTCCTATTCTAATGACCTCGCTGGCCTTTATTCTCGGGGTAATGCCGTTAGTTATCAGTCGTGGCGCAGGTAGTGGGGCACAGAACGCAGTAGGCACAGGGGTTATGGGGGGAATGTTAACCGCAACCTTATTAGCTATCTTCTTCGTGCCAGTATTCTTCGTTGTTGTAAAACGCCGATTTAATCGCCATCATGATTAACCGGTAAACAGAGGCGTCTTCGGACGCCTTTTTAAACGGTACGTCTTTATCTCCGCTATTCTTCCCTCTCCGCTTACTTTTGCATTCTCCATAGTTTTTACAATTCACATGAATTGAGATGATTCCTCATGTCGGCCATTTTTTCTGTGGTGGTAAAATAACTCTCGTTTTCGCAGCGGTTAGAGCCAGCATTTACGTTGTTGTACTTCGCGAAACGCTGATTAATGAGGTAACACCATGAAAAGACTAATTCCAGTTGCATTGCTTACCACCTTATTGGCAGGTTGTGCACATGATTCTCCCTGCGTACCGGTTTATGACGATCAAGGGCGGCTGGTTCATACCAATACATGTATGAAAGGTACTACGCAGGATAACTGGGAGACAGCAGGCGCTATTGCTGGCGGCGCTGCGGCGGTAGCAGGGTTGACGATGGGTATCATTGCGCTTTCTAAATGATACATGCAGGCGCGGCAATGCCGCGCTTTCAGTAATAATATAAAGGTCGTAAGGATACTCAGCGACGTAATCTGTTCAGCCTATCCCCCGAAAGTTAACACGATAAAACGCTCTCTTTTCTTACTCGCCCATCCCGATGGTATTTATTCTATTCCTTGTCCGATGCAGACAAAATTGTAGCTTGATAGCATCGTAAGCCGCATTACAAACACGCTTTATACAGTAAGACTTAGAGCGTGGTCATTAGGCGTAAATTATTACAGACAGTCTGGATATAAACCGGAGCATACACGTAATACATGAGGATTTTGAGCACTGCCCCAGGGCCAAACTGGCAAATAAAATAGCCTAATGGGCCAGATTCTTAGTCCTCAGCGAATATCTCTATTGCTTATTAGAGGCGTAAGTAAAAGCCGTTTGTACATCTACTTCAGCACGGTTCACATTCGATGGTTCAGGCGGATATATGGCGGGAAATCACGTTTACTAAAACGGTTTTTATCCACTCTACGAAGATGTTTAAAACGCGTCGGCGTCATTACCCGATAACTTTTTCCATAGAAAGATAAATGCAAAAAGGCCCAGTCTTTCGATTGGGCCCTTTGCTTTATTTGATGTCTGGCAGTTTATGGCGGGCGTCCTGCCCGCCACCCTACGGGCCGTTGCTGCGCAACGTTCAAATCCGCTCCCGGCGGATTTGTCCTCCTCAGGAGACTACTCACCAACAAACAACAGATAAAACAAAAGGCCCAGTCTTTCGACTGAGCCTTTTGTTTTATTTGATGTCTGGCAGTTCCCTACTCTCGCATGGGGAGACCCCACACTACCATCGGCGCTACGGCGTTTCACTTCTGAGTTCGGCA
>NZ_JBGDXS010000007.1:0-206524 GCF_046550535.1 Salmonella sp. SAL04213 | reverse complement strand
TCAGAAGTGAAACGCCGTAGCGCCGATGGTAGTGTGGGGTCTCCCCATGCGAGAGTAGGGAACTGCCAGGCATCAAACAAGTGAAGAAGCCCGTCCGTCAGGACGGGCTTTTTTGCGTGTGTGGTAACTGTAAAAATGTAGGCCTGATAAGCGCAGCGCCATCAGGCAACCGGCACCGCCGGATGGCAGTTTCGCCTTATCCGGCCTGTATGCACTTATCAGGCAGCACCACTACTCACGGATAAATTAAATTCAACAATGGATACGGTTTCCCAAGATCGTCAACCTCCGAACGTCCCGTCACCTTAAATCCCATTTTCTTATAAAATCCAACAGCTTGTGTATTTTGCTCGTTAACATTGGTTGTCAACCCCGGCGCCAGTGTTAACGCATGTTCAACTAATCTCTTACCGATACCCTGACCACGCACGTCCGGATCGACAAACAGCGCATCCATATGTTCGCCGGTAAGCAGCATAAATCCTACCGGCTCATCCTGATCGGTCACGGCAACCCATAGTGGCGCTTCTGGCAGAAAATCGCTCACCAGCTCTTCCAGTTCGGCCCGATAAGCGTTTGACAGAAAATCGTGCGTGGCATCGACTGAGCGACGCCAGATCGCAATCAGTTTTTCCCCTTCCTCATGCCTTGAACGGCGAATGTTAATCATCATCTTCACTCCTTTTTTGCTTACTTCTATTCTAATGCAAATGCTGTCGTGAAACTTTCTCACCTTGAACTTGCAGACTCGACATTCGCCTGATTTCTGAGTATCTTCAGCTATCTGGATGTCTAAACGTTTAAACGTATGTCGTGAGGTTATCAGGTTATGCCGATTCGCGTGCTGGACGAGCTACCCGCCGTCAATTTTTTACGTGAGGAGAATGTCTTCGTCATGACGACTTCTCGCGCATCAGGTCAGGAAATTCGCCCGCTAAAGGTACTTATCCTTAACCTGATGCCGAAGAAGATTGAAACGGAAAATCAGTTTCTGCGTTTGCTATCGAACTCGCCATTGCAGGTCGATATTCAACTACTGCGGATAGATGCCCGCGAGTCGAGGAACACGCCAGCCGAGCATCTGAACAACTTTTACTGTAACTTCGACGATATCTGCGATCAGAACTTTGATGGGCTTATCGTGACCGGAGCGCCGCTGGGTCTGGTGGAGTTTAATGACGTGGCTTACTGGCCGCAGATTAGGCAGGTGCTGGAATGGGCGAAAGATCACGTTACTTCGACGCTATTTGTCTGTTGGGCCGTTCAGGCCGCACTCAATATTCTGTATGGTATCCCTAAGCAGACCCGTACAGATAAACTTTCCGGCGTCTATGAACATCACATCCTTCATCCACATGCTCTGTTAACGCGTGGTTTTGATGATTCGTTTCTGGCGCCACACTCACGCTATGCCGATTTCCCGGCGGCGCTGATACGGGATTATACGGATCTTGAAATTCTGGCCGAAACAGAAGAAGGGGATGCGTACCTGTTTGCCAGCAAAGATAAACGTATTGCGTTTGTCACCGGTCATCCTGAATATGACGCTCATACGTTAGCGGGTGAATATTTTCGTGACGTTGAGGCCGGGTTAAATCCGGAGGTTCCGTACAACTATTTCCCAAAAAACGATCCGCAAAACATACCGCGCGCAACCTGGCGCAGCCACGGTAATTTACTGTTTACTAACTGGCTCAACTATTATGTCTACCAGATTACGCCATATGATCTGCGTCACATGAATCCAACCCTGGATTAATCTTCTGCTTCTGACGATCCTAAAGCGTTTCAGCATGTTGAATCAGGCACCTTCGGGTGCCTTTTTTATTTCCGAAACGCACCTCATCATGTAATTAAATTTAATTTATATTGTTATCAATAGGTTAATGCATAATTAAATTAAAAATGGAAATTGTTTTTGATTTTGAAATTTAATTGAGTAGTCTTAGTTGTGTTGAACGAAAAGCGCACAGTGATCCTTCGTTCGCATTGGGGATGTATCTGGATCAACAACGAGGAGCTGCATGATGAATCCACAGGCAACCACAACTGATGAATTAACCTTTACCAGGCCGCAAGGCGAGCTGGAAAAGCAAGTCCTGACCGCTGAAGCAGTCGAGTTTTTGACGGAGTTAGTCACCCGTTTTACGCCAAAACGCAATAAACTCCTGGCTGCACGTATCCAGCAACAGCAGGATATTGATAACGGTAAGTTGCCTGATTTTATTTCGGAAACCACTTCCATTAGAGAAAGTAATTGGCAGATTCGTGGTATTCCGGCGGATTTACAGGATCGCCGAGTAGAAATTACCGGGCCGGTTGAACGTAAAATGGTGATTAATGCCCTGAACGCAAATGTGAAAGTGTTTATGGCGGATTTTGAAGACTCGCTGGCGCCGGACTGGAATAAAGTTATTGATGGTCAAATCAACCTGCGTGATGCGGTGAACGGCACCATTAGCTATACCAACGAAGCCGGAAAAATCTATCAGCTCAAGCCCGATCCGGCCGTATTGATTTGTCGTGTACGTGGTCTACATCTGCCAGAAAAACATGTTACCTGGCGGGGGGAAGCCATTCCCGGCAGCCTGTTTGATTTTGCTCTGTACTTTTTCCACAACTATAAAGCGCTGCTCGCTAAAGGTAGCGGCCCGTATTTTTACCTGCCGAAAACGCAAGCCTGGCAGGAGGCAGCCTGGTGGAGTGAAGTTTTCAGCTACGCTGAAGACCGCTTTAACCTGCCGCGCGGTACGATCAAAGCGACCCTGTTGATTGAAACGCTGCCAGCTGTTTTCCAGATGGATGAGATTCTTCATGCGTTGCGTGATCATATTGTCGGTCTCAACTGTGGTCGCTGGGATTATATTTTCAGCTATATCAAAACGTTGAAAAATCACCC
This sequence comes from Salmonella sp. SAL04213, assembly GCF_046550535.1. Classification (NCBI taxonomy): domain Bacteria; kingdom Pseudomonadati; phylum Pseudomonadota; class Gammaproteobacteria; order Enterobacterales; family Enterobacteriaceae; genus Salmonella; species Salmonella sp. SAL04213. The sequence goes on along the minus strand of NZ_JBGDXS010000007.1, from coordinate 203,625 downwards.
GGATCGCGTCTTGCCGGACAGGCAGGTGGTAACGATGGACAAACCGTTTCTGAGCGCCTACTCGCGCCTGCTGATCAAAACCTGTCACAAGCGCGGCGCGTTCGCGATGGGCGGTATGGCGGCGTTTATCCCGAGCAAAGACGTTGAACGCAACAATCAGGTCCTTGCCAAAGTGAAAGCGGATAAAGCGCTGGAAGCGAACAACGGCCACGACGGCACGTGGATTGCGCATCCCGGGTTGGCGGATACCGCAATGGCCGTCTTTAACGAGGTACTGGGCGAGCACAAAAATCAGCTGTTCATTACCCGTGATGAAGATGCGCCGATTACCGCTGAACAGTTACTGGAGCCATGTGAAGGCGAACGCACAGAAGCGGGAATGCGCGCCAATATTCGCGTGGCAGTGCAGTACATTGAAGCGTGGATCTCCGGCAATGGCTGTGTACCGATTTACGGTCTGATGGAGGATGCCGCGACGGCGGAAATCTCACGAACCTCTATCTGGCAGTGGATTCACCATGAGAAAACACTGAGCAATGGAAAACCCGTAACGAAAGCGCTTTTCCGCGAAATGTTGGCGGAAGAGATGCGGGTAATCCAGGACGAACTGGGCGAGCACCGCTACAGCAGCGGGCGCTTCGACGATGCCGCACGTCTGATGGAGCAAATCACCACCTCAGATGACTTAATCGACTTCCTCACCCTGCCGGGCTACCGCTTACTGGCTTAATTCACCACATAACAATATGGAGCATCTGCACATGAAAACCCGTACTCAACAAATCGAAGAATTACAGAAAGAGTGGACACAACCGCGCTGGGAAGGCATCACCCGCCCGTACAGCGCGGAGGAGGTGGTGAAATTACGCGGCTCGGTTAACCCGGAGTGCACGCTGGCGCAGCTCGGCGCCGCGAAAATGTGGCGGCTGTTGCACGGTGAAGCGAAAAAAGGCTATATCAACAGCCTTGGCGCGCTGACCGGCGGTCAGGCGTTGCAGCAGGCGAAAGCCGGTATTGAGGCGATTTATCTTTCAGGCTGGCAGGTGGCGGCAGATGCCAACCTGGCATCCAGCATGTATCCGGATCAATCGTTGTACCCGGCAAACTCTGTTCCGGCGGTAGTGGATCGGATCAACAACACTTTCCGTCGTGCGGATCAGATCCAGTGGGCATCCGGTATTGAACCCAACGATCCGCGCTATGTGGATTACTTCCTGCCGATCGTTGCTGATGCGGAAGCCGGTTTTGGCGGCGTTCTGAATGCCTTCGAACTGATGAAATCGATGATTGAAGCCGGTGCAGCGGCCGTTCACTTCGAAGATCAGCTGGCGTCGGTGAAGAAATGCGGCCATATGGGCGGCAAGGTGCTGGTCCCCACGCAGGAGGCGATTCAGAAACTGGTTGCTGCGCGTCTGGCCGCTGATGTGATGGGCGTCCCGACGCTGGTGATTGCGCGTACCGATGCGGATGCGGCAGATCTGATCACCTCCGACTGCGATCCCTATGACAGCAGTTTTATTACCGGCGAACGCACCAGCGAAGGTTTCTACCGCACCCATGCGGGCATTGAGCAGGCGATCAGCCGCGGTCTGGCGTATGCCCCGTATGCCGATCTGGTATGGTGCGAAACTTCTACGCCGGATCTCGAACTGGCGCGTCGTTTTGCCGATGCTATCCACGCGAAGTATCCGGGCAAACTGCTGGCCTATAACTGTTCACCATCCTTCAACTGGCAGAAGAATCTGGACGACAAGACCATTGCCAGCTTCCAGCAGCAGTTGTCGGACATGGGTTACAAATACCAGTTTATTACCCTGGCGGGCATCCACAGCATGTGGTTCAACATGTTCGACCTGGCGCATGCATACGCGCAGGGCGAGGGCATGAAGCACTATGTTGAGAAGGTTCAACAACCCGAGTTCGCCGCGGCGAAAGATGGCTACACCTTTGTTTCCCACCAGCAGGAAGTGGGTACTGGTTACTTCGACAAAGTCACCACCATTATTCAGGGCGGCGCGTCATCCGTTACCGCGTTAACGGGTTCCACCGAAGAATCGCAGTTTTGATTGATGCCCGGTGGCGCTGCGCTTACCGGGCCTACAGATAGCGTAGGCCGGATAAGCGAACGCGCCATCCGGCATGACGTGGTGCCGGATGAGGGAAAAAAATGCCGCGTGGCCTGGAATTACTGATTGCTCAAACCATCCTGCAAGGCTTTGACGCGCAGTATGGTCGATTTCTGGAAGTGACTTCCGGCGCGCAGCAGCGTTTTGAACAGGCCGACTGGCACGCCGTCCAACAGGCGATGAAAAGCCGTATCCACCTCTATGATCATCATGTGGGCCTGGTGGTGGAGCAACTGCGCTGTATTACCGATGGCAAAAGTACCGACGCGGATTTCCTTTTACGCGTTAAAGAGCATTACACCCGGCTGTTGCCGGATTACCCGCGCTTCGAGATTGCGGAGAGCTTTTTCAACTCCGTTTATTGCCGGTTATTTGACCACCGCTCGTTAACACCCGAGCGGTTGTTTATTTTCAGTTCGCAACCGGAGCGCCGCTTTCGTACTATCCCGCGCCCGCTGGCCAAAGACTTCTTTCCCGATCACGGTTGGGAGACGCTGTTGATGCGCATACTCAGTGACTTACCGCTGCGTCTGCCCTGGCAGAATAAAAGCCGGGATATCCGCTATATTATCGCGCACCTGACTGAAACACTGGGCGAGGACGCGCTACCTCGCTGCCATGTCCAGGTGGCGAACGAGTTGTTTTACCGTAATAAAGCAGCCTGGCTGGTAGGTAAATTAACCACACCTGACGGCACGCTGCCGTTTTTATTGCCGATTCATCGCACTGATGAGGGTGAACTGTTTGTCGATACCTGCCTGACCACCACGGCAGAAGCGAGCATTGTGTTTGGTTTTGCCCGCTCTTATTTTATGGTGTATGCGCCGCTGCCTGCCGCGCTGGTTGAGTGGTTGCGTGAAATCCTGCCGGGTAAAACCACTGCCGAACTGTATATGGCGATTGGCTGCCAGAAACATGCGAAAACCGAAAGCTACCGCGAATATTTATGTTATCTGGCTGAAAGTGATGAGAAATTCATTGAGGCGCCTGGTATCCGCGGCATGGTGATGCTGGTGTTTACCCTGCCAGGTTTCGACCGGGTATTTAAAATCATTAAAGACAAATTCGCCCCGCAGAAAGAGATGTCTGCCGCTCATGTGCGTGCCTGTTATCAACTGGTAAAAGAGCATGATCGCGTCGGTCGTATGGCGGATACCCAGGAGTTTGAGAATTTCGTACTGGATAAACGGCAAATTGATCCGGCGCTGATGGCGCTTTTACGGCAAGAAGTGCCAGAGAAGATTACCGATCTTGGGGAACATATCGTCATTCGCCATCTCTATATTGAACGGCGCATGGTGCCGCTCAATATCTGGCTGGAACAGGTAGAAGGCCAGCAGTTGCGCGATGCGATAGAAGAATATGGTAATGCGATTCGCCAGCTTGCCGCCGCTAATATTTTCCCCGGCGATATGTTGTTTAAAAACTTTGGCGTTACCCGTCATGGTCGCGTGGTGTTCTATGACTACGATGAAATTTGCTACATGACGGAAGTGAATTTCCGCGATATTCCGCCAGCGCGTTATCCGGAAGACGAACTGGCCAGCGAACCCTGGTATAGCGTCTCGCCGGGTGATGTTTTCCCGGAGGAGTTTCGCCACTGGCTGTGTGCCGATCCGCGTATCGGGCCATTGTTTGAAGAGATGCATGCCGACCTGTTTCGCGCCGATTACTGGCGCGCGCTACAGACGCGTATTAAAGAAGGGCATGTAGAAGATGTGTATGCCTATCGTCGTCGCCAGCGCTTTAGCGTGCGTTATGATATGAGGAAAACTTCATATTTATAAGCATCTTTCCCACAAGGATGTCCGGACACGGAATAGTTACTCTGATGAAAACCGTAAATTATGTATGATACACTGTAATTTAGGGAATTTAATGAGAAACAATGATGTTTGATATTCATGGCAAGAAATTAACTACACATGGTTATAATAAGTTTGTATTTATCGGCCTAATAATCTGCTCTGCTATATTTATAGCGATTGGTATTTTTTGTCTGACACTTATGAATATGCCAACCTCAAGAGAGGAAGCTGGAGGTGGTATTTATTTTACTGTTGAGCCAGGGGGGGTGAGTCCGATGATGCTGTTCTCACTCATTGGCGGCGGACTAATCATCCTGGGGTTGGTTGCTGCAGCAATAGCATTAATGCAAAAAAATGTCCCCACATTTACCATCACCGAAAAGGGTATTATTTGTAAATATAAGGGTAAAGAAACTCTTTCCCTTTTTAAGGACATTTCTGATGTTTATCTCTTTTCAGTGGGCAGAACCAGCTATACAGGTTCTATAAACTCTCTGGCATATAGAAAAAATAAAAGTGATGCCTGGACTTTGATTTCACCACGAAATTCAGGTTATGACAAACTAATCTCCACTTTCAGGAGCCTGTATTCAGAACAAAGAGTACAGACATTACGTGCGCAACTGGAACATGGGGCTACATTAGAATTTAATTATGTAGATGCAAAGATGATCTGGTTTAAAAGGGCATTTTCGCTTAACGTTGCGGGCGCAGCAAATATAGATTCCTCACTGCGGAAGTTTTATCTGACTAAAGACAATATCATCAAAGATGATAAAAGCATCATTATCAACAAATCTGATAAGATTAACACCGCTAGCTGGGTTGATAATTTACATCTTATTGATAGAGACGGTAATAAAAAATTCTCAATGATGTTCCCGTCTATCATATCGGCAGATGTGTTTTGTGCGCTATTACAGGAAGCCATCGATCGGGCGGAAATGTAATGTCTGTATATTTTTGATTATTTAGCATTTTTTGCGGTGATGTGCGCCAGCCTGAGGGTAAGGCGCGCATCACCGCGCCCCACCATAGGCCAGCGTCACCTCTTTCGCCGCTTTAATCACCATGGCGCCAAGTTCGGTGACGCGATCGTCGGTAATGCGTGAGCAGGGGCCGGAAATAGAGAGGGCCGCAAACGGTTCGCGGTGTTCGTCATAAATACACGAGGCCACGCAGCGCAGACCGAGCGCATGTTCTTCGTCGTCAAAGGAATAGCCGCGCTTGCGTGTTTGGGCGAGGTCATCTTTCAGATGCAGCGGCGACACCAGCGTCGCATGGGTATAAGCGTGCAACCCCTTGCGGTGCAGCAGACTGGTAACCTGTTCCTCACTGAGCTGTGATAAAAACGCCTTGCCCGCGCCAGAGGCGTGCATGGGCAGCTTGCCGCCAATAGGGGCGGACATGCGCATCAATTGTGTGCACTGCACCTGGTCGATAATAATGGCCTGATGGTCGCTCTGGTCGAGTACGGCAAGGTTTACCGTTTCGCCGGAATCCTCCATCAGCTTGCGCAAAATCGGATGGACAATCGCCAGCAGATTACGGCTCTGTAAGAAGCTGCTGCCGACGATAAACGCGTGTGCGCCTACGGCCCAGTGGCCCAGCTCACCAACCTGGCGGACAAAACCCTGCTGCTGCATGGTGGTGAGTAGACGGTGAGTCGTGGAATTAGGCAAACCCGCCTGTTGCGCCAGTTCGGTCAGCGCCACGCTGCCGTTGGACTCGGCAATCCACTCCAGCAGCTTCAGACCGCGAGTTAATGACTGAACCTGCCCGGTTACGGGTGCAGTGGTAGCGGCAGGTTTTCTCCCGCGTTTCGCGGGAACAGGGGCAACCATGGCAGACTCCTTTTTCTGTATCGTGGAAATCATTTTCGTTTTATTCAATTATAATGCAAGAGTTCCTGAACTGATCGGATGAGTGACATCACAGGATGCCCGATGGCGCTTCGCTTATCAGGCCTACGCTTTGGGAGCCGCCAAAGTAATTTGTAGGCTGGATAAGGCGCTTGCGCCGCCATCCGGCAAAGCGACAGAAGTGGGTGGCAAGCTGAACATGTCTCATGTTGCCCGTTGTTCTCTTTTCCGCCAGCACGCTTTGTGCCAGTATGGCTCGTTACGTGGAGCGTTGTCGGGAGCGAGTGTGAGCAGCAAAGTTGAACAACTGCGTGCGCAGTTAAATGAACGTATTCTGGTGCTGGACGGCGGTATGGGCACCATGATCCAGAGCTATCGTCTACATGAAGAAGATTTCCGCGGGGAGCGCTTTGCCGACTGGCCCTGCGACCTGAAAGGCAACAATGACCCGCTGGTACTCAGCAAGCCGGAGGTGATCGCCGCTATCCACAACGCCTACTTTGAGGCTGGCGCGGATATCATCGAAACCAACACCTTTAACTCGACAACCATTGCGATGGCGGATTACCGGATGGAATCCCTGTCGGCGGAAATTAACTATGCGGCGGCCAAACTGGCGCGCGCCTGCGCCGATGAATGGACGGCGCGAACACCAGAAAAACCACGCTTTGTTGCGGGCGTGCTTGGTCCAACTAACCGCACGGCCTCCATTTCGCCGGACGTCAACGACCCGGCGTTTCGTAATATCACCTTCGATCAGCTGGTGGCGGCCTACCGTGAATCCACTAAAGCGCTGGTGGAAGGTGGCGCAGATCTGATTCTGATTGAGACCGTCTTTGACACCCTGAATGCGAAAGCGGCGGTGTTTGCGGTGAAAGAAGAGTTTGAAGCGCTGGGCGTTGATCTGCCGATCATGATTTCCGGCACCATCACCGACGCCTCTGGCCGTACGCTTTCCGGCCAGACGACCGAAGCCTTTTATAACTCGCTGCGCCACGCCGAGGCGCTCACTTTTGGCCTTAACTGCGCGCTGGGACCAGATGAACTGCGCCAGTACGTCCAGGAACTGTCGCGGATTGCCGAATGCTACGTCACCGCGCACCCGAACGCCGGCCTGCCGAACGCTTTCGGCGAGTACGACCTCGACGCCGACACCATGGCGAAACAGATTCGCGAATGGGCGGAAGCGGGCTTCCTGAATATCGTTGGCGGCTGCTGCGGCACTACGCCGGAGCATATTGCGGCGATGAGCCGCGCCGTTGCCGGTTTGCCGCCGCGCCAGCTGCCGGATATCCCGGTCGCCTGCCGCCTTTCCGGCCTGGAGCCGCTGAACATTGGCGACGATAGCCTGTTTGTCAACGTCGGCGAACGTACTAACGTCACCGGCTCGGCCAAATTTAAGCGCCTGATCAAAGAAGAGAAATACAGCGAAGCGCTGGATGTCGCCCGTCAGCAGGTAGAAAGCGGCGCGCAGATTATTGATATCAATATGGATGAGGGGATGCTCGACGCCGAAGCGGCGATGGTGCGTTTCCTCAGCCTGATTGCCGGTGAGCCGGATATTGCCCGTGTACCAATCATGATCGACTCCTCCAAATGGGAGGTTATCGAAAAAGGGCTGAAGTGCATTCAGGGTAAAGGCATCGTCAACTCTATTTCGATGAAAGAGGGCGTGGAAGCCTTTATTCATCATGCGAAGCTTCTGCGTCGCTACGGCGCGGCAGTGGTGGTGATGGCCTTTGATGAGCAGGGGCAGGCCGATACCCGCGCGCGTAAAATCGAAATTTGCCGCCGAGCCTACAAAATTCTCACCGAAGAGGTGGGTTTCCCGCCGGAAGACATCATCTTCGACCCGAATATCTTCGCCGTGGCGACCGGTATTGAAGAGCACAACAACTATGCGCAGGACTTTATCGGCGCTTGCGAAGACATCAAACGCGAGCTGCCGCACGCGCTGATCTCCGGCGGCGTGTCTAACGTGTCCTTCTCGTTCCGCGGCAACGACCCGGTACGTGAGGCTATCCACGCGGTATTCCTCTACTACGCCATCCGCAACGGCATGGACATGGGTATCGTCAACGCCGGACAGCTGGCGATTTATGACGACCTGCCTGCCGAACTGCGCGATGCGGTTGAAGATGTCATTCTTAACCGTCGCGATGACGGCACCGAGCGTTTGCTGGATTTGGCGGAGAAATACCGCGGCAGCAAAACCGACGAAGCTGCCAACGCCCAGCAGGCGGAATGGCGTAGCTGGGACGTGAAAAAGCGTCTCGAATACTCGCTGGTGAAAGGCATTACCGAATTTATCGAACAGGATACCGAAGAAGCCCGCCAGCAGGCCGCCCGCCCGATTGAGGTGATCGAAGGCCCGCTGATGGACGGCATGAACGTGGTCGGCGACCTGTTCGGCGAAGGGAAAATGTTCCTGCCGCAGGTGGTGAAATCCGCTCGCGTGATGAAACAAGCGGTGGCCTACCTGGAGCCGTTTATTGAAGCCAGCAAAGAAAAAGGCTCCAGCAACGGCAAGATGGTGATTGCCACCGTGAAGGGCGATGTGCACGACATTGGCAAGAACATCGTTGGCGTGGTGCTGCAATGCAACAACTACGAAATCGTCGATCTTGGCGTGATGGTGCCAGCGGAGAAAATCCTCAGAACGGCGCGTGAAGTGAATGCCGATCTGATTGGTCTTTCCGGGCTTATTACCCCGTCGCTGGACGAAATGGTCAACGTGGCGAAAGAGATGGAGCGTCAGGGCTTTACTATTCCGCTACTGATCGGCGGCGCAACCACTTCGAAAGCGCATACGGCGGTGAAAATCGAGCAGAACTACAGCGGTCCGACGGTCTACGTGCAGAATGCTTCGCGTACCGTGGGCGTGGTGGCGGCGCTACTCTCCGACAACCAGCGCGATGACTTTGTCGCCCGTACCCGCAAAGAGTACGAAACCGTGCGTATTCAGCACGCCCGCAAAAAACCGCGTACGCCGCCGGTCACGCTGGAAGCGGCGCGCGATAACGATCTGGCATTCGATTGGGAACGCTACACCCCGCCGGTAGCCCACCGTCTGGGCGTGCAGGAGGTGGAAGCCAGCATCGAAACTCTGCGCAACTACATCGACTGGACGCCGTTCTTTATGACCTGGTCGCTGGCCGGCAAATACCCGCGCATTCTGGAAGATGAGGTGGTGGGCGTTGAGGCGCAGCGTCTGTTTAAAGACGCCAATGATATGCTGGATAAACTGAGCGCCGAGAAACTGTTGAATCCGCGTGGCGTGGTGGGCCTGTTCCCGGCGAACCGCATTGGCGATGACATCGAAATTTATCGCGACGAAACCCGTACTCATGTTCTGACGGTCAGCCACCACCTGCGCCAGCAGACCGAGAAAGTCGGTTTTGCCAACTACTGTCTGGCGGATTTTGTCGCGCCGAAACTGAGCGGCAAAGCGGATTACATCGGTGCTTTCGCGGTGACCGGCGGTCTGGAGGAGGATGCGCTGGCGGACGCCTTCGAAGCGCAACACGACGACTATAACAAGATCATGGTGAAAGCGATTGCCGACCGTCTGGCGGAAGCGTTTGCCGAGTACCTGCATGAGCGTGTACGTAAGGTTTACTGGGGATATGCGCCGAACGAGAGCCTGAGTAACGACGAATTAATCCGCGAAAACTACCAGGGGATTCGCCCGGCGCCGGGTTATCCTGCCTGCCCGGAACATACCGAAAAAGGCACTATCTGGCAGCTGCTGGATGTCGAAAAACACACCGGGATGAAGCTCACCGAATCTTTCGCCATGTGGCCTGGCGCGTCGGTCTCCGGCTGGTACTTCAGCCATCCTGAGAGCAAATACTTCGCGGTAGCGCAGATCCAACGCGATCAGGTGACAGATTATGCTTTCCGTAAAGGAATGAGCGTTGAGGACGTTGAGCGGTGGCTGGCGCCGAACCTGGGTTACGATGCGGACTGATTCATAAAATCGTCACTTTTCCTTACAACATACAAGGCACTCATTGGGTGCCTTGTCTCTTTCTTACAATTAAACCCTTATACTGAAGGAAGGCTCTACGCTGAATTTGCCGGATGGCGGCGTAAACGCCTTATCCAGCATACCGTATTACGTATGGTAAGCCCGGTGGCGTGCAACGCCAGCAGGCCTTAACGCTGTGCGCCATCAGGCAATTTATCGCAAGTGAGCTTCAGGAAAACGTATAACGATAAGGAGAACCTGACGCCGTGTTAACTTTGCTCCATCTACTTTCTGCCGTTGCGCTGTTGGTATGGGGAACACATATCGTTCGTACTGGCGTAATGCGCGTGTTTGGCGCGCGTCTACGCACTGTCCTCAGCCGCAGCGTGGAAAAGAAACCGCTCGCCTTTTGTGCGGGTATCGGTGTTACCGCGCTGGTACAAAGCAGTAACGCCACCACTTTATTGGTAACGTCGTTTGTCGCCCAGGATCTTGTCGCCCTGACGCCAGCTCTGGTGATTGTGCTGGGCGCTGATGTGGGTACTGCGCTAATGGCGCGTATCCTGACCTTCGATCTCTCGTGGCTGTCGCCGCTGCTGATTTTTATCGGCGTGATTTTCTTTTTAGGACGTAAGCAGTCCCGCGCCGGGCAGCTGGGTCGCGTCGGTATCGGGCTTGGCCTGATTCTACTGGCGCTGGAGCTGATTGTGCAGGCGGTGACGCCGATCACTCAAGCTAATGGCGTGCAGGTCATTTTCGCGTCGCTGACGGGCGACATTATGCTGGATGCGCTGATTGGCGCGATGTTCGCTATTATCAGTTATTCCAGCCTGGCGGCGGTGTTGCTGACGGCGACCCTGACGGCGGCGGGGATTATATCGTTCCCGGTGGCGTTGTGCCTGGTCATCGGCGCCAATCTGGGATCGGGGCTGCTGGCGATGCTCAATAACAGCGCCGCCAATGCTGCCGCGCGTCGCGTAGCGCTCGGCAGCCTATTGTTCAAATTGATCGGCAGCCTGGTCATCCTGCCGTTTGTCCATCCGCTGGCGAATCTGATGGATGAGCTATCGCTACCGAAGTCAGAGCTGGTGATCTATTTCCACGTTTTCTATAACCTGGTGCGCTGCCTGGCGATGGTGCCATTTGCCGAGCTGATGGCGCGTTTTTGTAAACGAATTATTCGTGATGAGCCTGAACTGGATACCCATCTGAAGCCGAAACATCTGGATGTCAGCGCGCTGGATACGCCAACGCTGGCGCTGGCTAATGCTGCCCGCGAGGTGTTGCGCATTGGCGATGCGATGGAACAGATGATGGAAGGGCTAAAAAAGGTCATGCACGGCGAGCCGCGTGAAGAGAAAGCGCTGCGCAAGCTGGCGGATGACGTTAACGTGCTCTACACCGCGATTAAGCTTTATCTGGCGCGAATGCCAAAAGACGAGCTGGCGGCGGAGGAGTCCCGCCGGTGGGCGGAGATTATTGAGATGGCCCTGAACCTCGAACAGGCGTCGGATATTATCGAGCGAATGGGCAGCGAGATTGCCGACAAGTCGCTGGCGGCGCGTCGGGCATTTTCAGAAGAAGGATTGAAAGAGCTGGATGCGCTTTACGATCAACTGCTCAGTAATCTGCAACTGGCGATGTCGGTCTTTTTCTCCGGCGATGTCACCAGCGCCCGTCGGTTGCGCCGCAGTAAACATCGCTTCCGTATACTTAATCGCCGATACTCACATGCGCATGTCGACCGCCTGCACCAGCAGAACGTGCAAAGCATTGAAACCAGCTCGCTCCATTTAGGGCTGCTGGGCGATATGAAGCGTCTTAACTCACTGTTCTGTTCGGTCGCCTATAGCGTACTGGAACAGCCGGATCAGGACGAGGAACGGGGCGAGTATTAAGTGAAATGCCGGATGGCGGGGCCTACGGAGAACATGCGCGTAGGCCCGCCATTCGGCATTCAATGTGGCCAGGGATTAAAAGCGATGACCCGCTTCCAGCGCCACGGCCTCTTCGCCCGCTTTAAACACCCAAGTGGTATTCGGGCCACCGAGAACCGCCTGGCCGTTGCTCACCTGAATCCAGTCACCTTCCGGCAAACCAATCACTGTCAGTTCCGGCGCGACCACCAGCAGTTCGCGAATACGCTGCTCGCGGGTCTCGCCCTTATGACCTTCCGGCAAGGCGTTAGTGAAGTGAGGATTAATTTGCAGCGGGAACAGATCCAGCGCGTCGAAACCGTTTGGATCGACGATCGGCATATCGTTGGTCGTGCGGATAGTCGGGCAGGCAAGGTTGGCGCCTGCGCTCCAGCCGATATACAGCGCGCCGCGTTTTACCCTGTCCGCCATCGGCGCCAGCAGCCCGCGTTCACGCGATTCTTTCAGTAGCTGGAAGGTATTTCCGCCACCGACAATAATGATTTCCGCTTTCTCAATCGCTGCAAGCGGATCGGCGACACGATGAATCCCTGTGACGTTTATCCCTAATGGCGCAAGTACCTCTGCGGTTTTATCCGTGTACTCGTCCCATGTTTGCGTGACGCCGGCAAACGGAATAAACACGGCTGAGCGTCGACCGTTTAATTGATTCGCTATCAGCGGCAGAGCGTGTTCCAGCCAGGCTTTACCCGGCAGCGTCGAGTTACTTAATAAAAGCAGTTCCATTACTTCTCCACCTCATCAGGAAATGTCAAAACGTAATAATGCTACCATTATCCATTTAATGTCTTACTGATATGGCTCATGATGTTGCGCGTGTTACAGGCAACGCGCGGTCGCTAAAAGTGACGCCAGGCCAGATCTGCTATCTGGTATCGCCTGAAAAATTACAGGTATAATCCGCAAAATTATTTAACACGTTTAGAGACGAAAATGGCAAAACTGACCTTACAAGAGCAACTGCTACAAGCGGGATTAGTGACCAGCAAAAAAATGGCCAAAGTCCAGCGCACGGCTAAAAAATCACGCGTTCAGGCTCGTGAGGCCAGAGAGGCGGTGGAAGAAAATAAAAAGGCGCAACTTGAGCGTGATAAACAACTCAGTGAACAGCAAAAACAAGCGGTTTTAGCGAAAGAGTTTAAAGCTCAGGTTAAGCAACTTATTGAAATGAATAGAATCAATGTATCTAAAGGCGATATTGGTTTTAACTTCACCGATAATAACGTCATCAAAAAAATAGACGTGGATAAGCTCACTCAGACGCAACTGATTAATGGGCGTCTCGCGATTGCGCGTCTGGTTATCAATAACAGCGGTGAATGTGAATATGCGATTATTCCCGCGAGTGTCGCCGATAAAATCGCACAACGAGATGCGGACAGTATTGTCGTAAACAGTGCGCTGAGTCAGGAAGAGCAGGACGAAGATGATCCGTATGCCGATTTTAAAGTTCCCGACGATTTGATGTGGTAAGTCACATTCCCGACGTTTATGTAGAAAAATTTCTCAGAGAGTAAATATGCTGACCGACACATCTATCCGGCTTAATAAATATATCAGTGAAAGCGGCATCTGTTCGCGTCGCGAGGCGGACCGTTTTATCGAACAGGGCAATGTCTTTATCAACGGCAAACGCGCCGCCATTGGCGATCAGGTAGTCGCCGGGGATGTTGTTAAAGTAAATGGTCGGTTGATTGAGCCGCGAGAAGCGGATGATTTAGTGCTGATTGCGCTGAATAAACCGGTTGGCATTGTCAGTACCACTGAAGACGGCGAACGCGACAATATTGTCGATTTTGTGAACCACAGCAAACGTATCTTCCCGATTGGCCGTCTGGATAAAGACTCGCAGGGGCTGATATTTCTGACTAACCACGGCGATCTGGTCAATAAGATTCTGCGTGCCGGTAACGATCACGAAAAAGAGTATCTGGTGACGGTGGATAAACCGATTACCGACGAGTTTATACGCGGTATGGGCGCTGGCGTGCCGATTCTGGGTACTGTCACCAAAAAATGTAAGGTGAAAAAAGAGGCGCCGTTTGTCTTTCGCATTACCCTGGTGCAGGGATTAAACCGTCAGATCCGTCGTATGTGTGAATACTTTGGTTATGAAGTGACGAAACTGGAGCGTACGCGCATTATGAACGTCAGCCTGAGCGGGATTCCGCTGGGCGAGTGGCGCGATCTGACGGACGATGAGCTGATCGATCTGTTTAAATTGATTGAGCGTTCCTCTTCCGAAGCCAAACCAAAGGCCAAAGCGAAGCCGAAGACCACGGGTATTAAGCGACCGGTCGTGGCGATCGAAAAAAGCAATGAGAAAGCACGCCCGACATCAAGCGGTAAGCGCTTTACCTCGCCGGGACGAAAGAAAAAAGGACGTTAACGTCTGCCGCGCGTCGGCGTATTCGCCGACCAGGAGAATGACGCTTCCGTATCGGGTTTATACGCCTGCTTTTTCTTCAACTGGCGGGCTTTTTTCGCTTCAGCCTCACGCAGCGCCATCAGCTTATCGATGTACTCCTTTTTTACGCTGTTGGTCTCAGAATTGGTCAGTGGACGTCCGTGCGCAATACGGGCGCGGTCCAGCAACGTTTTCAGTTCGCGCTGTTCGCGCTCGGTCATCTCTTTTTGGGTAATGCGGGGGAGTGCCATACGGGTGCCCTCAGTTAGCCGATGCATTTAGTCTACGGCAATACGCAACGGGCGGATAGCGTGTAAGCCGGGTAAGCTTGCGCCACCCGGCAATATTTTAATTTACCTTTGCCGTTTCGCCCGATTTTTCAACAATCGGTTTCCCGGACCAGTAACCAGCCAGTAGTGACCCTGAAAGGTTGTGCCACACTGAGAACAGCGCGCCAGGCAGCGCTGCGAGCGGGCCAAAGTAGATTTTACCCAATGCAGCAGCAAGACCAGAGTTCTGCATCCCGACTTCGATCGCCAGCGTTCGACAGGTTGACTCATCAAAACCGAACAGACGTCCACCCCAGTAGCCGCCAAGCAGGCCAAGGGTGTTATGCAGGATCACCGCGATGATCACCATAAAGCCGACGGAGGCGATATGTGAAGCTGAACCCGCGACCACCGCGCTGATGATTGCCAAAATGCACACCATCGAGAATGCTGGCAGATAAGGTTTTACCACTTTCACTACGCGCGGAAACAGATGGTGAATCACCAGCCCCAGCGTGATTGGAATGACCACAATCTGTAGAATGCTCAGCAGCATACCCATCACGTCGACTTGAATATGGGCATCGACGTACAGGCGCGTGAGTAGTGGTGTGGCGACCACGCCGACCAGCGTGGAGACCGATGAAATGGTGACTGAGAGCGCGACGTCTCCCTTCGCCAGATAGATCATTACGTTAGAGGCGGTGCCGCTGGCTACGCTGCCGACCAGTACCATCCCGGCGGACAGATCTGGCGGCATCTTAAACAGCAACGCCAGCAGCCATGCCGCGAGCGGCATTACCAGATAGTGCAGGAATATCCCTGCGGCGACAGGGGCTGGTCGGGAGAGCACGCGTTTAAAGTCGTCAACGTTAAGATGGACCCCCATACCGAACATAATCAACATCAGTAGTGTCGCGACCCACGGCCCAACAGGAGTAAAGGTGGATGGTGTGTAATACGCAATGAGAGAGAGCAGCAGCGCCCATAACGGGAACAGCCGGGTAATGACGGCGAGCATGTTGTTTTCCTTGCAAGTATGTTGTGTTTGTTATCAACGGGTCAGGATCGAGCCAGACCATAGTTATTGTTTATCGCGTGAAGGAAGATTATTCAAACAAATTACGCTCATGATCCAGTGTGGGCACGTGGCAGGCTGGATGACGCGCCTGCGTCGCCATCCGGCAACGCATCGCCCGATGGCGCTTACGCTACCGTATTAGAAATATATAGAGGTTCTGGTGGCGTAAAGAAAAGCGCCGGCATTGAAGAGAAGGAAGCTTTAACGCAGTGATAACTTATATTGTTTCACTTTGCTTTGGATTGTGTTTTTTAAACTAAAGTAAGGCACCCAAGGCAATGCTGTGTTCCAGGGGCGAGGGGAACCATGAAAACAGACTATGCTTGCTCCGTCAGGTAATTTTCCATTACCTGTCCCATCGTATAGTTCAGGGTTAAAACCAATCATTTTTGGTGTTGCTATATTAGCTTTATAACTAATAATTCTTCCGGGTAAGATGTTTTGCCATCTTTCAGCATCTTGACATATTCTGCCGATAAATCCTTGATCGCCATGATAGGGCGGGGTTCTTATGGCATTGATTTCCTTTTCAGGATTTTTCATAAATTCATCCCACACATTTTTTTTTGCGGGTGCAGGAATAAACATAATACCTGTTGCTGGCGCAACTGAAGCACCATGCTGAGAAAAGTCATTAAGTAATGTTATTTTTTTCATAGTTGTCAGAGGAGTAATATCTCCCACAATAACGCTATCTATATCAATATAGAGAATATCCTCATTACCAAGAACAGGATGCAGTGGATTGAAAAGTTCTAGTTTTGCCCACCATCCTGGCCAATCATACAAAAGAGGCGCTGTATTTACTCCTTTTATCTTTAGCGCATCTGTTAAACAAACAGAATCATAACCTTTGAGCTGCTTATGTAACCATTGAGCATGTTTTGTGGTGAAGTCTTTGCTTTGTCTGAGCACAGAAACAATAATCATTATATTCCCCTGTGAATATTAGGTGTTTTTAGCCGTGTTCCACTATATTTAATGTGCTTTATATTGCAACAAAATTAGTGTTCATATGGTTATTGAAGTTTAATTACATTCAAGATGTGAATGTAATTAATTTGTTTATAATGTTATTAATATATGTAATGTAAGTTGATAAATGGTTTAGTGATTGTTTTGTCTTTTATATTTCCATGGGGAGATATAAAATAAGAGTTGGGATGGGAGTGATCTTATTTCCCCTTTTACTGCTCCCAGCTCTATATCAATTCCAAATTTGGAATTTAGCTTGCGATTAATCCATAATCCAGTTTTTTTCTGTTTTTTTGAACCATAGATATACATCTCATTTGCCAGACGCCACCAAAATAAAAAATTACGACGGCGATTGTTATTGGCCTGCATAAGTAATCGATATAATAAAAATTCATTCCTGCGAATGATCTCATGCCGCCAGTATTCCCGTAATCCACTTCCTTTTTTAGATATGGAAAATAATAAGCAATGTAAGAGTTTGATTTTTTCTTCCTCCAACGAAGAAAGCTAGCTTGTTAAATAAATGTTATTATCGTGGGAGGTTCACGTATCAATTGGTAAAAATACTATAAGATGGTTTTTTATAATACTTCATTTGCTATGCAAACTGAACATTTAATGCTAACAAATAAATACTAATGGGTATTACTTAATTCAACACCGCCGGGCTTTATACCCGGCGAGAGATTCAACAATCGTATTGCCAGCTACTGACTAAGGCATAAAGATGGCTGGGGGAGTAGCGCCAGCTATCGTTTAGTCCGAGAAATTCAGCGCAAAACTCGCTGCAAAACAGTTTATCTTTGCGCTCCCGGTTATACAGCGCGATACCGAGCGCGCCCTGCCAGTTATAGCGTTTGCCGTTGTGTTTGCGGAAAAAGGCCTCCACTTCCGGCAACGTGGCCTTTAACGGTAGCTTATCCCACTTATCGTCCGGTAACGGTATTATCTTTCCCCGCACGCCGCGATCGCGAAAGGACGCGGAGTAGCAGAGGTATTCATTACCGCCGTGTTCTACCGCCAGTTCACAGTGAGAGTAGATACCGCGCGTGACTTTGCGCGTGAGCCAGTCGGCAAACCTGGCGATGCCGCGATACTCCGATCGCCCCTTATAGCAGGCGAGCCAGACGGTGGTTTGACTCATGGCTGCCAGCCTGATTAATATCAATATAATTATTTCTGAACATGTGTAAATAGGATTTAATGAGATTACCTAACCTTTTATTATAACCGGGGTAATTTGCGGTCGTATTTCACCGTACATTCCTGACTTTGCATTTTGGAATAGATTTCGTCCATATTCTTCAGGATCGTTTTCTGACGCCGTGAATAAAATATTGGTACCTATACCATCTATGTCACAGGTGAAGTTTATAGAGTGATATGTTTCATCAGTTCGATCCAGTTCATTTGTATAAATGGCATACGGAGTATTAATGTTTGAAAATCGCGATATACTCCCGATAGGAATACGTTGGGCCAGAATCGCCGCATTTTCTAACATATATATGGGGCTTACACGCCGCACAACATTTGCTGAAGAGCATGCTCGCCAGAGTCCACACAGTGATTCGGTTGGATAGTAAGTAGAATCATAAGACTCATAACCTACAGTGTCTTTAGGACTAAAAAAGCATGAATGTATAGCACTTCCAGTCAATATTTCGCCAAGATATATTCCTTGTTTCTTTTTTATACCTGACTCTACAATATCTTTAAAAGTAACTATAACTATATTATATGCTCCATCACCATTTATTTTGGGAAATATCCCCGAAATTTGATCGGCTGTATGTGTATGGTTCGCCGGAGCCGCCACACTCGCTTTATCCATCGCCGCCTTGACCGCACTAGGCGTTGCCGCTTCGGTGGTGCTGGTGCTATCGGTGGCGCTATTAAGCTTCACAATCCCTTTTTGCGTCAGCGTGCCGTCCGGGACGTCGGTGATCTGCCCCCAGGCGTGAGTATGGTTCGCCGGGGCCGCCGCACTCGCCTTATCCATCGCCGCCTTGACCGCACTGGGCGTTGCCGCTTCGGTGGTGCTGGTGCTATCGGTGGCGTTATTAAGCTTCACAATCCCTTTTTGCGCCAGCGTGCCGTCCGGGACGCCGGTAACCTGGTTCCAGACGTGAGTATGGTTCGCCGGAGCTGCCGCATTCGCCTTATCCATCGCCGCCTTTACCGCGCTCGGCGTTGCCGCTTCCGTTGTGCTGGTGCTGTCCGTCGCGCTGTTAAGCTTAACAATCCCTTTTTGCGTCAGCGTACCGTCCGGAACGCCGGTGATCTGGTTCCAGGTATGGGTATGATTACGCGCTTCCGCCATCGCCGCTTTTACCGCCTTTGGCGTAGCCGCTTTGGTTTCGTCATCGCTGTCGGTGGCATTACTGAGCTGTGTAAAGCCTTTCTGCGTTAATGTCGCATCCGGGTGATTTGTCGAATGTTCATGCTCGTCCAGCCGGACATCCACATAGTCGCGCGTCGCCAGCACAATGCTCGGATCGACCGTCAGCGTCACCGCCGTGGTATTGGAGACCTCCATAATCAGGCGGATACAGACCTGCTTGCCGCAACCGCCCGGCAGCAGCGGTTTGTAGGATTCCGGGAACTTGCCGATGGCGATCAGCTCGCCCTCGTCGTCGAATACGCCCACTTCACGCACGTACCAGCCGCCAATCTCTTCCGGCAGCACCAACTCGGCAATCAGCCAGTTAGGGTTATTCGGCGCAACGGTCAGCGTATTCATCTCGCCGCGCCAGACTTCGTGACGTAAATTGGTCTGGCTGGCGGTCGGTTCATAATATTGTCCGCCGCCGTCGCCAACCGCCATCTTTTGCAGATGTATCTGTTTCTTATCCGCAAGGGCGCTGGCGATTTTCGCCATTCCCCTGTCAGTCAGGAGGGTATAAAACTCATTATCCATAATTACTCCGGGTAAATAGATGTAATTTCAAGGCTCCATTGCCCTGTACCGAAATAGATCGGTTTAGTTTGTTGAACTTCCAGAATCTGGAAGGGTAAGACGGTCGTTATTTCTCCACCGTAAAGTGCGCTGCCAATAACAGGAATAGCGCTTTGGTTAATTATCCAGACAATTAACGCTTCCAGCTTTGAGCGCACGTTCTTATACTCATGAATAAGATCGACCAGGTTATTAAACAGATTTTCATCCATGCCCTGGTTAATTAGCTCAATTTCAACCTTAAAAAAATAAGCCTTACCGCCATACTCAAACCATTCGGAAATCGTGCCGGGTAAGGATAATATTTCCAGTACGCGGCGAACGGCCCAGGGAGTTCCCTTATATTTATGCAGTTCAATCGCCTGCTTAATTAACTCTCGTTTCTCCTGTTCATTGACGGCAAATAGCCAGCCTTCGAGCCCCTGTACATGAAACTGTTCGGCCAACGAGGGCAGTGCCGAGGCATCAACGATATCCACCAGATAGACCAGCAACGCCGTCAGGTCGATTTGCGCAAAGCGTTCGGCGGCAATATTCGCCAGAATCGAAAAACGTTCGTCGCTGGCCAACGGCGGCGGCAGAAGCAATTTATCCATCGCTGACTCCGGCAATCGTCACGTCAATGGCCGTGCATTCTGCCCATTCGTGTGCCTGCAATACCTTTTTCGCGGGCATATCCAGCGCGACGTCGTACACGCCATCGACCTGCAATACTTTAATTATCTGGTTTGGCACAATGTCCTGGCCCAGCCGGGTCTGGCGCGAGCGCGTCCATGTATTAATCGCTTCACGCGCGGCGGCAAGCGTCGTCTCCTGATCGGCGGTGGTAAACAGCGTCAGCCGGGCGCGGATCTGATAAGCCACGCGCGGAGAACATTTAGCGCTCACCTTATCGGTTAGCGGGCGCTTTTTCTCTTTGCTCACCTCCCGTTCGATCTGGGCAAGAAGCTCCGGCCCCGGCAAACCGTTCAGGGTCAGCGGATAGAGTTCCACGCAGCCTTCCGCCAGCCCTTCATCCGGCCCCTGCACCGCCACGTCGATAATCGACTGGCTGACCGAGAGCGTATGGAAGCGATAGGCGCTATAGCTGCCCGCGTTGCTGAAACTTTCCGGCGCTAGCTGGACGCGTTTACGTAGCGCGTCGTCGTTCTCTTCGCCGCAGCCGCCACTTGAGGCCGTCAGATTGGTGACGCTGAGATCGTAGTTGCCCACCCGATCCACCAGCGCGCTGATTTGCGCAGGTTGCCAGTTATTGCCGGATTCACCGGTTGCTACACAGGTTGCAGTTACCGCAACGCTCAGGCTGCCCGCAGGCAACAGAACATCTTCGTCGGTGGCGAACATCACGCTATCCGATGCGCTGGCGCGGGTACCCTGTGGAATCATCAGGTTACTTTTAGCCGCTTGAGTAACAGAAAACTGCAGCGTGGTTTTTGCCGCCTGAGCGGGCAGACGGTGAACGCCAACCAGCTCGCCTAAATAATCCAGCATCGGCGCACGGGAATACGCGACCAGGTTTTGCTTCGCTGCCTCCTGGATGGCGATGCGGACAAGGTTTTCACGATAAGCAAACAGGTCAATGAGCAGCCGCTCAGCCTGCGCCGGATAGAGTTTTTTACCGCTGGCTTCTTCATATTGCGCAATCATCTCGCTGGTGATTTGCGCGGGATCGCGGTCAATAAAGTCGGGTTCGGCTATCGCCATAACACCTCCGTTGAGTTGATTACGCCGTCTGCGGCGCGCCATTGCACGCGTAACGTCAGGTGTTCGCCATCAATCGTCGGCGTCACCTTCAGCAACCGGCAGCGGGGTTCCCACATGCGAATCGCTTCCACCGATTCGCGAACAACGTGCGGAATGGCCCGCTCGATCGGGTAATCGATGTAGCGCCACAGATTGCTGCCAAAAAGCGGCCTGTGGGGATCGCTGCCGCGCGGCGTGCGCAGAATGATGTGTATTGCCTGATGAATATCATCCAGCCCGCAGACGTATTCTTCAGGACGTTGCAAGGCAGGTTGCCAGTGCAGGGTCGAGGGTCGTGTTTTCGTGTTCATGAGGCTATTTTCGCCTTCCGGCGGGGGGAGAGATATTAAAGCGCTTTAAGGAAATAATTGATGGCGGGGTCAGAATGTGTTTTGCCCGGTGGCGCTTCTGCGCTTACCGGGCCTGTGTTGATGCACATTTTGTTAAATGGCGAAGATCGCGTTTTACGTAAAGTTAAAATGAAATTGCTGTAATTTCACCTTTGCCTACAGAAGCGTAGTACCAGAATTCATCATTGATTTCTGCGTGCTTCATTTTTTCAACTGGAATCGTTTTCTGCCGTCCATTAACCGAGAGTGTGATCGAACCCGTTAGCTGCTCCCGGCTGATAATAGCGAAATCCCCGCGGGTGTTGCTATAAGCCGTCGTTTCATTGGAAAGGCTGTGCTTCGCTCCATTAGCGATTACAGAATAATCAAAATTGACTTTCTTTTTGAAAATAGCTTGTACATGATAATACTCGCCGTAAACAGCAGGATCATGGAATAAACCAAAATGACCACCGCTATTTTGCAACTTGACGAAATAATAGTCAGGGATGATAAATTTCTGTTTACCTGCCGCTATTTCTTTAGTAATGATTTTTTGTCTTACGATTTCCTGTCCGGCCGTTTTTTTATAACCGTTAAGCATCAATGAATAGGACCAAAGGAATACGATACCACAGAGAACAGTCACGGCAGTTACGCCGACGACTCCAGCCTTAACGCCGCTTTTCAACAGGGCGTAAGCGATGAAGGAGATAGCTAAAAGGAAAAACATAAACGTACCGTTCATAACCCGATCGGGGTAGGACGGCGACGCGAACATGATTAAGGAAGTGCCAATACCTATACATACGACTAACGCAGCGCAGATAAGGGACGTTTTATCAATTTTGGCGCGAATCTGCTTATTGAATATGACCAGTAAGACCAGCAATAACAAAACAACATAAGCTATCCAGATCAGCGCCAGATGGTTATGAACGCGTTCTGTTAAGTGAATGAAAATACGTTCAAAAATCGGCCTTCCATACCAGAATTCTTTTCCGCTGGCGCGGATGAAATTGCCCGGAGAAAGTATCAATACGCATGAACCTGCGATTGCACAGAGACTATAAACTATCTTATTGCGCGAAACAGATTTGTTTTGCCATAACTCGTATGCAATGGCCAGAACAGAAATAAGCGAGACGAAAGGTGAGACGCTTTCATTGGAACAGCCTGCCATAAAACTTAGTAATGCAACCCACGGGCTGATCGCTTTACTGTTTTTTATTGTTATGGTGTAAAAGAAGAACAGCCATGCAACAACGAACAGATTCGTCCACAAATAATTCGCAGCACCAACGATCCAGAAAGTGGTTTGACCCAAATTCGGGTTCGAAATCCAGTAAGTGAAGAATATTAGTGGGAATAATAAGTAGTCGGATTTATTCCAGCGTAATGTACCTGAGGGTGTCTTCACAATGAAATAACAAAATACCAGTGTCGAAACGGCAGCGCTGATGGAATACACGAGTTGAGAACGTGTATACAGGATGAGTGCGCTGGTGTAATCAGCTATAATCCTGCCACTCCATGTCATATAATGATGAAAATGTGATTCCGGCGAAATTCCTAAAAGGTAATAGCGGTAATCATCAGAGTGAATGGGGGTATACCATTCAATAAGAAAAATGGCCAAAAAAGCCAGTAGTATCATCGCCGTTTTCGGTAATATCTTGAGCATAGTAATCATTATTCCATCATTGTTTTTTTGTTTTTCACGATATAGCGGGGTCTTTGCTTCACCTCCGTGTAAACGCGTCCGATATATTCACCCATGATGCCTATGCCGATAAGCTGGATGCCGCCTAAGAAGAGAATCGCGGTCATAAGCGAAGGATAACCAGGAACAGGGTTTCCCCACATCAATTTATCAATGATCATCCACATGGCATATATCAGGGAGAGGGCAGAAACGCTCACTCCTATATACGTCCAGATACGCAAAGGGAAAGTAGAAAAACTTGTAATCCCCTCCAGCGCCAGGTTCCAGAGTTTCCAGCCATTAAATTTTGAGCTACCTGCGACACGTTCAGCACGGGCATATTCGACAACATCTGTTTGACCTCCAACCCATGAAAGTATACCTTTCATGAAAAGGTTACGTTCTGGTAATAGCTTGATATTTTCTACAATCTCGCGCGACATCAATCGAAAATCACCGACATTCTCTTCAATCTTTGGCGTACTGATTTTGTTATGCAGCCTGTAGAACCACTCAGCGCTTTTACGCTTCAGGTGGCCATCCGTTGAACGATCGATACGCTTAGCCAGCACCATTTCTGCACCAGCCTGCCATTTATTGATCAAATGTGGGATTACTTCGATGGGATCTTGTAAATCAACATCGATAGGGATCACCACATCTCCGGTCGCGTAATCCAATCCGGCAAAAAGTGCAGGTTCTTTACCAAAATTGCGGGTAAATGAGATCGGAACAACAAGAGGATCGGCAACAGCTAATGCGCTGATGATTGATTCAGTCGCATCGTGACTCCCATCATTAACGAAGATAATCTCAACGTTATAAGGTTTAAGTGAACTGTATTCTCTGACCGTTTTATAGAAAATAGGGATCGCGTCCTCTTCATTAAAGACGGGAACCACTAATGAAATTTTCATTTCTCATTCCTGAAAACAATGAATCTGGAATATAAAAATCCGCAAATAAGGCTAATTGCGGAAAATACAATGAGCGTAAAAATGGGAGGCATAGCACACTTGTCGCCTGTCCATCCCACGACGGCGCTCAGCACGCCCATAAAACCGACGTACAGCAAATAACGTCCGGTTGATACGCTGGCTCCAAAGGTAAACCGGGCGTTAGCGAAAAAACTAAAACTGACAGCGACAGCAAAGCCCGCTACGTTTGCCAAAGCCTGACTTGTTTGAAATCCATAGACGCAAAGGGCAAAGATAGCCCAGTGCAAAGCAGTATTAAGTACGCCTATCGAAACGTACTTTATAAATAATTTTATCATTATAGCAATCAAGAAGTTGTAATTCAGCGAAGTCTACCAGACAAAACTGAGAGGATCATTCCTGAACAGCAGATTTTATGTAAACAGGGCGAAGTTAAAGTAAAAAATAGCGTTAGTTTTCCAATATACATATATGCAATATTTGCAGCGCAAAGTGATTACATTTTCATCGGAAATAGCGCGGGAAAAGGGCTTAATCACGTTGCGCTGAAATAAATATCCTCCAGCAATTTGCCCGGTGGCGCTTCTGCGCTTACCGGGCCGGTGTTTATGCACCTTTTGCAGGCTGGATAAGGCGAAGCCACCATCCAGCAGCAATTTGCAGGTTAGTGAGAGTGGTGGTTAGAGTTGCCGCCGTTGTCCATCAGCGTGCCGCTGGCGTTAACGTTGCCGAGGACATTCACGTTGCCCGTGATAACCGCGCTGTTTCCGACGCCGCCGCTGCCTGCCATACCGCCAAGCCAGGTAAGTTTTTTCATCACGGTAACGTCGCCGGTAAAGGTGCTGAGCGGCGCATCGACGGTGACATTCAGCGCTTTAATGCCCGTATGGGGCGCTTCCACGTTGACATCTACCGCCTTGACGCCCACGGAGGTGGCCGCCACGTCTACGGTTTCTGATATCACCGTGACGTGCTGCGCCCTGACCTCTACTTGCGGTGAAGTAAGCTGCGTACGTTCCTTCACTTCAATGACGATTTTTTCTATGCCGCCGTTGACGGTGAGCTGGTGTAACGCACGGTCATATTCAAAGGCCGCGCCGTCGGAAAACTGCACGTAGCGCTTGTCGCGCGAGGCCAGCGGCGCGGTATCTACGCTGGAGTAGACCGCGCCCAGCACCACCCCATCCTCGCCGTTGTCGTCGAGCAAAACCTCCACCTGTTCGCCAATATCCGGCAACCAGTAATCTTTGTTGTCCTGCGTGTTGCGTTGCAGCACCGCAAGCCAGTTACTGCGCAGGTTATCGCACTCCGGTAGAGTGACTCTGACGCGCACGACCGCCTCATCAATATCGCTGATAATACCCGTCTGGCGGGTAACGCCTTTCATATTGCCTCCTTACTGGCTGGTTGCCGGTCCGCGTGAAATGTCGATTTCGGTAGTGTAGCCGCCGCTGCGCGTGAGTTTGTGCATGGATTTATCAATCAGCCACTGCCCGGAAAGTACGCCAAAATCGCTCAGTTCTATCTTATTGCCCGCCGTCAACTGCGGGCAGCCCATCATGCTGAGCGTGCCGGTTTGCTGGTATTCGTTGTGGCTGTCCAGCGCGGCATTGGCTTTAGCCTGCGCCGCGCCGGTATCCGGAGCGCGACTGTTAATCTTCAGGGTATCGGCGCTGGTCGCCGCACCGCGCGCCGAGGTCTTTTCCTGGCTGTCATGGGTGTAGATAACCAGTTCTTTTTGCTTGCTATTTTGATGCTGCACGGTGGCGTTTTTGTAGATCCGGTTGATGGTATCTTTGAACGTGTAGTGCGAAATATCCGTCCGCCTGAGCGTCTTCACCGGCGCCAGACAGCGTAGCGTCGGCAGATGCGAAAAGATCAGCTCCGTCGCCGTCACTTTCACGGTATAGCCATATTCACTCGCCAGCCGTTTGAGAAACGCCACGTCGGTTTCGGCATATTGCGTGACCCGATCGATGGTCAGCGGCGCAATCTTGCCCGCCAGCGTTAAACCGTGTTTTTGCGCGATGCGACTGGCGATGGCGTAAAGCGTCGTCTCCTCAAAGCCCTGGCTGTTTTTGGTGCGTAGCGCTTTGCTGACCGAGGTGGCGATACCGTCGATATTGACCGTCGAAGGCGGCGCGCTGATATCAATTTTATCAATGATATAGGTTCCGCAATCGAGCAGATCTTCGCCCTGGTAGCCCAGGCGCAGCGCCAGCGTGTCGCCTTTTCCCGGATACCATTCGTTTACCCAGCGCCCGGCGCTATCTTCCAGCGCAATGGCAATAACATCCGACTCGTTTTTAATGCTGTCGCTGTAACTGATGCTGGTGACATAAGGCGCAATGTCGTAAGTGATCTCTTTATGTCCGTACCAAAGGGTAAAAATGGGCGTCAGGGTAGCGAACACCCCGCCGGATACCGTTATCTCAGCCATGGCGGTAACTCCGGGGTCGTTTGCGTGACGCTGATAACCGGGATGATCAGCCGCACGCCTGACGGTAAAACCGGCATAATAGCGACGTGCGGATTGGCCGCGATGATGCGTTCGTAGGCCAGCGCATCGCCGTAATAGCGCCAGGCGAGATTATCCCAGCGTTCGCCGTCGGTGGTGACATGTTCAAGGTAGCGCATTACAGACTCCTCGTAATATCGGCGGCGGCAAGCTGGCTCACGTCGGGCGCGCTTGTTTGCAGCGCGCCGCGCGCCTGATTGACCAGCGTCGCGGCGCTGTCGTAAGTCGCTTCCGCGACGCTGCTGGTAATAGCGCCAAACAGCGATTCGGCGTGTTCAATAAGCGTGCCGGCATCGCCCGCGCATTCGCGGATCCCCGGCAGGCTGTCGATCAGTTCCTGCATTTTTGCCGCCAGCGCTTTCGGCAGCCCGGCCAGCGTTTGCAAATCCAGCGGCTGCTGGAACAGCGCGTCTATCGAACTCATGGTTTTTTTCAGCGAATCGACGATATCGCCGCATTTTTCTTTCAGCGCTTTGGCTTCCTTCACCAGCTCTTTCGCCTGGGCGATCGTTTTTTTGATGTCATCAATGGCGTCGGCCACCTCATCCATCATCTCTTTGGCTTCACGCATACCCTCTTCAACGGCGCTCAGCAGTTCATCGAACCAGGAATCGCTAACGTCGGGAAGCTCATCCAACATCTCGTCAATGTTCGGTTCCTGGGTGGTAATGGCCGGAGGCAGTAACGGACTCTTCGGATCGCCGGTGTACTCCTGTAGCGACAGACTGCCGCCCTGAGCAATGACGTTACCGTAAGGATCGGTGTGCTGGTGGGTAGCGGTCAGATCGGTAATCACGAACCAGCCGCGATAATCGCCGTTGCCGAACACCAGCGCCATCGCCTGGTGCGCGGTCATCGCTTCCCGCAGACGGTTCAGCTCGGTGGTCGGCTGGCAATACTGACTATGAAAGTTGAATTTCAGGGTGATTTTGTCCAGCTTATCGCCGATAAATTGCACGCCCGGTTTCCCTTCAATACGGGCATGGCTGGTATAATCCACGCCCATCGTGCTTTCAAATTCGTCCCAGTAAGCGACGACGTCAAATTCTATTTCGCCTAATACGGCATACATTATGCGTACTCCCGGCGCCGTTGTTGCGCCATGACATCGTTAATCATTCTCTCCAGCTCGCGTTTGCTCAGCGACAGCACGTTGTTGATATCTTTGGCGGCATTCGCGCCGCTTCCCTGCACGGTAACCTGCGGGGAAAAGTGTACCTGCACGTTGCTTTGCGCGCGGGAGGGCCGCGTATAAGGTTTCCCGCCGGATTTGCCGGGAAGCGCGGCTGGCGTCGGCGGCGTGGCAGCGCTTTTCATCTTCATAGGCTGCGGCGAGGCCATCGTTTTGGCCGAGGTTGTCACCGCTTTCGCTCCCGATACCAGCGGCGCGCTGGCCTGTTGCGCGACCATTGTTCCGGCAATACCGGGGACGGCGGCGGCGACAGACGGCATTTCAGCGCTGATGCCCAGCGCGCTTTTCGCCCAGTCGGGGATCAGCGCTTTTATCTTCTCAATCGCCCCGTTCAGGAAAGGAAGCGCATTCAGAATGCCGTTGATCAAGCTATCCAGAATATTGCCGCCAAATTCGCTGAAGCTGGCGGGGAGTTCAATGCCAAACCAGTCCAGTACGCTGGCGAAGGCGCGGTAAAACAGCCCCAGCGGCGACCAGTCGAGAATCAAACGCGTGACGCCGGCAATGCCTCCGTCAAAGGCGGTTTTGATGCGCTCCCAGACTCCGGCAAAGAAACCGGAAATCGGTTCCCAGTAGCGATAAAGTAAATAGGCGGCGCCTGCGATAGCGGTGATGGTCAGGCCGACAGGGTTCATCAGCAGCGCCCGACCCAGCCAGATAAATGTCTGGCCGACCAGCCGTAGCCCTTTTATCAGGCCGTTTCCCAGCAGCATCGTCAGGCTTTTCGCACCGTTGCCAAACGATTTCAGAACCGACAGCGCGCGACTGCCGCCGCCCAGCGCCAGACCGGCTTTGACCTTCAGGAAGATATCGATCAGGCGAATAAACGGTGACGCAATGAGGTTTGCTCCCAGCCTGAGAATATTCAGCGCCCCGTTGAACAGCCAGATAACGCCAACGACTTTGGCGACCCCTTGCACCAGCGCCGGGTTTTCCCGCAGCCAGGCGCTGAACTGCCGCACCAGCGGCGTGATGCTTTGCGCCAGTTCGCCAATGGCGGGCATCAGTTCCAGGCCGACGGTCAGCCACAGATCGTTAAGCGCCAGTTGTAACGCTTTGGTCTGTTCTCCGGGCGATGTCATTTTCGCGGCGAAGTCATCATCAATAAAATGTTGCCCCGCCGCCTGTATTGCGGAGGCTTTTAGCTGGCGATATTCGTCCATATTCGCCAGCATCGGGGCGAGAAAATCCCGCGTTTGCGCATCGCCGAACATCGCGCCGAGGTTAAATTTCTCCGTCATGGCCTGTAGCGCGTCGCCGCGCGCGGAAAGATCCTCAATCTTCATGGTTTGCCTGAAGGTGTCGAGGATCTGCGGGTTCATTTTCTCCAGCTGCATCTGCACGATGTGGGTCATCGCTTCGGTGATGCCGATGCCGTTTTGCTGATGCTCCAGCAGCGATCCCTGAAGATCCACGCCCTGACGGGCAAACCAACTGTCCGTCTCTTTCGAGAAGGCGGATTTCAGAAAATGGTCGAAATTCGCTGCCGCCGCGCCTGCGTCAGGGGCGTTTTTCATGGCGATTTGCATCGTTGCGGTCAGTTCCGCAATGCCTTCTTTCCCCTGAGCGCCGGTTTTTCCGGCAAAGGCGTTAATCCACTGGGTTTGTTCTGCAACGGAGCCGCCGCCGCTTTTTGCCACGCTGTACAGCATATTTTGCGCAAAACGGAAGCCGTCAGGGGCGATGTTCAGTTTGTCGCGAGTGGCCAGAGCCGCCTGCGCCCAGCTTTGCGCGCTGTCGCGGGAGGCGGTTGCGGCTTTGGCGATATCGGGCATGTAGCGGCTAAGATCCTGCAATGCGCTGACGCCGCCTTCGATCATCGTGGCGGCGGCGCTTTGCAGATCTTTTTGATCCTGATTGAAATCAAGACTCCAGTCGCGGAGATTCAGGCTCAGGGCGTCCCGCGCGGTGTTATCCATGCCGCCTTTCGCCGCCATATCGACCATGTTGCCCTGAAATTCGTAAGGCAGCTTCCAGTCGGGAGTCTCAACGTTCAGGAGCTTGCCGAACTGCCCGGCGAACGTTTGTGTTTTTTCCAGCAACCCGGCGCGCTGTTTATCGTTCTCTTCCCGGCGAAGGGCGGAGTTAGTGAGCTGTTGCGTAAGCCGGGTGATTTTTGTTTGCTCAAAGCTGAGCGTGTGCAGCGTGCTGGCGTTGAGTGAGCCGTAACGGGCTATTGCCTGCGTCAACGTCTCATTACGCGCCTGAAGCTGAGTAATAATGTCGTTGGCCAAAATAGTGTCTCGTATAAGTTGCCCGGTAACAGGCTGCTTGCCGGAAAAAGGACAGGGAAGGAGTGAACCGGGCTTGGGTCAGGAAACCCGCAGGCATTAAGCCTGCGAGTCGTATTCGTGTTTAATTTGCGCGCTGGCTTCGTCCAGCCAGCAGGTAAAATCGTCAACCGACAGCGCGTCAATTTCACTGGGCGGAAAGCGAAACCACCTCGCCAGCAGCGCCATTGCCTGCCACAACTGCTGTGGGTTCTGTAGCCATGCTAAGCATGGCCTGAAATCGTTTCTGCAATGCCTGATAGTCCAGCAGATCCATTTCCGCCAGATCTTCGGCTACCAGCTCGGTCATAGCCGCCATCAGCGGCTCATCCCACTCTTCCGGTTTATCGCTGGCGCGTCGCGCGGCGCGCATATCTTTTACCTTCAGGCGACGTAATTGCAAAACGTCGATACGTTCCCCGGCGGCGGAGGTAAACGGGAATTGCAGGGTATATTTTTCGTTCATGGTATAGTCCTTATTCGTCGTGTTAAATTCGGGGCCGTAGCCCCGAAGTAATTAACCGCCAATATTATTGCGGTAGGCATTTAATTGATCCGTGCCATTTACGCGGAAAATATTCGCCAGATAATCCAGTTCAAGAAGCGTTTCACCGTCAACCACCTGTTTAATATAAGTGCAGCCGAAGGCGCTGCTGAATTCCGGGTTTTCATTCTGTTTAAACGTTCCCAGCGGGTTCTTTTTAAACATTACGGTCATATGCGTCACCAGCGCTAACTGATCCGCTTTACCCTGCGAGTTATAACAATCGATACTGGAGCGGCACTGCAATGCCAGCGCCTGCCACGGGTTTGCCGTTTTACGCATGACGTCGTGGTAAAACGAGTTCCATTTAATTTCACCTTCCAGTTTGTCAAAACCGGCAGGCAGTTCAATTTTACCGACCATCCCCAACGCTTTATGCTCCTGCATAATCATGCTGATGTCAGGCAGTTTAATTTCACTCGCGCGACCTAAAAGATTATTACCATCAAGATAAATATTGGCGTTGGTAATACGGTTAATTTGAATTTTTCCAGCCATTAGCGATTGCTCTCCAGAGAAACTAAATATTCAGAGGTAATTTCGGTTTCAAACGTCAGACGTTCCAGCGGCGGCGGCGGGGTGAATTTATAGCTCAGCAACAGATGCCCGGCTGCCAGTTCAGTCTGTTCGTTACGCGCCGGGTCGTACCAGCATTCAAAACCCAACAGCGCGCCGTCGGCAATCAGCTTACGACCCCAGGTGTTCACCGATTCGGTTAGCGCGTCGATCAGCGCCTGGTTTATCGGCATATCCATATACTGCTGGCTGAAATAACGAATCGATTCGTTAATCACATCACCAGTACGGCGCACGTTCTCAAAGTTACGCATATGGGTAACCGTCGGCCAGGCGGCGGTACGGTTGCCCCACAGGCGCAAACCGGAGCCATAGCTGTTGAAGATGGTGGTGATGCCGTTTTCGTTCAGTTGATTCACTTCGCTTTGCGGATCGTCGATCATCGCTGACAGCGAGCGCTCTACGCCGGTAATGCCCTGAATTTCCTGATTGGAGTTGCTCCACCAGAAGCCTTTTTCCAGATCCACTTTGGCACGCAGGCCAGCGGCGCGGGAGGAGAGCGGCTCCAGGACTTCGCTGTCCGTCGCGCTGTCGTACACTTTAACGTGCGGATAGCACAGACGCGCGCGATCGGAACTGGTATTGAAGTTAATCGCCCCCTGCGGGCCGCGCCCTGCCAGAACTTGCTGGAAAGTCGTGCCGATGGGCGCATCAATGTAGGTAATGGCTCCCAGCGCTTCTGCCTGAGCGATAAGCTTAACGGCGACCGAGTTTTGCGTACAAAAGACCGGCGCAATCAGGATCTTTGCGTAAAAACCAAACTGGTTCCAGGTGTCCTGTAACAGCTTCATGCCGGTACGGTCACCCGCGGTGTTTACCGCGCCAATAATATCGGCAGCAGTCACTTTGGTGGGGTCCGCGTAAGTATAATTTACATAGGCCTGAACGCCGGGTTTCAGGTTGGTTCCCATGCAGGTGATTTTACCGGTCAGCATATCAATGGTGTAATCGGTGCCTTTGATATAAGCGTTTCCGGCGTTCGTGCTGCGGCCAATGTTCATCGTTTGCACGGCCCCGTGCTTGAGTTGAATCTGACCGTTGTCATCAACCTTCACGGTTTCACTGGGAATGGTACTTTTGTGTACCGCCGGATTCAGCACGTTAATCACCACGACCGTCCCCGCGCCGTGATCGTAGATCGCCTTCAGCGCCTGCGGGATGGTGAAATTTGCCAGGCCTGGGCCAAACTGCGCCGCGTCGCTTTCAGAAAGACACAGCGTCGGCTGGTTAACCGGGCCGCATGGCGCGGTGCCGATCAGACCAATAACCGCAGATTTAACCGCCTTCACCGGACGTGGGCCGGTTTCGATCTCAATGGTCTCTACACCGTGCAGGTAATTAGCTGCCATGGACAATTTCCTCTTCATTAGTTTCTACTTCTTGCGTAACCACTGGCGCCAGGTGACGGCGGGCAATCATGGTGATTACCCACTCGTTATCTTCCGGTAGCGAGATTTCGCTATTGGGCCACAGTAAGACTTCCTGACCGTCGGCGAGCGTGACGCCGCTTGCCGGGCCACTGTAGATATATTTCATTGAATTTCCTCATAATTAACGACTGTAAGCAGGGGGGAGTCCTTGCTTTCCTGTTCCGCGATAAACAGGGTGCTGGCGGTCATATCCAGGGCGTAACGGCAGAAGTTTGCGGCGTCGCCGATATATTTTTCGCTTTCCAGCCAGAGCGGACGATCGCAGTCTGGAAGTTCAATGCCCCCCAACGAACGACGTAGACGATCCAGCGCGTTTATCGCGTCACTTATTTGCGGAACAATAACGGTGGCGGAAATCCGGATTAGTTGTTTTTGTACCGTGGCATTCGTATTTTCTGGGGCGGTAAAAACCGAACCGCAGTAGTGAATTAATATCGTTACCTGCTGTCCTGTTGGGATATATACTTTCGCATCGGTTGATGAAATATGTATATCCATATCAGGGTTTAATTCACGTAGTCTATTCGCCACGGTATGTATAACAGATAATGTTTCCATATACGGTTTTCCTTGATTTACCGGGAGAGATAATATTCTCTCTTCGTTATCGTTCAGACATATTTTGATGTATCAGGCATCAGGCGTCTTTTAATCTCCTTTAGAGAAAAAAGTTAAAACAAATAAAAAACCCCCGGCGTATAAACGACGGGGATTTGTTTAATGGTTACCTCGTTGAATCAGTTCTATTTTGCTATATAGCGCATCCAGTTTTGCTTCCAGAACGGCCTGGCCGCGAAGATAATCCTCGCGGCGGACATAATGCAGCGGTAAATCGGCGCGAAATTCCAGAAATTCTCTCTCCAGCCTGGACCAGCCCGCTTCTGATTCGCGCCGGGCAGCTTCCAGTGCTTCAAAACGTTCATTCAGCCGTTTTTCAATTTGCGCCAGCAGCAATTTACCGGCGGCAAACATTAATCCAACAAACGAAAGTAAGAGGGAGATGACTTCCCAAAAATCGATACTGAGTTTCATTACTCCCTCTGATTAATGAATGCAACTGGCCTGCCCCCATTGCAAATAACGGGAAGCGTGTTGATATAAAATCGCTTTGGAATAGTGACGATTCTCGCGCCAGTTTGCGGCACTGCGCCCGGCGTTAACGCGTTCTACATGTTCAAACCAGATGGACGCATCTAACCCCTTTGCGGCGGCCAGCTTTTTATCTCTGTTAACCCAGCCTTGCCCGCCGTTATAGGCGCTCAGAGTAAACGCCATCCGCTGGCAGTTATTTTTTGCTAACACGCTTTTCCACAACTGGCGGTCATACTGTACCAGCGCGCGTATCGCCCAGGCGGGATTAAACGGCTTGTTCTCGCGAAGCGCTGGGTACAACTGGCTTACCCATTTTGCCGTTGCAGGCATAAATTGCGCCATACCCTGCGCGCCAGCCGGAGAAAGCGCGTCAGGCGCCCAGCCGGATTCCTGATGTAGTTGCCCGGCAAAATCAGCAACGGGGGCGTTAAGCCCCCAGATTTCGCGCGCGGTACGAATCACTTCGTTGCGCCATTGCAGAGAAGCGCGCGGCGGTTCGGCAGCGTCGGCAGACAAGAAAGACATAGCGCAGACCAGGCATACGTATTGATAACGCATCGTTACAGCCCCAGCGCGACGGCAAGGCAAATTGCCGCAACGATGATCGCGCGACGAATCATCGCCGCGGCGCAGCACAGCGATTCTTCCCAGGGGCAAAAGGAGTCGGGACGCGCCCAGGGGAAAAGACTACGGTCGAGCCAGTAACCCAGCACCGCTGATAACGAAACCAGGCTGAGTTTATAGATGACGACCGGAATTTGCGCTGATGATGTCCAGCCGATAAGCGCAAACAGTACGACAGAGGCAATCAGCCAGCCGGAAAGTCGGGGAACAATAATTTTTCGCATACTCTATCTCCTGATAATTGAGAGAAAAGTATCGCTTTTCCCCATAGCGGAAGAACGAAAAGGGCTTTAATAAATAACTTTAAAAAATGTTTAGCGCATGGCGTCAAATGCCAACAAATAAACGAATAAATAAAGCTTTCGGGGCAGGGGGTAGAGGCTGCCTGCGGAGAGTCAGTATGTGTCTGCGGCAGGCTACGATGGCGGTATTGCTGCGTCATAATAATCTTTGATTAAAATTATCTTATTGATTTTTAAAGTCAGTTTAAAAATTCACGCGATCGTGAGGAAAGCGATCTTTTTGATCGAACGCAGAAAAAAATGCAAAAATTAACTGTATATACATACAGCATTGTGTAAAATGATGACATCAGTGAAGGCTTACTTCACCTATAAAATAAATACATATTATAAATTGAAAGCAATATATACATTCTTTTAATTTATAATTAAATGCCGTTGATAGTAAATATTTATATATATTTTGAATATATTGATAGGTAGTTATTGCACCGTTTTTTACGCTTCCCTTTTTGGTGCCGTCACGGGGAGCATGGTGCTGGATATGGAGATAAAATATGATTCAGAAATCAAAAGAAATGGTTCGGCTTCCGGAGATTATTAACGATCTGGCGTTTCATGCGTCGCAGGTACTTATTGAAAGCATGAATATTGATAGCGCGTCAGCCGAAAATGCCGGTCAGGCAATTGCTGACAGAATGATGCGCAACTGGGGCGGGCAAAGCATTTATTTTCCCAAAGGTATCTCTGGTCGGGCTTCGGAACGGGATTATCAGATTTACAGCGAGTGCGATGGGCGTAATTATGCGGAGCTGGCCAAAAAGTACAATTTGACACTGCAGTGGATCTATAAAATCGTTAAGCGGGTCCACACGGAAAAACAGCACCAGCGGCGTATGCTGTAAGCGATATCGGGTATGGCGTATAGCGACAAGCGCTATACGCCGGGAGCTGCGACAGGCCGGATAAGGCGCTTGCGTCGCCATCCGGCAGCGTATTGCCTGATAGCGCTCACCCGCTGCCGTGTCAGGGCGATTATTCAAATAAGTTCTGATGTAGCTTTTGCACCACTTTCTCGGCATCGTCTCCCGGCACGAGGAAGCACAGATTGTGGCTGGAGGCGCCGTAACAAATCATGCGAATGTTGAACGGTTCCAGGACGCCAAACACTTCTTTACCAACACCGCAGGCTTTTGACAGGTTGTTGCCAATCAGCGCGACCAGCGCCAGTCCTTCTTCAACTTCGACCCGACACAGTGCGGAAAGCTCCATCAATAAGGATTGGGTCAGTAACGTATCGCCCGTGGAGGTGGAGCCGGTAGTATCCAGCGTCAGCGCGACGCTCACCTCCGAAGTGGTAATCAGATCTACCGAAATATTATGCCGCGCCAGAATGCCGAACACCTCTGCCAGGAAACCTCGTGAGTGCAGCATATTCAGGCTGTGCAGCGTCAATAGCGTTTGATTGCGGCGCAGCGCCAGCGCGCGGAACAGCGGCGGGTTTTGGGTTTTATTGCACACCAGCGTACCGCCCGCTTGCGGATCTTTACTGGAGCCAACGAAGACCGGGATATCGCTACGCACGGCCGGGAGTAAGGTGGCTGGATGCAGTACTTTTGCGCCGAAGGTTGCCATCTCCGCCGCTTCTTCAAAGTCGATTTCATCAATTCGCTGCGCGACGGGCACCACGCGCGGGTCGGTGGTGTAAATACCGGGCACATCTGTCCAGATATCAACCCGCGCGGCATGGAGCGCTTCAGCCAGCAACGCTGCCGTATAGTCGCTGCCGCCGCGGCCTAATGTCGTGGTGCGGCCTTTGCTTTCACTGCCGATAAAACCCTGAGTAATGACCAACGTTTCGCTCAGGCGCGGGAGCAACTGCTGCGCGGCCAGTTCCGCAAGCGCTGCGACGTCCGGTTCCGCACGACCAAAGCGATCGCTGGTACGCATCACTTTGCGCACGTCGAACCAGTGGGCCTGTACGTCGCGTTCACGCAGGATCTCAACAAATAGCAGGGTAGACATCAGCTCGCCGTGGCTGACCAGTTCATCGGTCAGGGCTGCCGATGTCGCCAGCGATGCCGCCTCCGCCAGAATAGTGATGTTTTCCAGCAGGCGTTCAATCTCTTCGCGAATGACATTCGGATGACGCAGACGATCAAGGATATCGAACTGGATTTTACGGATGGCGTCGAGCGTAGCGAAACGTTCGCCAGGCTCCATCCCTTCGGCCAGCGCCACCAGCAGATTAGTGATGCCGGCAGACGCGGAAAGCACGACTAAACGAACATTGGCGTCGGAAAGTACGATATCCGCGCTACGGTTCATGGCGTCAAAATCGGCGACGCTGGTACCGCCAAATTTGGAAACAACGATCTCTGTCATATCAACCTCGTGTCAGGAAATGAAAAACGCGACCATGGCACAAGGGCAGAACAGAAACCGGTGCAGGCGCAAATGCAAGTAACGTATTTATAAATAAAAGTTGTGGCCTGGACTGTCAACGTTGGGATTATGCGGATTTTTTATGCTGAGTTTAGGCTCAGTAACAGCGCTTATAACCCCGATACCCATTTGCCGCCTTTCTGCACCTCGAATTATTTAGGGTATATACTTTTTATCCTCATTCGACAGTGCCTGGGGCAACGGCACTAAAACAATCACACTTTTCTGTGACTGGCGTTACAATCGATCCCAGTCACAATTCTCAAATCAGAAGAGTATTGCTAATGAAAAACATCAATCCAACGCAGACTTCTGCCTGGCAGGCGCTCCAGAAACACTACGATGAAATGAAAGACGTTACGATCGCTGAGCTTTTCGCGAACGATAGCGACCGTTTCGCTAAATTTTCCGCGACGTTTGACGATCTGATGCTGGTGGATTTCTCCAAAAACCGCATCACCGAAGAGACGCTGGCAAAATTACAGGATCTGGCGAAAGAGACCGATCTGGCCGGCGCGATTAAATCCATGTTCTCCGGCGAGAAGATCAACCGCACCGAAGACCGCGCCGTGCTGCACGTGGCGCTGCGTAACCGTAGCAATACGCCGATCATTGTGGACGGCAAAGATGTGATGCCGGAAGTGAACGCCGTGCTTGAGAAAATGAAAACTTTCTCGCAAGCGATTATCTCCGGTCAGTGGAAAGGCTACACCGGTAAGGCCATCACCGACGTGGTGAACATCGGTATCGGCGGTTCCGACCTCGGCCCGTTCATGGTGACCGAAGCGCTGCGTCCGTATAAAAATCATCTGACTATGCACTTCGTCTCTAACGTCGATGGCACGCACATCGCTGAAGTGCTGAAGAAAGTGAACCCTGAAACCACGCTGTTCCTGGTCGCGTCGAAAACTTTCACCACCCAGGAAACCATGACCAACGCCCACAGCGCGCGCGACTGGTTCCTGAAAACTGCAGGCGATGAAAAACACGTGGCGAAACACTTTGCTGCGCTCTCCACCAACGCCAAAGCGGTCGGCGAATTTGGTATCGACACGGCCAATATGTTCGAGTTCTGGGACTGGGTCGGCGGTCGTTACTCGCTGTGGTCTGCCATCGGGCTGTCCATTATTCTGTCCGTCGGTTTCGACAACTTTGTCGAGCTGCTTTCCGGCGCGCACGCGATGGACAAGCATTTCTCCACCACTCCGGCGGAGAAAAACCTACCCATTCTGCTGGCGTTGATTGGCATCTGGTACAACAATTTCTTCGGCGCGGAAACCGAAGCCATTCTGCCGTACGACCAGTATATGCACCGTTTCGCCGCCTACTTCCAGCAGGGTAACATGGAATCCAACGGTAAATACGTTGACCGTAACGGCAACGCCGTGGATTACCAGACAGGCCCAATTATCTGGGGCGAGCCAGGCACCAACGGTCAGCACGCGTTTTATCAATTGATTCATCAGGGTACTAAAATGGTGCCGTGTGATTTTATCGCCCCGGCTATCACCCATAACCCGCTATCCGATCATCATCAGAAGCTGCTGTCTAACTTCTTCGCGCAGACCGAAGCGCTGGCGTTTGGTAAATCCCGCGAGGTGGTTGAGCAGGAATATCGCGATCAGGGTAAAGATCCGGCGCAGCTTGAACACGTTGTGCCATTCAAAGTGTTTGAAGGCAACCGCCCGACCAACTCTATCCTGCTGCGCGAAATTACGCCGTTCAGCCTGGGTGCACTGATTGCGTTGTATGAGCATAAAATCTTTACGCAGGGCGTCATCCTGAACATCTTTACTTTCGACCAGTGGGGCGTTGAGTTGGGTAAACAGTTGGCTAACCGTATTCTGCCGGAGTTGGGCGATGATAAAGCTATTTCGTCCCATGATAGCTCTACTAACGGTCTGATTAACCGTTATAAAGCCTGGCGCGCCTGATGGCGCTGCGCTTATCCGGTCTACGTAATGCATAGCGTCTGTAGGCCGGATAAGGCGTTTCGCCGCCATCCGGCAAAAAGAGAATAAGATAATAAAAAGGCCGATATTCACATCGGCTTTTTTTATAAGATAATTCCGCTTGTCCGTCTTTATCCCCACAATTTTATATTGAGCTTAATCCTAAAATAAGCAATAACCAGAAAATCACTCTGCGTTATTTTCAGATTATACGGATGTGTTTGTGTTTTTATGTAATTATAACTTATTGATTTAATTTAATTATTAATTAAATAGAGGATGTGTTGTTTCTTTAAAGTTTAATTATCCTAAAACCTCGCTGTTATTTCTCCCGGACATAATCCGCCTGCTTTGGTTGTGTATACTCGGTAGCGCCCGAAATTCTTTTGGGTAAATCTCCATTCATTCAATGAAGGGAAATTATGATGAAAAAAGTACTGTATGGCATTTTTGCCATAACCGCGCTTGCGGCGACATCTGTCTCGGCAGCCCCCGTTCAGGTGGGTGAAGCGGCAGGGTCGGCAGCGACGTCGGTATCGGCGGGAAGCTCCTCCGCTACCAGCGTTAGCACCGTAAGTTCGGCGGTGGGCGTCGCGTTAGCGGCAACCGGCGGCGGCGATGGTTCTAATACCGGAACCACGACCACCACGACCACCAGTACCCAGTAGTATCGGTACGTTTAACCATAACCACACTCCGGTGTGGTTATTTTGCCCCTCTGGAGAAGCGTCGTGAAGCGACTCGCACTTATCCTGATTTGCCTGCTATTACAGGCGTGTTCGGCCACCACTAAAGGCCTGGGCGATTCACTGTGGGACAGTTTGTTCGGTACGCCAGGCGTACAGCTAACGGATGACGATATTCAAAACATGCCGTATGCCAGCCAGTACATGCAGCTTAACGGCGGTCCTCAACTGTTTGTGGTGCTCGCTTTCTCGGAAAACGGGCAGCAGAAATGGGTGACGCAGGATGGCGCGACGATCGTGACGCAGCATGGCCGTCTGGTCAAAACTCTGCTCAGCGGCGACAACCTGATCGATGTGAATAATCTGGCGACCGACCCGCTGGCGAAACCAGGACAGATTATCGATGGCGCGACCTGGACTCGCACCCTGGGCTGGACCGAACATCGCCAGGTGCGTTACGCCACCGCCCGTTCCGTTTTTACATGGCGAGGGACCGATAGCGTTAGCGTCGGCAGTGAAGAGACCGCCGTGCGGGTGTTAGATGAAGAAGTGACGACCGATCAAACGCGTTGGCGTAATCGCTACTGGGTTGATAGTGAAGGCCAAATTCGCCAGACGGAACAGTATCTGGGCGCGAATTACTTTCCGGTGAAAACCACGCTGATTAAGGCGGCAAAATCATGATGAAAAGGACGATAAGCGCGCTGGCGCTGGCCTTTGTCGCGTCATCCGCCTTTGCCAGCGGCACTGTTACCGTTTTTACCCAAGGTAATAGCGAGCCTAAAACGCTGACAGACGCTGAGCGTCTGCTCGATTTAGTCGGACAGCCGCGCCTGGCAACGAGCTGGTGGCCTGCGGCGGTGATAGGCGAAGAACAGGCGACCGTGACGGCGCGTCAACAGCAGCAGGAACTTCTCGGGCGACTGGCGGCGCTCAGCGCTGAGGAAGATGGTGATGCGGCGGCGGCAATAAACACACTACGCCGACAGATTCAGGCGGTGAAGGTGACGGGCAGACAATTCGTGAATCTTGATCCTGACGTGGTGCGGGTGAGCGAACGAGGTAACCCGCCGCTGCAAGGTCACTACACGCTCTGGGTCGGGCCGCAACCCACACAGGTGACGCTCTTTGGCTTGATTAGCCAGCCGGGCAGCCAGCCGTTCGTCCCTGGGCGGGACGTCGCCAGTTATCTCGAGGGTCAGCGCTTACTCAGCGGCGCGGATCGTAGCTATGCCTGGGTGGTTTACCCTGATGGACGCAGCCAAAAAGCGCCGGTGGCTTACTGGAATAAACGTCATATCGAGCCGATGCCCGGCAGCATTATTTTTGTCGGTTTTGCCGATTCCCTTTGGCGCGGCACGCCGGAGGCGATAAATGCCGACATTCTTCATACCCTGACGCAGCGGATACCGGAATAATGAAAAAAACACATCTGCTCAGCGTGCTGGCGCTGGGTATTAGCGCGGCCTGCCATGCCGAAACATATCCAGCCCCTGTTGGGCCTTCACAATCTGACTTTGGCGGCGTGGGCCTGCTGCAAACGCCGACAGCGCGTATGGCGCGTGAAGGGGAGATGAGCCTGAACTATCGCGATAACGATCAGTACCGCTACTACTCGGCTTCGGTTCAGCTTTTCCCGTGGCTGGAAACCACGTTGCGCTATACCGATGTCCGTACGAAAAAGTACAGCAGCGTGGAATCATTCTCCGGTGACCAGACTTACAAAGATAAAGCGTTTGATGTGAAACTGCGGTTGTGGGAAGAGAGTTACTGGATGCCGCAGGTGGCGGTTGGCGCGCGCGATATCGGCGGGACGGGGCTGTTTGATGCGGAATATATTGTAGCGAGTAAGGCCTGGGGGCCATTTGATTTTTCATTAGGTCTCGGCTGGGGCTATCTTGGCACCAGCGGCAATGTGTCTAATCCTTTCTGTTCGTATAGTGATAAATTCTGTTCGCGTGATAACAGCTATAAAGAGGCAGGTTCCGTCGACGGTAGCGATATGTTTCACGGCCCGGCCTCGCTGTTTGGCGGCGTGGAATACCAGACCCCGTGGCAACCGCTACGCCTGAAGCTGGAGTATGAAGGCAATAACTATCAGCAGGATTTTGCGGGGAAACTGGAACAGAAGAGCAAGTTTAACGTCGGCGCCATTTACCGCGTCACCGATTGGGCCGACGTTAACCTCAGCTACGAGCGCGGCAACACCTTTATGTTTGGCGTCACGCTGCGCACCAATTTCAACGATTTACGTCCCGCGTATCATGACAATTCACGCCCGCAATACCGACCACAGCCGCAGGATGCCATCCTGCAACATTCGGTAGTGGCTAATCAATTAACGTTATTGAAATATAATGCCGGTCTGGCGGACCCGAAAATCCAGGTCAAAGGCGATACGCTGTACGTTACCGGTGAACAGGTGAAGTACCGCGACTCCCGTGAAGGGATCGTGCGCGCTAACCGGATCGTCATGAACGATCTGCCGGAGGGGATCCGCACGATCCGCGTGACGGAAAACCGCCTTAATCTGCCGCAGGTCACCACTGAAACCGATGTCGCCAGCCTGAAACGCCATCTGGAAGGCGAACCGCTGGGACATGAAACCCCGCTGGCGCAAAAACGCGTGGAGCCGATCGTGCCAGAGAGTACTGAACAGGGTTGGTATATCGACAAGTCGCGCGTTGATTTTCATCTTGATCCCGTGCTGAATCAGTCGGTAGGCGGCCCGGAAAACTTCTATATGTATCAGTTGGGCGTAATGGGAACTGCGGATCTGTGGGTCACGGATCATCTGCTCACCACGGGCAGCGTGTTTGCCAATATCGCCAACAACTACGACAAATTTAACTACACCAATCCGCCGAAGGATTCGCATCTGCCGCGGGTGCGTACGCATGTCCGTGAGTATGTGCAGAACGATGTTTATGTGAATAACCTACAGGCCAACTACTTCCAGTATTTTGGCAATGGTTTCTATGGGCAGGTCTATGGCGGTTATCTGGAGACCATGTTTGGTGGTGCCGGGGCGGAAGTCCTGTATCGCCCGGTAGACAGCAATTGGGCGTTTGGTCTGGATGCCAACTACGTGAAACAGCGTGACTGGCGTAGCGCGCAGGATATGATGAAGTTTACCGATTACAGCGTGAAGACCGGACATTTGACCGCATACTGGACGCCGTCGTTCGCCCAGGATGTGCTGGTGAAAGCCAGCGTTGGTCAGTATCTGGCGGGCGATAAAGGCGGTACGCTGGAGATCGCCAAACGCTTCGATAGCGGCGTCGTTGTCGGCGGTTACGCGACGATTACCGATGCGTCGCCGGATGAATATGGAGAAGGGGATTTTACCAAAGGCGTATATGTTTCCGTGCCGCTGGATCTCTTCTCGTCCGGCCCAACCCGAAGTCGTGCGGCAATTGGCTGGACGCCGCTGACGCGTGACGGTGGTCAACAGCTTGGCCGTAAGTTTGGCCTGTATGATATGACCAGTGACAGGAGCGTAAATTTCCGTTAATACTCAGGCCGGATCAGGCGTTCACGGCGCTATCCGGCAAATTATCTTATTGAACAAAATATAAACATAAATAAAAAATATAGATGCCCGTCACATTTGTGCGTTATACAGAAACCTCGCCGTAGAGAAAGAGGGGGCTGTTATGATGCCATTATCGCGCTCACGTCTTGAGTTTATCGCCACGATTTTACAAAACGTACTAAATTTGGGGCTGCTTACCCTCGGTCTGATCCTGGTCGTTTTTCTCGGTAAAGAGACGGTGCATCTGGCGGACGCATTATTCGTGCCTGAGCAAGCCAGCAAATATGAACTGGTGGAAGGGCTGGTGATCTACTTTCTTTATTTCGAATTTATTGCGCTGATTGTGAAGTACTTTAAGTCTGGCCTTCACTTTCCGCTGCGCTATTTCGTGTACATTGGGATCACGGCGATTGTGCGCCTGATCATTGTCGATCATAAAACGCCAATGGATGTATTACTCTATTCGGCGGCGATCCTCCTGTTGGTTATCACGTTGTGGTTATGTAATTCGAACCGACTACGGCGAGAATAGGCGTCGCCACACCGTAACGGACGTATGGCGTGGCAATAAATCAGCCGCTGTCTATAACGCATAAAAAAAGCGCTCCGAAGAGCGCCAAAATACGACCATAAGTGGGGATAACATAAGTTGAGGGCAGTGGCATTGCCCGTTGCCGGGCAGGTACTTCGATAAAACTTAACCTTTCACACCCCCTGCCGTCAGGCCGTTGACCAGCCAACGTTGCGCCAACAGGAACACCAGGGTGATAGGAATAGCGGAAAGGACGGCGGCGGCGGCAAAGTCGCCCCACAAATAGTTTTGCGGGTTGAGATATTGCTGCATACCCACGGCCAGCGTATAGCTGTCCACATCGCGCAGTAACAACGAGGCGACCGGAACTTCGGTAATCGCCGCGATGAACGACAGAATAAACACCACCGCCAGAATCGGTACGGAAAGCGGCAGCAGCACCAGGCGAAAT
This sequence comes from Salmonella sp. SAL04213, assembly GCF_046550535.1. Classification (NCBI taxonomy): domain Bacteria; kingdom Pseudomonadati; phylum Pseudomonadota; class Gammaproteobacteria; order Enterobacterales; family Enterobacteriaceae; genus Salmonella; species Salmonella sp. SAL04213. The sequence continues at coordinate 159,424 of NZ_JBGDXS010000007.1, read as the reverse complement.
GCCTGCCACGGGGTTGCGCCATCCAGCGCGGCGGCCTCTTCCAGCGAGCTGTCGATAGTTTCGAAGTAGCCTTTAATCGTCCAGACATGCAGCGCAATGCCGCCGAGATAGGCGAAGATCACGCCGCCATGCGTATTCAGACCGATAAATGGAATGTATTGTCCCAGGCGGTCAAATAACGCATACAGCGCCACCAGAGACAAAACCGCCGGAAACATCTGGAAAATCAGCATCCCTTTAAGCAGTGTTGCTTTACCTGGAAAACGCATTCGTGCAAAAGCGTAGGCGCAGGTGGTGGAGAGCGCCACGATGCCGATGGCGGTAATACCGGCTATTTTCACCGAGTTCCACAGCCACAGCAGTACCGGGAAGGGCGGCGGCGTTACCCGACCATCCGCATGTTCCACGCTGAAACCCAGCGCCAGCCGCCAGTGTTCCCAGGAGATTTTATCCGGGATCAGGCTTCCGGTGGCGAAGTTCCCTTCACGTAGCGAGATAGCGATGACCATCAGCAGCGGGAACATGATCGCCGCGATGAAAATCAGCAGCCCCAGGTGCGTGATGAAGAGACGCAGTTTCTGAGATTTGGGTTGGACCATAGCCATTGTTATTATCTCCCTTAATCAAACTTCATACGCGTGGCTTTCAGGTTCACTATTGCCAGCGCGCCTACCAGCAGGAAGATCAGCGTGGCAATGGCCGCCGCCAGACCGAAGTCCTGACCGCCGCCGCCTTCAAAGGCGATACGGTAGGTGTAGCTGACGAGCAGATCGGTATAACCGGCAGGCGTGGTGGTGCCGAGACGGTCTGGCCCGCCGTTGGTCAACAGTTGAATCAGCACGAAGTTATTAAAGTTAAAGGCGAAGCTGGCGATCATCAGCGGCGTTAGCGGCTTAATCAGCAGCGGTAAGGTGATCTTAAAGAAATTCTGAAACGGACCGGCGCCGTCCATTGCGGAGGCTTCGTACAGGTCATCCGGAATCGCTTTCAGCAGTCCCATGCACAGGATCATCATGTAGGGATAGCCCAGCCAGGTATTCACGATAATCACCATTGCCCGCGCGGTGTTGGGGTCGCTGAACCAGGCAGGTTTAATGCCAAACAGCGCGCTCAGCATCATATTGATTTCGCCAAAGCTTTGGTTGAATAACCCTTTGAAAATCAAAATTGAAATAAACGACGGTACGGCGTAGGGCAGAATCAGCAGGACGCGGTAGATAGCTTTACCTTTCAGCGCTTCCCACTGTACGAGGCAGGCCAATACCATCCCAACCGCCACGGTTAACACCACAGTGAGGACCGAAAAGACCACGGTCCAGACGAAGATAGCGAAAAAGGGCTTCTGGATCCCTTCGTCGGTAAAGACGCGCGTAAAGTTTTTCGCGCCGATAGTAACGGTATAACCAGGACTGAGTTTTTCATCACCCCAGCTTCCGTCGGCGTTGATCGACTGATAATAACCGCTATCGTTGTTTGGCCGGTATTTTACGCCGCTCTGGTTATTGGTCAGCAGGCCGTCATCAGCCAGTGTGTACAGCGGACGGGTACCGGAAAACTGACGCAGCGAGCTCATAATCACTTTACTTTCATCCGGCAGGACGGCGGTTATCTGGTTCAGCGCCAGACGGTTCTGGGTGATTATCCGCAGATTGGCGCGTTCGCCGCCCGGTAGGGCATCGGTCTCTTTCAGCTGTAATTTTTGTTCGCCGCCGAAGGAAAATGCGTCAGACAGGTAATGTTTGCCCGTTTCTCCGTCGGTGAGGGCCAGTTGCCACTCGTCGCCGGCCGGGTAAAGACCGAAGTTATAGGTTTTTCCCGCCTGATAAGAACGGTCCATCAGCACTTGCTGGGCGCGTTCAAAGGTGAGCTGGTTGGTGCTGCTGTAGTTAGTAAAGGCGATGGCGATGGTGCACACCAGCGGGAATAGCACAAACAGCCCCATGCCGGCGAGGCCAGGGTAAACGTAGCGCCAGGCGTAGGTTTTACGATTTGCGAAAATATACAGGCCAGCAGAGCTTAAAATCAGCGTCATGATGGCGAACAGATACTCCCCTTGTACGTACATTAAAACTACAAGGTAACCCACCAGCAGGCCCAGCAGACCAATTACTGACCATTTAAGCGGGTCGCTTTGCCACCAGTGTTTCTTTTTAATGACATCCATGGGGGTTTTCCTCTACAGCGTTGAAACTTCCTGGCCGGAGATGTGCCTGATGGCGCTGCGCTTATCAGGCCTACGGTGTGTTGTAGGCCGGATAAGGCATTTATGCCGCCATCCGGCACAGGCTCGCGGCATTACTTAGTGATACGGCTTTGTGCATCTTTCAGCGCGGCATCCACGGTTTGACGGCCGCTGGCGGCGTTGATCACAGCCGTACGTACCGCATACCAGAAGGCGGACATCTGCGGAATATTCGGCATGATCTCGCCTTTCTGGGCGTTATCCATGGTGGCGGCGATACGGGGGTCTTTCGCTAACTGCTCCTGGAAAGATTTCAGCGCCACGGCGCCCAGCGGTTTATCTTTGTTCACCGCTTCCAGACCCTGATCGGTCAGCAGGTAGTTTTCGAGGAACTCTTTCGCCAGCTCTTTATTCGGGCTGGCAGCGTTAATCCCCGCGCTCAGCACGCCGACGAACGGTTTCGAGGGTTTGCCTTTGAAGGTCGGCAGCAGGGTGACACCGTAGTTGACTTTGCTCTTGTCGATGTTCGACCATGCCCACGGGCCGTTGATGGTCATTGCCGTTTCGCCTTTATTGAAGGCTGCTTCGGCGATGGAGTAATCGGTATCGGCGCTCATATTTTTGTTCTTGATCATATCGATCAGGAAAGTCAGGCCCGCTTTCGCGCCGGCGTTGTCGACGCCAACGTCTTTCACGTCATACTTGCCGTTTTCAAATTTGAACGCGTAACCGCCGTCAGCGGCGATCAAAGGCCAGGTGAAATACGGCTCTTGCAGGTTGAACATTATCGCCGACTTCCCTTTCGCTTTTAGCTCTTTATCCAGCGCCGGGATCTCTTCCCAGGTTTTCGGCGGGTTCGGGACGAGGTCTTTGTTATAAATCAGGGAGAGGGCTTCAACGGCGATGGGGTAGGCGATCAGCTTGCCGTTATAGCGTACCGCATCCCAGGTGAACGGATAGAGTTTGTCCTGAAACGCTTTATCCGGAGTGACCTCCGCCAGCAGACCAGACTGCGCGTAGCCGCCAAAACGGTCGTGCGCCCAGAAGATAATGTCAGGACCGTCGCCGGTGGCTGCCACCTGCGGGAATTTCTCTTCCAGCTTATCCGGGTGCTCAACGGTCACTTTAATGCCGGTGTCTTGCTCAAATTTTTTACCGACCTCGGCCAGACCGTTATAGCCCTTGTCGCCGTTGATCCAGATAACCAGTTTACCTTCTTCAATTTTGGCGAGAGCCGGGGCGGAAATCATCATCGTCGTAAGTGCGGATAATGCGAGGATGCCTACGCCAGTTTTAATCTTCATATCTCCCATCCTTTTTGGTGATGTACACAGAGGTGGTTTAACGGTCTCTAGTTTCTTTATACGACAACCTCTTTCCATCCTCCCCGCCCCTACGCCCCACCCCGGCTTTATGTGATCTGTGTTACATAAATGTGAGTAATGCGTGCTGGCGCACATAAAAACACGCCGATTTTTGCGGGCGGCATCACGAAATTCCTTTTCTGCCCGCACCCGTGGTCTCAGGCGCTGTGTCCTCATCCTCCCGCCTCCTCCCCCATAAAAAAGCCGGGGGGTGGAGGATTTACCCCAGTCAGGGATCGCGCATAGTCAGGCCATCATGAATGTTGCTGTCAATGACAGGTTGTAACGAAGGGAGAAAGGCATGGCGAGCGTACAGCTACGAAATGTAACGAAAGCCTGGGGTGACGTGGTGGTATCGAAAGATATTAACCTCGATATCCATGACGGGGAGTTCGTGGTGTTTGTCGGACCGTCAGGCTGTGGTAAATCGACCTTGCTGCGTATGATCGCCGGGCTTGAAACCATCACCAGTGGCGACCTGTTTATCGGGGAAACCCGTATGAATGATATTCCGCCTGCCGAGCGCGGCGTGGGCATGGTATTCCAGTCTTATGCGCTCTATCCCCATCTCTCCGTTGCAGAAAACATGTCTTTCGGCCTCAAGCTGGCGGGCGCCAAAAAAGAGGTAATGAATCAACGCGTCAACCAGGTGGCGGAAGTGCTGCAACTGGCGCATCTGCTGGAACGTAAGCCAAAAGCGCTTTCCGGCGGTCAGCGTCAGCGCGTAGCGATTGGCCGCACGCTGGTGGCGGAGCCGCGTGTGTTTTTGTTGGATGAACCGCTCTCTAACCTGGATGCCGCGCTGCGCGTGCAGATGCGCATTGAAATTTCTCGCCTGCATAAACGTCTGGGCCGCACGATGATTTACGTCACCCACGATCAGGTCGAGGCGATGACGCTGGCCGACAAAATCGTGGTGCTGGACGCCGGTCGCGTCGCGCAGGTCGGTAAGCCGCTGGAGCTGTACCACTATCCGGCGGACCGCTTTGTCGCGGGCTTTATCGGCTCGCCGAAGATGAACTTCCTGCCGGTGAAAGTGACCGCCACCGCGATTGAACAAGTCCAGGTCGAACTGCCGAATCGCCAGCAAATCTGGCTGCCGGTCGAAAGTCGCGGCGTGCAGGTCGGCGCCAATATGTCTTTAGGCATTCGGCCGGAACACCTGCTGCCGAGCGATATCGCCGATGTCACCCTGGAAGGCGAAGTCCAGGTGGTCGAGCAGTTAGGGCACGAAACACAAATTCATATCCAGATCCCCGCCATCCGTCAAAACCTGGTTTATCGCCAGAATGACGTGGTGTTGGTAGAAGAGGGCGCCACATTCGCTATCGGCCTGCCGCCAGAGCGCTGTCATCTGTTCCGCGAGGATGGCAGCGCATGTCGTCGTCTGCATCAAGAGCCGGGTGTTTAAGGCCTCCATAAAAAAACGAAACGCAAAACCATTCGCAGTTTTAGAAGGTGGCAGCGTTTAAAGAAAAGCAATGATCTCAGGAGATAGAATGATGATTACTCTGCGCAAACTCCCACTGGCGGTTGCTGTCGCAGCGGGCGTCATGTCCGCTCAGGCAATGGCTGTCGATTTCCACGGTTACGCCCGTTCTGGTATTGGCTGGACGGGAAGCGGCGGCGAACAACAATGTTTCCAGGCAACAGGTGCCCAAAGTAAATACCGTCTCGGTAACGAATGTGAAACCTATGCGGAACTGAAACTGGGCCAGGAAGTGTGGAAAGAGGGCGATAAGAGCTTCTATTTCGACACCAACGTCGCCTATTCGGTTAACCAGCAGAACGACTGGGAATCGACCGATCCCGCCTTCCGCGAAGCGAACGTGCAGGGTAAAAACCTGATTGAATGGCTGCCGGGCTCTACCATCTGGGCCGGTAAGCGCTTCTATCAGCGTCATGACGTACACATGATCGACTTCTACTACTGGGATATTTCAGGTCCTGGCGCAGGTATCGAAAATATCGATCTGGGCTTCGGTAAGCTTTCGCTGGCGGCGACCCGGTCTACTGAAGCGGGCGGCTCTTACACCTTCAGCAGCCAGAATATTTATGATGAAGTAAAAGATACCGCTAACGACGTCTTTGACGTACGTCTGGCTGGTCTGCAAACGAACCCGGACGGCGTACTGGAGCTGGGCGTTGATTACGGCCGCGCCAATACGACCGATGGTTATAAGCTGGCGGATGGGGCATCGAAAGACGGCTGGATGTTCACCGCCGAACACACGCAAAGCATGTTGAAAGGCTATAACAAGTTTGTCGTGCAATATGCCACCGATGCCATGACCACGCAGGGTAAAGGCCAGGCGCGCGGTTCCGACGGTTCTTCATCTTTCACTGAAGAATTGCCTGATGGAACCAAAATTAATTATGCCAATAAGGTCATCAACAATAATGGCGATATGTGGCGTATTTTGGATCATGGCGCCATCTCGCTTGGTGATAAATGGGATTTGATGTACGTCGGTATGTACCAGAATATCGATTGGGATAATAACCTGGGTACTGAGTGGTGGACCGTGGGCGTACGTCCAATGTACAAGTGGACGCCAATCATGAGCACCCTGCTGGAAGTCGGCTACGACAACGTGAAATCTCAGCAGACCGGCGATCGTAACAATCAATATAAAATCACCCTGGCGCAACAGTGGCAGGCGGGCGACAGCATCTGGTCGCGTCCGGCTATCCGTATTTTTGCCACCTACGCGAAATGGGATGAGAAATGGGGCTATATCAAAGACGGCGATAACATTTCCCGTTATGCCGCAGCGACTAACTCCGGCATTTCCACCAACAGCCGTGGCGATAGCGATGAGTGGACCTTCGGCGCCCAGATGGAAATCTGGTGGTAATACGATGGTCATCTGACGTAACGAGGGGCGCAAGCCCCTCTGAAACATCAGGTCTGATGATGCTTGTAAGCCGAATAAGGCGCCAGCCGCCATTCGGCGATATGTTTGGGTTGGCGCGCTATTGCCTGGCTACCGCTGAACCCGCCTTATTGAGGTGAGAATAATGAAAATGAAGAAAAGTCTCGTCGCCCTCTGTTTAACCGCAGGGCTGTTCGCCAGCGTGCCGGGTATCAGCCTGGCGGAAGTGAACTATGTACCGCAAAATACCAGCGCCGCGCCCGCTATTCCTGCTGCTGCGCTACAGCAATTAACCTGGACGCCTGTAGATCAGTCAAAAACGCAGTCTACCCAACTGGCGACTGGCGGCCAGCGCCTTGACGTCGCCGGCATTACCGGCCCGGTCGCCGCTTATAGCGTTCCGGCGAATATCGGCGAGCTGACATTAACTCTGACCAGCGAGGTCAATAAGCAAGCCAGCGTTTTTGCGCCAAACGTGTTGATTCTTGACCAAAATATGACGCCTTCGGCGTTCTTCCCCAGCAGTTACTTTACTTATCAGCAGCCGGGCGTCATGAGCGCAGACCGGCTGGAAGGCGTGATGCGCCTGACGCCTGCGTTGGGGCAGCAGAAACTCTATGTTCTGGTGTTTACGACCGAAAAAGATCTTCAGCAAACCACTACGCTGCTCGATCCGGCAAAAGCCTATGCCAAAGGCGTCGGTAACTCTATCCCGGATATTCCCGATCCAGTTGCTCGCCATACCACTGACGGTGTGGTGAAACTGAAGGTGAAAACCAACAGCAGCTCCAGCGTATTGGTCGGGCCGTTGTTTGGCTCGTCCGGTACCGGGCCGGTAACGGTAGGCAATACCGCCGCGCCGGTCGCTGCGCCAGCGCCAGTCGCGCCGAAGAAAAGCGAACCGATGTTGAACGATACGGAAAGCTACTTTAATAAAGCGATTAAGGATGCCGTAGCGAAAGGCGACGTCGATAAAGCGCTGAAACTGCTTGATGAGGCCGAACGTCTGGGATCGACATCTGCCCGTTCCACCTTTATCAGCAGTGTAAAAGGCAAGGGGTAATTGTTTCCCCACAGTGCTGATTTTGCAGCAACTGGTGCGTCTCCTGGCGCACCTTTTTTTATCATTTCATGCGAATTGTTATTTTTTTGTTGCGCAACAGATCACTTAATTGTGATTACGCCCCCCGTAATGTCTTTTCTGAGATACAATGACTTTAGGTTATGAATCGGAGAGTAAGGCATGTCACACCCTGCGTTAACGCAACTGCGTGCGCTGCGCTATTTTGATGCGATTCCTGCGCTTGAACCCCATTTGCTGGACTGGCTGTTGCTGGAAGATTCTATGACTAAACGTTTTGAGCAGCAGGGAAAGCGGGTAAGCGTGACGCTGATTCGGGAAGCGTTTGTCGGCCAAAGTGAGGTCGAGGAAGCATCAGGTTTACTGCCATCCGAATCCCGCTACTGGTTACGTGAGATACTGCTTTGCGCTGACGGCGAGCCCTGGCTTGCCGGACGTACCGTGGTACCGGAATCCACGCTGTGCGGACCTGAACAGGTCTTACAACATCTGGGTAAAACCCCGCTTGGACGTTATCTATTTACATCATCGACACTGACCCGCGATTTTATTGAAATTGGACGCGATGCAACGCTGTGGGGGCGCCGCTCTCGACTGCGGTTGAGCGGAAAACCGCTGTTGCTTACCGAGCTTTTTTTACCTGCATCGCCGCTGTACTGAGAGGAAGATAAAGATGGAGTGGAGTCTGACGCAGAGTAAGCTGCTGGCGTTTCACCGTTTGATGCGTACAGATAAGCCTATTGGCGCGTTGCTGCTGCTCTGGCCGACGCTTTGGGCGCTATGGGTGGCGACGCCGGGTATGCCTCAGCTGTGGATTTTGGCGGTTTTTGTCGCTGGCGTGTGGTTAATGCGCGCGGCGGGCTGCGTGGTGAATGATTATGCCGATCGTAAATTTGACGGACATGTAAAACGTACGGTCAACCGGCCTTTACCCAGCGGCGCCGTGACAGAGAAAGAAGCGCGCAACCTGTTTGTGGTGCTGGTGCTGCTGGCGTTTCTGTTGGTGCTGACGCTGAACGCCATGACGATTCTGCTTTCCGTGGCGGCGTTGGCGTTGGCCTGGGTTTATCCCTTTATGAAACGCTACACCCACCTGCCGCAGGTCGTGCTGGGGGCCGCTTTCGGCTGGTCAATCCCCATGGCGTTCGCCGCGGTGAGCGAATCCCTGCCGTTGAGCTGCTGGCTGATGTTCCTCGCCAATATTCTCTGGGCGGTGGCTTACGATACGCAATATGCGATGGTCGACAGAGATGATGATATCAAGATAGGCATTAAATCGACGGCGATCCTGTTTGGTCGTTATGACACATTGATTATCGGGATTCTGCAGTTTGGCGTCATGGCGTTAATGGCGCTGATCGGCTGGTTGAATGGTCTGGGATGGGGATATTACTGGGCTGTGCTGGTGGCGGGCGCGCTGTTTGTCTACCAGCAAAAACTGATTGCGAACCGTGAACGTGAAGCCTGCTTTAAAGCCTTTATGAACAATAACTACGTTGGCCTGGTGCTATTTTTAGGGCTGGCGATGAGTTACTGGCACTTCTGATGTCATGCCGGGCGAACCCGGCCTGCAAAGCCAAAATTTTCAATACGTCATATCAGTTGCCCGATGAGCTTACGCCATCGGGCATTTCAGGCACTGGCTTACTCGCCCTGCGTCGCGCTTTCAATCGTCAGACGGACATCAGAGGTAATCAGATCGGCAAGCATCTGATATATCTTCATCGTTTCTGCCGGTTCGGCATCGCCCGTATCACTGATATAACCCTCATCCCGTAGCGTCAACACGAGTGAACTGAACACCGCTTTGTCGAAAAACTCCGGCGCGTTAATACCGTGCAGGACAGACAGACGTTGCGCCACGGTACGGCTTTCTTTCTCCAGCGTACTGCGGTTGATGGACGGATTGGCGCTCAACAGCCAGAACGTAATGGCATAACGCTGTAGCGTTTCGCGCGCGCCTGCCGCCAGCAGTTGCAGCGTACGGGAATGCGCCGGGTTGATATGCAGTTCATCATCCTGCAGGGTAATTAGCCCCTGACGCTGCATTTCACTGGCCAGCGCGTCAATGACCGAGGCTAACTCCTCGCGCTCCCAGCGCAGGAACAGCTCCGCTTTTAACATCGGATAGAGCGCTTCAACATGCTGCTGCAACGCATCACGCGAAATGCGACGATGCTGGGTGATAATCGCCGCCATCAGCGAAGGCATAATCAACATATGCGCGATATTGTTACGATAATAGGTCATCAACACCGCCTGCTCGCGCGGCAGAATGATGATATCGCCAATGGTGTCTTTCTCGACCTCAAACTTATTCATCTGCAGCGCGTGAGCGATGAGCTCACCAGCGTTGGCGGCAGGAACGGTTGAGTCTGTGGAATAAGGGACATTGCGCATCAGATCGAGATAGCAATCAAGCTGCTCGGTGAGCTGCTCGCGGGTGAGCGAGCGCTGACGCGACGCTAACAGCGCGGTACAACACAGGTTCATCGCGTTTGCCGCGCCAGCGTTGTTAATACGCACCATCAGATCGGCGGCGATACTATTTACCGTCGGCGTCAGCCAGGCTGGGCGTATGGCCTCTATAGGGTCGATAGATTCGCGCCACTCCGGCACATGCTGGTTCAGGTACGTCATGAGCGGCATCGGTTCGCCAAAGTTAACGTAGCCCTGACCCAGATTGCGCAGCTTGCTCAAGCCTTTCAGCATCTGCGGCAGGCTCTCTTTCTCTTTTGTCGCGCCGCGCAGTTCTTTCGCATAGGTGCCCACTTCCATGACGTGCTCATAGCCGATGTAAATAGGCACTAACGTAATTGGACGGGTACCGCCGCGCAGCATCGCCTGGATAGTCATCGACAGGGTGCCGGTTTTCGGGTCTAACAAACGTCCGGTACGCGAACGTCCTCCTTCGACAAAATACTCAACCGAGTAACCGCGGCTGAACAGCTCGCCCAGGTATTCGCGAAAGACGGTGGAATAGAGTTTATTCCCCTTAAAGGTGCGACGAATAAAGAACGCGCCCAGACGACGGAAAATCGGGCCAGCGGGCCAGAAATTAAGGTTAATACCGGCGGCAATGTGCGGCGGAACCAGTCCCTGATGGTACAGCACATAAGAAAGGAGCAAGTAGTCCATATGGCTGCGGTGACAGGGTACATAGACGATTTCATGCCCGTCGTGCGCCAGTTGGCGTACGCGCTCGGCGTTATGCACGTTAATCCCCTGGTACAGTCGGTTCCAGGTAAACCCCAAAATCCTGTCGGTCAAACGAATCATCTCGTAAGAGAAGTTCGCCGCGATCTCTTCCATCAGCGCAATGGCGTTTTGCTGCGCTTTTTCATGAGAGATTTTTTTACTGCGCGCTTCGTCTTCTACCGCGCGGGCGATCGCTTTCGAGGCCAGCAGTTTGTTAAACAGATCCTGACGGGCGGGCAGGCGTGGGCCAACCGCCGCCAGGCGCTGGCGAGCAAAGTGCATACGCGCCACGCGAGCCAGCTTCTGCGCGATGATTTTATCGGTGCCGTGTTCATCAGCCATACGACGCAATGAGACGGACGGCGAGAATCGGACAAAGCTATCGCGACCCAGCCAGGAGATGGCAAAGAATTTCTGTACGCCGTTCAGCATACGTAAAGGCGGGTTATCTTCTCCCTTTTCACGACCCGGCGCGCGGCCAAACATCACGGAAACGGGCACCATCTGCACGTCCAAAGCCGGATTACTCCGATGCAGATCGAGATAATCGTGAAAAAGTTTCACCGACTCTTCTTTTGGCGTGTAATAGGTAAAGACACGCGGTCCGCCGTGAATAAATACATAGCGTGGCAGCAGCGCGCCGTCGATCTCCAGCGGCTCCAGCGGATCCGGGAGATCGTGCGCCAGACATTGAGCCCGCAGCGTCAGTAAGTCCGCTTTTGAGTTGTATGGCAAGACATACATAATGGGGCGAGAAGTATCGAGCCCCAATTCCTGGGCGGGTTCCGCCGGAATAGACTTGCTTTTTACCAGTATGCTTAATGGTAAATTCAGTAATTTGTAGTAAATTCGTGGCCAGCCGGACATAAACGATGTAAAGCCTCTGGTTAATAATGCAAATGCGGTGCAAGGATATCAGAAAGTTTAGCGAATTTCTGTTGTATCCCGTCATACTTCGCGCTGCGTTACGGCAGTCCGAATCGTGCAGGGCAACCGTATAATGTCATTGACGTTAATAATGTAAAAAGGTTCTTTTGATGGCCAATAATACCACTGGATTCACCAGAATTATCAAAGCGGCAGGATATTCCTGGAAAGGATTTCGCGCCGCATGGACTCACGAAGCGGCGTTTCGCCAGGAAAGTATCGCGGTATTGCTGGGCGTCATCATCGCCTGCTGGCTGGATGTGGATGCGATTACCCGTGTGTTATTGATAGGTTCCGTTTTACTTATCATGATTGTTGAAATCCTCAACAGCGCTATTGAAGCGGTCGTGGACCGCATCGGTTCTGAATACCATGAGCTTTCCGGCCGTGCGAAAGATATGGGATCGGCTGCGGTGCTACTGTCTATTTTCGTTGCCCTGATGACCTGGGGCATCCTGTTATGGTCACATTTTCGATAAAGGTTCCAAATTTTATAAATCTCTTGTTTTTTGCGCCGTTTGTGGTTCCAAAATCACCTTTAACTGTATATACTCACAGCATGACTGTATATACACCCAGGGGGCGGAATGAAAGCGTTAACGGCCAGGCAACAAGAGGTGTTTGATCTCATCCGGGATCACATCAGCCAGACAGGTATGCCACCGACGCGTGCGGAAATCGCGCAGCGTTTGGGGTTCCGTTCCCCAAACGCGGCGGAAGAACACCTTAAGGCGCTGGCGCGCAAAGGGGTGCTTGAAATCGTTTCCGGCGCATCGCGAGGTATCCGTCTGTTACAGGAAGAAGAGGACGGATTACCGCTTGTCGGGCGTGTCGCGGCGGGTGAACCGCTTCTGGCGCAGCAGCATATTGAAGGCCATTACCAGGTCGATCCTTCACTGTTCAAACCCAGCGCCGATTTCCTGCTGCGCGTAAGCGGTATGTCGATGAAAGACATCGGTATTATGGATGGGGATTTGCTGGCGGTACATAAAACGCAGGACGTCCGTAATGGCCAGGTGGTTGTTGCTCGCATTGACGATGAAGTGACAGTAAAACGCCTGAAAAAGCAGGGCAATAAAGTGGAGCTGCTGCCGGAAAACAGCGAGTTTACACCGATAGTGGTGGATCTGCGCGAACAAAGCTTTACGATTGAAGGGCTGGCGGTAGGCGTCATTCGCAACGGGGAATGGTTGTAATCTCTTTTTAATCTCCTTGTAAGCCGTCATCCGGCAATCGTGCAGCCTGATGGCGCTGCGCTTATCAGGCCTACGGGAATGCAGTTCCTGAGATGATTAATTTGTAGGCCGGATAAGGCGTTACGTCGCCATCCGGCAATGCGCTCGTTTCGTTTAACTCCTTGTCAGGCTTTTCTCCATGCCGCTTTTTACCTCCTCTGATAAAGCTCTCTGGCGTCTCGCGCTGCCGATGATTTTTTCTAACATCACCGTCCCCTTACTGGGGCTGGTCGATACGGCGGTGATTGGTCATCTGGACAGCCCGGTTTTCCTGGGCGGCGTGGCGGTGGGCGCGACTGCCACCAGCTTTCTTTTCATGCTGCTGCTATTTCTACGTATGAGCACCACCGGCCTAACGGCGCAGGCATTTGGCGCCAAAAATCCGCAGGCGTTAGCCCGGGCGCTCATTCAACCGTTATTGTTGGCGCTGGGCGCAGGCGTGATGATTGTGCTATTTCGCACGCCGCTTATCGAGCTGGCTTTACATATTGTCGGCGGGAACGACGCTGTCCTGGTGCAAGCGAGACGCTTCCTTGAAATCCGTTGGCTAAGCGCTCCCGCGTCACTGGCGAATCTGGTGCTGCTCGGGTGGCTGTTAGGCGTTCAGTATGCGCGGGCGCCGGTTATCTTGTTGGTCGTGGGCAATATCCTCAACATCGCGCTCGACCTGTGGCTGGTGATGGGACTTCATATGAACGTGCAGGGCGCCGCCCTGGCGACGGTCATCGCAGAATATGCCACGTTACTGATCGGCCTCATGATGGTACGTAAAGTTCTCCATCTCCGCGGTGTGTCGCTGGATATGCTAAAACAGGCCTGGCGCGGCAACGTGCGCCGCCTTTTGGCGCTCAATCGCGATATTATGCTGCGCTCATTGCTCCTTCAGCTTTGTTTTGGCGCAATCACGGTGTCAGGCGCGCGGCTGGGCAGCGATATTATCGCGGTAAATGCAGTCCTGATGACCTTACTCACCTTTACGGCCTATGCGCTGGACGGTTTTGCTTATGCGGTGGAGGCGCACTCCGGTCAGGCTTACGGCGCGCGTGACGGTAGCAAGCTACTGGACGTCTGGCGAGCGGCGTGTCGTCAGTCAGGAATTGTGGCCTTGTTGTTTTCCACAGTCTATGCCCTGGCAGGCGAACATATTGTCGCGTTACTGACCTCATTGCCGCAAATACAGCTACTGGCGGATCGGTATCTTATCTGGCAGGTGGTATTACCGCTGGTGGGCGTATGGTGCTATCTGCTCGACGGTATGTTTATTGGCGCGACGCGCGCTGCCGAAATGCGCAATAGCATGGCAGTCGCCGCGGGAGGATTCGCGCTGACGCTCTTCGCCCTGCCGGTATTAGGAAATCATGGTTTATGGCTGGCATTAACCGTGTTCCTGGCGCTTCGCGGTCTGTCGTTGAGCCTTATCTGGCGTCGTCACTGGCGCGAGGGTACATGGTTTGCCAGATCGTGACGGTTAAAAATTCTGAATATAAAACCGAAGGCCGAATTCCTGCCTACAATTATTATCACGTCCAGCAGAAATTGCAGAGCATTTGGGCGAATAACACCTGCTATTCCTAACCGAATGATGAGGACAAGATGATGAATAAAGACGAAGCCGGCGGTAACTGGAAACAGTTTAAAGGTAAAATGAAAGAACAATGGGGCAAACTGACCGATGACGATATGACCGTTATCGAAGGTAAACGCGACCAACTGGTAGGTAAAATCCAGGAGCGTTACGGTTACCAGAAAGATCAGGCGGAAAAAGAGGTTGTTGACTGGGAAACCCGTAACAACTATCGCTGGTAATATGTTTTCCCCTACCAGGAGTACATGGATGTGCTTCCCACTGTTTGCTTATGAATGCGGGCGTGCCCCTCTCTACTGCCGCCCGTTTTCCGTTCAGGCTAACGCGGTTTTTTCTTCACCAGCACCGAGTGATCGTGACCACAGTCGCCCGGATGGCGACACGCTTCCACTTCTACGCACGCAGGGCACAGACCGTGCGCCTCAATAACGTTATGTCGTAGCGCAAAGCCCATTTTAGCCGCCAGCGTATGCATGATGTCTTCCACGCCCTCGGCACACTCTTCCTTCACCACGCCACAACGATCGCAGATAAACATGGCCGAGCTGTGCGTCGGCTGGTCGAACAGGTGGCAAACCACATAACTATTGGTGGATTCCACTTTATGGACAAAACCCTGTTCGAGCAAAAAATCCAGCGCGCGGTAGATTGTGGGCGGTTTGGCCTGTGGTTCCGTTTCGCGCAGCAAATCGAGCAAATCGTATGCGCTGATGGCACCCTGTTGCAGACTCATCAGGCGCAGCACTTCGAGGCGCTGAGGCGTCAGGCGCACGTTGCGCTGCGCGCAGAGTTTTTCAGCTTGCGCCAGTAACTCTTGCGTTGTGGTCTTTTCCATGTAGCACCTCGAATGGCATGAAAGTCTAATCCGTTACTTTACCACGAGCTGCTTAAAACTCTGAAATTACCCCGCGACAATATATCGCCTGCTAAGCTTTTCCGCGCCAGTATTCTCATCTATACCTAATGAGGGTCGATATTATAACAACAGGATTTAACATCACTATTTCACAGCAATAGTTCGCCTCTGTCCGGTAAAGCGTGGCGGAGGAATTACTTCACCTGATAATAAGATGGGCTAACTGTGAACAAAAACGTCAAACTTTCACTGATTGCTATCGCGGTCTCGCTTTTTATGGCAAAGCAGGCGAGCGCCGCCAATACCTGGACGGAAGCGCGTAATGACGCAATGGGCGGGACGGGCGTCGCGTCCGCGAATTATGGCAGCGGAGTACTGTTAAATCCGGCGTTACTGGCAAAAGCCAAACCGGAAGACAATATCACTGTTGTCCTTCCTGCGGTCGGCGTCCAGATTACGGATAAAGACAATCTCCAGGATGAAATTGACGATATCAGCGATAAAGTGGATTACTACGATGAGGTCGTCGATAACCTTACGCTGGGGCAAATTCTGCTCAATCCGCGAGGCGTGCTGAATCAATTTCAGGGCGCCGCGCGCGACCTGGCCGATGAGCTGGAATATCTCAACGGAAAAACCGCCCGCGCCAATGCCGGCGCTGGGTTGGCGGTAAGTATTCCAGGGCAAACGCTTTCCGTGGCGTTTATCGCCAAAGGTTATGCGCATGGGCGCGTGAGTTCGTCCATTGATCAGAACGATATTCAGTATCTGCGCGATATCCAGCATGATGAACGTGTCGCGCTTCGTGAAGCAGGACGCGCTGCTTTGCTGGGGTCTGACGAAATTACAAAGCATTTAAACTCTACCGCGTCGGGGCGGGTAGCGATTGTATCTGACTACGGTATTGCGCTGGCGAAGCAGTTTGTGGTGGGTGAGGTGCCTGTTTCCATTGGCGTTACGCCAAAACTGCAAAAAACCTGGCTCTATAACTACACCACCTCAATTTATAACTACGACAGTAGCGACTGGAATAGCAGCCGTTATCGCAATGACGATACGGGTTTTAACATTGATGCGGGGCTTGCTGCCGATATCGGTGAAAACTGGACGTTGGGGCTGAGCGGGCAAAATCTGGTATCTCGCGATATCGATACGAAAGATATTTACATCACTAATGGTATGACGGGAGAAACCACCAACTACAAAGATACATACCAAATCCGCCCCCTGGTTACCGCGGGCGTCGCATGGCATAACGATTTGCTGACCGTAAGCGCCGATGGCGATCTGACGGAAACGAAAGGCTTTAAGAGCGAAGACAATTCACAGTACGTTGGCGTCGGCGCTGAAGTTCGACCGTTGTCATGGCTGGCGGTGCGCGCAGGGTATCGTGCGGATGTGAAAAATAACGATAGCAATGTGGTTACCGGCGGTCTTGGCTTTGCGCCCTTTAACCGTGTGCATCTCGATTTAATGGGACTGTACGGCGAAGATGAAACCTGGGGGGCAGGCGCGCAGCTTACAATGACATTCTGAGGTGCTTTCACCGGAGGCGCTACGCCTCCGGTTTAGCGTTATGCTATAGTAACGCCCCTTTTTTAACCGGATGCTTATTTATTCGCCATGCAGCCTGAAACCCAGTCCTCCGCTTTACCTGCTTATCGCTTCTCCATCGCGCCTATGCTCGACTGGACGGACAGACATTGCCGCTATTTCCTGCGTTTGCTGTCTCGCCAGACGCTGCTCTACACCGAAATGGTGACCACGGGCGCGATTATTCACGGTAAGGGTGACTATCTGGCTTATAGCGAAGAAGAGCATCCGGTCGCTCTACAGCTTGGTGGAAGCGATCCGGCTCAGCTTGCGCATTGTGCAAAGCTGGCGGAAGCGCGTGGCTACGATGAAATTAACCTCAACGTGGGGTGCCCTTCCGATCGCGTGCAAAATGGTATGTTTGGCGCCTGTTTGATGGGCAATGCGCAACTGGTCGCCGATTGTGTTAAAGCCATGCGTGATGTCGTCTCGATTCCGGTAACGGTAAAAACCCGCATTGGTATTGACGATCAGGACAGTTATGCGTTTCTGTGTGATTTCATCGATACGGTTTCCGGTCGGGGCGAATGCGAGATGTTTATTATCCATGCGCGCAAAGCCTGGCTTTCTGGCTTAAGCCCGAAAGAAAATCGTGAGATCCCGCCGCTGGATTACCCGCGCGTCTATCAGCTAAAGCGGGATTTTCCGCACCTGACCATGTCCATTAACGGCGGCATCAAATCGCTGGAAGAGGCGAAGGAGCACCTACGCCATATGGATGGCGTCATGGTTGGCCGCGAAGCTTATCAGAATCCGGGTATACTGGCCGCGGTGGATCGGGAGATCTTTGGCGCCGATACCACCGATGCCGACCCGGTTGCGGTGGTTCGCGCGATGTATCCCTATATTGAGCGTGAATTGAGCCAGGGAGCGTATCTGGGGCATATCACTCGCCATATGCTGGGGTTGTTCCAGGGCATCCCCGGCGCGCGACAGTGGCGTCGCTATCTGAGCGAAAACGCCCATAAAGCTGGCGCGGATGTTGCTGTACTGGAGCAGGCGCTAAAACTGGTGGCAGACAAGCGTTAAAAGTTCGCCAAAAATTAGTCAATCTCACCACGCTCTGTGCAGTCTTGCAGGGCGTTTTCTTTATATATCAAAAACATAAATATTGGCATGATTTTTGTAATAGCTTACCTGACCAGACCCGGTAAGCGCCGTGCCGCCGGGCAATGCCATCTTTATGGGGAGCGACTATGCTGGAACTACTTTTTGTGCTTGGCTTTTTTCTGATGTTAATGGTGACGGGCGTCTCCTTGCTGGGCATTCTGGCCGCGCTGGTTGTAGCGACTGCCGTCATGTTCCTGGGTGGAATGTTCGCCCTGATGATCAAGCTGTTACCGTGGCTACTGCTGGCGGTGGCTGTGGTGTGGGTGATCAAAGCAGTAAAAACGCCAAAAATCCCACAGTATCAGCGCAATAACCGTCGGTTTTACTAAGGTATTGAGCGGTTCGTCACAACCTGGAACTTTGCCCTCACAAGCAAATAGGAATCGATTATTAAATCTGTCATGATTGCGCAGGTAACGAATTCATCGCGCTGTACCCTACATACAGCCGAACAAAAAAAGAAAGGGCTTCCCGGGTGGAAGCCCAATTTCTTTGCAGAGCTATTACGGAATCAGCAGGCTTGAGCCCTGTGTGGCCCGGCTTTCCAGCACCTCATGTGCGCGACGGGCATCTTTTAACGCATAGCGTTGATTTTCAGCCACATCAACTTTAATCACGCCGCTGGCGATCAATGAGAACAATTCATTGCTGGCTTCGGTCAGTTCTTCACGTGTCGTAATATACCCCTGTAGTGAAGGTCGCGTGGCATACAGGGAACCTTTCTGATTCAGAATACCTAAATTCACGCCAGTGACGGGGCCGGACGCATTGCCGAAACTGACCATCAGTCCCCGACGTTGCAGACAGTCCAGTGAGGCTTCCCAGGTATCTCTCCCCACGGAGTCATAGACCACGCGGACTTTTTTGCCGCCGGTGATCTCTTTTACCCGTTCGACAATGCTCTCCTCACGGTAATTAATTACCTGCCAGGCGCCGGCGTCCAGCGCCCGCTGCGCTTTTTGCGCGCTACCGACGGTACCGATAAGCTTCGCGCCCAGCGCTTTCGCCCACTGGCAGGCGATCAGACCTACGCCGCCCGCAGCGGCATGAAACAGGAAGGGTTCGTCGGGTTTCACTTCATAGGTTTTGCGCAACAGGTAAAAAACGGTCAACCCCTTGAGAAAAGAGGCTGCCGCCTGTTCGAAGGAAATGGCGTCAGGTAAAATCGCGGCTTTATCTGCGGGGACGTTATGGACAGAACTGTAAGCGCCGAGCGTTGACTGCGCGTAGACGACGCGATCGCCCACGCGAATATGCTCCACGCCGTTGCCGACTTTACTGACCACACCCGCAGCTTCGGTTCCCAGGCCCGCAGGCAACGACGGGGGCGGATAGAGTCCGCTACGGATATAGGTGTCGATGAAATTGATACCAATGGCTTTGTTCTCAACCTGGATTTCGTGTTCCGCCGGTTCCGTTGGCGTAAACTCCACGGTCTGAAGCACTTCCGGACCACCATGTTTGTGAAATTCAATACGCGTTGCCATGCTTCCTCCAAAAGAAATGTGGTAATCTTTCGACCCAATCACTATCTCGGTAACTCCATTCACTATGGCAGGAAATAAACCCTTCAACAAACCACAGACTGATGCCCGCGACCGCGATCCGCAGGTTGCCGGGATAAAAGTGCCGCCGCACTCGATTGAAGCGGAACAGTCGGTGTTGGGCGGTTTAATGCTGGATAACGAGCGCTGGGACGATGTGGCCGAGCGCGTGGTGGCGGAAGATTTCTATACCCGCCCGCATCGCCATATCTTTACAGAGATGGGGCGCTTGCAGGAAAGCGGCAGTCCTATCGACCTGATTACGCTCGCGGAATCGCTGGAGCGGCAGGGCCAACTGGACAGCGTCGGCGGCTTCGCCTATCTGGCGGAGTTGTCTAAAAACACGCCAAGCGCGGCGAACATCAGTGCTTATGCGGACATTGTGCGCGAACGCGCCGTGGTCCGCGATATGATCGCGGTGGCGCATGAAATTGCGGACGCCGGTTACGATCCACAGGGGCGCAATAGCGACGAACTGCTGGATCTGGCGGAGTCGCGCGTCTTCCAGATCGCGGAAAACCGGGCCAACAAAGACGAAGGTCCGAAAAGCATCGACCAGATCCTCGACGCTACCGTGGCGCGTATTGAGCAGTTGTTCCAGCAACCGCACGATGGCGTTACAGGCGTGGATACCGGCTATCAGGATCTCAATAAAAAGACGGCAGGGTTACAGCGTTCGGATTTGATTATCGTCGCGGCGCGCCCCTCCATGGGTAAAACCACTTTTGCGATGAACCTCTGCGAAAATGCGGCGATGTTGCAGGATAAACCGGTACTGATCTTCAGCCTGGAGATGCCCGGCGAACAGATCATGATGCGTATGCTGGCCTCGCTGTCCCGCGTCGATCAGACACGTATTCGTACCGGTCAACTTGATGATGAAGACTGGGCGCGAATCTCCGGCACGATGGGCATTCTGCTGGAGAAACGCAATATGTATATTGACGACTCCTCAGGTCTTACGCCGACAGAAGTCCGTTCGCGCGCGCGGCGTATTTTCCGCGAACATGGCGGGTTAAGTCTGATTATGATCGACTACCTGCAATTGATGCGCGTGCCGTCGCTTTCTGATAACCGTACTCTGGAAATCGCCGAAATTTCCCGCTCGTTGAAAGCGCTGGCGAAGGAGCTTCAGGTGCCAGTCGTGGCGCTATCGCAGCTTAACCGCTCCCTGGAACAACGCGCGGATAAACGTCCGGTGAACTCCGACCTGCGTGAATCCGGCTCTATTGAACAGGATGCCGACTTAATTATGTTTATCTACCGTGATGAGGTTTATCACGAGAACAGCGACTTAAAAGGCATTGCTGAAATTATTATTGGTAAGCAACGTAACGGTCCTATCGGTACGGTTCGTCTGACGTTCAATGGTCAGTGGTCGCGCTTCGATAACTATGCGGGACCGCAATACGATGATGAGTAACTCTCCGTCATTCTGTTAACAAGGAATTCAAATGCAAGCGGCAACAGTCGTCATTAACCGCCGCGCTCTGCGACACAACCTGCAACGTCTGCGTGAACTGGCGCCTGCCAGTAAGCTGGTTGCGGTGGTGAAAGCGAACGCTTATGGACACGGTCTTCTGGAGACCGCGCGAACGCTCCCTGATGCTGACGCTTTTGGCGTGGCGCGTCTTGAAGAGGCTCTACGTCTGCGAGCGGGCGGGATCACGCAGCCTATCCTGCTGCTGGAGGGTTTTTTCGACGCCGCCGATCTGCCGACCATTTCCGCGCAATGTCTGCATACCGCCGTACATAATCAGGAGCAGCTTGCCGCCCTGGAGGCGGTGGAGCTGGCGGAGCCGGTAACGGTCTGGATGAAACTGGATACCGGTATGCATCGTCTCGGCGTGCGTCCCGAAGAGGCGGAGGCGTTCTACCAGCGTCTGACGCACTGTAAAAATGTACGCCAGCCGGTGAATATCGTCAGCCATTTTGCCCGTGCGGATGAGCCGGAATGCGGCGCTACCGAACATCAGCTCGACATTTTTAATGCCTTCTGTCAGGGTAAACCCGGTCAGCGCTCTATTGCCGCGTCTGGCGGTATTCTGCTGTGGCCGCAGTCTCACTTTGACTGGGCGCGTCCGGGCATCATTTTGTATGGCGTATCGCCGCTGGAACACAAACCCTGGGGGCCTGATTTTGGTTTTCAGCCGGTGATGTCCTTAACCTCCAGTTTGATCGCGGTGCGTGACCACAAAGCGGGCGAACCGGTGGGTTACGGCGGGACATGGGTGAGTGAGCGCGACACGCGCCTGGGCGTGGTGGCGATGGGTTATGGCGATGGCTACCCACGAGCGGCGCCTTCCGGTACGCCAGTGCTGGTCAATGGTCGTGAAGTCCCGATTGTCGGGCGGGTGGCGATGGATATGATTTGCGTAGATTTGGGGCCAAACGCGCAGGATAACGCGGGCGATCCGGTGGTCTTATGGGGTGAAGGTCTGCCGGTTGAACGTATCGCTGAAATGACAAAAGTAAGTGCTTACGAACTTATCACGCGCCTGACCTCAAGGGTGGCGATGAAGTATATTGATTAAATACGCGGCAGGCCGGGTGGCGCTTGCGCTTATCCGGCTTGTATCGCGCATTGGCTGTAGGCCGGATAAAACGTTCATGCCGCTATCCGGTAATATGCGCATCCACCACAACATCCTCTCGATCTTCTCGTCCTTCCGGTTTATTGTGTTATTTCCTGCCCTCTGTAAACCTGGAGAACCATCGCGTGTTTCAAAAAGTTGACGCCTATGCCGGCGATCCGATTCTTTCACTGATGGAGCGTTTTAAAGACGACTCCCGTCACGACAAAGTAAATCTGAGCATTGGCCTGTATTACAACGAAGACGGGATTATCCCACAGCTTAAAACGGTGGCCGAAGCCGAAGCCCGGCTTAACGCGCAGCCGCATGGCGCTTCGCTGTACCTGCCGATGGAAGGACTCAATACTTATCGCCATACTATCGCGCCTTTGCTCTTTGGCGCCGATCACCCGGTTCTTCAGCAACAGCGCGTGGCCACTATCCAGACATTAGGCGGTTCCGGCGCGCTGAAAGTGGGCGCGGATTTCCTGAAGCGTTATTTCCCCGACGCAGGCGTATGGGTGAGCGACCCCACCTGGGAAAACCATATTGCGATATTTGCCGGGGCAGGATTCGAAGTGAGTACTTACCCCTGGTATGACGACGCGACTAACGGCATCCGTTTTAACGATCTGCTGGCCACGCTGAATACGTTACCTGCGCGCAGTATCGTGTTGCTGCACCCCTGTTGTCACAACCCGACCGGGGCGGATTTAACGCCTTCGCAATGGGATGCGGTGATTGAAATAGTGAAAGCGCGCGATCTGATTCCGTTCCTTGATATTGCCTATCAGGGGTTTGGCGCAGGCATGGACGAGGATGCTTACGCTATTCGCGCCATTGCCAGCGCCGGGTTACCTGCGTTAGTCAGTAATTCTTTTTCGAAGATTTTCTCGCTGTACGGCGAGCGCGTCGGCGGCCTGTCCGTGGTGTGTGAAGATGCTGAAATTGCCGCGCGGGTTCTGGGACAGCTAAAAGCGACGGTGCGCCGAATTTACTCCAGTCCGCCGTGTTTCGGCGCTCAGGTGGTCGCTACGGTCCTGGGCGATGAGGCGTTAAAAGCGGGCTGGCTGGCGGAAGTCGACGCGATGCGTAACCGCATTATATCGATGCGCCAGACGCTGGTGAAGGAGCTGAAGGCGGAGATGCCTGACCGCAACTTTGATTACTTGTTACAGCAGCGCGGTATGTTCAGCTATACCGGGTTAAGCGAGGAGCAGGTCGAGCGGTTGCGCGATGAGTTTGGCGTTTACCTGATTGCCAGTGGCCGCATGTGTGTCGCCGGGCTTAATGATTCAAATGTACACCGCGTGGCGAAGGCATTTGCCGCTGTCATGTAATATTCAGGCCGGACGGCGATAACAGTGCCCTCCGGCCTGACAATAGCTGTTGTGATCATCCTCTTTTTTCGTAACAAAACCGCAGATAATCCTTCCTTTTGACCGTTACTGGCGTTATGGTCAGATAGTTTTTTGAGCAAAGACTCATCTTAATAATTATAATATTTTGAATTTTAAGGGAAAACCATGAAAAAAATAACCCTGGCGCTGAGTGCCGTCTGTTTGTTGTTTACGCTAAACCATTCCGCGAATGCGTTAGTATCTTCCCCTTCGACGCTCAATCCGGGCACTAATGTTGCAAAACTCGCGGAACAAGCGCCTGTCCATTGGGTCTCTGTCGCCCAGATTGAAAACAGCCTCACCGGACGCCCGCCGATGGCGGTCGGCTTTGATATTGACGACACCGTGTTATTTTCCAGCCCCGGATTCTGGCGCGGAAAGAAAACCTACTCCCCGGACAGCGACGATTATCTGAAAAATCCGGCCTTTTGGGAAAAAATGAACAACGGCTGGGATGAGTTCAGTATTCCAAAAGAAGTGGCCCGACAGCTCATTGATATGCATGTTCGCCGTGGCGACAGTATTTACTTTGTCACTGGTCGTAGTCAGACGAAAACGGAAACCGTGTCGAAAACGCTGGCGGATAACTTCCATATTCCGGCGGCGAATATGAATCCGGTGATTTTCGCCGGCGATAAACCGGAACAAAATACGAAAGTACAGTGGCTGCAGGAGAAGAACATGCGTATCTTCTACGGCGATTCGGATAACGATATTACCGCAGCTCGTGATTGTGGTATCCGCGGTATTCGCATCCTGCGCGCGGCTAACTCCACCTACAAACCGCTGCCGCAGGCAGGAGCGTTTGGCGAGGAAGTCATTGTCAACTCGGAGTACTAAAAATCAGGAGAGCGTCAGGCTCTCCTTTTTTGCATGATTTTTGCACAAACTTGCCCCGCTGGCTTTTACCTTTTCCAGACTTGCTGCACACTATTCAGGAGACGTTTGTTTTTAGGAAGGAGCAGCCTATGTGGTATCAGCGCACCATTACACTGAGCGAGAAGCCGCGCGGGTTTCATCTGATAACAGATGAAATTATCGATAAATTGTCTGGCTTACCGCCTGTCGAAACGGGTTTGCTGCATCTGTTGTTGCTACATACCTCGGCCTCGCTGACGCTAAACGAAAACTGCGATCCCACCGTGCGCGCTGATATGGAGCGCCATTTCCTGAAAACCGTTCCCGATAATGCGGCGTATGAACATGATTACGAAGGCGCGGATGACATGCCTTCGCATATTAAGTCGTCAGTATTGGGCGTCTCGTTGCTGCTGCCTGTACGCCAGGGGCGTTTACAGTTAGGAACATGGCAAGGTATCTGGTTGGGAGAGCACCGTATTCACGGCGGTCCACGTAAAATTATCGCGACACTACAAGGGGAATGATAATGACCATTTCGGAATTACTGCAATACTGCATGGCAAAACCTGGCGCAGAGCAGAGCGTCCACAGCGACTGGAAAGCGACGCAAATTAAAGTGGAAGATGTACTTTTCGCGATGGTAAAAGAAGTTGAAGGACGCCCGGCAGCCTCTCTCAAAACCAGCCCGGAACTGGCAGAGTTGTTACGCCAGCAGCACAGCGATGTACGACCGAGTCGGCACCTTAATAAAGCGCACTGGAGCACGGTCTATCTGGACGGATCGCTGCCGGATTCACAACTCTATTATCTGGTCGATGCCTCTTATCAACAGGCGGTAAATGCGCTGCCGGAAGATAAACGCAAGCAGTTGCCGCAGTCCTGATTATAGCGCGCCGACCAACAACGCCAGGGCGATATCAATGAGGCGGATGACCGTAGACCGGATACGGCTGCCGAGGGCGATTTGCGCATTATTGGCGCGTAGCCTGGCGAGGTCCCGCTGTCCTTCCAGCAGAATAATCATATCGTCGTCGTCCAGCCAGCCGCGAGCATGTTCCTGAAGCGCGCGGGCGATAAACGCGGCGGACTCGCGGATAGCGTCGTCGCTGTCTTCTCTTGCCTGCTTATACGTCTGGATAAACTCGGCAATCGCCGAGGACGCTACAGGGTGTTCGGCCCGGGCGGTGGTCATCAGGTTATGTATTTCGTTAATAGACGCCATTTTCATCTCCCTGAGTGCAGTGGGCGCCCCAATGCAGACACTCACCCTGTATAGCTAATTTCCAGACCTGATTATTTTGCTGTTGGTATCTCTCTGCCTGGATGTGAGTAAGTGGTTGCTTACGTTGCATAACCCGCGCATAAAGACGCAAATAGTGATTTTTCAGCAGCGCCAGATTATCGAGTCGGTGTTTATCCCCACCTTGACGGGCGACCCGCTCAGCCTGAAAAAATGTCTGGCGGATATCGCGGTCATCCTTGAGCAGTGTCTCTTTTTGCCACGGTATTCGCGCCGCGTCCTGCAGGAAGCGGGTTGAGCGCGTTTGTAATAGCGTCAGTTGTTGAAAAGCCACGGCGCTAAAGCGGTCAGGCAGCGTACAGGCGGCTAAAAACAGGCACAGCAGTAGTGTGATTGCGTAGGGCAACTTCATGGTGTTTTCCATAACAGACCGTTTGCGCTATCACATGTCAGAGCGAGGCGGCACGCAAATCACAAATGCTCAACACGGAGACAATGAGGTGGGATGAGGAAAAATGATGCCGCTTCCCGGCGAATCGGAAAGCGGCGTGAAGGTTATTTGAGCATAGGTTTAAGGAAGCGGGCGGTATGCGACGCCTCGCACTCCGCCACGGTTTCCGGCGTACCGGAGACGAGAATTTCGCCGCCGCCGCTGCCGCCTTCCGGGCCGAGGTCGACAATCCAGTCCGCCGTTTTAATGACGTCCAGGTTGTGTTCGATCACCACGATGGTGTTGCCCTGATCGCGCAACTGATGCAGAACGTCAAGCAACTGCTGAATATCGGCAAAGTGCAGGCCGGTGGTCGGCTCGTCGAGAATATACAGCGTCTGCCCGGTGCCGCGCTTCGACAGTTCGCGTGCCAGCTTCACGCGCTGGGCCTCGCCGCCGGAAAGCGTCGTCGCCGACTGACCAAGACGGATATAGGTCAGCCCCACGTCCATCAGCGTCTGCAGCTTACGCGCCAGCGCCGGAACCGCATCAAAGAACTCACGCGCTTCTTCAATGGTCATATCCAGCACTTCGTGGATGGTCTTGCCTTTGTACTTAATCTCCAGCGTTTCCCGGTTATAGCGCTTGCCTTTGCACTGGTCGCACGGCACGTAAATATCCGGCAGAAAGTGCATTTCGACTTTAATGACGCCATCGCCCTGGCACGCTTCGCAGCGACCGCCGCGCACGTTGAAGCTGAATCGCCCTGGCGTATAGCCGCGCGAGCGAGATTCCGGCACGCCAGCAAAAAGTTCGCGAACCGGGGTAAAGACGCCCGTATAGGTCGCCGGGTTGGAACGCGGGGTGCGCCCGATCGGGCTCTGGTCGATATCGATCACTTTATCGAAATGTTCCAGCCCCTGAATATCCCGATACGGCGCCGGTTCGGCGATAGTCGCCCCGTTTAGCTGACGCTGGGCGATGGGGAACAGCGTGTCGTTAATCAGCGTCGATTTACCGGAACCCGAGACGCCGGTGATACAGGTAAACAGCCCTACCGGTAGCGTAAGGGTCACATCTTTCAGGTTGTTGCCGCGCGCGCCGGTGAGTTTGAGCACTTTTTCTGGATTTGCCGGCACGCGTTGTTTCGGCACTTCAATTTTGCGTTTACCGCTCATGTACTGGCCGGTCAGCGATTCCGGTACCGCCATAATGGCTTCCAGCGGGCCTTCCGCCACCACCTCGCCGCCGTGAACGCCCGCGCCGGGGCCAATATCAATCACATGGTCGGCGGCGCGGATGGCGTCTTCATCGTGTTCCACCACAATCACGGTATTGCCAAGATTGCGCAGATGAATCAGCGTACCCAGCAGCCGTTCGTTATCACGCTGGTGCAGACCGATGGAAGGTTCATCCAGCACATACATCACGCCGACTAACCCGGCGCCTATCTGGCTCGCCAGACGAATACGCTGGGCTTCGCCGCCGGAAAGCGTCTCTGCCGAGCGGGAGAGCGTGAGATAGTTCAGGCCGACGTTCACCAGAAACTTGAGACGATCGCCGATCTCTTTTAGCACTTTTTCGGCGATTTTCGCCCGTTGCCCGGAAAGCTTGAGATTAGTGAAAAAATCCATCGCATGGCCAATGCTCATATCGGAAATAGCAGGCAGCGGCGTATTTTCCACAAATACATGGCGCGCTTCGCGATTCAGTCGCGTTCCTTCACAGCTGGCGCAGGGGCGATTACTGATGAACTTCGCCAGCTCTTCGCGCACCGCGCTGGATTCCGTCTCTTTATAACGGCGCTCCATATTATGCAGCACGCCTTCGAACGGATGGCGGCGCACGGAGGTATCGCCGCGATCGTTCATATATTTAAATTCAATGTTCTCTTTGCCGGAACCGTACAGCACGACTTTATGTACGTTGGCGCTGAGGCTTGCCCACGGCGCATCTACGTCGAACTTATAGTGTTCCGCCAGCGACTTGAGCATTTGAAAGTAGTAAAAATTGCGACGATCCCAACCACGAATCGCGCCGCCTGCCAGCGACAGGTCGGGATTCTGGATCACGCGGTCCGGATCGAAATATTGCTGAACGCCGAGGCCGTCACAGGTCGGGCAGGCGCCTGCCGGGTTGTTGAACGAGAACAGACGCGGTTCCAGCTCGCGCATACTGTAGCCGCAAATCGGACAGGCAAAATTGGCGGAGAACAGAAGCTCCTCCGCTTTCTCATCGTCCATATCGGCAACAACCGCCGTGCCGCCGGATAATTCCAGCGCCGTTTCGAACGACTCCGCCAGGCGTTGGGAAAGATCGTTGCGAACTTTGAAGCGATCGATCACCACCTCAATGGTATGTTTCTTTTGCAGCTCCAGCTTCGGCGGATCGGAGAGATCGCAGACTTCGCCGTCAATACGGGCGCGAATGTAACCCTGGCTTGCCAGATTTTCCAGCGTTTTGGTGTGTTCGCCTTTACGCTCTTTAATAATCGGCGCCAGCAGCATCAGACGTTTGCCTTCCGGCTGTGACAGCACGTTATCGACCATCTGGCTAACGGTTTGCGCCGCCAGCGGCACGTCATGGTCCGGACAACGCGGCTCGCCCACGCGGGCAAACAGCAGGCGCAGGTAGTCGTGGATCTCGGTAATAGTACCCACCGTAGAGCGCGGGTTGTGCGATGTCGATTTCTGTTCAATTGAGATCGCGGGCGATAACCCCTCAATATGGTCGACATCCGGTTTTTCCATGAGCGACAAAAACTGCCGCGCGTAAGCGGAGAGCGATTCAACGTAACGACGCTGCCCTTCGGCATACAGAGTGTCGAAAGCCAGTGAGGATTTGCCTGAACCCGAAAGCCCGGTCACGACAATCAGTTTGTCGCGGGGGATGACGAGGTTAATATTTTTGAGATTATGGGTGCGGGCGCCCCGAACTTCGATCTTATCCATTCACCTTTCCCGGTAGAGACTCGGATGCCTGGTTTGTTTGAAGGACAAACGGCAGAAACGGCTAATTATGACACAATTTAACCTGTTTGAATATACAGTATTGGAATGCATCTTCAGCTAAAGTATGCAACAATATGAGGTTCGCGCGAGTGACCTGGAACCTGCATCGCAGCTATTAAAATGCTACGTGGAAATGGTACACTCACGCGTTTACACTATTTATGAAACGTATTCAGGAGACTCAATTATGGCCAGCAGAGGCGTAAACAAGGTGATTCTCGTTGGTAATCTGGGCCAGGACCCGGAAGTACGCTATATGCCGAGTGGCGGCGCTGTCGCCAACTTAACGCTGGCTACTTCTGAATCCTGGCGCGATAAGCAGACCGGCGAAATGAAAGAGCAGACTGAATGGCACCGGGTGGTGATGTTCGGCAAACTGGCGGAAGTGGCCGGCGAATATCTGCGTAAAGGTTCTCAGGTGTATATCGAAGGTCAATTGCGTACCCGCAAGTGGACCGATCAGAGTGGCCAGGAACGCTATACGACTGAAATTAACGTTCCGCAGATCGGCGGCGTGATGCAGATGCTGGGTGGTCGCCAGGGCGGCGGCGCACCGGCAGGCGGTCAGCAGCAGGGGGGTTGGGGTCAGCCGCAACAACCTCAGCAGCCGCAGGGCGGCAACCAGTTCAGCGGCGGCGCGCAGTCGCGTCCACAGCAATCCGCGCCAGCGCCGTCTAACGAACCGCCAATGGATTTTGACGACGACATTCCGTTCTGATTTTTGGTAAAAAACTCAAAGCGTTATTTGCATTTTCGCTATAGTTCTCGTCTGCTGAAATGCCTGGTGTAAACCAGGCATTTTCTTACCTGGTATTATTGTCTTTGTATCCCTTTCAAAAAAGAGAAGCGCATATCTTACGGAAAAATGTCGCTTATCGCCTCTGGCCGACTCGCCTCGGCACATCATTATCCAGCCGAAGTTCATAAATGTACTGCAATAACCCGGATTGTCTTAAATATGAAAGAGAAAACTCATCTGCAAAATATATAATTTATAGCCATTTTTTGACAACAAAAAGATATTATAAAATAACGTTAGAGAATGGTCGGTATTATCAATAGTTAATTAAATGTTTGCTTTAGCTTGTGATGAGGTCAAATATGATATGTTCATCTTGCTTTATTTTTAATTGCTGAAGATAAACTTGTTACTTATAGCTGGCTTTATATAAAAAATGGTTTTATTTATGTATTTTTTTACGCAATTCTGATTTTTTACTCCCCACTTATTATATTTTTAATGATTTAAGTTATATTGAAGTCCCTATGACCCTATGTTTTAATTGTGAAAATTCATTTTATCCTCTGGAGGCAAATTTATTAAATACGTATGGTTATAACGCGTATTAAAAAGAAATATGTCCTTAAAATGATTTAGAGTTTCAATGATTAGCTAACAAATCTATTTATCGGCGGGTGGTTTTAATTTGCTGATGACTATTTTTTATTTATGAGTTGAGAGCTTATGCGATACCTATTATTGGGGAAGATATAGTTAGTGCAATAATTGATGTCTACCTAATTAAAAAATGAAGAGTGTTTTTAATTAAAGCACTCATCTTTGTTGTGGGCGCATAAAAATGGCGTCGTTGTTTTTATTTTTCTGATTACGAGATGTAAGAAAACTGAACTCTATAAAGCGTATTGGTAGCAGGAAGCCAAGGGCGGTAGCGTTCACTTTCTGAATAAGTTGAGCATCCATTATCCTTTCTAATCCACAAAAACATTTTATTCACAATGTAATATCAGGAGACAACATGGAAGACGAAAGTAATCCGTGGCCTAGTTTTGTTGATACATTCTCTACGGTATTGTGCATTTTTATATTTCTTATGTTGGTGTTTGCACTTAATAATATGATTATTATGTATGACAACTCAATTAAAGTTTATAAAGCAAATATAGAGAGTAAGACTAAATCTACTGCTCAAAATAGCGGAGCCAATGACAATTCAAATGCTAATGAAATAATTAATAAGGAAGTGAATACCCAAGATATGTCGGACGGAATGACTACAATGTCAGGTAAGGAGGTTGGAGTATACGATATCGCCGATGGTCAGAAAACTGATATAACGTCTACAAAAAATGAGCTTGTTATTACGTATCATGGCAGGCTGAGAAGCTTTTCAGAAGAGGACACTCATAAAATAAAGGCTTGGTTAGAAGACAAAATCAATAGTAATTTATTGATAGAAATGGTTATTCCTCAGGCAGACATCTCTTTCTCTGACTCTCTACGACTGGGATATGAACGGGGAATTATTTTGATGAAAGAGATTAAGAAAATATATCCTGATGTAGTTATTGACATGAGTGTTAACTCCGCAGCATCAAGTACAACGAGTAAAGCTATTATCACGACTATTAATAAAAAGGTGTCAGAGTGAAATATATAAATCATTACCGCTATTTGTTTGTCTGTTTTTTCCTTGCCATCCTCCCTTTTTTCGCTTTATCTTTTCCCGGTATAAGAGAGTATGTTTTTGATAACTTCATGGTTTCTGCAATTTACAATGGAGTCATTATTGCCATTTATATTACAGGTTCTTTGTGTGCATTATTCACTATTCTTAAAAATATTTCAGCAAAAGACATATTAATAGCTCAGGACGCCAGTAGAAAAAATAGCATTCTTTCTAACCTCAATCAGGTTTTGTTTGCCGGGGAGCCCAAACAGTGTGATTTCAATTTACTGATGGAATTAGATGACAATGTGTCTACCGCCCGTAACCAACGATTGTCATTTATTATGAGCTGTAGCAATGTGTCGACGCTTGTTGGCCTGTTGGGGACGTTTGCGGGTCTGTCTATTACGATTGGTTCAATCGGGAACTTATTGAGCTCGCCATCAGATGTTGGCGGTGATAATGCAAGTAATACACTCAATATGATCGTGACAATGGTAGCGTCGCTTTCTGAACCATTGAAAGGGATGAATACCGCATTTGTATCTTCTATCTATGGTGTTGTTTGCGCCATACTCCTGACCTCACAAAGTGTTTTTGTTCGCAGCTCCTATTCCCTTGTTTCTACGGAAATCAAAAAATTAAAAATCATAAGCAACAGATCCAATAATAAACAGCGAAGCCTGCGGGTTGAATCAGAGACGCTTGTAGAATTTAAAGAGTTGTTTAAAGCGTTTTTTGATAACTACCTGACAGTTGAAAACTTACGGACGCAGGATGAAGAAAAGAAACGAGAGATGCTATCAGATAGCTTTGTCACTTTGCAAAACCGACTATTGGATAACTCAGCAAAACTGGAACAAATTTCTACGCTGATTGATGGTTATCTGGTAAGCAGTAACGAAAATCTCAAAAAATTATCTGACGGTGTAATAACAATTACCTCTCGTTTATCTGAAGGTAATATCCTGCTTGCTGATAATAATGCACGACTGGAGGCAATGAGTACAATACAAAATATTATAGATAAAAAGAATGATTCAATAATGACATCAGTTGATAAATGTTATCAGGAATCTCTTTCACATGGTAAGACCATAAACGATATTGCCGCTGGCAGTGCCGATATTTCTCATACTCTCGATGGGCTGAGAAAAGAAATGGATGAGGATATGAACAATGTTCATTTAGCGCTATCCGATCTATCGGCTACTGATAAAAAGATTATTACCAATACTAAAGAGATTAGTGCTGAAATGGTTAGCTACCGTGATACCTATATGCCATTAATGGAAAAAATAACATCTATGCATCAGGAAATAGTAAAGCAACGTTTGTTAAACAAGGAGGAAAAAAATGAAGATTAAGATGTTTTTTCTGACGACTGCTTTTATTACACAAAGTACATACGCCAGCGAGCTTCCGGTCATTCCTCTAAGAGATTTAGTTAATGCCGCATTAACGCATCAGCCCTCTGTTGCTGTTTCATATTATGAGACTGAAAAGAAAAACAGTGACTTAGATCTTTCACGGGCAGCACTTTATCCTACCCTGGATCTAACATCTGGCCTTAATAATAACAGGAAGGAGTCGTCAGGTACCGAGAGAAACGTTGAAAATAAGGTGTCCTTATCATACCGAATAACGGATTTTGGAGTGAGGGGGGCTAATATCAGGAAATCTGAATATGAAAGAGATAATAGTAAAACTGACTATGAAAAAACAAAGAATATAGTGTCTCAGGAGGTTGTGACAACCTATTACAACATCAGTAAATATCGTGAAATGATTGATGGCGTAAATCTGGAGAAAGAGTTTTATAAAAAGATGCTGGAAACTTTTTCGCTGCTGGTATCTTCCGGTGTAGCTATGCAATCTGATATGCGTAAAGTACAAGTATCTATCGATGCATTAAATACCAGAAGCATTATGTATCAGTCGATGTTGGATGATGAAATGTATAAAATGCAGAATATGACTGGTCTGAATTTGTCACCAGATCAGATTCAAAGCGATGAAAAATTCAACCTCTTCAAAAAATATATCTTTGTCGAAAGTCCTGAAAAACTTATGGACATGGTGATGAAATACAACGATGACTATAAGATGCTTGTCAATACCCGAAAAGCCGCGACCGAAGATATTAATGCCGCAAAATCATCCTATTTTCCGACTGTAGATCTCGTGTCCAGCTATGTACAGAATAATCCAAGCGGTAGTGCCAAAAAAAGTGATTATGAAGATGAATTTAAAACAGGTATCAATGTCAGTTTCAACATTTTTAATGGGTTCAGAAATTCAGCCCAGGAAAGAAAAATGGTGGCAAGTTACTCGCAGGCTAAGCTGCAAATTGACGATTTTTTGATTAAAACGCGTTATAACATTGATTCACAACTTTCAAGATACGCCGCTGCAAAAGAGACTTACTCAGTGGCGGAACGTTCACATACAAACGCGTTACAGCTTACTGAATTATATGAGCAGGAGTTTCAGTTAGGGCAAAAAAGTTTGCTTGATTTAATTTCAAGCCGTAATGAAGCATTTCAGGCATATGTAAGCATGATCGACAGCAAATATAGCCTGTATATTTTAAAGTTACAGCAACTCTCATTGATTTTTCATTTAATGGATTATTTAAAAGGAAATACTGAAAGTGAGTTAAATGTAATGAAATGAATAGAAGACAAAGCGATCATCTCATGATGATAATTATTTCTTTGACGATCTTAATTATTATCCTTACCTACTTTATAGAAATTAATTCAGTGGTTCATGGTCAGGGCGTTATCACCACTAAAGATAATGCTCAGTTAATATCTCTTTCTAAAGGAGGGACGATACAAGATATTTATGTGGCCGAGGGTGATACTGTAAAAAAAGGAGAACTCCTTGCAAAGGTCGTTAACCTTGATCTGCAAAAAGAATATCAAAGGTATAGAACTCAAAAAGGGTATCTGGATAAAGATGTTAACGAAATATCTTTCATTCTTGATAAAGAAAATGAGAGTGGATTGATTACCCTGGATGGCACCCGTTCTTTAAGCAATAAAGAGGTAAAAGCGAATATTGAATTAGTGCATAGTCAGATAAGAGCTAAAGACTTAAAAAAAACCTCTCTTGATTCTGAGATTAGCGGATTACAAGAGAAGCTGAGTTCGAAAGAAAAAGAACTTGCATTGCTTGCCGAAGAAATAAATATTCTTTCTCCACTGGTAAAAAAAGGAATTAGCCCATATACCAATTTTCTTAACAAGAAACAGGCGTATATAAAAGTTAAGTCTGAAATTAATGATATTGAAAGTAGCATCACTTTAAAAAAAGATGATATTGAGCTGGTTGTTAATGATATTGAGGCGCTTAATAATGAATTGCGCTTATCTTTATCTAAAATAATATCTAAAAATCTTCAGGAACTTGAGGTTGTTAACTCTACATTAAAAGTAATAGAGAAGCAGATAAATGAGGAGGATATCTATTCACCGGTTGACGGTGTAATTTATAAAATCAATAAAAGTGCCACTACTCATGGTGGTGTGATTCAGGCGGCAGACTTACTTTTTGAAATAAAACCAAAAGTAAGGACTATGCTGGCCGATGTGAAAATATTACCCAAATACCGTGACCAAATATATGTAGATGAAGCCGTTAAACTGGATGTGCAGTCAATTATCCAACCAAAGATAAAATCGTATAATGCGACTATCGATAATATTAGCCCTGATTCCTATGAGGAAAATACCGGAGGAACAATTCAGCGTTATTATAAAGTAATTATTGCATTCGATGTTAATGAAGATGATTTACGGTGGTTAAAACCAGGTATGACTGTTGACGCTAGTGTAATTACCGGAAAACACAGCATTATGGAATACCTGTTATCTCCCTTGATGAAAGGCGTGGACAAAGCCTTTTCAGAACCAGTTAATACTAAACGATTAGATACACCTTGAGAGTGAATATAATATTATGGGAAATAAAAGCATACAAAAGTTTTTTGCCGATCAAAATTCTGTAATTGATTTATCTTCTTTGGGTAATGCCAAAGGCGCAAAAGTTTCTCTTTCCGGGCCAGACATGAACATTACCACGCCGCGTGGTTCAGTGATCATTGTCAATGGCGCTCTTTATTCAAGTATCAAAGGCAATAACCTCGCTGTTAAATTTAAAGATAAGACTATTACCGGCGCTAAAATTCTGGGCAGCGTAGATTTAAAAGATATTCAACTGGAGAGAATTGACAGCTCATTGGTTGATTCTGCTCAGGTAGAAAAGAAAGGTAATGGCAAACGACGAAATAAGAAGGAAGAAGAGGAATTAAAAAAGCAGCTTGACGATGCTGAAAACGCAAAGAAAGAAGCTGATAAGGCGAAGGAAGAAGCAGAGAAAGCTAAGGAGGCTGCAGAAAAAGCGCTCAATGAAGCGTTTGAAGTACAGAACTCGTCAAAGCAAATGGAAGAAATGCTGCAGGAATTTTTGGCTGACAATGTAGCAAAAGACAATCTGGCTCAGCAAAGCGATGCTTCCCAGCAAAATACACAGGCTAAAGCAACGCAGGCTTCTAAACAGAACG
Organism: Salmonella sp. SAL04213; assembly: GCF_046550535.1. Taxonomy (NCBI): domain Bacteria; kingdom Pseudomonadati; phylum Pseudomonadota; class Gammaproteobacteria; order Enterobacterales; family Enterobacteriaceae; genus Salmonella; species Salmonella sp. SAL04213. The sequence goes on along the minus strand of NZ_JBGDXS010000007.1, from coordinate 123,380 downwards.
ATGCTGAAAAAGTTCTTCCTCAACCTATTAATAAAAATACCAGCACTGGCAAAAGTAATAGCAGTAAAAATGAGGAAAATAAGCTCGATGCCGAGTCTGTTAAAGAGCCGCTTAAAGTCACATTAGCGCTTGCGGCCGAAAGTAACAGCGGTAGCAAAGATGATAGTATAACTAATTTTACCAAACCTCAGTTTGTAGGTAGCACTGCTCCCAATGCCACGGTCATTATTAAAATTAATGGTATTGCTGTCGGCCAGGCTGTAGCGGATAGTTTGGGTAACTTCACCTTCACTGCGCCTGAAACATTGACTGATGGAACATACAATCTGGAGGCAGAGGCCAAGACTGCTGATGGGAGCGGTAGCGCCAAACTTGTCATTACTATCGATTCCGTTACCGATAAGCCAACATTTGAACTTTCGCCTGAAAGTAGTGTGTCCGGTCATAAGGGCTTAACGCCGACCTTGACGCCTTCAATTGTTGGTACGGCGGAAGAGAATGCTAAGGTTGACATTTATGTAGATAATAAACTGGTTGCCAGCGTTGATGTCGATAAAGATGGAAACTGGAGTTATGAATTTAAGGATAATGAATTATCTGAGGGCGAAAATAGTATAAAAGTCGTTGCTGTAGATAAAGCAGGTAATAAAAACGAAACGACGGATAGTATCATAACCGACACCATTCCTCCGGAAAAGCCGACGATTGAGCTGGATGATAGTAGTGATTCCGGCATTAAAAATGACAACATTACAAATAGCACCCTGCCAACATTTATTGGTGTGGCGGAACCCGGTTCTACAGTCTCTATTTATCTTGGACTTAAACATCTTGGTGAGGTCATTGTTGCTAAAGATGGGACATGGAGCTATACGCTTACTACGCCGCTCAAGGATGGCGAATACAATATAACAGCAACTGCTACTGATATTGCCGGGCATACCTCAGCGACGGCAAATCTGCCTTTTACTATTGATACACGTATCAGCTATTTCAGCGCTGAGATTGAAACGACTGATGATAGCGGTATTGTCGGTGATAACGTTACTAACAATACTCGCCCAACCTTTACAGGTAAAACTGAGCCAAATGCTATTATCAGTGTCATAAATAGTGAGACTGGCGAAGAGGTTGTTTTTAAAGCGAATGACCAGGGTGAATGGACGTTCAATTTCACTTCAGACTCAGTGGAAGGGATTAACAATCTTACGTTCACTGTTGAAGATGTCGCTGGCAACAAAAAGGATTTTTCCTTTAGTTACGTTATTGATACTATTGCCCCTCTACCTCCGACGGTTTCTTTGGAAGATTATGTTGTTTTGCCGAATGGTATAATTTTATCAGGGAATGATTTACCGGCTTTAGTCGGTACGGCAGAGCCAAAGTCTACCATCTTATTGATGCGAGATGGTAAATTATATGACAGCATTGAGGTTGATTCAAACGGGACCTGGAATTATCAGTTTAGTAATAAATTTCTTCAGGGCGCCTATGATATTGAAATCATTTCTCAGGATGCCGCCGGCAATAAATCCTCTACTGTTAAATATTCTTTTACTATTCAAACTGAAGTTGTACCTCCAAAAGCGGAACTCGATGCCAGTGATGATTCCGGTGCAAAAGGCGACTGGATTACCAATAAACATAATGCTCTGACATTACTGGGAACAGCGGATAGGTTTGCTACCGTAAATATCCTTATCGATGGTAAAACGATAGGCGTGACGACTGCGGATGCAGACGGTAACTGGAATTTTGATATTTCCCGAAATCTGTCTGACAATGTTTATAAGATTACGGTTGAATCCATCGATCCTTTAGGAAGAACGTCATCTGTAGATTATCAGCTTACCATTGATAGCTTTACGCCGATCCCTACTGTTATGTTGCATGATAGCGCTGACTCTGGCGTTAAAGGCGATATGATTACTAAAATTAATACGCCGTTGTTTACCGGGATGGCTGAAGCTAATGCTAAGGTTTCCATCTATGTTGACGGTGTGTTAAGTGGCGAGGCTATTGCTGGCGATGATGGTGTATGGAATTTTCAATTTACCACAGCGTTATCCGATGGCTCGCATGACGTAACGGTAAAGGTAGAAGATATTGCCGGTAATACTGCCTCCTCATCAGCGTATAATTTCCAAATCGTAACGCAAACGCAAAAACCAACAATAGAGTTGGTCAACGATACGGGGGTTGATAATACAGACCATATTATTAATGAAAAGAATCCTGCACTGACAGGGACCGCTGCACCCTATTCAACGGTTAAACTCTATGTTGATGGCGCACTGATCGCTGAGGTCAGAACAAATAAAGATGGCAGATGGGAGTATACCCTGAAAGCCGATCAAGGTTTGGTTGATGGCGATCATAGAATAACCGCTTCAGTTGAAGATATCGCTGGCAACATTGCCCATTCGGATCCTTTCTTAATTAGCGTCGATACTGCTATTTCAATACCGATAGTTTCATTGAGCCCGGATTCAGATTCGGGAATTGCAGATGATAATTTAACGAATATCGTTAAACCTACCTTGCACCTAAAAGATATTGATCCGGACATTATCAGTGTTCAGGTATGGGATGCCGCGTCTGATACGCAGATCGGTGTTGCCACGCAACAACCTGATGGTTCATGGGCCTATACCTTTACTTCAGATTTAACGGAAGGCTTGCATCAGGTTTATGTCAAGGTTGAGGACATTGCGGGTAATAAAGCGAACAGCGCGGTATTCGATTTTACTATCGATACCACAGTATCAACGCCGGTGATTTCCCTGCTTTCTAAGGATGATACGGGGGTGACAGGCGATAACCTGACCAACATCAATAAGCCAGGTTTTGCTATTTCCGGTGTTGATGCCGATGCGCATCGGGTCGTCGTACAGGTGATGCACAATGGCGTGAGCGAAGAGATCGAACTTTCTCACCTCAATGGTAGTTGGTTATTTACACCAGGGAATACGTGGGCGGATGGCAGCTACACGTTAACGGTGAAAGTAGAAGATAAGGCAGGAAATACCAACTACTCAGCGCCGCTGACGGTCGTTATCGATACCCAAATCGCCATTGATGGGGTGGAACTGGTCAACGATAGCGGCGTGAAAGGCGATAATATGACCAACGACGACCGTCCCCACTTTCGTGTGACGGTACCTACGGATGTCAATGAAGTCCGTCTGAGCATTGACGGTGGTAATTCGTGGGTTCAGGCAACTCCGGGCGTGGCAGGAAGCTGGGAGTATATCTGGCCGACAGACCTGGCAGATGGTCAATACACGCTAACGGTGGAAGCGACTGATAAAGCAGGCAATACAGTGACGAAGACCATCGATTTCGCGGTGGATACCACGCTGTCAGTGCCGGTCATCGTACTGAATAGCGCGGACGATACCGGTGTCCAGGGCGATAACATGACGAATAGCACCCAGCCGACATTTGCCCTGCAGCATATTGATGATGATGCCGTTCGCGTTACGGTCAGCGTGGAGCATGGCGGCGTTACCACTACATTTGACGCCACGAAAGGCACAGGCGGATGGACCTTTACGCCGCCGGCATTATGGGCGGATGGTGATTATACCCTGAGTGTGTCAGTCGAAGATAAAGCGGGGAACACCAGCCATTCTGCATCGCTGACGGTGACGGTGGACACGCAAATCGCCATTAATAACATTGAACTGGTCAATGACAGCGGTATTCCCAACGATAATCTGACTAATAACGTGCGTCCGCAGTTCCAGGTGACGGTACCGACGGATGTCAACGTGGTGCGCCTGAGCATTGACGGCGGCAAGACGTGGTTCAACGCTACTCAGGGCGCGACGCCGGGCGCCTGGGATTATATCTGGCCGGATGATGTGGCCGACGGAGGCTATACCCTGACGGTAGAAGCGACCGACAAGGCGGGAAACCAGACGACGCAGGAACTTGATTTCACCATCGATACCACTCTGTCTGTGCCGACCCTCTCGCTGGACAGCGCAGATGACAGCGGCATCGCGGGCGATAATATCACCAATGTTAAAACGCCGGGCTTTACCCTCAACAATATTGATACCGATGTCAGCAGGGTGATAGTGGAGGTAATGCACAATGGTATTAAACAGGAGGTACCACTGGTTCAGACCGGCGGACAGTGGCGCTTTGCGCCGACCAGCGACTGGGGGGACGGCGACTATATCCTGACGGTGAAGGTAGAAGATAGGGCCGGAAATGTGAAGCAGTCCGCGCCGTTGACGGTGACAGTGGACACGCATATCGCCATTGACCGTATTGAACTGGTTAACGACAGCGGTATCCCCGGCGATAATCTGACCAATGAAGCGCGCCCGCACTTTCAGGTGACAGTACCGGCGGATGTTAACGGTGTAAGACTGAGTATTGATGGCGGCAAAACGTGGTTTGACGCCACGCAGAGCGCGACGTCGGGCGTCTGGGATTATACCTGGCTGACGAATGTGGCTAACGGCCCTCACACCCTGATGGTGGAAGCGTCCGACAAGGCGGGAAACAAAACGACGCAGAAACTGGACTTCATCATCGATACCCTGCTGTCAGAACCGACGATTATCCTGGACAGTGCGGATGATAGCGCCGCTGGCGATAACATCACCAACGTTAAGATGCCAGGCTTTACCCTCGGTAATATCGACGCCGACGTGACCAAAGTGGTGGTGACGGTGGCGCATGATGGTAAGAACCAACAGATAGAGTTGATTAAGAACGGCGGTGTGTGGCGCTTTACGCCGGGCGCAGCCTGGACCGATGGCGACTATACGTTGACGGTAAAGGTAGAAGATAAGGCGGGTAATACAAATTATTCTGCGCCGCTGACGGTGACTATCGATACGCAAACGTCTATTGATCGCATTGAGCTTCTTAATGACACGGGTATTGTCGGGGATAACCTGACCAATGAAGCACGTCCACAGTTTCATATTACGGTACCGACGGACGTGAACTCTGTGCAACTGAGTCTTGATGGCGGCATCAACTGGGTTAACGCAACGCTGACGTCTGACGGCGTTTGGGAGTATATATGGCCGACAGATCTGGTCGAAAATACGTATACCCTGACAGTGAAAGCAACCGATGTTGCAGGCAACACGGCGACGGAAACGCTCAATTTTATCATTGATACCACATTGTCGACACCGACCATCACGCTGGATAGCGCAGATGATAGCGGCACCGCCAACGATAATAAGACTAACGTTAAAACGCCGGGTTTTATTATCGGCGGTATTGATTCTGACGTGACTCAGGTCGTCGTGCAGGTGATGCGCGATGGTCACAGCGAGGAGGTGGAGCTGACGCAGACTAACGGGCAGTGGCGTTTTGTACCCGGCAGCGCGTGGACTGATGGCGACTATACGCTGACGGTAACGGTGAAAGATGAGGCGGGTAATATTCGCCACTCAGCGCCGCTGAAGGTCACTGTCGATACCCAAATCGGCATCGACAATATTGAACTGGTTAACGACAGTGGTATCCCCAATGACAATCTGACCAACAACGTGCGCCCGCAGTTCCAGGTGACGGTACCGACGGATGTCAACGTGGTGCGCCTGAGCATTGACGGCGGCAAAACGTGGTTTAACGCCACACAGAGCGCGACGCCGGGCGTCTGGGATTACACCTGGCTGACCGATGTGGCTAACGGTTCTCACACTCTGACGGTGGAAGCGACCGACGCGGCGGGAAACAAGGCAACACAGAACCTGGAGTTCAACATCGATACCCTACTGTCAGAGCCGACTATCGCTCTGGACAGCACGGACGACAGCGGAACAAAAGGCGATAACCTGACCAACGTGAATAAGCCGACATTTATACTGGGCAATATTGACGCGGACGCACGGTATGTCACGGTTGAGGTGCAGCATGGCGGCACGAAAGAGGTGCTGACGGCCACCAAAGGCGCGACCGGCATCTGGAGCGTGACACCGACCGGTATGTGGGCGGATGGCAGTCATACGCTGACGGTGAGGGTGGAGGATGAAGCGGGTAACGTAAAATACTCAGTGCCGCTGACGATTACGGTCGATACCCAAATCACCATTGATGATATTGAACTGGTTAATGACAGTGGTACTAAGGGCGACAATCTAACTAACGACGCCAATCCACATTTCCGCATCACGGTGCCAGGGGATGTCAACGAAGTCAGTCTGAGTATTGACGGCGGTGTAACCTGGGTTAAGGCGATGCAAAGCTCGACGTCGGGCGTCTGGAATTATACCTGGCCAAAGACATTGGCAGATGATGACTACACGTTAACGGTGAAAGCGACTGATAACGCAGGCAATACGGTGACCAGGACGCTCGACTTCACTATTGATACCACGCTGTCGACGCCGGTTATTGTACTGGATAGTGCGGACGATACCGGTGTCCAGGGCGATAACATGACCAATCGCACCCAGCCGACATTTAACCTGCAACATATTGATGATGATGCCGTTCGCGTTACGGTCAGCGTGGAGCATGGCGGCGTCACCACCACATTTGACGTGACTAAAGACGCAGGAGGATGGACCTTTACGCCGCCGACATCATGGGGGGCGGGTGATTATACCCTGAGTGTGTCAGTCGAAGATAAAGCGGGGAACACCAGCCATTCTGCATCGCTGACGGTGACGGTGGACACGCAAATCGCCATTAATAACATTGAACTGGTCAATGACAGCGGTATTCCCGACGATAATCTGACTAATAACGTGCGTCCGCAGTTCCAGGTGAAGGTACCGACGGATGTTAACGAGGTACGCCTGAGCATTGACGGCGGCAAGACGTGGTTCAACGCTACCCAGAGCTCGACGCCGGGCGTCTGGGATTATACCTGGCTGGCTGATGTGGGAGAGGGTAAGCATACCCTGACAGTGGAGGCGACCGACAAGGCGGGAAACCAGACGACGCAGAAACTGGACTTCATCATCGATACCCTACTGTCAGAACCGACTATCGCTCTGGACAGCACGGACGACAGCGGAACAAAAGGCGATAACCTGACCAGCGTGAATAAGCCGACGTTTATACTGGGCAATATTGACGCGGACGCACGGTATGTCACGGTTGAGGTACAGCATGGCGGCACGAAAGAGGTGCTGACGGCCACCAAAGGCGCGACCGGCATCTGGAGCGTGACACCGACCGGTATGTGGGCGGATGGCAGTCATACGCTGACGGTGAGGGTGGAGGATGATGCGGGTAACGTAAAATACTCAGCGCCGCTGACGGTTACGGTCGATACCCATATTGCCATTGATGATATTGAACTGGTTAATGATAACGGTATTCCCGGCGACAACCTGACCAATGACGTTCGTCCACACTTCCGCGTCACGGTGCCAGGGGATGTCAACGAGGTACGTCTGAGTATCGACGGCGGTAATACGTGGGTTCGTGCAACACAGGGCACGGCAGGGATCTGGGATTACACCTGGCCGAAAGATGTGACCGACGGGCTACATACCCTGACGGTAGAAGCGACCGATAAGGCGGGAAACCAGACGACGCAGACGCTCGATTTTACCATTGATACCCGGCTGTCAACGCCTACCATCGCTATGGATAGCAGGGACGATACAGGTGCCATTGGCGATCATATTACGAGCGTCAAAAGACCGGGCTTTACCATTGGCAATATTGACGCCGATGCGCACTCGGTCATTTTGCGGATCACACAGGGCGGCAATAGCCAGGAAGTGACACTAACCCAGGTTGGAGGACAGTGGCGCTTTACGCCAGATGCTGACTGGGCGGACGGTAGCTATACGCTAACGGTAGAAGTCCAGGATAACGCGGGGAATGTCCGCCAGTCCACGCCGCTGATAGTGACGGTAGATACGCAAACCAGCATTACTGATATTACATTGGTCAATGATCATGGCGTGCCTGATGACAATCTAACTAACAGTACCCGTCCGCAGTTTGAGATCACGGTGCCGGCGGATGTGAATTCTGTGCAACTGAGCATTGATGGGGGCGCAAACTGGGTGAGCGCGGCGCAGGGTATCGAAGGCGTCTGGGGCTATACCTGGCCAACGGATATGGGCGATGGAAAACACACCCTAACCGTCATGGTCACCGACAGAGCGGGCAATACGGCGACGCAAACGCTTGAATTTTTCATCGACACCCGGTTGTCGACGCCGACCATTGCGCTGGATAGCACGGATGATACCGGTACGCCTGGCGATGATATGACCAATCGCACCCGACCGACCTTTATTCTGCAGAATATTGATTCGGATGTTATCAACGTTACAGTCAGCGTCACGCATAATGGAACGACAACCTCGTTTACCGCGACACAGGGGGCTGGAGGATGGAGCTTTACACCGCCAGCGCCGTGGGGCGACGGTGATTATACGCTGACGGTGACAGTGGAGGATCGGGCGGGAAATACGCGTCCGTCTACGCCGCTGACGGTGACAGTGGATACGCAAATAGCCATTGATCGTATTGAATTAGTCAACGATAGCGGCGTCCCTGGCGATAATGTGACAAAACATGTGCGTCCGCAGTTCCAGATCTCGGTACCGGATGATGTGGAAAAGGTTCTTCTGAGTATTGACGGCGGCACGACCTGGGTTACTGCAATCAAGAGTTCGACGGCTGGCATTTGGGATTACACCTGGCCGACGGATATGCCAGAGGGACAGCATACCCTGACCGTGGAAGTGACTGACGGTGCGGGTAATAAGATGACGGAGACGCTCAATTTCACTATCGACATCACGTTGTTGACGCCAACCATTGAGCTGGCGCCCGATCAGGATACCGGACAGAATAAGAACGATAATCTGACCAGCGTCACTCAACCAGTATTTGTGTTGGGGAGTATCGATAAAGATGTTCGACACGTGGAATTGAGTATTGAGCATAACGGCACGTTTAAAACGGTGGTACTCACCGAATCAGCCGACGGCTGGCGCTATTGACCGGATTCTGCTTTGGCGGACGGTAGCTACACATTCACCGTGACGGTAACAGATGTGGCAGGCAACCAGCAAACATCCGCGCCTTTAAAGGTGACGATAGACGGTTCGTTGACTACGCCGGTGATTGAGCTGGCGGCCGGCGAAGATAGCGGTACTGTTGGCGATCGCCTCACCAAACACGATCGGCCTGTGTTCGACATACGCCAGGTTGATTCTGACGTTACGCGCGTGATGGTCAAAGTAACTTACAACGGTAAAACGCACGAGGAAGCGGCGGTATTCACCAATGGTCAATGGCGCTTTACGCCTTCTGCGAGCTGGGCTGATGGCTCATATCAGTTAGCCGTTGTGGTGGAAGATCTGGCGGGGAATGTAAAAGAATCTGCACCGTTAGAGGTGCGTATTGATACCACGACAACCATTAACAATATCGTATTGCTTAATGATACTGGCGTGCAGAATGATCAATTAACGAATGTTGCTAAACCGTCATTCAGAATTGACGTTCCCGGTGATGTCATCCAGGTACGCGTAACCCTGGATGGTGGCGCTAACTGGAATGTGATACGCAAAAATGCCGACGGACAGTGGATTTTTGACACCCCGAATACTCTGGTTGACGGCACATATACCCTTCGCGTAGAGGCCACGGATCAGGCAGGTAATATTGCGAATAAAGATTTAGTATTTAATATCGATACTAATATACAGGTTCCGACTATTGCTTTAGACGCAGGACAAGATACCGGAGCGAATACCGCCGATAATATCACTAATATTTCACGACCCACCTTTACGATTGGTAATGTTGACCCCGATGTTATCAAAGTCGTGGTGACGATTGATGGTCATGATTATAACGCGACTAAGGTTGGGGCTGGTTGGCAATTTACACCAGGCAATGCCATTCCGGATGGTTCTTATAATATTACCGTTACGGTTGAAGATAAGGCCGGAAATACCGCGACATCGAAACCATTACCTGTTGTGATAGATACGACGGCTGAAATTGAAAGCGTCACGTTGGTTACAGATAGCGGTGATAGCGATGTAGATAACATTACCAAAGTCGACAAGCCGCAGTTTAGTATTGTTACCGCTGATGATATTACCCATGTGCGCGTTAAAATCGATAACGCCGCTAATTGGATTGAACTCACAAAAGGAGGGGATGGCCGCTGGATATTTAATGTCGGTTCGGCATTACCTGATGGGCAACACACTCTCTTGGTTGATGTGACTGATATCGCCGGCAACGTTGCGCAAGAAACGCTGCAGTTTACGATTGATACGACTCTGCGAGAGCCGACAATTGTACTCGATCCCACCCATGATACTGGTGATGATACTAATGATAATCTTACCAGGATTAACAAACCGGTGTTTATTATCGGTAATGTCGATAATGATGTATCACACATTGTGGTTCATATTGATGGTCGGGATTACACCATTGAAAACACAGGGGGGAATTTAACCTTTACGCCGGATCAACCACTGTCTGACGGTCAGCATACGATCTCTGTTACCGTAACGGATATTGCTGGTAATACCAAAACATCGGCCGAACTGAAGATTGAAATCGACACGCAGGTTCAGATTGACAGTGTTACGTTAACAACAGATAGCGGCGTCAACGATCACGATAATGTCACCAATGCTACCCGTCCCTCTTTTGAAATTGCAACGCCTGATGATGTGACATCGGTGCTGGTTTCTTTCGATGGCGTAAACTGGACGCCTGTCAGTAAAAATGCGGCCGGGCAGTGGCAATTTACTGCAGGTAGCGCATTGTCTGATGGTCATTATACTCTCCATGTCCAGGCGACGGATCGGGCAGGGAATACGGCAAATTCCACGCTGGGCTTCACCGTGGATACGCAGATTGACGGCCTGAGCGTCGTGATGCTGGACGACGCCGGAAAGGATTCTACGGATGGTATTACGAATATTACCTCTCCACGTTTTGAAATTTCAGCCAGAGAACCGCTGCAGAGCGTGACGGTAATTTTAAACGGGAAATCCAGCACACTGACTCAGGGGGCAGGTAATAAATGGCTATTTACCCCTGATACACCGTTAGTGGATGGAACTTACAAAATAGAAATAGTGGCTGAAGATATCGCAGGTAATAAAATTAGCAAAGAGGTATCATTCACAATAGACACTGTTGTTTCTGATCCCCGTATTGATTTGCTGGATGCGGATGATACTGGCGAAAGCGCTGTTGATAATATTACGAGTGTCACTAAACCACGTTTCGTTATTGGCAATGTACCCGCCGATATTGATACTGTGGTAATCAGAATTAACGGCGTTTCTTATCCGGTTACGGCAAATGGCAATAACCTCTGGGAATTTCAGGTTCCCGTTGCGTTAAACGATGGCGTATATGAAGCCGTTGTTGTCTTCAGAGATATTGCCGGAAATACTTCTGAAACTAAGCTGCCCTTTACCATTGATACCACGACAAGCGTCAGTGTCAGAATGGAGCCAGCGTCTGATACCGGCAGCTCCAATAGCGATAACCTTACGAATAAGCAAAATCCCAAATTCGAAGGTACTGCAGAGCCTAATGCGAAACTGGTGATTACCATTGTTGACGATAAGTCAGGTCGGGAGGTTTTAAAACACACGATTACGGTTGGCGCCGATGGCAACTGGAGTGTGACGCCGAATATACTGCCGGATGGCATGTATACCATCAACGTCGTCGCAACAGATGTCGCGGGAAATACTGCGCAAACGCAGGAAAGATTCACTATCGATACGGTTACGATCGATCCCACCATTCGCCTTTCGGATCCATCTATTGATGATCAGTATGAGGCAACCAGCCTGCGTCCTGAGTTCAAAGGGCTCGCCGAAGCGTTCTCGACGATTATGATTCAGTGGGATGGGAAAGTGGTCGGCTCGGCAAACGCCAATGCGAATGGCGAATGGAGTTGGACGCCGCCATCAGTATTAGCGCCAGGCTCCTATGTTGTGAGCATTGTTGCCAAAGATAAAGCGGGTAATGAATCGTCGCAGGTCGACTTTCCTGTCGTAATACCTGTTATTGATGTCACGCCTCCAACCATAAAGCTCAGCGAGGAGAGCGATAGTGGTGCCTTAGGAGACTTTACCACGAATAATAAAACGCCGACCCTGGTTGGGAACACGTTACCTAATGCGATTGTGAGTATTTATGTGGATGGCGTGAAGGTCGGCGAGGCGACAGCGGATACAGCGGGTCGATATACTTTCCAGTTATCGGAAATGAAAGATGGCCATTATGTCGTCCAGGTGGGTATCGTCAACCCTCGCGATAATAGCGAACTGCGTTCTACCGCCGTTGATGTCACTATCGATACCGAGGTTGCTGAACTGGTATGGAATATATCTGGAATGCATGAGGGCGGATATATCAATACGGTGACGCCGGAGATTGGCGGCACCAGTGAGCCAAACAGCAAAATCACTATCTTTGTGAATGGCGTTGAAAAAGCGATTGCTTATACGACAGGCGCAGGACACTGGGGCGTAGTATTACCCGCTTTGGGTAATGACGGTAATTATGAATTAACGTTTAAAGTTGAAGACGTTGCTGGCAATATCAGAGAGTTTGGTCCGCAGAATGTAATACTGGATACGGTAATTTCGCCGTTAACCGTGGTATTACGCGAAGCTGATGACAGTGGCAAAGTTGGCGACTGGATCACCAATAAATCTCATGTCACCATCGATGGTACTGCCGAAGCCGGAAGTACTTTAACCATCAGGAATCCGCAGGGGGGGGTTATTGCTACCCTGGTGGTAGGCAATGATGGTCGATGGAGCGCAGAATTAGATCTGCGTGAAGGTAGTAATGCCTTTGTCGTGGTATCGGAAGATAAAGCGGGCAACAGCCAACAAAAAGATATTCTGATAGAACATGATACGCAGATTGAAATCAGCGATATTTCATTAAGTCGGGATACTAATAGCGGTGATAAATATGATCTGATTACCAATAATAAGTCTCCGGTACTGGTTGCCATGACCGATCCCGGCGCGACGGTACAGGTTTATATTAATGGTGTGTTACAAGGCACAGTAGAGGCGAGCTCGTCAGGTAATATTAGCTATACCATGCCGGCAAATAGCGCCGACGGCGAGTATCAGGTGCAATTTGTTGCTACGGATACTGCTGGCAACCGGGTTGAGTCTGCGATTACAACCGTGACAATCGATTCTCAAATTGCTGTCTTTGACATTGATGAAGATTCATTACCGGCCCTCTCTAATAACCGGGCGTTGTCAGTCTCAGGTGTTGGGGAGGCTGGTTCTCAGGTCAGCATCTTTGTCGATGGTAAATTAGTCAACGTTGTTATGGTTGAGGCTGATGGCACATGGCGCGCGCCGATACTGCTGCAAGATGATGGTACGTTTAATATTCATTTCAGCATTACTGACGTTGCTGGCAACACTGAAGTGAGCAAGGATTATAGCGTGGATGTCGATTCATCAACCGACTTCCCAACGCTCAACCTTGAAGATGCAAGCAACTCTGGTTCACTTGACGATCTGATTACTAGTCACAACAAGCCTGTGTTAGTAGGCACCGCAGAAGCGGGAGCCACAATCCATATTTATGTGGATGAAAAGATCGTGGCAAATGTGCTTGTGCTTGAAGATGGAACCTGGTCCTATCAGTTTGATAATGCGTTAAAAGATGGTGAATATTCTATCCGAGTGGTTGCCGAAGACCCGGCAGGTAATACGGCAGAATCGCCTCGCTTACTCGTCACGATAGATACCAGTACGTTTATCGATAATCCTGTTATGATGGCAGGATCTGATAACGGTATTTTCAGTAATGATAGTATAACGAGTCAAACCCGGCCTGCGTTTAGTATTTTTGGAGAAATGAACCAGAGTGTTCAGATTTTCATTGATGGAGTGCTAGTCGATACGATCACGGTGACGGACAGAAATCAAGTTTATCGACCTGAGTCACCGTTGGGCGATGGTTCCCATAGCATTTATTATGTTATCACCGATAAAGCAGGCAACACGGCTACCTCGAAAACGCTAAACTTTACTATCGATACCTTTAATACGACGCCTGTCGCCATTGATTCTATCGGCGGACAAACGTTAGCAGAGATGACCGGTAGTGATGGCAAAATATATATAACGGACACGACACGTAACTTATTGTTTAGTGGCAGTGCCGAGCCCAATAGCAAAATAGAAATCATCATTAATGGCTTAAATGTGGGGGAAGTTTGGGTTAATGACAAAGGCCACTGGCAGATGCCGGTGAACCCGCTTTATTTCACAGAAGGCCAGCTGGATATCACTGTTAAATCTACGGACCGTGCTGGTAACGTCAATCAGGAAAAGTATTCCATTTGGGTCGATACGCATATCCAGGTATTTACCAGCGAGCTTGATGACAATAAATCATCATCGAAAACGGACTGGTGGAGTAATAGCTCCACTATTACCATGAGAGGTATGGGGGAAATTGGCGCTACGGTATCATTAATCGTGGCAGGGGTCACGCTGGCAACCGCTGTTGTTGCGGCTAATGGGCAGTGGGAGTTATCGACCGATCGGCTTCCGGAAGGGAAATACGATATCACTTTGAGTATTGAGGATAACGCAGGCAACCGTAAGGAAGAGGTACATGAAATATTTATTGATCGAACGCCGCCAAACGCTCCGGTCGTAACTTATTCAGATATTGTCAACGATCTAATTATTATGCAGGGAACGGCGGAAGCCAAATCTCAGCTAATAATAACCGATAGTAATGGGAATACTTATACGTTAACCGTTCCTGATAATGGTAAATGGAGTATGGCGATCCCGTATCCATCGGAAGGGAAGTTTACCATTACGAGTGTGGATGCGATTGGTAACCGGAGTGATGATGTCCCTCTCGATATCATGAAAGAGACCCCTGTTATTTCATTATCTCCAGACTCAGACAGTGGTACGGTGGGCGATAATATTACGCGAGATAATCAGCCTACCTTTATTATCGGGAATCTGGAAAGCGATGTTGTGGTCGTTCAGGTCGATATCAATGGGACCGTATATAATGCTGAAAAAAATGCCGATGGCGTTTGGTTCTTTACGCCAGGTACACCGTTAGCTGATGGTTCCTATACGATATCGGTAATCGCAAGCGATGCCGCGGGTAATCAGAAAAACTCGTTACCCATTACCGTTACGATCGACAGTACGCTGACCGTGCCGGAGATTGCGCTGGCAGCAGGTGAAGACAATGGCGCTTCAGACAGCGATAACGTGACGAATCACAATCACACCCAGCCTAAGTTCACGCTGCAGCATATTGATGCTGATGTGACCGGGGTGACTGTAAACGTGACGCATAATGGCGTGACAGACATCTATCAGGCGACGCAAGGCGCGGATGGCTGGACCTTCACGCCGCCAGCCGCCTGGAATGATGGTACCTACACGCTGAGCGTGACGGTGGTGGATCGCGCGGGGAATTCACTGCAATCTGCTTCGCTGGAGGTGACGGTTGACTCAACGGTGACGGTAACAGCGGATAGCCAGCATGACGATGCGATCGATGACGCCACGGCAACAGCGGTTACTCCACCGGAGTCTGAAACAGTGAATGCCGAAAGCGCTACGCATCTTCGTACAGTGCCGTCTGCGGCGGAAGAAAGCGTGGTGAAGGAGACAGCCTATAGTATTACATTGTTAAACGCTGACTCTGGGGATGAAATAGATCGTTCAATTAGTCAGACACCTTCTTTTGAAATATCAGTACCTGAGAATATTGTTAATGTCAGTGTTATGTTTGAAGGAGAAGAGTTTACTCTGCCGATAACTAACCAGAAAGCAATATTCGAAGTTCCGCTATCTTTGGAAGATGGTGAATATACTATGGACGTGAAATTCATTGATAAGGACGATGATTTCCTGATTAAGGAAAAAACATTCTCAGTCGATCACTCCTCGGCAGATATTGTGAACGCAATGAATGCAAGAGGAAAGACCGAGGATGATATTAATGATTCCCCTTCAACGAGTTCTGTAGGGCACAACAATAACGGCGCTATTGATGTTTTCGCCGTTAATGAAGTTACGCTACCTGTAGATAATCAAGAAGAACACGCATAATAACGGAGGCCCCTCACCTTTGGGTGAGGGGGTTTACTTATGGATAAAAAACTAGAACCTTATTATTTAAGTGCGGAAACGGCATTATCTATAGTGTCTAAAAAATTCAACATAAAAATTGACATCAAAGAGGATGATATAAATTTAAGATTTAAAAAGTACGACAGAAATAACACTGACGACTCTATACAAATGAAGAATTTCTTTTTGTCGTTAGGGCTTTCTCTACAGGATATATTATTTAATAATGGTGAGGATTTACTAAATGAGCCTATGCCGATTTTACTATTAACACCAGAAATGAAGTGGATGGTGTGTGTGAGTGGCGGGCAAAAAATAAAGTTGGTAAACGCGCGCGGTGAACTCTGTTATGTTGAAATTGAAGAAGAATATTTAAAAGAGTTATCTGCATTTAGTATACTACCTTTAAATAAAGTTGTTGATAGTATAAGAGTAAAAAATATCATAAAAAACTCTTTATCGATGAACAAGATTTTTTATACTAAATACTTCTTTTCATCTCTTTTTATGGCAATTTTTGCGTTAACTATCCCAGTATTTAGTAATCTGTTCTATGATAAGCTTGTTCCAAGTGCTTCGGTTTCATCTTTATTTGGCGTGGCTATAATTGTTGCTGTATTTATTGTTTTTGAGTTTATCCTTCGTACTTCGAAAGATATTTATCAGTCTATCACAGCAAGGCAGGATGACGTCGATATTGATATCGCATTTCTTGAAGCGGTACTTTATAGTAAAAAGAAAAATGGCAGATCCATGTCATCAGCATTTGTGCTATGGAATGAGTTTCAGAAAATTAAACCCGTTTTATTAAACTCGATCTTTCAACGTATAGCCGATATTCCAATATTTATTATATTTCTCATTGTTATATATGTAAATTTAGGTCTGGTCGTTATTGTACCTGTTACCATGTTTATCGTCTCTATTATTATTTCCCTCGTTAACCACCATTATACTAATGAGTTAATGAACAAACAAAAAGAAGGACAGAAGAACAGGAATATTTTTATCTCAGAAGTTTTCTTATCTATTAAAATGATCCATACCTTAAATAATCAAGGTTTACTTTTTGATTGGGTTAATACATCAAATGAACAGTCGTATCTTAACCTGAAGATAAGGAAATTAAATCTTATCTATCAATCTATATTGGGGAGTATGTCATCTATTACCCAAATAACTATTATGGTAATAGCCTTTTTTATGGTAATCAAGGGTGATGTTACTACTGGCGCAATTGTTTCATCTGTCATTGTCTCTGGTCGTATTTCCGGGATCATTTCGAATTTTTCTTCTACATTAATCTCTATTTTATCAGCAGAAAAAACCGGTAAGGATCTGCTTTCTTTTTTTGATGAAGATCAGGCAGAAAAAACACCGGCATTACAGTCAATATCAAAGTGCAATGGCGATATCTCTATCCGGGGCGTGAGTTATCAGTATGATGCTCAATCTCCGATGATTATTAACCGACTGTCTATAGACATACCTGCGGGGCAACGTGTCGCGGTGGTAGGCGAATGCGGAGCAGGAAAAAGCTCATTACTGGGAATGCTATCTGGCTACCTTTCGCCAACAGACGGTGCCATCTTATATGATGGATATAACTTAGGACATTTATCGCAGAACTTTTTTTCTCAGCATTTAAGTGTGGTGACGACACATGATGTTTTATTCACCGGAACCATTGAAAGTAATTTCGCGTTAAAACCGCAAAACGACAGGGGCCGGGTACTCAAGGCGCTTCATCTGGCGAACTGTGGTTTTATCTTGCAACATCCTATGGGGCTGAAGTTTCCGGTGAATTTTATGGCTAAAAACCTGTCATCCGGACAGCAGCAGCAGTTATTATTAGCACGTAGTCTGAGCAGTAACGCCAGCGTCTTTTTATGGGATGAACCAACATCAAATCTGGATGAGAATACCGAGAAGCAAATTTTTGATAACTTAGATGAGTTTATTCATGGGAAAACGTTGATCATGGTGACGCATCGTCGATATCTGATAAAGTATTTTGACCGGGTCCTGGTAATGAAAGGTGGAAAAATAATCCGTGATTGTTCTCCGGATAAATTATTAATGTAAAATAAGCAGCGCTTGTCGCTGTTATCAGGTGGTACTGCTTAATAAAAAAGACCCGTTGCACAAACGGGTCTTTTTTTGTCATTTAACGAGTCGGCAACGTCTTCAATAAGTTTAGCTCGATTCTGTTAGGGCTATTCCACTTGCCATTTTTGGATAACCACACCTGGCGGCCCTCATCAACGGCAATGCGAGGGACGTGATGGTTCGCAAGGCTACCCCTGGCGCGCGATTCCGCGTTGAGATAACCGGTGGGCGGCTTCAGCGGCAGCGATAGCGTATCAGGTCAGCACCATCGGCCATTCTGGCGGGGTCTGGCTCATCGTTTCGACCATTACGGCTTCAATGTTATGCCAGATCGCAGCGAGATCCATCATGGTAATACCGAGTAAGCCGGTGGCAAACCAGCAGGCGGATACCACGCCCAGACCGCTACTGATCACCGCCAGACCAATATAATCTGATTTACGGAAACGGATATTGAGCGTGCTGGCTAAAAACATGAGCACGGCGCTCAACAGTTGCCAGCGGAGAAGAACGACACCAGTGGTTATGGCAGCCATGAAACATTTCCTCTGAATAGACCTTTGTCCAGGACAGCTCGGTGTTGTTCCCGGGAAACGTGGGACATTCTGGCTATCAACGGACATCACATCAACATCGAATGAAACATTGTTTCTATTTCATTGTTTTTGTGAACTATATCACAAAAACCAGCTTGTTCGCCAGATCGGCAATGTATTTTTTGTGCGTTTTATAACCGTATTTTTTGTGTGACTTCTACGCGTCCGTAGAGAAACTGCCGGAAAGCAAAGATGTATTATTACTACTCTTTTATTTTTTTTCGTGAAATTCAGACCTGATAAAAATATCAAGTTATTTATCAAAAGAAAGGAGTAAAGATGTATACCCCATCGTTTACTTGAGTATAAATCTGATATTATCAAAAATATTTAGCGTCCTGCCTGGTATGCGAAAGAGATTGCGCGTAGTTATTAATGGTAAATGTTGATCGGTAAAAGTCTGTTGCTAATATTGATAAATTCATGCACCGTAAACCTCCGTTTGGTTCACGTCTTATTTTGCCAATAATAGTCACAAATAATGCAGGGAAATAGGCTGAAAATGAGTCAAAGCACACGACGCAAGGTGTTGAGATTTCTCGGAACGATCATTGTGGTGTTACTTCCTGTATTGCTGGCGATCTGGTTTGCTCATATCCGGGCAGTCTCTGAAACCAGAAATCAGTTACATTCATTTGCGCAGTTGGTATTAGATAAAACGGAGCGGGTTATCCTGCAAGCAGATTTAGCCCGCGATGCCGCTGAACAATATCAGGGGCAAGCCTGTACGCCAGCCCATCAACAGCGAATGCTGAATATTATCCGCGGTCGTTTGTACATTAATGAGTTGATTTATGCTAAGGGCCAGCGTTTTCTATGCTCTACGGTTATGACGCCAACAAGTCCTTATTTTATTCCCCGTGCTGACTATAAACGAAAGCCTGACATCGCTATTTATTACTATCGTGATACGCCTTTTTTCAACGGTTATAAAATGACATATATGCAGCGGGGAAACTATGTCGCGGTTATCAATCCCTTATCTTATAGCGAGGTGATGTCAGACGATCCGGCGTTGGCCTGGGGAATGTATGATACGGTGACCAACACCTTTTTCTCCCTGAGTGAACAGGCGCAGGCTGATCAGCTATTACCTTTGGTACGACGGAGTGAACCTGTGTTCCAACAGGGTGAGCGTTTTTATACTCTGGTTAAATCAGCAAAACGACCGGTTGCCGCGATTGTGTCAACCTCAAAGCAACGCTTTTACCAGAACCTCTTTCATCAGCTTACGTTAACGCTACCGTTAGGGATCATCTGTAGCATTATCGTCTTATTTATGTGGTCACGATCCCGGCAGGCATATTACTCACCGCGTCGATTGCTGCAACGGGCCATTACCAGGCACCAGCTTTGCCTTCATTATCAGCCGATCATTGATATCCGAAACGGGACATGTGTAGGTGCCGAAGCGCTATTGCGTTGGCCGGGCTATCACGGTCCGGTGATGAGCCCGTGCGAATTTATTCCGCTGGCGGAAAAAGAGGGGATGATTGAGCAGATCACCGATTATGTCGTCGAAGAGGTATTTAATGATTTAGGTGGTTTTCTGGCCGCGCACCCGCATCTTTATGTCTCTATCAATCTCTCTGCCGCCGATTTTCTCTCTTCCCGGCTAATTGTGATGATTCATGAAAAAACGCGTCAGCATTCAGTGCTTGCGCAACAGATAAAGGTTGAAGTGACCGAGCGCGGATTTATTGATGTGCCTAAAATGACGCCGATTATTCAGGCGTTTCGCCAGGCGGGATACGAGGTGGCAATTGATGACTTTGGTACCGGCTATTCGAACTTGCATAACCTGTACTCATTAAATGTCGACCTTTTAAAAATTGATAAATCTTTTGTCGATACGCTAACCACTAATAGCGCCAGCCATTTGATTGTGGAACATATTATTGAAATGGCGCAAAGTTTGCGGCTAAAAATCATTGCTGAGGGGGTTGAAACGGCTGAACAGGTTAGCTGGTTGCTAAAACGCGGCGTTCAGTATTGTCAGGGATGGCACTTTGCGAAGGCGTTACCACCGCAGGAATTCATCGCCTGGCTACAACAAACGCCCGCGCCTCTGACGATACGCGGGCAGACGCCCTACAGGCGGTGACGGTAATCGCTGGGAGTGCGATCGAACTCGCGGCGGAATACACGCGAGAAGGTTTGCTGCGATACATAGCCCAGGTCCATCGCGATATCAAAAATCGGGCGCTCGGTCGTTCGTAGCTCAACGGCCGCCAACAGGAGACGGCGCTGGCGAATATACTCGCCTAATGTTTGATGCGTTACCGTACGAAACATCCGCTGCAAATACCACTTGGAGTAGCCCGATTTTTTTGCCACCACATCAATGTTTAGCGGTTGGTCGATATGTTCATCAATCCATTCGATAAGGGTCTGAATTATCTGCTGATGCGACATATTGTTGCCTCTTAAACAGTATTCGATTCGTCGTTTTGTCTGCGGGCGAGTATAATTCCTCAAGTTAACTTGAGGTAAAGCGATTTATGGAAAAAAAATCTCCCCGTTTAAAAGCCTTACTGACGCCGGGGGAAGTTGCGAAACGTAGCGGTGTTGCTGTGTCCGCCCTGCACTTCTATGAAAGCAAAGGGCTAATTACCAGTATCCGTAATAGCGGTAACCAACGGCGATACAAGCGTGACGTGTTGCGTTATGTCGCGATTATCAAGATCGCCCAACGTATTGGCATCCCGCTGGCAACTATCGGCGACGCGTTTGGTATCTTGCCGGAAGGACATACGTTAAGCGCGAAAGAGTGGAAGCAGCTCTCCTCGCAGTGGCGCGAAGAGTTAGACCGACGTATTCATACGCTGGTGGCGTTGCGCGATGAGCTGGACGGTTGTATCGGCTGCGGCTGTTTATCGCGTAGCGACTGTCCGCTGCGAAATCCAGGCGACAGGCTTGGCGAACACGGGACGGGTGCCCGGCTGCTTGAAGATGATTAACATGCACTCGGCCATCGGGCTGAGTTCACCTAAAACTAAAGCGCCGCTAAGGGCGCTTTAGTTTGTTTCCGG
This sequence comes from Salmonella sp. SAL04213, assembly GCF_046550535.1. Taxonomy (NCBI): domain Bacteria; kingdom Pseudomonadati; phylum Pseudomonadota; class Gammaproteobacteria; order Enterobacterales; family Enterobacteriaceae; genus Salmonella; species Salmonella sp. SAL04213. Next base: position 101,540 of record NZ_JBGDXS010000007.1, on the reverse strand, counting down.
TCTTTGTCTTTCGCTCTATCCCGCTGATTACAGGAGGGTTTCCCCCGACGTCAACACCCCTCATATCGAGCACGTGGTGGAGGTTCCGGTTTGTGTTGATACTGTAAGTGTAAGCGACGACGCCCTGTTCGCCAGCGAAATGCTGATTTTTTAGCCGAAATTTTTACGGCAACTGCCATAATTTTCTATAGTTAGTTGGCATACCTTACAGGAGACAGCCATGCTGACGGTGCACCATTTAAACCAGTCTCGTTCGCAGCGCATCCTCTGGGCGCTGGAAGAGCTGGCGTTGCCTTACCAGATTGTGCGTTACCAGCGTGAAAAGACCATGCTGGCGCCGCCGGCATTGAAAAAAGTGCATCCGCTGGGCAAGTCTCCGGTTATCGAAGATCACGGTATGGTTATTGCGGAATCGGGCGCCATCCTGGAATATTTGCAGGACACTTACGACAGTATCGGACGCTTTAAACCTGCGGATGCGCAGGGGAAACAACACTATCGATTCTGGCTACATTACGCTGAAGGTTCGCTCATGCCCTTGCTATTGATGAGACTGCTCTTTACCTCTCTGGGTAAACCGCCGGTACCATTGGGCCTGCGAACGTTGGGCGGCGTTATCGGTAAGGGCGCGCAAAAAGCGTACCTCAATCCGCAACTGGAAACCCATGCGCGCTTTATTGACGGGCATCTGGCAAATCACCCCTGGTTTGCCGGAGAGCAGTTAAGTATGGCGGATATCCAGATGAGCTTCCCGCTATTTGCGCTGCTTGCCCGAGGCGGGATCGCTCATCTCGACCATATCAACGCATGGAAAGCGCGGGTAGAAATGCGTCCAGCCTGGCAGCGAGCGATTCAGCAGGGCGGTCCGTTTACCATTCCCGGCGGATAACGGTGTTTTTGTGAGCAGATTGCGCAACGTATTTGCTAACAGCGATGCGAAAAATTGTTGCTGGATTGCGCAGGGACGATAACGTTTGCGCATCGTCTGGCGATTTATTGAGCATACTAAGCAGAAAAGCATAAAAAGCGGCAAAGTTCAGTTGAAAAAGCGTTGATGATCGCTGGATAATCGTTTGCTTTTTTTTGCCACCCGTTTTGTATACGTGGAGCTAAACGTTTGCTTTTTTGCGGCGCCCCGGTTGTCGTAAATGTAGCACAAGGAGATAACGTTGCGCTGTTAGTGGATTACCTCCCACGTATACCGACGAATAATAAATTCTCAGGGGATGTTTTCTATGTCTACGCCTTCAGCGCGTACCGGCGGTTCACTCGACGCCTGGTTTAAAATTTCACAACGCGGGAGCACCGTTCGCCAGGAAGTCGTTGCTGGCTTAACCACGTTTCTTGCGATGGTTTACTCCGTCATCGTGGTGCCAGGGATGCTGGGTAAAGCCGGGTTCCCGCCTGCCGCCGTCTTTGTAGCGACCTGCCTGGTCGCAGGCGTCGGCTCTATTGTTATGGGGCTATGGGCGAATCTGCCGCTGGCTATCGGTTGTGCTATCTCGTTGACGGCGTTTACCGCGTTTAGCCTGGTCCTGGGGCAGCATATTAGCGTCCCGGTCGCGCTTGGCGCCGTATTCCTGATGGGCGTACTGTTTACCATTATCTCCGCCACCGGCATTCGTAGCTGGATTTTGCGTAACTTGCCACAGGGCGTGGCCCACGGAACCGGTATCGGTATTGGCCTGTTTTTGTTGCTGATTGCCGCCAACGGCGTCGGCCTGGTCATTAAAAACCCGCTGGATGGCCTGCCGGTCGCGCTGGGCGATTTCGACACCTTCCCGGTGATTATGTCGCTTGTAGGGCTGGCTGTTATTCTCGGCCTGGAAAAGCTGAAAGTCCCCGGCGGCATTCTGTTGACCATTATTGGCATTTCTATTGTGGGTTTGCTCTTCGATCCTAACGTCCATTTTTCCGGCATTTTCGCCATGCCTTCGTTGAGCGATGAAAACGGCAACTCGCTGATCGGCAGCCTGGATATTATGGGCGCGTTAAACCCTGTCGTTCTGCCAAGCGTACTGGCGCTGGTGATGACGGCGGTGTTTGATGCGACCGGCACGATCCGAGCGGTCGCAGGGCAGGCTAATCTGCTGGACAAAGACGGACAAATTATCGATGGCGGCAAAGCGCTAACCACCGACTCCCTGAGTAGCGTTTTCTCCGGCCTGGTCGGAGCGGCGCCAGCCGCGGTGTATATCGAGTCTGCGGCCGGTACGGCGGCGGGCGGTAAAACGGGCCTGACGGCGATTACCGTGGGCGTGCTGTTTTTGCTGATCCTGTTTCTTTCGCCGCTCTCTTATCTCGTTCCCGTCTACGCAACTGCCCCGGCGCTCATGTATGTCGGTCTGCTGATGCTGAGTAACGTGGCGAAAATCGATTTTGCTGATTTCGTCGATGCGATGGCGGGGCTGGTAACGGCCGTATTTATTGTACTGACCTGTAACATCGTCACCGGGATTATGATCGGCTTTGCCACGCTGGTCGTCGGGCGTCTGGTTTCCGGTGAATGGCGTAAGCTGAATATCGGAACTGTCGTCATTGCGGTCTCGCTGGTCGCTTTTTATGCCGGCGGCTGGGCTATCTAGTTCTGCCTTCATTCTGAAAAACGGGCGGCGTTGGCCGCCCGTTTTCATTTTCAGGACACATCACGTTACCTTTTGCGTTAATCTGAAGAAGGTGAAACCGAGGCATGATGCCTCTCTCCATCATAAAAAACATCGCAAACAGGGAACGCATGGAAATTTTCTTCACAATACTCATCATGACCCTTGTGGTCTCGCTGTCGGGGGTATTTACGCGTGTATTACCCTTCCAGCTTCCTTTACCCCTTATGCAGATCGCCGTTGGCGCGCTGTTGGCGTGGCCGACGTTTGGTTTGCATGTGGAATTCGATCCGGAACTCTTCCTGGTGCTGTTTATTCCGCCGCTGCTGTTTGCGGATGGCTGGAAGACGCCGACCCGTGAATTTCTTGAGCATGGACGAGAGATTTTCGGGCTGGCGCTGGCGCTGGTCCTGGTAACGGTCGTGGGAATCGGCTTCCTGATTTATTGGCTGGTGCCCGGCATTCCGCTGATCCCCGCCTTTGCGCTGGCCGCCGTGCTGTCGCCGACCGATGCGGTAGCGCTCTCCGGAATTGTGGGCGAGGGGCGCATCCCGAAAAAAATCATGGGCATTCTGCAGGGAGAGGCGTTAATGAACGACGCCTCCGGTCTGGTATCGCTGAAATTCGCCGTCGCGGTGGCGATGGGGACGATGGTCTTTACCGTCGGCGGCGCGACGCTGGAATTTTTTAAGGTCGCTATCGGCGGTATTCTGGCGGGTTTTGTGGTCAGTTGGCTGTATGGCCGCTCGCTGCGTTTTTTGAGCCGCTGGGGCGGCGATGAGCCCGCGACGCAAATCGTCCTGCTGTTTCTTCTGCCCTTCGCGTCTTACCTGATTGCCGAACATATTGGCGTCTCAGGCATCCTGGCCGCGGTTGCCGCCGGGATGACCATCACCCGTTCTGGCGTAATGCGCCGCGCGCCGCTGGCAATGCGTTTGCGCGCGAACAGTACCTGGGCGATGCTGGAATTTGTCTTTAACGGTATGGTCTTTCTGCTGTTGGGACTGCAATTGCCGGGTATTCTGGAATCTTCGCTGGCGGCGGCGGAAGCTGACCCGAATGTCGAAACCTGGATGCTTTTTACCGATATCGTGCTGATTTATGCGGCATTGATGCTGGTTCGCTTCGGCTGGCTGTGGACCATGAAAAAGTTCAGCCTGCGCTTTTTGAAGAAGAAACCGATGGAGTTCGCCAGCTGGACGTCGCGTGAAATTCTGATTGCCTCCTTCGCTGGCGTTCGTGGGGCGATCACCCTGGCTGGTGTGCTCTCTATACCGTTACTTTTGCCGGATGGCAGCGGATTTCCGGCGCGTTATGAACTGGTATTCCTGGCGGCTGGCGTCATTCTGTTCTCGTTGTTTGTCGGCGTGATCATGCTGCCGCTGCTGTTGCAACATCTGGAAGTCGCCGATCATGCGCAACAGTTGAAAGAGGAGCGTATCGCCCGCGCGGCGACGGCGGAAGTGGCGATTGTCGCCATTCAGAAAATGGAAGAGCGTCTGGCGGCGGATACCGAAGAAAACATCGATAATCAGTTGCTTACTGAAGTAAGCTCGCGTGTCATTGGTAACTTGCGTCGCCGTGCCGATGGGCGAAACGATGTCGAAAGCTCCATACAGGAAGAAAACCTGGAGCGACGTTTCCGTCTGGCGGCGCTGCGTTCCGAACGCGCCGAGTTGTATCATCTGCGCGCCACGCGAGAAATCAGCAATGAAACATTGCAAAAGCTGCTGCACGACCTGGATTTGATGGAAGCGCTACTGATAGAAAATCAGTAGTCCTTGTGGCCCGGTGGCGCCATGCTTACCGGGCCTACAAGTAGGCCGGATAAGGTGCTTGCGCCGCCATCCGGCAAGGGTTTTAACCCATGGTTTACGGTTGTTTCAGCCAAAACCCTTCGCAACAAGTTAACCATGCCCGGGCGCTGTGCGACAGATACACGCCCTCTCGCCAAATCATGCCTAACTGCCAGCGGAGATCGCTTTCCAGCGGTAGCCAGCGCAGCGTGGCCTTATCCAGACGCTGACAAATCGGCTCCGGCAAAATGGCGATACCGACGCCCGCTTGCACCATGGCGGCGAGAAAATCCCATTGCCCGCTGCGCACGGCAATCCGTGGTTTTACGTCATGCTGGCTAAATAAGGTCATCAACTGGCGGCTCAGGGCAAAGTCTTCGTTATAGATAAGAAGAGGATGCTCCGCCAGAGCTTCAGGCGCGATGGAGTCGCAGGTTGTCCACTGACCGGAACGGGGAACCAGCACGCACAGCGGATGGCTGAACAGCGATAATGTCGTCAGCCCGCTCGCTTCTTCCACCGGGAGCGCGGTCATCGCAACATCCAGCTCGCCATTCATTACCGCCTGCTGTACCGTCAGGCCGCCAAACTCCGAAATTTTGAGTTCAACGCCAGGGTAACGTTGTCGAAACAAACTGATTGGCCCGGCCATCAACATGCCGACCATCGGGGGAATACCCAGCCGCAGCACGCCCTTATTGAGATGGTTAATATCGCTCAACTCAGCCTCTAACTGGCGAAACTCAGCGAGGATCGCCAGACCGCGTTCAAACACCACGCGTCCGGTATCGGTCAGCAATAACTTACGTCCGTCGCGGATCAGTAACGTACAGTTAAGCTCATCTTCAAGATTTTTCAGCATCTTGCTAATGGTGGGCTGGGTGACAAATAACTTCTCCGCTGCGCGGGTGAAACTTTGCTGGCGCACCACCTCGACAAAATAACGCAGCGTTCTGATATCCATGATTATTCCTTCCGACTATGCCTGCAATGATTTTAATTCATTTCTGCCCGTGGCGGAGGTTCTCTATACTGGCGCTCCGTATTATTTTTCAGGACATTCCCTCATGGCTGTGGCGATAAGCCGCGTTACGCCTGCCGTTGTGCAACGACTCCAGGTACCGGTTCAGGTACTGCTCTATGCAGGTTTATTCATTTTTTCCCAATATCTTGTCTCCTGGCTGCACCTGCCGTTGCCCGCGAATCTGGTCGGCATGGTGCTTATGTTGGCGCTGATCGTTTGCCGGATTATTCCGCTTAGCTGGGTACGCGCAGGCGCACGCTGGCTGCTGGCGGAGATGCTGTTATTCTTTGTTCCCGCCGTCGTGGCGGTAGTGAACTATGCCCATCTGTTACTGGTGGACGGCTGGCGCATTTTCTCGGTGATAGCGATCAGTACCTTAATGGTACTCGGCGCGACGGCGTGGGTGGTGGATAAAGTGTATCGCTATGAGATGAGCAGGCTAAACCGTGAATAACGTTCAGTTAAGCGTACTGTGTCTGGTGATTACACTGGGGATTTACTTCGCCAATAAGCGTCTGTATCGCCGTTTTCGCAAATTGCCGTTGATGCCATTAGTGTTGACGCCGGCACTGCTGGTGTTAATGCTGGTGTTCGGTCATATCTCCTGGCAAAACTACATTGGTGAATCGCACTGGCTATTGTGGCTGCTCGGCCCGGCGACTATTGCCTTTGCGGTGCCGGTGTACGATAACCTCGCGATTATCAAACGTCACTGGATGTCGCTCACCGCGGGCGTAGTGACGGCGACGGTGGTGGCGGTCACCAGTTCCGTTTGGCTGGCGCGTCTGTTCACGTTATCGGATGAGATTCAGCGTAGTCTGGCGGTACGTTCCGTTACCACGCCATTTGCGCTGGCGGCGGCAGAACCCCTGGGCGGGCAGCCGGATCTGGTGGCGCTGTTCGTGGTCGTCACTGGCGTGTTTGGCATGGCGGTCGGCGACGCGCTATTTTTGCGTCTCTCTATCCGGGAAGGCATGGCAAAAGGGGCAGGATTCGGCGCGGCGTCACATGGGGCAGGCACGGCGCGTTCCTATGAACTTGGTCAGCAGGAGGGCGTCGTCGCCAGTCTGGTAATGATGCTGTCCGGCGTGGTGATGGTGCTGGCAGCCCCGCTGGTGGCGAGGGTGATGTTCTGATTTTCCTCCGACCCACAGGGCCGGAGGAAACGGTAAGATTAATGCGCACGCCCTTGTTGTACGCCGAATCCCGTTTGGGAGCGGATAAACTGAGCGCGGAACTGCTCACGTTCACGGTTGCCTTCTGCCGAGTTATCGGTGGCCGAGAAGAACCAGATCCCCAGGAACGCCACGCTGATAGAGAACAGCGCCGGATACTCATACGGGAAGATCGCTTTTTCGTGGCCGAGGATCTGCACCCAAATGGTAGGGCCAAGAATCATCAGCACCACCGCTGTCAGTAAACCTAACCAGCCGCCCAGCATAGCGCCGCGCGTGGTCAGTTTTGACCAGTACATGGAAAGCAGAATGATGGGGAAGTTGCAGCTCGCGGCGATAGCAAATGCCAGGCCCACCATAAAGGCGATGTTCTGATTTTCAAACAGGACGCCGAGGATAATGGCGATCACGCCCAGCACCAGGACGGTGATTTTCGACACCTTCAGCTCTTCACGTTCGGTTGCGCCTTTGCGGAACACGTTAGCGTACAAATCATGCGACACCGCCGATGCGCCCGCCAGCGTCAGACCGGCGACCACCGCCAGAATGGTGGCAAACGCCACTGCCGAAATAAAGCCGAGGAACAGGTTGCCGCCTACCGCGTTGGCCAGATGCACCGCCGCCATGTTATTGCCGCCAATCAGCGCGCCCGCCGCATCTTTATAGGCGGGATTCGCCCCCACCAGCATGATAGCGCCGAAGCCGATAATAAAGGTCAGAATGTAGAAATAGCCCATAAAACCGGTGGCATAGAACACGCTCTTGCGCGCTTCGCGGGCATCGCTGACCGTAAAGAAACGCATCAGAATATGCGGCAAGCCGGCGGTGCCGAACATCAGTCCCAGACCCAACGACAACGCCGAAATCGGATCTTGCACCAATCCTCCTGGGCTCATAATCGCCGTGCCTTTCGGGTGTACCGCCATGGCTTCGGTAAACAGATTATTGAAGCTAAAGCCGACGTGTTTCATCACCATAAAGGCCATAAAACTGGCGCCAAACAGCAACAGGACGGCTTTGATAATTTGCACCCACGTTGTCGCCAGCATCCCGCCGAACAGCACGTACATCATCATCAGTACGCCGACCAGCACCACGGCGATGTGATAGTTGAGGCCGAACAGCAGTTCAATCAGTTTACCGGCGCCGACCATTTGGGCGATGAGATAAAGCGCCACCACTACCAGGGAGCCACAGGCCGAAAGAATACGGATTGGCCCCTGTTTCAGGCGATAAGAGGCAACGTCAGCAAAAGTATAACGTCCCAGATTACGCAGGCGCTCGGCAATCAAAAACAGGATGATTGGCCAGCCGACAAGGAAGCCCAGCGAATAGATCAGCCCGTCATAACCGGAGGTAAACACCAGAGCGGAAATGCCGAGAAATGACGCGGCAGACATATAGTCGCCGGCAATCGCCAGGCCGTTCTGGAACCCGGTGATATTGCCGCCTGCGGTGTAGTAGTCGCTACGGGAACGTACGCGTTTAGAGGCCCAGTAGGTAATACCGAGCGTAAACACGACGAAAATCAAAAACATGATAATCGCCTGCCAGTTGGTGGGCTGGCGTTCAACCGCGCCGCTAATGGCATCCGCCGCATGAGCGGCGAAGGGGAGTGCGGCGGCGAGCGCCGTCAGAACTCTCTTCATAATGCTTTCACCTCATGCAGTACGGCGTTATTAAGACGATCGAATTCGCCATTCGCCCGCCAGATATAAATTCCGGTTAACACAAAAGAAATCACAATCACCCCGACGCCAATGGGAATTCCTCGGGTGACGCTGGTTCCCGCATGTAGAGGCGTGCCCAGCCAGCCAGGCGCGAAGGCGATCAGTAAAATAAAGCTGATATAAACCGCCAGCATGATAACCGACAGAATCGTGGCAAACCGTTGCCGTTTTTCAACTAATTCCCTGAAACGCGCACTGTCTTCTATCCGCTGATAAATTTGGTCATTCATCACAGAGCTCTCCAGAGGTCCCCCTGCGTCTTTCGCGCTACAGGCGCGTTGGCCGCACTCGCGCGCCCCAGCCACATAGTGAACTATGCTGCTGAGGGTGTGCTCGCTTGCCGCCTTCCTGTAACACGAAATCCTTTGGGGGAGGGTTTTTTATATTTCCCTCTCCCGGTTTGAGAGAGGGCAGGGGTAGGGTCGTAGGCCGGATAAAACGCTTTCGCGTTGCCATCCGGCATTTATGGTTATGATGGCATCGCGATGGCCTGCTTCTCTTCGAGCAGTTTCTCCACCACGCCAGGATCGGCGAGAGTCGAGGTATCGCCCAGATTGCTGGTATCGCCCGCCGCGATTTTGCGCAAAATGCGGCGCATAATTTTGCCGGAACGGGTTTTTGGCAGTGAATCGGTCCAGTGCAGCACGTCCGGCGTCGCCAGTGGGCCAATCTCTTTACGTACCCAGTTGCGCACCTCCGCGTACAGTTCTGGCGACGGCTCCTCGCCGTGGTTGAGCGTCACATAAGCGTAAATCGCCTGGCCTTTGATAGCGTGTGGAATACCCACCACCGCCGCTTCGGCGATCTTCGGATGCGCCACCAGCGCCGATTCGATTTCCGCCGTACCCAGACGGTGGCCGGAGACGTTTAACACGTCATCCACGCGACCGGTGATCCAGTAATAGCCGTCTTCATCGCGACGCGCGCCGTCGCCGCTGAAATACATATTCTTAAAGGTAGAGAAATAGGTCTGCTCAAAACGTTCATGATCGCCGAACAGAGTGCGCGCCTGGCCCGGCCAGGAATCGGTGATGACCAGATTGCCTTCCGTCGCGCCTTCTTGCGGATGGCCTTCGTTATCCACCAGCGCAGGCTGTACGCCAAAGAAAGGACGGGTGGCGGAACCGGCTTTCAGTTCGATAGCGCCTGGTAGCGGCGTGATCATAAAACCGCCTGTTTCAGTCTGCCACCAGGTATCGACGACCGGACATTTTTCCTTGCCGATCTTCTTCCAGTACCATTCCCACGCTTCGGGATTGATCGGCTCGCCGACGGAACCCAGAATGCGCAGTGAAGAACGGTCGGTGCCTTCAATGGCTTTATCGCCTTCCGCCATCAGCGCGCGGATGGCCGTCGGGGCGGTATAAAGAATGTTGACCTGGTGTTTGTCGACCACCTGGCACATGCGAGCGGGCGTTGGCCAATTCGGCACGCCTTCAAACATTAAGGTGGTCGCGCCGCAGGCCAGCGGGCCATACAACAGATAGCTGTGCCCCGTCACCCAACCCACATCGGCGGTACACCAGTAAATATCGCCAGGGTGATAATCAAAGACATACTTAAAGGTGGTCGCGGCGTAGACCAGATAGCCGCCGGTGGTGTGCAGCACGCCTTTCGGCTTGCCGGTGGAGCCGGAGGTATAAAGGATAAACAGCGGATCTTCGGCATTCATCGCTTCAGGCTGGTGCTCAGGGCTGGCTTTTTCAATCAAATCGCGCCACCACAGGTCGCGGCCTTCTTGCCAGTCAATGTCGCTGCCGGTGCGCTTCAGGACGATCACATGCTCAACGCTAGTGACATTCGGGTTTTTCAGCGCGTCATCGACATTCTTTTTCAGCGGGATACTGCGTCCGGCACGTACACCTTCGTCAGCGGTGATCACCAGCCGCGAGCTGGAGTCGATAATGCGTCCGGCGACGGCTTCCGGCGAGAAGCCCCCGAAGATCACCGAATGCACCGCGCCGATGCGGGCGCAGGCCAACATTGCCACCGCCGCTTCCGGCACCATCGGCATATAAATCGCTACCACATCGCCTTTTTTAATGCCCAGATCCAGCAGTGTATTCGCGAAACGGCAGACATCGCGATGCAGTTCGCGATAAGAGATATGTTTACTCTGCGACGCGTCATCGCCTTCCCATATAATGGCGGTGCGATCGCCATTTTCCTGCAAATGGCGGTCAAGACAGTTCGCCGCCAGATTCAGCGTGCCGTCCTCGTACCATTTAATCGACACATTGCCTGGCGCAAAGGAGGTGTTTTTCACTTTTTGGTACGGCGTGATCCAATCGAGAATTTTTCCCTGTTCGCCCCAAAACGTATCGGGGTCGTTAATAGACTGTTTATATTTAGTCTCATACTGCTCTGGATTTATCAGGCAACGATCCGCAATGTTGGCGGGAATGGCGTGTTTATGTGTTTGGCTCATGCTGTTGTTCTCCTTGTAGGATGTTAATAATATGTCGCATAAACGTTAAATGTAGGGTCTTAATAAGTTTTGTTTAGTATTTGGGCGACAGATCACGCAAAAAGGGAACTGTGCAAATAAGCAGCAATCTATTTTTTGATTGTGTCCCGCAAAATTAGATAAATTTTCGGGATAACATGACGTTATATGAAATTTTTTAAAAAAGTGATCCGTGTCCGGAAATCAGAAAAGAGAGGGAGTTTTGTCCAGGTTACTAACTCTAAAGTGGTATTTTACATACACTTACAATTGATTAAAGACAACATTTTGAGTGTGGTTATTTGTTACACATAGAGGAGATCAATGTAATAACAGTATTTGTGCGGTTGCTGTTATGGAAAACGATAAAAAATCGCCATTAAAGATAATGGCGCAATCTGGATGAGACCTCTATGGCAAGGAAAACACTACGCGCACGCCGTTTCTTCAGCCTTATATTTCCTTTTTTCTTCATTACCTCTGTTTACGCTGAGCAAACGCCTGAATCCGCAAAAACCGTTACTGTTGAAGCGAAAAATGAAATGTTCGCGCCTCAACACCCCGACCAATATCAGTCATGGAAAGCGACGTCAGAACAGTCTGCCCGTGAAGATGCGCTGGCGGAAGACCCTCGTCTGGTGATCCTGTGGGCGGGCTATCCCTTCTCCCGTGATTACAACAAACCACGCGGCCACGCGTATGCGGTAACTGACGTGCGCGAAACACTGCGTACCGGCGCGCCAAAAACGGCGGAAGACGGCCCGCTGCCGATGGCCTGCTGGAGTTGTAAAAGCCCCGATGTCGCGCGCCTTATCCAACAAGAAGGCGAAGACGGCTACTTCCATGGCAAATGGGCGCGAGGCGGCCCGGAAATTGTCAACGATTTGGGCTGTGCCGACTGTCATAACACCGCGTCGGACGATTTCGCCCAGGGGAAGCCAGCGTTAACGTTGTCGCGCCCCTATGCCGAACGGGCGATGGAGGCTATCGGCAAACCGTTTGATAAAGCGGGACGATTTGATCAGCAATCGATGGTCTGCGGCCAGTGCCACGTGGAGTACTACTTTGACGGTAAAAACAAAGCCGTTAAGTTCCCGTGGGATGAGGGCATGAAGGTCGAAAATATGGAGCAATACTACGACACTATCGCCTTCTCTGACTGGACTAACTCTCTGTCGAAAACCCCGATGCTCAAAGCGCAGCACCCGGAATATGAAACCTGGAGCGCGGGCATTCACGGTAAGAACAACGTGACCTGTATCGACTGCCACATGCCGAAAGTACAGAACGCCGAAGGCAAGCTCTACACCGACCATAAAATCGGCAACCCGTTCGACAATTTCGCGCAAACCTGCGCCAACTGCCACACCCAGGACAAAGCGTCCCTGCAAAAAGTGGTCGCCGAGCGTAAACAGGCGATTCATGACCTGAAAATCAAGGTTGAAGATCAGCTGGTACATGCGCACTTCGAAGCGAAAGCCGCATGGGATGCGGGGGCGACAGACGCGGAAATGAAACCGATTCTGAACGATATTCGCCACGCGCAGTGGCGTTGGGATCTGGCGATTGCGTCACACGGTATTCATATGCATGCCCCGGAAGAAGGTCTACGGATGTTAGGCAGTGCGATGGATAAAGCCGCGGATGCCCGAACTAAACTGGCGCGACTGCTGGCGACCAAAGGCATTACCCATGAAATTCCGCTGCCGGATATTTCGACGAAAGAGAAGGCGCAGAAAGCGATTGGTTTGAATATGCAACAAATCAACGCGGAGAAGCAGGACTTCATCAAAACGGTGATTCCGCAGTGGGAAGATCAGGCGCGTAAAAACGGTCTGTTAAGCCAATAACCCCATTCCGCCCCGTAAGGGGCGGATAACTCAACGGAGTGAATATGAGCGTATTACGTTCGTTATTAACTGCTGGGGTGCTGGCGTCAGGCCTGTTCTGGAGCCTGAGTGGAATCACTGCCACGCCAACGCAGCAGGAGTCGGATCAACGCTGGACGGTCACCCAGCAGCGTAATCCGGATGCTGCCTGTCTGGACTGTCACAAACCGGACACCGAAGGTATGCACGGTAAACATACGGGCGCTATCAACCCGAACAATAAATTGCCGATAACCTGTACCAACTGCCACGGTCAACCGTCGCTTCACCACCGTGAAGGGGTGAAAGATGTGATGCGTTTTAACGACCCGATGTATACGGTAGAGCAGCAGAACAGCGTCTGTATGTCCTGCCACTTGCCTGAACAACTGCAAAAAGCGTTCTGGCCGCACGATGTTCATGTTACTAAAGTGACCTGCGCCAGTTGCCATTCCCTGCATCCGCAGCAAGACACGATGCAGACGCTAAGCGAGAAAGGGCGGATCAAAATATGCGTGGATTGCCACAGCGATCAGCGTACTAACCCGCACTTTAACCCGGCGTCCGTTCCGTTGCTTAAGGAGCAGCCATGAGTTGCACCCGACGTCAATTTATTACCCGCGTCGGCGCGCTGGCGGCGGTCAGTGGGATGGCAGGACGCGTTGTAGCGAACACGTTGAATATTAACGGCGTGCGTTATGGCATGGTACACGATGAGTCATTATGCATCGGCTGCACGGCCTGCATGGATGCCTGTCGGGAAGTCAACAACGTGCCGGAAGGCGTATCGCGCCTGACGATTATTCGCAGCGAGCCGCAGGGGACGTTTCCTGATGTGAAATATCGCTTCTTCCGCCACTCGTGCCAGCATTGCGACCATGCCCCCTGCGTTGACGTCTGCCCGACGGGGGCATCATTCCGCGATGCCGCCAGCGGTATTGTCGACGTGAATCCGGACCTTTGCGTCGGCTGCCAGTACTGCATTGCCGCGTGTCCCTACCGCGTGCGCTTTATCCATCCGGTCAGTAAGACGGCGGATAAATGCGATTTCTGCCGGAAAACCAACCTGAAAGCGGGCAAACAGCCCGCCTGCGTTGAGTCATGCCCGACGAAGGCGCTGACGTTTGGTAATCTGGACGATCCCAACAGCGATATTTCCCGTTTGTTGCGGCAGAAAACCACCTATCGTTACAAGCTGGCGCTGGGCACAAAACCGAAGGTCTACCGCGTTCCCTTTAACTATGGGGAGGTGAGCCAATGACATCCGCTTCTGCATTTCATTTTGCATCACTGGTGTGGGACTGGCCCATCGCCATCTATCTGTTCCTGATTGGCATCTCCGCCGGACTGGTTACGTTGGCGATTCTGCTGCGCCGCTTCCATCCGGAGGCGGGCGGTTCGGACAGCACGCTGTTGCGCACTACGCTGGTGTTAGGGCCGGGGGCGATTATTCTTGGTCTGCTGATTCTGGTCTTCCACCTGACGCGTCCGTGGACCTTCTGGAAGCTGATGTTCCACTACAGCTTTACCTCGGTGATGTCGATGGGGGTGATGCTGTTCCAGTTGTACATGGTGGTGTTAGTGCTGTGGCTGGCGAAAATCTTTGAAAAAGAGGTGATTGCCCTGCAACAGCGTTGGCTGCCGCGGTTAGGGATCGTGCAGAAAGTGTTGGCGCTAATAACGCCGTTTCATCGCGCGCTGGAGACGTTAATGCTGGTACTGGCGGTTCTGCTCGGGGCGTACACCGGCTTTCTGCTGTCGGCGCTGAAATCCTATCCGTTCCTGAATAACCCGATCCTGCCGGTGCTGTTCCTGTTCTCCGGCATCTCCTCCGGCGCGGCGGTGGCGCTGATTGCTATGGCGTTACGCCATCGTAGCAACCCGCACAGCACCGAGGCGCGCTTTGTACATCGCATGGAAACCCCAGTGGTATGGCTGGAGATCTTCCTGCTGGCGGCCTTTTTTATCGGGCTGGCGCTGGGCGATGACGGCAAAATGCGCGCGCTGGCGGCGGCGCTGGGCGGCGGATTCTGGAGCTGGTGGTTCTGGCTTGGGGTCGTAGGGCTGGGATTGATTATCCCGCTGTTGCTGAAACCCTGGGCAAACCGTAGCGTCACGTTTCACGGCGTGCTGGCCGTTTGCGGCGCCAGTTTGACCGGCGTGCTGCTGCTGCGCTTTTTCATTCTTTATGCGGGACAGCTAACGGTTGCATAATCTGGACATCTTCCTTCCTGAAGCCGGATTTCTGGCGCTGTTGTTGAGTCTCGGGGTCTACGTGTTGACCCCGCTGGCGACGTGGTGCGGGATGGGGCTGCACTGGCGCGGCGTCATGCGCCTGACGACCTGCGGTGCGTGGACGGCGTTCACGCTGCTGCTACTGGCGTTTGCGATTCTGGTTAGCTGTTTTCTGACCAGCGATTTTTCGGTCGTTTATGTTGCGCAGCATAGCCATAGTCAGTTGTCATGGGGACTGAAACTGGCGGCGGTATGGGGCGGTCATGAAGGCTCGCTCCTGCTGTGGGCGCTGCTTCTTTCGGGGTGGACGGCGCTATTCGCCTGGCGCTCCCGGCATGAATCTGACGCGCTTTTTCCGCTGACCCTGAGCATCTTGTCCCTCATTATGGCTTCGCTGCTGCTATTTATTGTGCTGTGGTCCGATCCGTTCCTGCGTATTTTCCCTCCCGCCATGGAAGGGCGCGACCTTAATCCCATGCTGCAACATCTGGGGCTGATCTTACATCCGCCGCTGCTCTATCTGGGTTATGGCGGCCTGATGACCGCGGCGAGCGTAGCGCTGGCCTCGCTACTGTGCGGCGGCTTTAACGCGGCAACCGCCTGGGTGTGCTGGCGCTGGGCGTTACCCGGCTGGTGCGCTCTGACGCTGGGGATCATTCTCGGATCGTGGTGGGCGTATTGCGAACTGGGCTGGGGCGGCTGGTGGTTCTGGGACCCGGTGGAAAATGCCTCATTGTTGCCGTGGCTTGCCGCCAGCGCGTTGCTGCACAGTCTGTATGTCAGCCGCCAGCGCGGGAGCTTCCGTCACTGGTCGTTGCTGCTGGCGATACTGACGCTGATCCTCTCGTTGCTGGGAACGCTGATTGTGCGTTCCGGCATTCTGCTCTCCGTCCATGCTTTTGCGCTGGATAACGTGCGCGCGGTGCCGCTGTTTACCCTTTTTGCCGCGTTAAGTCTGGCATCGCTTGCTCTGTACGGCTGGCGGGCGCGGGAGCCGTATCCGGCGGCGCGTTTGGGCGGCGGAAAGTGCGAAACGCTCATTCTGACGACGCTGCTGCTCTTTAGCGCCGTCTTGTTGATCGTGCTGGTCGGGACGCTCTACCCCATGATTTATGGTTTGATGGGCTGGGGAAGGCTTTCGGTGGGCGCGCCCTATTTTAATCGCGTCACGCTGCCGTTTGGTCTGCTGATGCTGGTGGTTATCGTACTGGCGACAATCAGAAGCCGCAAAGTCTCTGTGCATCGTCAGCTTCCGGCATTGCTGGCGCATACGGGCGTATTTATCTTCGCCGCCGGGATCATGGTTTCCAGCGGTAGTCGGCATGAAATCAGCCTTAACCTCAGCCCCAGTCAGCAGGTAGTACTGGCGGGCTATACCTTTCGTTTCGAGCGTCTGGATCTGGAAGCCAAAGGCAACTACACCAGTGAAAAAGCGCTGATCACGTTGTGGCGGAATGAAAAACGCATTGGCAGCCTGCAGCCTGAAAGGCGCTTCTATGCCGCGCGTCGTCAACAGATGATGGAGCCGGGGATTCACTGGAACCTGCTACATGACTGGTACGCAGTGATGGGCGAAAAAACCGGACCGGATCGTTACGCCATGCGCTTATACGTGCAGACCGGCGTGCGCTGGATCTGGGGTGGGGGATTGTTGATGGTGTGTGGAGCGCTGTTGAGCGGATGGCGGGGGAGGAAGCGTGACGCGTAAATTACTCACAGCGTTGCCGGATGGCGGTGTAAACGCCTTATCCGGCCTACAGGATGCGCAAACCGTAGGCCGGATAAGCGTAGCGCCATCCGGCAGAAAGTTTTTACTCTTAACGATCGTCCTGTTTTTAATCACCTTCGCCACCCACGCCCAGGTGGTGGATACCTGGCGCTTTGACAATCCGCAACAGCAGGAAAAAGCGCTGTCTATTGCCGGTCAACTGCGCTGTCCGCAGTGTCAGAACCAGAATTTGCTGGAATCCAATGCGCCCGTGGCGGTCAGTATGCGCCATCAGGTTTACAGCATGGTGGCCGAAGGTAAAAGCGAAGCGGAAATCACCGCCTGGATGACCGACCGTTATGGTGATTTCGTACGCTACAACCCACCGTTGAATGAGCAAACGCTGCTGTTGTGGACGCTGCCGTACCTGCTGTTATTGCTGGTGGGCGTGGTAGTCTGGCGGGTGAGAAAGCGTCAGCACGCAGAAAAGGGGGAACAATGAGCCAGTCTGAACACTCCACTGCGCCGTTACGTCCCATGCCCGTAAAGCGTCTGGCGGCTGCGGCGGTGTTGATGGTGGCTGCCTGTGTCGGCGGCTATCTGTTGACGCCGAAATGGCAGGCTGTGCGTAGCGAGCAACAGCGTCTGGCCGATCCGCTACGTGACTTTACGAACCCGCAAACGCCAGAGGCGCAGCTTTCCAGGCTGCAAGAAAAAATCCGCGCCAATCCGCAGGATAGCGAGCAATGGGCGCGGCTGGGCGAGTATTATCTCTATCGCAATGCGTATGACAATGCGCTGCTGGCATATCGTCAGGCGTTGCGTCTGCGAGGCGATAACGCGCAGCTTTTCGCCGCGCTGGCAACGGTGCTGTATTACCAGGCCGGGCAACATATGACGCCTGCGACGCGTGAAATGATTAATAAAGCGTTAGCGCTGGATGCGACAGAAGTGACCGCGCAGATGCTGCTGGCGGCGGATGCGTTTATGCAGGCGGATTATGCGCAAGCCGTGTCGCTGTGGCAAACCTTACTGGATGCCAACTCGCCGCGAGTGAACCGCGCGCAGCTGGTAGAGGCCATTAATTTGGCTAAATTGTTACAAAATCGGCAGAAATAATTTTTTCTTTTTTGTGACTTTTGTCATGTGTGCTGTTTAAAAAAACGGCGAATGAGACACAAGTAAAAATTAATTACCTCAGTGTATTATTCGTTTTTGACGAAGTAAAAAACTTTCCATAACAAATAGTTATTCATCATTAACGCCATAAACTCGCGTTATTATGCATAAAAACAGCCAAAAGCCCTGTTATGAAAGGGTTGCGCAAGACGCTATGCAAATGATACTGATTATGCGCGTTAAAAAACTCTACAAACCAACGCAACACAAATCATACCCTTTCAGTATGTATTGCTCTCATGCTTTCGGCGGAGAGCAACGCTTCATCGAGGAAGTCTGTTGTTATGAAAAATTTGAAAGTCAGCCTGGCCTGGCAAATTTTGCTGGCTATGGTGCTGGGCATTCTGTTGGGCAGCTATCTGCATTATCACAGTGACAGTCGTGAATGGCTGATTGCCAACCTGCTGTCGCCTGCTGGCGATATCTTTATCCATCTGATTAAAATGATCGTCGTGCCGATCGTGATCTCGACTCTGATTGTCGGCATCGCCGGCGTTGGCGATGCAAAACAGCTAGGCCGTATCGGCGCCAAAACCATTCTCTATTTTGAACTGATCACTACGGTGGCGATTATCCTCGGCATTACGCTGGCGAATGTCTTTCAGCCAGGCTCAGGCATTGATATGTCGCAACTGGCGACCGTCGATATTTCGAAATACCAGAACACCACGGCGGAAGTACAAAGTCATGCGCATGGGCTGATGGGGACGATACTGTCGCTGGTGCCGACCAATATCATCGCATCGATGGCCAAAGGGGATATGCTGCCAATTATCTTTTTCTCGGTCCTGTTTGGACTGGGGTTGTCATCCCTGCCGGCAACGCACCGCGAACCGCTGGTGACGGTATTTCGTTCCATCTCTGAGACCATGTTTAAAGTCACCCATATGGTGATGCGCTATGCGCCAGTGGGCGTTTTTGCGCTGATCGCCGTCACGGTGGCGAATTTTGGTTTCGCGTCGCTGTGGCCGCTGGCGAAACTGGTGCTGCTGGTACACTTTGCCATTATCTTCTTTGCGCTTGTAGTGCTGGGCATCGTGGCGCGCCTGTGCGGGTTAAGTATCTGGATTCTGATTCGCATTCTGAAAGATGAATTGATTCTGGCGTACTCGACCGCCAGCTCCGAGAGCGTGCTGCCGCGCATTATCGAGAAGATGGAAGCTTACGGCGCACCAGCCTCTATCACCAGTTTCGTGGTACCGACCGGTTACTCATTTAACCTCGACGGCTCCACGTTATACCAGAGCATCGCCGCCATTTTTATCGCGCAGCTATACGGTATCGACCTGTCGCTGTGGCAGGAAATTGTACTGGTGCTGACGCTGATGGTGACGTCGAAAGGGATTGCCGGCGTGCCTGGCGTTTCCTTCGTGGTGTTACTGGCGACGCTGGGCAGCGTGGGCATTCCGCTGGAAGGGCTGGCGTTTATCGCCGGTGTCGACCGTATCCTCGACATGGCGCGTACTGCGCTAAATGTGGTGGGGAATGCGCTGGCGGTGCTGGTGATCGCCAAGTGGGAACACAAGTTTGACCGCAAAAAAGCGCTGGCCTACGAGCGCGACGTGCTGGGCAAATTTGATAAGACCGCCCAATAACGGATTGCCGGATGGCGCTTTGCTTATCCGGCCTACAGCGAAAGAGAATGTAGGCCGGATAAGGCGTTCACGCTGCCACCCGACAACCTGCTCCGGGTTGCCTGATGGCGCTACGCTTATCAGGCCTACAACGACTACGTTCATCCGGCAATAAACATCAGCCATTTGTTAGCGTTTCGAACTCTTCGCAACCGGTATCAAACCCTTCCAGACAGCTTAGATTCAACCAGTGCAACGCCTTCTGCTTGTTCTTTTCAATAAAGCCCGGTTCACCGTTTAAAAACATCATTCCCGCCCAGTATTCTGAATAGCCGGTACGGGAAATGGCGGAACTGCGTTTGAAATACCAGGCGGCTTTTTCATCATCGGCGGCAATGCCCACGCCGTTGGCGTAAATCAGGCCAAGCAACATTTGCGCATCCACCGCGGAGTCGTTATCCAGATCTTCAGAGGCCTTTTGCAGCAGCGAGATGGCTTTTGGGTAGTCCGGGCGCCCGGCCTGGGTGTTGACCAGGATCCGCGCCAGCGTAATTTCGCCCGCTTTACTGCCCGCGTTAGCCGCCTTTTCAGCCAGCTTTTTCGCGTCGGGATAATCCAGGCTTACCGGATTAGTGATTTTGATTTGCGCCAGTAGCGCGCAGGCGTCGGCGTCGCCACTGTCGGCGGCTTTTTGCGCCCAGTATTCAGCTTTGTTCAAATCGCCATAGCTCAACCAACTGTCGGCCAGAAAATATTGTGCGCGTCTGTCACCTGCCTCTGCTGCCTGCAAATACTGGCTACCCGGCTCAGGATCTGCGGCATGGGCAAAGAATGTCATAAACAACATCAATGCAAGAAGTAGTTTCATTTTGAATTTTATTTAGGGTACGGAAAAGACAGTATAAAGAGATCGTATGGATAAAAAAACAGCCTCCGGGCGGAGGCTGTTATAGGGAAAATGCCTGATGGCGATGCTAATGCATCTTATCAGGCCTACAGTAGACGCAGGCCGAATAAAGCATTCTGATGCCGCCATCCGGCAGATCAACCCATTGCGCTTTCGCGCAGGCGGGTTTTCAGCTTGTTGTATTCATCAATCACATACTGCTCGGCGGCTCGCTGATCGGCGATCGGCTCAACGCGTACGGCGCAGTATTTGTACTCCGGCGTTTTGGTAATCGGGCTGAGGTTTTCAGTCACCAGCTCGTTACAGGCGCCAATCCACCACTGGTAGGTCATGTAAATCGCCCCTTTGTTCGGGCGATCGCTGACCTGCGCGCGGGTGATGATTTTACCTTTGCGCGAATGAACCCACACCAGCGCTTCATCTTCAATGCCCAGACGCGCGGCGTCGGCGGTATTGATTTGCGCATAGCCCGGTTCATCGGCCAGCGCGGCCAGCGCCGCACAGTTACCGGTCATTGAGCGGCAGGAGTAGTGGCCGACTTCGCGCACCGTCGACAGTACCATCGGGTACTCTTCGGTGAGTTTATCGATAGGCGCTACCCAGTCGCAGGTGAAGAACTGCGCCAGACCGTTGGGGGTATCGAACTTCTCTTTAAAGAGGTACGAGGTTCCCTGATCGGCATCCGACGTGTCGCGGCATGGCCACTGGATATAGCCCAGTTCGCCCATTTTCTCGTAAGTGGCACCGTAGAAATCCGGGCACAGATGACGCAACTCATCCCAGATCTCCTGGGTGTTGTTGTAGTGCATCGGATAGCCCATCCGGGTGGCGATTTCACCGATAATCTGCCAGTCGGTTTTCAGGTCCCACTTCGGTTCAACGGCTTTAAAGAAGCGCTGGAAGCCACGGTCAGCCGCAGAGAAGACGCCTTCATGCTCGCCCCAGGAGGTGGAGGGTAAAATCACATCCGCCGCCGACGCGGTTTTGGTCATGAAGATATCCTGCACGATGACCAGTTCCAGATCCTCAAATGCTTTACGTACCGCAGAGAGCTCCGCATCGGTTTGCAGCGGATCTTCACCCATAATGTACGCCGCGCGCACTTCGCCATGCGCCGCACGGTGCGGCAGCTCGCTGATGCGATAGCCGGTATGCGCAGGCAGACTTTCTACGCCCCAGGCTTTAGCGAACTTCTCGCGGTTTTCCGGGAACTTAACGTACTGGTAGCCCGGATAAGTATCCGGCAGCGCGCCCATATCGCACGCACCCTGAACGTTGTTCTGGCCGCGAACCGGGTTAACGCCCGCGCTTGGCTTGCCGAGGTTGCCGGTCAGCATCGCGAGGCTGGTCAGTGAACGCACGGTTTCCACACCCTGATAGAACTGGGTGACGCCCATCCCCCACAAGATCGCTGCGCTTTTCGCGCTGGCATACATCCGCGCCGCCTGCCGAATCTCCTGTGCGCTCACGCCAGTGATCTCTTCGACGGACTCCGGCGTATAGCCTTCGACAATCTTGCTGTACTCTTCAAAACCTTCGGTACGGCTGGCGACAAACGCTTTGTCGTACAGGTTTTCTTCAATAATGACATGCCCCATGGCGTTGAGCAGCGCGATATTCGAGCCGTTTTTCAACGCGATATGCATGTCGGCAATGCGCGCGGTTTCAATTTTGCGCGGATCGCAGACGATAATTTTCGCCCCGTTGCGTTTAGCGTTAATCACATGATTCGCCACGATAGGGTGGGAATCCGCCGGGTTATACCCGAAGACGAACACTAAATCAGTGTTATCAATTTCGTTAATCGCATTACTCATTGCGCCGTTACCGACCGATTGGTGCAGACCTGCAACCGATGGGCCGTGTCAGACGCGAGCGCAGCAGTCAACGTTATTGGTACCAATAACGGCGCGTGCGAATTTTTGCATTACATAGTTGGTTTCATTTCCGGTACCGCGAGAGGAGCCGGTTGTCTGGATTGCATCCGGACCGTACTTTGCTTTGATGGCGCTCAAACGTTCAGCGACGTAATTGAGCGCTTCATCCCAGGAAACAGATTCCAGTTTGCCGCCACGCTGGCGACGGATCATTGGGGTTTTCAGGCGCGGGGTCAGGATCTGGGTATCATTAATAAAATCCCAGCCGTAGTAGCCCTTCAGACACAGGGTACCCTGGTTGGTTTTCCCCTGCGCCGCCTCAGCCCGGACGATTTTGCCGTTATCGACCACCAGATTGATTTTGCAACCTGATGCGCAATACGGGCAAACCGTGACGACTTTTTTCATCGGTTTCGCTCCAGTTAATCAAATCGCGCATACGCGCTGTCGCCCTCAGTATGCATGTTTTATGCCACTTTTTTAGTATGGGCTTTCCCTGATATTACGGGCGAATTTTGCTCAAAACCCTGACGAAAAACAGGCTATCGTCAGTTTTGACGTGTCGAAAGAAAATACCGCATGACATTTATTATGGGGAGAAACGCGGAGCGCAGGCCAGATAGGGCGGAGCCGCCATCCGGCAATCGACTCTGCCTGAAGTGGAAATTACCCGGATGGATAGACTCAAGGCCAGGGAACGCGTTGAGACTAACGCCAGGATAGAACGGGCCGCGGCAGGCAGTGCCATACCGCGGCCCGGCTTCAGAGGAGGCTGAAAAGGATTATCGCGGCAAAAATAGCGGCAATAACGAGATATTTCAGCGCGTAATAGAGAGTGCGGTTTTTCTTTTTCAGCCGTTGCCCGGCATCGCGTGCTGCGTGAACGTATTTAAAGATGCGATTAATCGCACCGGTGCGATCGTTCTCGTCGTTTGGCGAACTGGCGGCGGACATCAACGATGCGCCGACCCAGTGGTTTACGCTCTGCGCCCAGCGCCATTTCATTGGGCGCTCAATATCGCAAAAGAGGATAATACGCGTCTGCTCAGTTTTATTTTCCGCCCAATGAACGTAGGTTTCGTCGAAGATGACGGCTTCGCCGTCGCGCCAGCTATGGCGCTGTCGATCAACTTCAATAAAACAGCGGTCGTCATTCGGTGTGCTTAATCCAAGATGGTAACGTACTGAACCGGCATAGGGGTCGCGATGTTTTCCCAGATAGGCCCCGGGAGGCAACTCGGCGAACATCGCCGCTTTAATAGAGGGGATGCTGTTGACCAGCTTTGTCGTTATCGGGCATAACGTTTCCGCCGACGGGTGGGCATCGGAATACCATTTAAGGTAAAACCGTTTCCAGCCGCGCTTGAAAAAGGTGTTGAATCCGGCGTCGTTATTGGCCTGCGCGGCTTTTATGTGATGCTGAAGCCGTAGCGCCTCTTCACGAATCACCTGCCAGTTTTCTGTCAGCTTCTGCAGCTCTGGAAATGCCGTGGTATCAAAGTACGGCTGCTTTGCCGGTAACGTTGAGAAGCGAGTCATGAACATATTGATCGGCGCCATAAACGTCGAGTGGTCAAAGAGCTGACGGGAAAGTTTTTGTTTTTCCACCCCGCGTGAATGCGCATAAATGACGCTGATAATAAAAATACCGATAATGATTGCTGCGAACATAACGTCACTGTCCTTCTAAGAAAACCTCATCCCGGGATTTTCAGGCAACCCTCCCGGTGATGCCAAAGAGAAAAGTGTAGTTCGTTGACAATAAATTTACATTTCTACAACTTAAAAGGGCCATTTTTGCTAAAGAAGCGAGTCAGCCCGTTTAACCTTTATCCAGGCTTGTCGACAGTAGAATTGAGATGGCTCCGCTACTTCACCCGGTGATGGCTGATTACGTTATGCCTTATCTCCCGATGACGGCTGCCAGATCACAATGCTTTCGTAAACCGAAAATGACTTTGCTTGTAACCTTCGCGAAGATAAAAACGGTGTGCATCGCGGCGTTTAATATTTGTGGAAAGCTCCGTTAGCTCGGCACCAGCCTGACGTGCTTCTTCTTCTGCCCAGGCCAGAAGCTGACTGCCAACTTTTTGTCCCCGCATCTGCGGTAATACCACCAGCTCCTGAATTTCGCCAATCCAGTTGGCATGATGGAGATGAAACTGCATATGCAGGCTGATCATGCCGACCACCTCTCCGTTGCGCAGCGCTAAACGATAATGAACGTTGGGGTCCAGTAAATTAGCGGCGAATCCATCCCTGAAAGCCTGATAATCAAGCTCATTTTTAAGTAACTCACAGATAAGCGCGTAAACAGAATCGGTATCCTCTGTTGTCGCGTGGCGTAATTCACAGACTGGCATAATGTCCTCCCGACGCTTCATCAGGATCAACCATCTTTCGCCAGACTGTAGCAAACTACCGTCATGATTTATTCTATGGCAGCTAAACGGCGGATAACGTGCAGCCAAAGATCACTCTGATGGCAAGGGGGAGGGCGAGCCTCCCGGGGAGTTAGGTGGCAGGCTGATGTTTAACCACGTTAATCATCCACGGCACACCGAAACGATCGCTGACCTTGCCGAAACCCTGCGCCCAGAAGGTCTCCTGCCAGTCCATTTCGATTTGCCCTTGTGCGGCAAGGTTATCAAACCAGCGCTTCCCTTCTGCTACATCCTGGGTATCAAGCACCAGCGTAAAGCCGGAATAATGCGCCGTTCCTGACGCGCTGGCATCACTCATCATGATATCGCTGCCGGCAATGCGCATGTTGGCGTGGGCGATAGCAGTATCGGGAAAGCGCATTCCTGACGGGCAGCCCTCTTCGTTATCCGCCGCCGAGGGGGGCATTTCACCGAAGCTGAGTTTATAAAGCAGTTCTGCGCCTAACGTTTGTTGATAATACGCGATGGCGTCGGCACAGTTGCCGGCAAAAGAGAGATAGGGACTTAACGGCATGATGGTTACCTCAGGTAAGAGATGCTCGTTAAGTGTAGTTCGAAATTGGCACAATATTGTCGGTGGCAGGGCCGCTCAGGCCCGGTAAGCAGGCGCTACCGGGCAATGACGCGGTAAATCAGTTCTTTTTCACGAACTCTGATTTCAGTTTCATCGGGCCAAAACCATCGATTTTGCAGTCGATGTTATGGTCGCCTTCAACCAGACGAATGTTCTTCACTTTGGTGCCGATTTTCAGCATGGAAGAGCTGCCTTTTACTTTCAGATCTTTCACGATGGTGACGCTATCGCCGTCTGCCAGCAGGTTGCCGTTGGCGTCTTTGACAATCAGCTCATCGCTCTCCTGAGCGGGTTCCGCATCGTTCCATTCGTGAGCGCATTCCGGGCAGATGAACATGCCGTTATCTTCGTAGGTATATTCGGAGTTACATTGCGGGCAGTGGGGTAATGACATGTTGGTATCCTCAAAAAGTCAGCGGGGGCAAACGCGCCCAAAAATGGCAGATCGCCGAAAAAGGCCGCAATTATACACAAAATCCTTAGCGTTGTCGGGACTATTGCCGCTTTTATAAAAGGGTCTGCGCCACGCCAGTCAGCAATGGTTTACACTCGAATAACCGCTTTTTACTGTCACCACAGCGCATTAGGGCGTCCTTGTTTACACCTTTTGACCGAATTGACATATATGTGTGAAGTTGATCACATATTTAAACCCTGTTAGGGTAAAAAGGTCATTAACTGCCCATTCAGGCGTCAACAGGTTCGGTTGTACAGTCCGTAACCGGACAGTGTAAGTAAACCTGCTACGCTTGTATGAGGGATAGCGTTCGCGCCCCTCCCTCCGCTCGACGGCGACGCTGGCGCGGTATGCCAGTGCCCGCCGTATATAGCGCTACAGGGCTTAGCCTATGAGGACAGCTATGCTGAAAAGGAAAAAAATAAAACCGATTACACTGGGCGATGTGACCATCATTGATGACGGTAAACTTCGCAAAGCGATTACCGCCGCCTCGCTGGGCAACGCGATGGAGTGGTTTGATTTTGGTGTTTATGGATTTGTTGCCTACGCGTTGGGTAAAGTCTTTTTCCCCGGCGCCGATCCCAGCGTCCAGATGATTGCCGCGCTGGCCACGTTTTCCGTTCCCTTCCTGATTCGTCCGCTCGGCGGGTTATTCTTTGGTATGCTCGGCGATAAATACGGGCGCCAGAAGATCCTGGCGATCACGATTGTGATTATGTCGATCAGTACCTTCTGTATCGGGTTAATCCCCTCTTACGCGACGATCGGTATCTGGGCGCCAATACTGTTGTTGCTGTGTAAAATGGCGCAGGGCTTCTCGGTTGGCGGGGAATATACCGGCGCGTCGATCTTTGTCGCGGAATATTCCCCGGATCGTAAACGTGGATTTATGGGAAGCTGGCTGGATTTTGGTTCCATCGCCGGGTTCGTGTTGGGCGCGGGCGTGGTGGTCTTAATCTCAACGATTGTCGGCGAGGAGAATTTCCTGGAGTGGGGCTGGCGTATTCCGTTCTTTATCGCCCTGCCATTGGGAATTATTGGTCTCTACTTACGCCATGCGCTGGAAGAGACGCCAGCGTTTCAGCAGCACGTGGATAAACTGGAGCAGGGCGACCGCGAAGGGTTGCAGGATGGGCCGAAAGTCTCCTTTAAAGAGATTGCCACCAAACACTGGCGTAGCCTGTTGTCATGTATCGGTCTGGTGATTGCCACCAACGTGACCTACTACATGCTACTCACCTACATGCCGAGCTACCTGTCGCATAACCTGCACTATTCTGAAGATCACGGCGTGTTGATTATCATCGCCATTATGATCGGGATGCTGTTTGTGCAGCCGGTGATGGGGCTGCTGAGCGACCGTTTCGGTCGACGTCCATTTGTGATTATGGGCAGCATTGCGCTGTTTGCGCTGGCGATCCCGGCCTTCATCCTGATTAACAGTAACGTTATTGGCCTGATTTTTGCCGGTTTGTTGATGCTGGCGGTGATTCTGAACTGCTTTACCGGGGTGATGGCCTCGACATTGCCGGCGATGTTTCCGACGCATATTCGTTACAGCGCGTTGGCGGCGGCTTTTAATATCTCTGTATTGATTGCCGGTCTGACGCCAACGCTGGCGGCCTGGCTGGTGGAAAGCTCGCAGGATCTGATGATGCCAGCGTATTATTTGATGGTCATCGCGGTGATAGGCTTGGTTACCGGTATTTCCATGAAAGAGACGGCCAATCGTCCGCTAAAAGGCGCAACGCCAGCGGCGTCGGACATCCAGGAAGCGAAGGAAATTCTGGGCGAGCATTACGATAATATTGAGCAGAAAATCGACGACATCGATCAGGAAATTGCGGAGCTGCAGATCAAACGTTCGCGTCTGGTACAGCAACATCCGCGTATCGATGAATAAATTTCGCGCTTAAGGTTCGCTTAATCTCTCGCGGGCATACTCTCCTCCATACCTTTGGAGGAGAGCGTCATGAAAAGCTATATTTATAAAAGTTTGACGACCCTGTGTAGTGTGCTGATTGTCAGCAGTTTTATCTATGTGTGGGTCACGACGTATTAAACGCCTGTTATGCCTTTTTCAACAGCACCCAGGCACGGGTGCCTGTTCTTTCCGTACGGTTTTGCAGGAAAAACTGTCCCTGATGTAGCTGGGTGATGCGGCTGACGATACTCAGCCCCAGGCCAATTCCGCCATAACGGCTGTCCATCCGCACGAACGCTTCGCTTAGCTTCCCGCATTTGCTTTCATCAATACCCGGCCCCTCGTCTTCGACCGCCATAATAGCGTCGGGGTCGGCGCTAATGTGGATAGTGATATGGGTTCCTTCAGGGCTATAGCGATGCGCGTTTTCCACCAGATTTCGCAGCAGCATACGCAGTAACGTCGCGTCACCGCGCACCACCACGTCCGCCGCGCTTTCCGGCAGCAACAGAGTTTGCTGGCGCGTTTCCAGCATGGTGTTCAGCTCATCGTAGGAGGGGAGGATCACATCTTCCAGCAGTTTTACTTCC
Organism: Salmonella sp. SAL04213; assembly: GCF_046550535.1. NCBI lineage: Bacteria > Pseudomonadati > Pseudomonadota > Gammaproteobacteria > Enterobacterales > Enterobacteriaceae > Salmonella > Salmonella sp. SAL04213. Next base: position 73,426 of record NZ_JBGDXS010000007.1, on the reverse strand, counting down.
TGATAATTCCCGGAAGAGAATGACTGGCCCACGCGCGCCAGTTGCAGAAGCTGGGAGACGCTATCCATCATCTGGTCAAGACGGGCGATAAGCGGCGCGACATCAACATTGTGGGTTTTTGACAATAATTCCAGATGCAAACGCACCCCCGACAGCGGCGTGCGTAGCTCATGGGCCACATCGGCGGTAAAAAGGCGTTCATTGTCGAGCGTGGTGGTCAAACGCGTAACCAGTTGATTGATCGCCGAGACGACGGACTCAATCTCAAGCGTGGAGCTGTGAATGGCGATCGGCGCCAGATTATCCGCCGTCCGCGCTTCCAGCTCTTTTTGCAGTTCGGCGAGCGGACGGGTAATACGCCGTACCGCCTGGTAACAAATTAGCAGCGTCAGGCTAACCATAAATACGCCGGGGACGATCAGGCTGGCGACCGCCTCGCGAATTTCGTGCATGATATGGCGATCGTTGTTGCGATTATCCCGCAGCGCCTGCTCGAACAATTGGATTTGCTCAGTACTTTCATGCCATAACCAGAAGGTACTGATTAACTGGAACACCAGCAGAATAAGACCAATTGTCAGCATTAAACGCTGGCGAAGGGTCATCGCTCTTCGCTGAAAACGCATCAGGCTCACTTAGCTTTCCTCAGTGGCAACCAGCATGTAGCCAAACCCGCGAACCGTGCGAATGCGCAACTTGCCGACTTTGTCGCGCAAATTATGTATATGCACTTCCAGAGTGTTGGTCGAGGGTTCGTTATCCCAGTTGTAGATATCGTTATAAAGAATTTCCCGGTGCACCGGACTGCCTGCCTTGAGCATCAACCGTGAGAGCAACGCGTACTCCTTAGGCGTCAGGGTCAGTTCCTGTCCATCCCTCCATGCCTGATGGCGGCCTATATTGAGCGTCAGATTGCCAACCGTCAGTTCACTTTCACCCTGATTATTATGGCGGCGCAGCAGCGCGCGGATGCGGGCGTGCAACTCCTCCAGGGCGAAGGGTTTAACCAGATAATCATCTGCGCCGACATCCAGCCCGGTAATGCGGTCATTGAGCGTATCGCGGGCGGTCAGAATGAGTACCGGCAGGGTATATTTTTTCTGTCGGATTCGCGTCAGGAAATGCAGGCCATCCTCATCGGGCAGCCCTAAATCCAGCACCATCAGACTGTAATGACCAGACTCCAGACTATGCTCGGCGGCACGCGCTGTCGAAACGCCATCACACGCATAGCCTTCGGTTTGCGCGGCGAGTATTAACCCCTGTAATAATAGCGTGTCGTCTTCAACAATCAGTATCTTCATTCGCTTAGTCTCCTGCACGGTTGCAGAATATCATCTGCGGCCTGGTAATACGTCGTTTGTACGCCGGTTAATCCCAGCATGGTTGAGAAAAGATTGTCCTGTGAATAATCTAGCGTGCTCGCCCGTTTTTGCAGGCAGGCCTGATCCACCTGATAACGCTGTTGATAATCTTTAGAAAGCCAAATGAGCATCGGGACATGTTTTTGCGTATCCGGCGCAATGGAATACGGCAAACCGTGTAAATAAACGCCATTTTCACCCAATGATTCGCCGTGATCGGAAAGATAGACCAGGCTGGTGGTGAATTTATCCTGATGAGATTTCAGCAGGTTAATGGCTTTATCTACAATATAGTCCACGTACAGCACGGTATTATCATAGGTGTTGATCAACTGCTGTTGGGAACAGTTCTGAATTTCGTTAGTGTCACAGGTTGGGGTAAATTTTTTAAACTGCGGTGGATAACGGTTGTAATAGGTTGGGCCGTGGCTGCCGATGGTATGTAATACAATAACGCCATCGCCTTTCAAATGGTCGATATAGTCTTCCAGACCGTGAAATAACACTTCATCGTAGCACTCGCCGTCGATACATTGTCCGGGCAGGTTTAGCTCGGTGACATTTTGATGCGGAACGCGATCGCATGCGCCTTTACAGCCGCCGTCATTATCATTCCACAGTACGTTAATCCCCGCGCGCTGGATAATATCCAGCAGCCCTTCCTGGTGATGGGCCAGCTCTTCATCATAATGTTTGCGCGGCATATCAGAAAACATGCAGGGAACGGAGATCGCGGTCGCCGTACCGCAAGAGGTGGTATGCGGGAAGTAGATCACATCGTCTTTCGCCAGCCGCGGATTGGTGTCGCGCGGATAGCCGCCAAGAGAGAAATCATCGCCGCGCGAGGTTTCGCCAACGATGAGAATCGTCAGGTTTTTGCGATCGCCTTTCAGCATTAATGGATTGCGATGGGCATCCTCGCCAATGCGTACCAGCGGCAAATTCGCCAGCCGTTGATGCGAATACCATGACCAACTGGCGACAATACTGTTCGATGGGCTTAACGCTTTGATCAACTGTTTATTATTTCGAAATAGCGAGGCGTAATCTTTATAGAAAAAGGCGGCGACCAGAATAACTAATAAAATAGAGATCAGGACGCTGGCCAGGCGGTAAAGCCCGCTACGTAAGCGCGGCGTCGCCGGGCGGATTTTGACCCAGAAGGCAATCACGGCTGCCAGAACGCCGCTTAATCCCAGCGTCAGCACCATTTGCGGCGTCATCAGCGCAAAGGTTTCCGCGGGCGTGGTATCCATCATATTGGCGATCATGGAACGATCGATGATGATGCCGTAAGTCAAAATAAAATACTGCGCGGCAGCGCCGACCAGAATAAAAACGCAGGCCAGCAGTCGGTTTAGCCAAATAAATGAGGCCAGCGTCAGCACACTATTGACCACGCTAAACGCGACGACCGGCATGGAAATAAACACCAGTACATTGCGCAGCGAGTTTAACGGTAGGTCTTGTAGTACCTGCTTGTAGAACGCAATGTTCAGGCAGACGGCAATATAAAAGGAAAAAAGCAGAAGCCAGGCGATTTGCCCAAGAACAGGTCTTTTAAGAAAGCGCTTTAACATGTTGATGCGTCCATCGATTCGGTGACGCTAATCGTGACAAAGTAAAATTAAGTGAACCTTAAGAACTTAATGTTGGTGGTGGCCGGATAACCTGCGCTATCCGGCCTGTTGCGATAACATTAACTACACGTGGTCAATCCTGTTTAACCGGCGCATCCAGCGGATACGGGTTTTTGTGAATGCGGTTGTAGTTCAACGCATACAGCGCGGTGATCACCATCAACGTGACGAACGACCACATCACTTCTTTGGCGCCGGAACCGATGACCGCCCAGATGCAATACACAAACGCGACGAAGGTAATCAGCAGATACAGCGGGCGCGCTTTACCAAAGTGGCCGTGGCCCAACAGCAACAGCGCGGCACAGGTGTAAAGATAAGGCACCAGGGTGAAGATAACCGACACGGAGGAGACCAGACCAAACTCTTTCGCAGCGTTCGGCGACATACTGCTGAACTGGAAGATAGTCATCAGCACGCCGACGATAAGCAACCCAGCCACTGGCGTACCGGCTTTATTAACCCGCGCGAAGATCGGCGGGAAGAGACCATCGTCCGCCGCCGCTTTTGCGGTTTGACCGGCAAGCAGCGTCCAGCCGCCGAGAGAGCCCAGGCAACCCGCTGCCGCACAGAAGGAAACAATAGCCCCTGCGGTATCGCCCAGCGCCATACGCGCCGCGTCACCGAAAGGCGATGCCGACACACGCAGCGCCGCGTTGGGGATCATCCCCATAATCGCCGTTGTGGAGAGCACATAGCAGACGGCGGCGATCAGTACCCCGCCGATGGTGGCGATAGGCACGTTGCGTTTCGGGTTTTTGACCACCCCGGCCGCAACGGAGGCGCTTTCTACCCCGATGAATGACCACAGCGTAACGTTCAACGTGCTTTGAATCGCCCCGAAAGTATTCATGCCGCTCACGTTCCAGGCCGCCATATAGGTTTCGCCTTTAAACCAGAACCAGCCGAAGACCGCAATCCCTACGATAGGCACCAGCGCCAGTACGGTGGCGACGGCCTGTACGCGGGTAATCATTTTCGGCCCGACGATGTTCAGCAGAACAAAAATCCACAGCACCGCGACGCAGGTAAGCGTTAATACCAGCGGATCTTTCAGAATCGGGAAGAAATAGCTCAGATAGCCGACGCCGATAACGACCATCGCGATATTACCGATCCAGCATGCCAGCCAGTACAGCACGTTAGTTTGATAGCCCAAAAACGGCCCGAAGCAGCGGCGTGCGTAGGCATAAGAACCGCCGGGACTGGGATCTAAGGACGACATTTTGGCATAAACCATCGACAGCGCCAGGGCGCCGATGATAGTGACCAGCCATCCGTAGATTGCAATCCCGCCAGTGGCCGCCAGGTTGGCAGGGAGTAAGAATACCCCTGAACCCATAATATTCCCCGATACCATTAAGGTGACGGGGATTAGGCCCACTTTGTGAGCATCAGCATCCGAAGACATAATTTGGACTCCTGAAAAGGTGACTTCGTTACGATAAATTACGTCGTATCATACCCCCTCAGAATGCCGCTGAATTATGTCGGAGACGGGTTATCGCCAATGCTGTTATTATCGTGTCTTATCGTTGAGTGTAGAAAAATTAGGCAGCCGATCGTTCCCGATGTTGGCTAACATAATGCAGGGGGGTCATACCATAAAACTCTTTAAACACGGAAATAAAGTACGATGTGCTGTTATACCCACACAGCTGTGAGACTTGAGAGATATTCTTTCCGTCCATTAATAATTGGTTTACGGCATAACGCATTCGGCAGGTCGTGATTATTTGGCTATAACTGGTATTCTCGTTTTTGAGCTTTTTCTTTAACAAGCTTGGACTCAGGCACAGGCAACTGGCAACGGCGCTCAGATTCCAGTCTTTATGAATATCGCTCTGAATGATGTGGTAAACGCTGTCACTGATGCGGCTGCGCAGCATGTGCATTAACAAAGAAATAAATTTTTTGTGGTCAAGAAAGCGGGATAAAACGGTGAAAAGGAGCGCACGGGTACGTTCACTAACAATTTCATCTGGTGTTTCCATCGCGCTGTAGCGGGCGGCGACCCTGAAGATATCCGGCGTCAGACAGTTGGCGGTCAATAAGGGATCGGCGTTGCGTTGCCAGACGGGAAGGTGTGAGAGATCTTTATTCAGGAATTGTAAATAGTCTTTAATATTATTGCGACTCACTTGTATTACTAGCACGCTATTTAATGATGAAATGTCAATAACGTTATTTTCACAAGCCAGAATGGCCATATAATTCGCTTTTAAACTGATTGGCTCCTTACCATTTACTCGTAACCATGTATCTTTTTCGGTTAATAACACTATGCAAGGCTCGTTGCTGCAAATCCTCATACCCGAACTCCTGGAATATGAACATAAAAGACCGGATCTCGCCAAACGGGAGAGATAACGGGGACTGAGTCAATTGTGTGATGAATTGAAACTGCACTAAAATAACTTTCCTGAATAATATTACAATATTTGTACGATGAATTAGGGTGTACAAAAAGTTGTACGCGAGTGGCAACTTGTCATTTTTGTATAAAAAAAGCGCGGGATGGGGCCCGCGCAAAAAGGTATGACAGTATTATTGTTTTGCAGCAATACTCAGGGAATACATGCCATCCTCAAAAAAAAGACTCTTTGTGATTAGGCTTTCACGCACATAACGTGATATACGCCATCAATAATTTCCGTGCCTTCGGTTTCATGCTCAAAGCCAGGGAAGTGATGATCCCAGGATTGCAGTGAGCGTAAGTAACCCACCTGCGGACTGTTTTCATCGCCAAAGTTTTCACCGGAGAGCAACATCGGGATGCCTGGCGGGTAAGGAATAACGGAGTTCGCCGCAATGCGACCCGGTAGATTTTCAATCGCCACCATTTCAATATTGTCGTTCACGATCGCGTTGTAGGCGTCGCGCGGGGTAATCTCCGCAACCGGCAGGGTGGAATAGGCGGCGTTGAGACGGGCGCCCGGGTTATTTTCACGTAGCCAGGCAAACATTTTATCGCCCAGGTCATGAATACCCATGTTCGCGTAAGTGTCAGGATAATCCTGCACCAGTTCCGGCATCACCTGCGCCAGCGGCGTATTCGCGTCGTAATGATGTTTGAAGGAGCACAGCGTGTTGATCAGCGTTCCCCATTTCCCGCGAGTTACCCCCATAGAGAACAGGAACATAATCTGAAAGTCGGTGGTGCGGGTCGGCACGATACCGTGGCGGCCAAGCCATGCTGTGACCAGCGCAGCAGGTACGCCGGATGCTTCCAGTTCGCCATCGTCGCCCATACCCGGCGCTAGGATACTGACTTTAATCGGGTCCAGCATACTCCAGTTATCCGGCAGGTCTTTAAAGCCGTGCCAGGTTTCCCCGGGGCGCATGACCCAGCAGTTCTGGTCGGTGGCCAGCAGTTTTGCCGGCGCGTCAGCGAAGTCATATGTTTTACCGGTTTGTGGATCGGTGACGACGTCTTTATTCCACGGTTTAAAGAACCAGTCGCCTTCATCGGTAAACTCTTTATAAAGACGCGCCATCGCCTGACGGAAATCAACCGCTTCGTCAATCACCTCTTGAGTCAGGGACAGGCCACTGTTACCGTCCATCATCGATACCGCCACATCGTTGGATGCGCAGATGGCATATAACGGAGAGGTGGTGGCATGCATCATATATGCCTGGTTGAAGCGGGAGAAATTCACCGCGCCACGGCCTTCACGGACGTGAATGTAGGAAGCTTGTGAAAGCGCATTCAGGAGTTTGTGCGTGGAGTGGGTGGCAAACACGGTCGGACCGTTATGGTCGCCTGGCTCGCCGCGCATCGCGTAGTGATCGCAATAAATCGGGTTGAAGCGCGCATAGCCGTACCATGCTTCGTCGAAGTGAATGCGATCGCTGGTTTTTGCCAGCAGATCTTGCGCCTCTTTGGCGTTATAGCATACGCCGTCATAGGTACAGTTGGTCACTACGCTGTAAGACGGTTTCTGTCCGGCTTTAGTTTTGGTCAGCGGGCTGGCGCTGATTTTTTTCTGCAAGGTTTCAGGCTGCATTTCCTGCGGGTAGATTGGCCCGATAATGCCGTAACGGTTACGGCTTGGCACCATATATACCGGTTTGGCCCCAGTGAGGATCAGCCCCTGCTCGATGGATTTATGGCAGTTACGATCCAGTACAACGACATCATTATCCGTCATACAGGCCTGCATAATAGTACGGTTAGAACCTGAGGTCCCGACAACCACGGACCAGGAGCGGTCAGCACCGAACACGCGGGCGGCGTTTTTCTCGCTTTCGCCAAACGCGCCGGTATGGTCGAGGAGTGAACCGAGCGTGGTACGCTCAATCCCCATATCGCTGCGGAACAGGTTTTCGCCATAATAATCGTGATAAAAGCGACCGGCAGGCGTTTTAGTGAAACCGACGCCGCCCTGGTGTCCCGGCGCTGCCCATGAATATTCATGAATGTCGCTGTATTTCATCAACGCGTTAAACAGCGGCGGTAACAGTTGCTGGCGATACCGGGTCATGGCGGCAACGGCGCGTCCGGCGATAAAGTCAGCGGTGTCTTCCAGAATCCAGGCGAATTCATCGACAAGCTCCAGCAGGTCGCGGTCCAGCGATGCCGTCGCTTTTTCCCTGTCGCCTAACAGGAAAACGGGCACGTTTTGCTGACGCTCGTGAAGCTTACCGATCAATTGCCTGACGCTCAGGTGCTCATCCGGTTGTTCCATTTGGTAGCTAAACATCAGACAGTCAATGGCTTCGTTCGCGGACAAGATGGCATAGCCGTCATCGAAGGATGTCGATTTAATGACGGTAACATTTTGTTGGCTCAAGGCATCCGCCAGACGCTCAACCGCGTTGCCAACCCAGGTGTCCTGATGCAGAAACTCACTTTCAACAATTAATACTTTCATCATCTTTTACCCGGTTGTGGAGGCCGTGCAATTTACGCCTTGCCGACCCGCCGTATGAATGTGACGTGGGCAAGTATTACCCCGTCAAATAGGGGGTGTAAAGTGATGGAATAATGGTCAGTTATTGATATTATTGTTTAATAAACAATGGGTTAATTATTGATATCGAGCGATTTCACCTGCCGTTTATCGACAGGTGAATTATTTTTTTGGCTGATAGTGGTATCCGGCTTTAGCCGGGCATCGTCTGGCGTCGTTGCTGACTTAGCTTGCGGTATTGTTGCGGCGACATACCGACAAATTTGCTAAAAGTACTGTAAAAACGGCTGCTGGATCGGAACCCGGCAGTCAGAGCGACATCGAGGATCGTTTTGTCAGTATCGCTCAATAAGGCACGTACGTGATTGATGCGCATCGCCGTGATGTACTGCTTCATCGTCAATTGCATAACCCGCTGGAATATTCCCATCGCGTAATTAGCATTGAGTTTGACATGCTCCGCGACGTCGTTAATGGTGAGCGCCTGATCGTAGTTATCGGCAATAAATCCCAGCATCTGGCTTACGTAAAACTGCGCATGGCGTGAGACGCTATTCTTGTGGGTGCGTGATGTTTTATTGAGCAAAATGGGCTGCCAGCCGGAAAGGCTAAAGCGTTTAAGCATCAGGCCGATTTCATCGATCGCCAACTGGCGAATTTGCTCATTCGGGCTGCTTGTTTCCTGCTGCCAGCGCAACACTTCAAAGGTGCTAAGCTGCTGGGTCGCCAGTGATTTAACCACCATCCCGTGCGTGACGTGGTTGATAAGATCGCGATCCAGCGGCCAGGAGAGAAACAGGTGCATCGGCAAACTGAAAATCGCCATCTGGCGGCAGTTGCCGGGGCGGGTAAGCTGGTGTGGCGTACAGGCCCAAAACAGGGTGATGTGTCCCTGCTTTATCTGCACGACTTCATTGTTGATTAAATACTCCACATCGCCGTCAAACGGAACATTCACTTCTACTTGCCCATGCCAGTGACTGCTGGCCATTCTGTGCGGCGGCCTCAGTTCAACGTCCAGTCGTTGATATTCGGAATAGAGCGACAGCGGGCTACGGGTTTGCTTTTCATCGCCGTTGCACATGTGCGGGTCGGGCGGGAGGAGGGATATTGCTTGCGTACTCATCGTCACTCCATTTCCTGAATTATCAGAATTATGCCCCTTTAGCCGGGAGGAAACCGGGAATCCGGACACAGAATCCGTCGATATTGTAGAGCGTAGCCTGACTATCAGGCCGAATACTCTGCTTTTTACGCCATTTTGTCCCAAAAACTCAGATCTCCCGCGCGTCAGCATACGATCTGAGTTTTCGGGAATGCTCATCGGGGAAGACGGAGGTTTTCACCGGGAACGCGTGCCACCATGAAGGTGTTCACTACTGTTCTGGAGAGTCATGATGACGGCACCCAAAATTACCTTTATCGGCGCAGGTTCTACGATTTTCGTCAAAAATATCCTCGGCGATGTGTTTCACCGCGAGGCGCTAAAATCAGCGCATGTCGCCCTGATGGATATTGACGAAACCCGGCTGGAAGAGTCGCACATTGTGGTACGGAAACTGATGGACTCAGCGGGCGCTTCTGGCCGGATTACCTGCCATACCAACCAGAAAGCGGCGCTACAGGATGCGGATTTCGTGGTGGTCGCCTTTCAGATTGGCGGCTATGAACCCTGCACCGTGACCGATTTTGAGGTTTGTAAGCGTCATGGCCTGGAACAGACGATTGCCGATACGCTGGGGCCGGGCGGCATTATGCGCGCGCTGCGGACTATCCCGCATCTGTGGCGGATTTGCGAAGACATGACGGAAGTCTGTCCGAAGGCCACCATGCTCAATTACGTCAACCCGATGGCGATGAATACCTGGGCGATGTATGCCCGCTATCCTCATATCAAACAGGTCGGCCTGTGCCATTCGGTACAGGGAACGGCGGAAGAACTGGCGCGCGACCTGAATATCGATCCCGCCTCGCTGCGCTACCGCTGCGCCGGCATTAACCACATGGCGTTTTACCTCGAACTGGAGCGCAAAACGGCTGACGGGACTTATGTCGATCTCTATCCTGAATTGCTGGCGGCCTATGACGCCGGACAGGCGCCGAAGCCCAATATTCACGGCAATGAACGCTGCCAGAACATTGTGCGCTACGAGATGTTCAAAAAGTTGGGCTACTTCGTCACCGAGTCATCAGAGCATTTTGCCGAGTACACGCCGTGGTTTATTAAACCGGGACGCGAAGATCTGATTGCGCGCTACAAGGTGCCGCTGGATGAATATCCGAAACGCTGCGTAGAACAACTGGCGAACTGGCATAAAGAACTGGAGGAGTATAAAACCGCCGAGCGTATCGACATCAAACCGTCCCGCGAGTACGCCAGCACCATTATGAACGCTCTGTGGACCGGCGAGCCGAGCGTGATTTACGGCAATGTGCGTAATGAGGGGCTGATTGATAACCTGCCGCAGGGAAGCTGCGTGGAAGTGGCTTGTCTGGTGGATGCCAACGGCATTCAACCGACGAAGGTGGGGACGATCCCTTCCCATCTGGCGGCGATGATGCAGACCAACATCAACGTGCAAACGCTGTTGACCGAAGCCATCCTCACGGAAAACCGCGATCGCGTGTATCACGCGGCGATGATGGACCCTCATACCGCAGCGGTGCTGGGTATCGAAGAAATCTATGCGTTGGTTGACGATCTGATCGCCGCGCATGGCGACTGGCTTCCGGCCTGGTTACGCCGTTAATCTCCAGCCGCGCTGGACGGCAGATCCGGCGTTTAACCTCTACTAACAGAAGGCGGGCGCTGGTAACAGCGACCCGGTACCCTATGAGCATCTCTCTGACAACAAAGCTGAGTTACGGGTTTGGTGCGTTTGGTAAGGATTTCGCCATCGGCATTGTGTATATGTACCTGATGTATTACTACACCGATGTGGTGGGACTCTCGGTCGGCCTCGTCGGCACCCTCTTTCTGGTCGCGCGAATCTGGGATGCGATAAACGATCCCATCATGGGCTGGATTGTCAACGCCACGCGTTCGCGGTGGGGGAAATTTAAGCCGTGGATATTGATCGGCACCTTAACCAATTCGCTGGTGCTTTTCCTGCTGTTCAGCGCCCATCTTTTTGAGGGAACCGCGCAGGTTGTATTTGTCTGCGTAACCTACATCCTGTGGGGCATGACGTATACCATTATGGATATCCCATTTTGGTCGCTGGTGCCGACCATTACGCTTGATAAGCGAGAACGCGAACAACTGGTGCCGTTCCCGCGTTTCTTCGCCAGTCTGGCTGGCTTCGTCACTGCCGGTATAACGCTGCCGTTTGTGAACTACGTTGGCGGAGCGGATCGTGGGTTCGGCTTTCAGATGTTTACGCTGGTACTGATTGCGTTTTTTATCGCCTCGACTATCGTGACATTACGCAACGTACATGAGGTGTACTCCTCCGACAACGGAGTAACGGCGGGCCGCCCACATCTGACGTTAAAAACGATCGTTGGATTGATATACAAAAACGATCAGCTCTCTTGCCTGTTGGGAATGGCGCTGGCGTATAACATTGCCTCCAATATTATCAATGGCTTTGCGATCTACTACTTCACCTATGTGATTGGCGATGCCGATCTTTTTCCCTATTACCTTTCTTACGCCGGCGCGGCGAATCTGCTGACGCTGATTGTCTTCCCCCGGCTGGTGAAAATGTTATCGCGGCGGATATTGTGGGCGGGCGCCTCCGTGATGCCCGTTCTGAGTTGCGCAGGGCTCTTCGCGATGGCGTTGGCGGATGTCCATAATGCCGCTTTAATCGTGGCGGCGGGTATTTTCCTGAATATCGGGACCGCGCTCTTTTGGGTGCTTCAGGTGATCATGGTGGCGGATACGGTCGATTATGGGGAATTTAAGCTCAATATTCGCTGCGAGAGTATCGCTTATTCCGTACAGACGATGGTCGTGAAGGGCGGCTCGGCGTTTGCGGCGTTCTTTATCGCTCTGGTGCTGGGGCTGATTGGCTACACGCCGAACGTGGCGCAGTCTGCGCAAACCCTGCAGGGGATGCAGTTTATTATGATTGTCCTGCCGGTACTGTTTTTCATGATGACGTTGGTTCTCTACTTCCGCTACTACCGTTTGAACGGCGATATGCTGCGCAAGATTCAGATCCACCTGCTGGATAAATACCGGAAAACGCCGCCATTCGTCGAGCAGCCGGATAGCCCGGCGATTTCTGTGGTAGCGACCAGCGATGTAAAAGCGTGAGCATGGTCTCTCGTGCAGGCCGGATAAGCGTAGCGCCATCCGGCAATTAACCGATAACGCGGCCCGGGAGAACGCCGGGCCTGCCAGGTTATTTCGCGCAGTTAGCGCACTGTTTGCTGACAATCTGCTGGAAGAAATCGTTGCCTTTGTCATCCACCAGGATAAAGGCCGGGAAATCTTCTACTTCAATTTTCCAGATAGCTTCCATGCCGAGCTCCGGATACTCGACGCACTCCAGATGCTTAATGCTCTGCTGTGCCAGTACCGCCGCCGGGCCGCCGATACTGCCCAAATAAAAGCCGCCGTGTTTTTTACAGGCATCCGTGACCTGCTGACTACGGTTGCCTTTCGCCAGCATGATCATACTGCCGCCGTGGGATTGCAGTAGATCGACATAAGAGTCCATTCGGCCTGCGGTGGTGGGGCCTAATGAACCAGATGGATAACCTGCCGGGGTTTTTGCCGGACCTGCGTAATAGATGGGATGGTCTTTAATATACTGCGGCAGGTCTTCGCCGGATTCAATACGCTCTTTTAGCTTCGCGTGGGCGATATCGCGACCTACGATAATGGTGCCCGTCAGCGACAGGCGAGTCGAGACCGGGTACTGCGATAGCTGGGCGAGGATCTCTTTCATCGGACGGTTGAGATCGACTTTCACCGCGTCGCCTTCGCCCGCCTGACGCAGCGCTGGCGGAATATACTGGCCCGGATTGTGTTCCAGTTTTTCGATCCAGATGCCTTCGCGGTTGATTTTCGCTTTGATGTTACGGTCGGCCGAGCAGGAGACGCCCATCCCCACCGGACAGGAAGCGCCGTGACGCGGCAGGCGAATTACGCGAATATCGTGGGCGAAATATTTCCCGCCGAACTGGGCGCCGAGGCCAAGTTTTTGCGCTTCTTCCAGCAGTTCCTGTTCCAGGTGGAGATCGCGGAATGCCTGGCCGTGCTCGTTACCTTCCGTCGGCAGCGCGTCGTAATAGTGGGTGCTGGCGAGTTTAACGGTTTTCAGCGTGCTTTCCGCCGAGGTGCCGCCAATGACAAAGGCGATATGGTATGGCGGACAGGCCGCGGTGCCCAGCGTGCGCATTTTCTCAACGAGGAAGTTTTTCAGCTTGCCTGGGGTGAGCAGCGCTTTGGTCTCCTGATAGAGATACGTTTTGTTTGCTGAACCGCCGCCTTTCGCCACGCAAAGGAACTTGTACTCGTCGCCATCAACGGCATAGAGATCGATTTGCGCTGGCAGGTTGCTGCCGGTATTGACCTCTTTGTACATATCCAGCGGCGCGTTCTGCGAGTAGCGCAGGTTATCTTCGATATAGGTATTAAACACGCCTTTGGAGAGCGCGGCTTCATCGCCGCCTCCCGTCCAGACGCGTTGGCCTTTTTTACCCATGATAATCGCCGTGCCGGTATCCTGGCAGGTTGGCAGAACGCCTTTGGCGGCGATCTCGGAGTTTCTCAGGAATTGCAACGCCACATATTTGTCGTTTTCGCTGGCTTCGGGGTCATTGAGAATGGCGGCGACTTGCTGCTGGTGTTCAGGACGGAGCATAAAAGACGCATCATGGAAGGCCTGCTGAGCCAGCAACGTTAACGCCTGCGGCTCAACGTTGAGGATAGATTCTCCGTTGAATTCACTGACGCTGACATAATCGGAGGTGAGCAGATAATACTCTGTTTTGTCCTCTCCCATCGGGAAAGGCGCCTGATAGATAAACTCTTTTTTCGACATGTGCTTCCAGCCTAATAGTAAGAAAATGTATTAAGAGCCTCATGGGCCAGGCTCTAAGTCGCGCGCCGCGCATAACTTGGCGGCGCGCGCGGCCATTACAGGAATCCGTACATTGCGGCAAAGATCCAGCCAAAGACGCAGGAGACGCTCACGCCAATCAAACCCGGCAGAATGAAGCTGTGGTTAATGACGAAGCGGCCAATACGGGTTGTGCCGGAACGGTCAAACTGAATCGCCGCCAGATCGCTTGGGTAGGTCGGCAGGATATAGTAGCCATAACATGCCGGCGCAGAGGCCACGATATACGCCGGATCGACACCGATAGCCAGCGCGACGGGAACAATCGCCGCCAGCGCCGCGGCCTGGGAGTTAACAAACTTGGAGACCAGCAGCAGAACGATGGCGTAGGCCCACGGATACTCTTTGACCATTTCGCCCAGCACGCCCTGAATTTCCGACATATGCGCGCCGAACATGGTTTCCGCCATCCAGGCGATCCCGTATACCGCGACAATCGCAATCATACCGGAACGAAAAACTTCGTTTTTTGAGATAGACGCAGGATTGGTTTTGGTCAGGATGATAATGAGCGCCCCGGTCAGCAGCATAAACATCTGAATGACCAGCACCATCGACAACGGTTTGCCGCCGAAGGTTGGACGTAAGTCGGAGTCCGCGCCCAGGAGAGCGACCACGGCAATCGCCGCCAGGAAGATCCACATCGCCAGCCAGTTGCTTTTCGGCAGTTTTTTATCCAGCAGCGTCGCGGTATCGCCGTACACGTACTGACGGTTTTCCGGTACGGAAATAAATTTCTGAAACGCTTCGTCTTTATCCAGATCTTTACCGCGGAACCAACTAAAAATACCGATTGCCAGGATACCGAGCAGGGTAGACGGGATGGTGATCGACAGCAGATCGAGGAACTCCAGATGTTTTCCGTCAAATGTCACGTTGCCCAGCATCGCTACCAGAGAAACAACGGCGACGGAAACCGGACTGGCGATGATACCCATTTGCGCGCCGATAGAACTGGCCGCCATTGGACGTTCCGGACGGATATTATTCTTGATCGCCACGTCATAGATAATCGGCAAAATGGTGTAGACCACGTGGCCTGTCCCACACAGAATCGTCAGGGTACAGGTGACGAACGGCGCCACAATAGAGACGTATTTGGGGTTGCGACGCAGCAGCTTTTCGGCAATCTGCAGCATCACATCCAGCCCGCCTGACGCCTGCAACGTCGCCGACGCGGCGACTACCGCGATAATGACCAGCATTACGTCAACGGGCGGTTTACCTGGCTGGAGATGGAAAACAAACACCAGAATGACCAGACCAATACCGCCCAACAACCCGAGCGCGATCCCGCCCTTTCGGGCGCCATAAAACAGACATATTAATATTATGAGAAGCTGTATACTAAATAACATTTTTATTTATCCTCGCGATAAACCCAGTCAATTTTGATAAATGGATCACAGCCATCTTCTGATTTGTGTGAATGAGCATCAGGAAATGACGAATATTCAATGCGCCAGTGGCGACGATTAACGATTAAGCTTTTTACAGAGTTGCTTTAAGTAATTATTTTCTTGCGATGGTGATGTTCAGAGGGAAGCACCCTCTGGCGATGGGCAGGTGGAGTCAGCGAGAGCAGTAAATTATGATTTGTCTGTTTTAAAAACAGGCGTTTATTATTTAATTTTTGTGTCTCGCCATCAGGTAAATCACGAGATAAAGCGAACAGAATGTGACTTATGTGATCATTGTCACGCCATTTTTTTAAATTATTAGTATGGCGTGTGGAGACGCGTATCTGCTCACCAATATACGTATTGTCCATAGGCGTAGCACAAGCTCCATTGCTACAAACATAATTTTATTTAAGTGTCAGGAAAATTCCGGACAAATCCCTTTTTTAATAAAAATACACACTCTCGGCATGGGATAATACTTAATTAACTTTTGTTAGCGTTTTGAAATTAAAAACAGCGCAGAGCGCTGTAATAATAGAAAATAACGTTAACAGGCCTGGGTTGAGTATATTTGATCTGACACAATTTCCCAGGTTTGTTATTAATGTGATAGCGTTTTTATTGGCATTGTTATAATAAATGTTACCAGGATATAACGCTTCGCGTCGGCTTTATGCGGTATCCTTACTGACAATATTGTTTCAGTAAAGAGTAATGTTCCGGCTGAACGCGGTAGCGGTAAACCGGCCTGCCGGTCACGCCGTAATGAATACTGGTAAACAAGATATGGCAATTCACCAGCCAGATGAGATATTTACGGCAGGAGACGCGCGAGATATTCACTTCGTTGGCCAACTCGTCGGTAGAAAATTCCTGCTCCTGATGCGCATCAATCCACTGGCATAAGGTGCGTAGCGTTTGCTGCGTCAGCCCTTTTGGTAGCCGACGAGGCTCCTGCTCGCTGGATGAATTACCGTGAATGAGCAGGTCAAGCTCAGACTGTTCGTAATACTGGCGTTTTTCCATCGCCGTTTTCTTACGTAGCCAGCCGGTCAACGCTTCTTCAAAGCGCGTGGCCTGAAAAGGCTTGATCAGATAATCCACCACGCCGTAGTGAAGCGAATCTTTAATGGTGGCGGCGTCAGCGGCAGAAGAAATGACAATAACGTCGCTTTTGCAGCCTGCGCTGTGCAGGACAGGCAGCAGATCCAATCCGTTTTCCTGCTGCATGTAGATATCCAGCAGGATTAGGTCAATGTGATTTTCACTGTTGAAGATAAACTCTTTCGCTTTTTCCAGCGTCGAAGCGGTTCCACAACAATGAAAACCGGAGATTTGCGCGACATAGCGGCGATTTAACTCCGCGACCATCGCATCGTCATCGACAATTAATACATTGATCATAGGCTGGTCCTTTTTCCATCCCAGGGTAACTGTACAAAAAATTGTGTGAAGATCCCAGGCTCGGACTCCACGGAAATTACGCCGCCAAGCGCTTCAACCTGCTGTTTAACCAGCGCTAAACCGACGCCGCGTTCGGCGCCTTTCGACGAGACGCCTTTTTCAAAAATCGCCTCGATGCGCTCAGGTTCGATACCCGGACCGTCATCGCTCACTTCGCAATGCAGCCAGCCATGACGGTAGTGTAACGAGACGCTGATTTCGCCGCCGGATTCCTGGCTCAACGCTTCCAGCGCGTTTTCAATCAAATTACCCAGCGCCGTAATCAGCACCGTAACCTGATCTTCATTGTTATTATCCGGTAACTGGCTGTCGCTGCTTATCACCAGGCTGTGCCCGAAATCAGAGGCGCGAGTAATCTTACTGAGCAAAAAGCCAGCGATAATCGGCGACTTTATTTTACCCAGCAACAAACCGATCTCTTCCTGATAGTTATTGGCCGTCTTGATAATATACGCTTCAAGCTGCTTATAACTCTTCAGGTGCAATAATCCCAGAATCACATGTAATTTGTTCATGAATTCGTGGGATCGTTCACGGAGCGCATCCGCGTAGTTCACCATCCCGTCCAACCGCTGCATCAGTTGGCGAACTTCTGTTTTATCCCTGAAGGTGGATATCGCGCCGATAATTTCGCCGTTGCTGCGCACCGGAACGGTATTCACCAGCAGCAGGCGGCCTTTGACGATGATCTCTTCATCGCGGCGCGGCGTACCGTCACGCAACACTTCGCTAATGTCCACCACCTGCGACCAGGCATGACTCAGGGTGGATAATCTGGCGTCATCCTGCGTTTTTCGATAATCGAGCAGCGCCTGCGCCGCATGGTTAATCAACGTGACTTCGCCGCTATCATCCACGGCGATAACGCCCTCTTTGATTGACTGCAGCATCGCCTGGCGTTGTTCAAACAGGGTTGAGATCTCATAGGGTTCGAGGCCAAACAGGATACGTTTCAGCACCTTGACCAGCGCATACGTGCCTAATAACCCCACCAGAGCGCCGAACAGAATGGACCAGATAATACTGCCGCGGCTATTGTTGATCTGCTGCGTAACGTGACTGAGTTCCAGGCCAATCGCTACCACGCCGATCTGCCGGTGATGTTCATCATAAACCGGTGTGAAAACGCGCAGCGCTTTGGCAAGAAAGCCGCGATTAATGGCAACGTTTTCCTTTCCCTGCAGCGCGAGCAGAATGTCATCGCCTTTGAACGGTTGGCCGATTCGCTGCGTTTCTGGGTGTGAATAACGGATGCCCTGCATGTTGGTCACCACAATAAACAAAAAGCCATTATGCTGGCTCACCGCTTCGGCGAGCGTCTGAATGCCGCTTTCCGCAGGCGGTTTTTTCAGCCCCTCGCGAACTGCCGGAGAGTCCGCCAGCGAGCGAGCCACCGCCAGCGCTTTATCTGCCAGCGCGTCGCGCGTCATGCTGCTGATTTGCGAAAAATAGATCAGATGGACCACAACGAGCACTGAAAACAAAACGGCGCTGACCATCAGAATGACGGTAGTGCCGAGTTTCATGGGGCGTTTGCGTAACGCCCGGCATGGCAGGGAGTGTTTCATAGTGGACCTGAGCGGACGAATCGTAAGGTTATTATCCCTGATGAGGCGTCTAATTCAAAGGCATAGGCGATGTTGCTCCAGTGTTGAAAAGCCCGTCTGGTCTTGCAGGGCGCGCTACCTGCTCATGTCGTTAATTAATATCGCCGGATACCGTGATGGGTAATTTATTTTCATCAGAATTACATAAAATAATTTTTCATTAATTTTTATAATAACGTATGCGGTATCACATTTTATTTTTACTGACGTTCAGAATGCGTTTGATCACAATCAATCAGCGCTAATATTTAATCTATTATGATTAGTTTTCATTACATATTATTAATAATTATGGAAGCAATGTGAGAAATAAAAAATGGAAATAAAAAAATGGCTGAACACAACCATAACCCGACGTGATGCTATTGTCGCTACTGCAAAAGTAGGGGCGGCGGTGACGCTAAGCCAGGCGATTACGCTGCCTTTTGCTACCACTGCCCAGGCGCAGGATACCCCGATACCGAAGGATGCCAACGGCGAAACTGTCAGGCACAGCGCCTGTCTGGTCAACTGTGGCAGCCGATGCCCGCTTAAGGTTATCGTGAAAAATGATCGCATTGTGCGTATTGAGCCGGAAGACGCGAAAGATGACGCGGTATTCGGCGAGCATCAGATTCGTCCCTGCCTGCGTGGGCGTTCCAGTCGCTGGCGGGTCTATAGCCCGGATCGCATTAAGTATCCGATGAAAAGAGTGGGAAAACGCGGTGAAGGAAAATTTAAACGTATTTCATGGGATGAGGCCACGGCCTTTATTGCGGCGGAATTAACGCGTGTTAGCGAACAATATGGCCGGGAAGCTATTTATTATAATTATCAATCCGGGGCATATTATCATACGCAGGGATCGCCCGCATGGAAGCGATTGTTAAATCTCACCGGTGGCTATTTAAATTACCATAATACCTACTCGACCGCGCAAATCGCGACGGCAACGCCCTATATGCATGGTACCTATGTTGGTAGCCATTTTACGCAGATCGCGCATTCCGATCTGGTGGTGCTATTTGGCCTGAATCTCTCAGAAACGCGGATGTCCGGCGGCGGTCAGGTTGAAGAGCTGCGCCGGGCGCTGGAAACCTCGAAAGCCCGGGTCATTATTATCGATCCGCGCTATACCGATTCGGTGATTACCGAACACGCCGAATGGCTACCGATTCGCCCAACCACGGACGCTGCGTTAGTCGCCGGCATAGCGCATACGCTGATTACCGAACAGCTTCTCGACGAGGCGCTGGTAAACCGCTATTGCGTCGGTTATGACCGTAGCACCTTGCCGGACACGGCTGCGCCTAACGCCAGCTATAAAGATTATGTTCTTGGCACGGGCGATGACGGTATCGCGAAAACCCCGGAATGGGCGGCGGATATCACCGGAATTCCGGCAACGCGTATTCGCCAACTGGCGCGCGAAATCGCCTCGGCGCGCGCCTGCTATATTTGCCAGGGCTGGGGTCCGCAGCGTCATGCCAACGGCGAACAAACCGTGCGTGCTATTCAGACGCTGCCAGCGTTAACCGGCCACTTCGGGCGGCCCGGCACCAACAATGGCAACTGGCCTTACGGTACGCCGTATGGCGTGCCATTGTTGCCTGTCGGTAAGAATCCGATCACAACCTCTATTCCTTGCTATCTGTGGACGGACGCCATTCAGCATCCGGAGAAAATGACCGCGACGACAATGGGTGTGAAAGGCGCGGACAGGCTAAAAACCGGGATTAAGCTGTTTTTCAACCAGGCCGGTAATACCTTGCTGAATCAGCACGGCGAAACGAACCGCACCCGACAAATTCTCGCGGATGAATCGCTGTGTGAAACCATTATCGTGATTGAAAACCATATGACGCCCAGCGCGATGTATGCGGATCTGCTGTTGCCGGAGACCAGCTATCTTGAGGCGGAAGACCTGGTGGACAGCTCCTATGCGGCGGGATCGCATAACTATATGATTGCGATTCAGAAAACCGTTAAACCGATGTGGGAAGTGCGCAGCACGTATGACATCTGCGCGGATATCGCCGGGCATCTTGGACTGCGCGAGCAATATACCGAGGGCCGAACTCAGGCGCAGTGGGCGGAGATGCACTATCAGCAGATCCGTGAAAAACGACCATACCTGCCGGAGTGGAGCGTGGCGAAAGAGATGGGCGTGATTGACCAGCGTATCGCTACCGAGCAGCAGAGCCTTGCGTTTGCCGATTTCCGCGCCGACGCCGGGGCTAATCCACTCTCCACGCCGTCGGGCAAAATTGAAATTTACTCCCAGGCGCTGGCGGATCTGGCGCAAGCGTGGACGTTGCCAGAAGGCGAGCGAATTCCCGCATTGCCGGAATTTTGTCCGGCGAAAGAGTCGCACCTTAACAAAGCGCTGACGGCGAAGTATCCGTTGCAGTTAAGCGGCTTCCATACCAAAGGGCATACCCACTCGACCTACAGCAATGTGCTGATGCTGCATGAGGCGGTGCCGGATGAAGTCTGGATTAACCCGATTGACGCCAACGCCCGCCAACTGAAGTCCGGCGATCGGGTGCATGTATTCAATGACCGCGGCGTGGTGGAGCTTCCCTGTAAAGTGACCCAGCGCATTTTACCCGGCGTGGCGGCGATGCCGCAGGGCGCGTGGACGCAGCTTGACGGCAACGGCGTTGATGTCGGCGGCTGTATCAATACGCTGACCAGCCACCATCCTTCGCCGCTGGCGAAAGGCAATCCGCAGCATACCAATCTGGTTGAAATTAAACGCGCTTAAGGAGTGATGTACGATGAAACAGTATGGCTTTTATGTTGACTCCTCGCGCTGTTCAGGCTGTAAAACCTGCCAGGTAAGCTGCAAGGATAATAAAGATCTGGATGTCGGTCCGAAACTGCGCCGCGTCTATGAATATGGCGGCGGAAGCTGGGTGAAAGAGGGGGAAAGCTGGCATCACGACACCTTTACCTACTACCTCTCTATTGCTTGTAACCATTGCGATGAGCCGGTATGTGTCTCCGGCTGTCCGACCGGGGCGATGCATAAACGCAAAGAAGATGGTCTGGTCGTGGTGGATGACAGCGTATGCGTCGGCTGTCGCTATTGTGAAATGCGTTGCCCCTACGGCGCGCCGCAGTTTGATACGCAGGCGAACGTGATGCGTAAATGCGACGGTTGTCTTGACCGACTGGAGAACAATCTGCGCCCTATCTGTGTGGATTCTTGCCCGCAGCGAGCGCTGGATTTCGGCCCTGTCGATGAATTACGGGCAAAATATGGCACGGAGAATCAAATCGCGCCGCTGCCTTCGGCGTCGTTCACCCATCCTAACCTCATTATTAAACCGCATCCGAAAGCGAGACCCACGGGCGATACGGAAGGCGCAATCATGAACATTCGGGAGGTGCGCCATGCATGAGTTACCGCTGGTCTTTTTTACGGTCTTTACCCAGAGCGCGGTCGGCGCGTTTATTCTGCTGCTGATTGGCGGCGCAATGGGGCTGGTCGCGCCGCGGCGTAAGGCTATCGGTCTGTTCTCGGTGATGTGCCTGTTTGGGCTGGGCGTCATTGTCGGCACCTTCCACGTCGGGCAACCGCTGCGTGCGCTGAATATGCTGCTGCGCGTCGGACATTCGCCGATGAGTAACGAGATTGTCCTGTCGGCGGCTTTTGCGGCGCTCGGCGGGCTGGGGGCGCTCGGTTTGTTGCTGAACCGGGCGACGCCGCTGTGTAACGCGTTGGTCTGGTTGGCGGCGATAGTCGGAGTAGTCTTCTTATACGCCGTTCCGCAGATTTACCAACTGCCGACGGTGGCGACCTGGCGTTCATCTTACACTACGGCAATGATGATATTGACGCCGTTGATTGGCGGCGGCGCGTTGGCGGCATTGTTTGGCGTGCGCCGTCTGGGGCTACTGGTCAGCGTGTTGGCGATTTTGGTGAGCTTTTGTCTGCGCCCGGGCTATATGGCGACGCTGATGAGCGCCGATAGCGCTCTGACCGCCGCGCAGCATAGCTGGTTTACCGCCCAGGCGGTATTGCTGGCGGCGGGCGTGGTCGGGGTGGTGGTCTGCGCGCGCCTGAAATCGAGCGCTACTGTGCTGGCCATGACGGCTGTGGTGGTTATCGCGGCGGAGTTGGCGGGTAGGATTGCGTTTTACAATCTGTGGACGCTGCCAATGTAGTTTTTGCCCGGCTTGTGCCATGTAAGCCTGATCAGCGTAGCGTCATCAGGCGAAATATTTCAGGAGCTATTGCTATGCCTTCCCGTGCTGTTTTGCCGCGTATCCTCGGCGCACTGTTTTACTACTCCCCTGAGAGGCCGGAGGTGAAAGCGTTGTTCGATTGTTTGCCAACGTTGCCTGAGCTTTACCCCTGGCGCGATCGCGGACCTATTGAATCACTGTGTGCGTCATGGTCGCTACCGGATGATGATGCGCTTACATGGCAATTTTCCGTGTTGTTTGAAGGCCAGGGAAAGATGCCCGTCCCGCCCTGGGGATCGGTCTATCTGGAAAAAGATAATTTGCTGATGGGGGAAACCACCGCCGATTATCGAGCTTTTTTACAGTCGCAGGGAATGGTATTCACTGACCGTGAACGCGAGCCGGAAGATCAGTTTGGCCTGATGCTATTAGCCTGTAGCGATCTGCTGGCACGAGGCGACAACGTGGCGGCCAACCGGTTACTGGAGGCGCATCTGCTGCCCTGGGGATTCCGCTATCTGGAATTGCTGCAACGCAATACCGTTAGCGCCTTCTATGCCCGGCTTGCCATCGTAGCGACCTGTTATCTGCAGGATGTTCAGCAGCAACAGGGACTACAGCCTGAGAGTAAACGGTTGTTTTTCTGAGGTATTGGTCAGGTTTTGATGACGTGCCGTAATACTTGTGCCGCCATTGTGCCCGCTGTTGCGTCAGCGGGCACAGTTTACTATTACAGCTCCGGCGTCTTTTTGAAACCGGTCAGCATCAGCACCAGGCTCTGTTTTGAGTCCGCTGGCGTGAAGTCGTAGTGATTTCCCTGACGGTCG
Source organism: Salmonella sp. SAL04213 (assembly GCF_046550535.1). Taxonomy (NCBI): domain Bacteria; kingdom Pseudomonadati; phylum Pseudomonadota; class Gammaproteobacteria; order Enterobacterales; family Enterobacteriaceae; genus Salmonella; species Salmonella sp. SAL04213. Next base: position 49,955 of record NZ_JBGDXS010000007.1, on the reverse strand, counting down.
CCGCCGATATACCAGGATATTTCCGTTTTCCCTTCCGCCAGCGCTTTGCGCACCGCTTTATCGACATCAACCATGCGATACTCATGTGAATGGTCCAGATATAACACGGCATCGGAACGGTAGTTGATCGCCGGTTTATTGTTCCAGGACACGGTACTGACGTGCCAGTCACTGCTGGTCGGGTAAAAGAAAATTTGATCGGCGCCGTTCGTTTCCGTTTTGCCGCCAAAAAGGCGAATACGGTATTTGAATAGCGAAGCGTCCATATTGGCAGGCAGGGGCGGGATCTTAAATTTCACCAGCGTGAGCGTTTCCGGGTGCTGCGTGCGTCCGCCATTTGTCCAGTCATCCTGTACGTACAAGGTATCGACGCTGGCATGAGGCTTGTCGTCTTCGCTACTTACCCAGGTATTTTCTTCCGCTTTACTGTAGGCGTAAGGAACCGTAGTGCCGCAATCCAGTCCCTGATTCATACACAGATCCGTCATAAACTGCGCGCCATCTTCCGTCCAGCCATTCATAAAATCGGCATGGGCGGTATAAAGACTTCCCCAGCGCTCTTCCCGGGTTTCGCCATGCATTACCGGGTCCATCGACAATTCCACTTTGGACGTATCCAGCGAGGAGATCTGCGGGAGTACCCAGGCGATGTTCATATTCACCGTTGGGATTTTTACCGGATAGTCTGCGGAACATTTCCCGTGGTCGGCATAGATAGCGTTATTGTGGCTATGGGTCGGTTTCAGGTTGACGCCATCCCAACAGTTGGGGAAAGCGATCCCGATATTAAACTGGACGGCATCGCCCGCTTTACGTAGGCCGCATATTTCGCCTACCTTGTTGGTGTAACCTTTGCCGTTGGCACATAAAAAGGTGATTGCGGAACTGGGGCCAGTACCGTGATGATCGCCTGCCAGTAACTCCAGCCCGGCCGGGAATGGATGGAGCGGATATTGCGCTATATTTGTGGATTGATAATAGGTCTTTTGGTAGGCCGGATTTACGATTTCACCATCAGGTAATTTCATGGACGGCGCCCAGTAAGCGGAGCTGTCGGCTTTATTATCACAGGTGGTATCGGGTTGCGCGCGCAACGTCTGGTAGGTAGAGACCGCGTCGGTGTGGGTGTTGCCAAAAAAGTCATGCCACATCGCCTGATTCGCTTTACCAAACATCATAATCGCGTCATCGCCCAGCGTGTGGTGATAGCCGCACACGACATGTGCCTGAGGACCGGCATGGGCCGGGAATGCGCCAGCGGCAACGAGCGTAGCCAGGCTGACGGTAATAAGGTTGAGTTTCATTTTTTTGCTGCCCGGTTGAATAGAAGTGGAAGCAGCAATAGCAGATCAGATTGCGGTGTTACATCTCATTAATTATCACTTTTTGTCATTTGCCCTGCATACAGGGGCGAATTTGCAGACGTACTATTTAAATAATTAGCCGAAACTACCCTCCTCTTGATTATGTCAATTTACAAAAAGGGTACGTTAGTGATTAAAATCGGGCTTTTTGTGATAACCCTCACTATTTCATTTTGCCTATGCTAATGGCGCTCGCCATAACCGAATAACGATTCTATCGGACATCGGCTTTATTTTTAAGAAATGCGTTACGACATCAGTCGTGGCGCGATCTGCTATGGATTTTTTATGAGATTACTAAAACGCGTTATTGTGGTTGTACTCTTGGGCGTGATTTTATTTATGGTCAGGGACGATATACGCTATGTTTATCAACTGATCCTCAAATATGGTGATAAACCCTCGGCGCTGGCACTGAGTAGCTATAAAGCGGTTATTCAGCAAAAACCAGTCGCAGGAGTTAAGAGTAACCTTTCAGGTTTGACCTACTCCGCCGAAGACAGGATGCTTTTCGCCGTTATTAATAATCCCCCTGAACTGGTCTGGTTAACGACAGAAGGGCAGCTGGTAGGGCGGATGCCGCTGCAGGGCATCCACGACCCGGAGTCTATTGCATGGAGTGGGGGCAATCAGTTCCAGATAGGCAGTGAGAAAGATGGCGCGGTCTATAAAACACAGGTGGATATTCAGCGCGGCGCCATGCAGATAATCTCCATGGTGAAGCTTGAGGGCTATGACAAAGCAAAAAATAAAGGGCTGGAAGGTACGGCATGGGATGCGAAAAATGAGAGATTATATGCCGCAAAAGAAAGAAAACCCATTATGATCAAAGAAGTAGAGATGAGCAAAAATGGTATCACCAGAGCGTTGCCTTCTGCCATCACTGCAAGTGTGAGCGATGTCTCCGGACTTGAATACCATGCCCCAACGGATTCGCTGCTGGTGTTGTCGGACGAGTCAAAAATGATCCTTGAGGTCAGTTCCGAGTGGCGGGTGCGCGATCGATTGTTCCTGACGGCGGAGTGGTCAGGGCTCAGAGACGATATCCCCCAACCAGAAGGGATTGCCATGGATAATGAAAATAATTTGTATATTGTGAGTGAACCAAATCTGTTTTATAAATTTTCGTGTGATATACAGAATGGCTAAAATCTATTTTTACTGTCACAGTATGCTAAAACAGAACAAGGTTATTAATACCATGATTTGACGATTGTTTGATTCGTTGATTCATTGTTGGGGATATTTATGTTTTACTTACCTCAGTAACGGATTACTTTGTGGTGTAGCGTAACGGTAATTGTCCTCCTCATATTTGCGGCAGCGTAGTCTGCCGCTTTTTTTATAAATTAACTCTCTCTGTAATAATTAACAGACAATAAATATTATTCTGTTTTTTTCAGCAGGCCTCCGAAGAGGCCTCGCAGGGTGATGTTTAGTTATCAGGCATAATATTCTTCATCAACACTTACCGAATGCCATGTCGCCTCGCTAAGCGAAATCATTTCATCTACGCCGGAACTCTTGTTAACCGGGTTTTTCGTCGGCGATGTGCCTGTAAATGTTCCACTGGCGGCGGCGCTATTACCAGCGGGATCGGTGGCCGTTATGGTGTACTGATTTGCCCCCGACAGAATAGCGGATTGCGGAACAGAAACATGCCAGTTACCGGTATCGTTATCAACACTGGCGGAGTAGAGTCGATCGTCAGCCAGCCGATAGACAGCGAAGAATTACCCCATAGCGTTTGCGGAACGAACACTGATTGAACAGCTTTCATTCACTGCTGTTCCCGGAGATTTTATGGGTATTATCGGTACATCAGGTTCAGGTAAATCTTCTTTAATCAAAGCACTATCAAATTCCAGTCATTGCTATACGGGAACAGTTAAATTAAACAACGTAGATATCACACCGATCTCTGAAGATGATATCCAGAATTGCCTTGCCTACCACTTTGGCAACATTTTAGAAAAAATTACGTAATATCGACTGATATGTAAAACTCATTCAGCATCAAATGGATTAATTCAACATCAGTAGTAATATCCATTTTTTTATAGGCTGATCTCTTTTGTGTTGAAATCGTTTTTATATTTCGATCTAATAAATTTGAGCAACTTTTAACAGATAATCCTGCTGCCACGTAATAAATGACTTTTTTCTCGCTCAATGTTAGGTCGAATTTTTTAGCGAGCAACAGAATCCCATCTCTTATATTAATATGTTTTGCTTTGTTCTTATACTGCATTGTCAGATATCTCAATTAACATATTGATGACGAGAGGAAGATAAAAACGCTAAAAATTCCGATGGTGTAGTTTTGAAATGTTTTTTAAAAACGCATGTAAAATAAGAAGCACTATCATAACCACACATATAAGCCACTCGAGTAATATTATATTCACTATTGCGTAGAAGTTTTGTCGCTTTATTCATTCGCGCATTAAGGTAAACTTCGCTGAATGAGGTGTGCTCTTGTTTCAATTTCCTTTTTAATGTGGAGCAACTCATATAGAGTGAGTCAGAAATATCCTTGAGCGCCCATTTTCGACTTATGTCGCTTATAATAATATTATAGATGTTTTCGGCTAATGTATTTTGCGATAGTTCTCTGAAGAGAGCAAATGCTTCGGGTTCATAGATGAACTCTGAAAGGAGAAATCTTATTAAATATTCCTTTTTATCTTGGGATAGTTTTTGGCTTTTATTTGAAGAGTGTAAGAGGTTGAATACTCTTGCTACGCCTGTTTCTATTGGCGCTAACAGATGTTTTGTCATCGGTTTTGTTAATGGGGCCGAAAAGTCTGCATGTTCATACAGAAAAAAATTATAAGCATTTTTTATTGACGCTGAATCTAATTCAATTAAATTATAATTTAACTGTTCATGAGTCTCTTCCATTGTGATATGAATGGTTTGATCTTTAGCTAAAAATATTAACATTGGCCCTGATGCCGTAATATACTCCCCGGACGATGTCGTAATTGAAATTTTACCCGTGGTGAGCTTGATGAGTACGGACTGCAGTAAATTTAATCCCTGAAGTGATAAGGATTTCCTCTGCCAGTTTTGCGCTGATTGTAAACATTCAATGCTCCCCACCTGGACAGGTGAGGGATTAAACACTTTTAGCATGATAATTTCCTTTTATTAAATGTGCGTGTAAATCAAAAATTATTCTGAAAAATATTTCAAAAAAACTAATATATAGCTATATAATTATTTGCGAACTTAAGGTATCAGGTGGCGATCTTTTCATTTTCTATGGAAAATGCTATTTTATATTGCATTTCTACATATTATAGTATCGTTAAAAAACTATGTCGCGTATAAAAAAAAGATGGAAATTTACAAGAATTGGCTCATGTTATTATCAAATTATCTCTTTAAAATTTGAATTAAGTAATAATTGCCTTTATTCTTTTAGAGAATAGCTCTTTAATTTCATGGAGGTAGTTAGCATGAGGTATAAGATCTGATGTTAATTTGTGATAAGGTTTATCCTGGAGGTAAATATTAACGCTCTCGGCCAGGAAAGGCATACAACGCGGTAAATATATACTGCGGCGGGTAGATGGCGTAGCGATATCCGGAAGTTTGAGGGGAGGGGAAGCATTCAATCGTATGGTTGGCTTTATGAAAAACGGTGTAACACGTTATTGAGGTTCTGACTGTGCGTATCCGTTAGGTTTATGCTTTCTGGATTGTATAATGTTGCGTGTTTTGGCGCGGCAGTATTGAATCTTTTGCTGCGTCGGCCCCGAGGAGGAATCCTCACAGCGAATGCCAGCGCACAGCCTGGTCCTGAATCTCTAAATGAGTAGAAAACCTTTCGGTTTGATACTCCGGTTCTATTCCTTCTAAATTTATCGTAATGACATCTGCGTTACGCGTGTTGTATACTTAATATCCACAGAAGTACAAGAGGACAACACTATGCCAGCCGCAAACAGTATGGCGATGAAACGCGAAACCCTGAACCTGCGCATCAAGCCCGCCGAGCGCGATCTTATCGATCGGGCGGCGAAAGCCAGAGGGAAAAACCGCACAGACTTTGTGCTGGAAGCTGCCCGCGCTGCCGCAGAGGAAGCGCTGATCGAACAACGCATCATTATGGCCGATCCACAGGCTTATCAGGAATTTCTGGCTCGTTTGGATCAAACACCTTCACCTAATGCCGCACTGCGTAAAACCATGCAGACCCCTGCGCCGTGGGAGCAGGAAAAATGATCTCCTCCCCTGAGCCGCTTCATGCCGGACATATTCTTACTCCGTTTTGCTGCGGTGTGGATTCTATGGATAACTGGCTGAAACAGCGGGCGATGAAAAATCAGACCACTGGTGCGTCCCGTACCTTTGTGTGTTGTGGCAGCGATTCGAACGTACTGGCCTATTACTCGCTGGCGTCCAGCGCGGTCACGACGAATACCGCCCCCGGTCGCTTTCGTCGCAATATGCCTGACCCGATTCCGATTGTGGTATTGGGGCGTCTGGCGGTGGATAAATCGCTTCATGGGCAGGGCGTTGGTCGGGCGCTGGTACGCGACGCAGGGCTGCGGGTTATTCAGGTGGCGGAGACTATCGGCATTCGCGGGATGCTGGTTCACGCCCTGTCGGATGAAGCGCGGGAATTTTACCAGCGGGTGGGGTTTGTACCGTCGCCGATGGATCCGATGATGTTGATGGTGACGTTGGGGGATTTGGTGGAGAGTGTTTAAACTCCAGAACGTATCCATTAACCTCACAGACACTTCAAGTTACGGATGAAAATTGCCCCTGAAATAAAAAACGAATTCAGTTTTGAACATTTTCCATCAAATTAAGTGGGTTTTCGTCGATATGCAGCGTCAAGTTGTACAAAAAATAGTTACGAAACACACCCTGGTCCTACGTTACTTATAAGAGTTATCGCTTGTTATTATGCAGCAGCTAGGTCAGCACAGAACCAGTAATGAGTTACGTAAACAGAGAGTCTTTATCTCCGGAAGCGGTGTCCGTTCTGTTTGGTTTCGCCATAACCTTGAGAACTTCAAAAAGCGCCTGAAAGCGCTGGAGCGTAGAGCCAGTGACGACGAGGCGTGTGGAGAAATCGAAACGGCGCATCCCGGTTATCTGGGGTCACAGGACATATTCTATGTTGGCAACCTGAAAGGCGTTGGGCGTATTTACCAGCAGACATTCTCGGCCAGACTGTGTGTTCTGTTCTTTTTGACGATCGGATGTCAGAAGATGATGGCTGCCGCCAGACTGACGATGTCTGTCCTGCTGCTCAATATCCCGTCCGGGGGCGTGATGATGCTGTCAGGTCTGCTGCCCGGTGGCCGCTGGTTTGCGCAACTTTGTGTCCTGCACCTGACCGTTATCGGAGCCGTGTTATATCTCCCCTGATCATTCCTTTCCTGTCGAAAATTACACTGTCTGTTGTTTAATTATGTATTAACCCGGAGAGACTCTTTTAGCTCCAGCAGTCAGGCATTGCGGGTTGTTTATCTGCTGACTGAACGTTTTCTCTGTGTGTAAACACCTTCCCTTCTTCCACCTGATCCATGTTTAAGAATGGAACGGATGTTATTTTATTACGGCAACCATGTCCGTTTTTTTTATTTATTTCCCTTTTTTTAATATCTGAACATAATTTAATACTCTCCCAGCCTGTTTTCTGAACGTTGTTTTTATCCGGCATTAATGGTTCTGTATTTTATATACCCTGTTCATCGGGCCCTTTAATTCTCGGTTACTGTTTTGCGTTTTGTTGAAAAACAGGAAGATACTTGCGTGGTGAATAATATCCTGCGGTACTTGTTCGGGGCTGGGAAACCTCTTTGTTTGCGGTCGATTCCGGCTTAACTATAAATCAACGTCTTTTTTAAATGCTGCGGGGTTGTTGTATATCCATTTGATTTAAATGTATTTTATATCGTGATGTTCAGTTTTATTACATAAAGTTCTGTCTTTTTCGTTATTATTTTCTGTTTTTGATTCTGGTTAATTAATTCTTTATTTTTTAATGGAGTGGAATGCATGGTGGACTGGTTATTTGGCGATCTTTTGTATTGGCTTAATGCTATTTTATGGTGTATTAATCTATTATTTGTTTGTTTTTTGGTTTTTAGTGTTACATATTGGCTTTGCTATGGATTAAAAGATCGTTAAAAATGGCCTTTTCAGCATTAATCTCTTAAATATAATAAGCGAAAAGATTAGTTATCTTCCCTTTACATGTTTTCCTTGCCGGGAAGGTTAAGGAAAAGTTAAGGAAGGAAGTTCCGTTGAAACTGAATAAAAAATCATTTTCCGGCGTCAGGATAGTGAGGGCCGGGGAACTCGAACCGGGGGCAGTGTCCGAAGAGCAGTTCTGGCTACTTGTTGATATATCCCCGATACACAGTGAAAAGATTATTCTGGCCCTGAAAGATTATTTCGTTTCCGGGTATTCCAGAAAGGTTGTGTGCGAACGCCACGGTATGAGTGGCGGATATCTCAGCACCAGTGTTAACCGGCTGAATTTTATCAGCAGGAATGTGCATAAACTGGCGGGTTATTACAGCCATCATGAATGATAAAGCAGACTGAACCGTCTGCTCCGGATTTGCGATGAAAAAAATAAAGATACTTTTCCTTCTGCTGCTGGCAGGGGGCGGGCTTTCTCACGCTTCCGTTCAGAAAACCCTGTTCAGTGCTGATGTGGTGGCCTCTGCCTGTCATGTGGTGGTGGATGCTGACGGTACCGGCAGCAGCCGTCTGACGTTCGGGACATACCGTAAGTCGTCCGCTGCACCCGTGCCGCCGCGTGATTTCACCGTGCGTCTGTATGAGACCGGCGCCACCGTTCAGGGCTGTTCGGCCTTTCTGGCCGGGCAGATCGCCACCCTGAATTTCGGCAACCCGGGCCAGCTGGACGGACAGGGTGTGGTCACCCGTGGCGCCGGCGACGGTATCCGTATCGATGTGCGGGCCGCGGATACGCAGGCGGACTTCCGGGGGCGCATCACGCAGGCAAATCATGAGGTGAAGTACCCGGTGGATTTTGCCGCGAAGGGGCAGTTCCGGTTTCGTGCGCAGCCGGTGTTTCCGGCGGACGTGAAGGCGGGTGAGTACAACGGCGCCCTGACCTTTGTGGTCACCTACCAGTAAGGAATGCTGATGAACGGGAATAACGTAAGACAGCCAGCCTGCCAGATGTCTTTTCACCATGCCGTGCTGGCATTTGCGATAGCGGTTGCCCTGGGCAGCGGTACCGCAAGTGCCGGAGAGAAACTGGACATGTCCTTTATTCAGGGCGGGGCGGGGATTAACCCTGAGGTCTGGGCGGCGCTGAACGGAGATTATGCGCCGGGGCGCTACCTGGTGGACCTGTCCCTGAACGGGAAGGATATCGGGAAGCGGATCCTGGACGTAACACCACAGGACAGCGAAGCGCTGTGTCTGTCAGAAGCGTGGCTGGCAAAGGCCGGGATTTATGTCAGCGCGGAGTACTTCCGTAAGGGATATGACGCCACGCGGCAGTGCTGGGTGCTGGCGAAAGCGCCGGCGGTGAAGGTGGACTTCGATGTCGCCACCCAGAGCCTGTCGCTGGCCATTCCGCAGAAAGGACTGGTGAAAATGCCGGAGAACGTGGAGTGGGACTACGGCACGGAGGCGTTCCGGATGAACTACAACGCGAACGCCAACAGCGGGCGGTACAACACGTCGGCGTTCGGCTCAGCAGACCTGAAGGCCAACATCGGTCGCTGGGTGGTGAGCTCGTCAGCCACGGCCAGCACCGGGGATGGCGGGAGCAACGAGGCCACGATAAACATGTTCACGGCCACCCGGGCCATCCGTTCCCTGAGTGCGGACCTGGCGGTCGGGAAGACCTCGACCGGTGACAGCCTGCTGGGCAGTACCGGCACGTACGGGGTGTCCCTGTCGCGGAACAACAGCATGAAGCCGGGCAACCTGGGGTATACCCCGGTGTTCAGCGGCATTGCGAACGGTCCCTCAAGGGTGACCCTGACCCAGAACGGCAGGATGCTGTACTCGGGGATGATGCCGTCCGGGCCGTTCTCCGTCACGGATGTGCCGCTGTACAGCAGCGGGGACGTGACGATGACGATCACCGGGGATGACGGGCGGGAGCAGACGCAGGTCTTTCCGCTGTCGGTAATGGCCGGGCAGCTGAGTCCGGGACAGCACGAGTTCAGCGTGGCGGCCGGGATACCGGACGATGACAGCGACCTGGAGGGCGGGGTGTTTGCCGCGTCATACGGGTATGGTCTGGACGGGCTGACGCTGCGCACGGGGGGCGTGTTCAACCAGGACTGGCAGGGCGCCAGTGCCGGTGCGGTTCTGGGGCTGGGGTATCTGGGGGCGCTCTCCGCTGACGGCGCTTATGCCACGGCGAAGTACCGGGACGGCAGCCGCAGCGGGAATAAGGTGAAACTGGCCTGGAGCAAACAGCTGGCGCTGACGAACACCGGACTGCGGGTGAGCTGGTCACATCAGAGTGAGGAATATGAGGACATGTCCTCCTTTAACCCGGCTGAAACATGGCTGCAGCAGAACCAGGGGCGCCGGACCCGGGATGAGTGGAATGCGGGCATCAGCCAGCCGGTGGGAGGGCTGTTCAGCCTGTCGGCGTCGGGATGGCAGCGGAGCTATTACCCGGCCTCCACGACCGGCAGTTACCGGTACGCTGATGACAACGGTAAGGAGACAGGAATTACCGGTACCCTGAGCACACAGATAAAAAGCGTCAGCCTGAATCTGGGCTGGTCCGGGTCCCGGAACATGAACGGGGAGAACACCTGGTCGGCCTCCGCGTCGGTGTCGGTGCCGTTCACCCTGTTTGAGCGGAAGTACAGCAGCAGCACCACGGTGAGCACCGGTAAAGATGGCGGCACCGGCGTCAGTACCGGTATCTCCGGGGCCCTGAACGACCGGTTCAGCTACGGTCTGGGCGGCGGCCGTGACAGTGACGGCGGTATCAGCAGTTACCTGAACGCCGCCTACAGCGGCGACCGGGCGAACCTGAACGGCACGGTGAACCACTCGTCCGGTTCGGGCACCAGTGGTTCGGTGTCAGCCAGCGGTTCGGTACTGGCGGTGCCGGCGGCGCGGGACATCATGTTCAGCCGGACCACCGGCGACACGGTGGCGGTGGTGAGCGTGAAGGACACGCCGGGGGTGAAGGTGATGTCCGGCAATGAAACGTCGGACAGTGACGGAAACCTGGTAGTACCGCTGAACAGCTATGACTGGAATACGGTGACCATAGATGCGGGCACGCTGCCGCTGGACACGGAGCTGTCCACGACCAGCCGGAAGGTGGTGCCGACGGACAGCGCGGTGGTGTGGATGCCGTTTGATGCTCTGAAGGTGCACCGTTACCTGCTGCAGGTGAGGATGCCGGACGGGGCCTTTGTGCCGGGCGGCACGTGGGCCCGGGACAGTAAGAACACGCCGCTGGGCTTTGTGGCGAACAACGGCGTGCTGATGATTAATGCGGTGGACCGCCCCGGCGATATCACGCTGGGACAGTGCCGGATACCTGCGGCGAAGCTGCAGGAGACAGAGAAACTACAGGAGATTAAGTGTGATTAAGCGTAACGCTGTAACGACGTTTTTCACTGACCGGGTAACAAAAGCGCTGGGGCTTACCCTGGCCCTGATGGTGGCGTGCCAGAGCGCGCAGGCTTCCCTGGCGGCGGACCAGACCCGCTATATTTTTCGCGGCGACAAGGACGCGCTGACCATCACGGTGACCAACAATGACAAGGAGCGTACTTTCGGCGGCCAGGCGTGGGTGGACAATATTGTGGAGAAAGACACCCGCCCGACGTTTGTGGTGACGCCCTCCTTCTTTAAGGTGAAACCGCAGGGGCAGCAGACGCTGCGTATCATCATGGCCTCTGACCACCTGCCGAAGGATAAAGAGTCAGTGTACTGGCTGAACCTGCAGGATATTCCGCCGGTGCTGAAGGGCAGCGGAATTGCCATTGCCCTGCGCACGAAGCTGAAGCTGTTCTACCGCCCGGAGGCGCTGCTGAAGGACCGTAAAGGCGCCGAGGAAGGCATCAGCCTGCATGTCCGTCCGGACGGGCGGACGATGCTGGTCAACACCACGCCGTATATCTACGCCATCGGCAGCCTGCTGGATGCGAACGGTAAAAAAGTTGCGGTGGACAACGACACGGCTCAGAAACTGCTGATGTTTATGCCGGGGGATGAGGTGCAGGTGAAGGGGAATGTGGTGAAGGTGGATTCCCTGAACGATTACGGCGAGCTGCAGACCTGGACCATCAACCAGAAAAAAACGGCGACTTCTCCCAGGCAGAAGACATCTGATACGGCGGTTAATTCGTCTGATAAAGCAGGTAAAAAATAACCCTTTCCGGTCCTGCGGAATAAAGAGAAACCATGATGAAAAAAGCACTGATGGCGGTGGCCCTCTTCAGCGCCCTGCCGGTCCTGGCGGCGGATTACAGCGAGAAGACGCAGTACCTGGGCGTGGTGAACGGTCAGGTGGTGGGCAACAGCGTGGTGAAGGTGACGCGCACCCCGGCGGACCCGGTGCTGTACCGGACGGAGAGCAACGGTCCGCTGCCGGAGACGCTGGTCATCCGTAATGCCGAAAGTCGCCCGGCATCCGGAAACATGGCGTATATCACGGTGAAACGGACACTGGGAGACGGCCGGGACGCACGGCTCACGCTGAAGACCACCCTGATGGTGGACGGGCAGCGGGCGGCCCTCTCGGTCAGCCAGCGGGGAGAGGATGTGGTTATCACGGTGCCGGCGGCAATCCGGCAGGTGGAGCTGAGAAGTGACGCGTCGGCGGAGCTGGAGGTACCGGCGAACTACCGGGGGAATGTGCAGGTGCCGGTGGAAGTGGAGGGAGTAAGCGCCGGTTAAAAAGAACGGCAGGACACCACGCATTACCTGAGTGAATGACGCACAGTTATTTACGGCAATAACGTAAAGCCATTCTGTATTACAGGGATAAATATCTCAGTGATGCCACCTGAATAAGGTGGCAGGGGATGGCTTTGCGGTAAGACCGGGTAACAGACGGAATTACTATTTAATAACAAAATAGTTCTTTAATTGTTTTATAAAACTGAAAGGAATAAATTCATGAAAAAAACACTGATTGCACTGGCAGTGGCTGCATCTGCAGTGGTATCCGGCTCGGCTATGGCTGCGTGGACAGCAAACGGCGGCGGTGGTCAGGTTGAGATTGGCGGGTCACTGACACCAGTGACGAAAGCGACTCCGTGGGAAACTGCAGTCGGTGCTGCTGTCACAAACCTTAACGGTCAAGTTCAGAAAAATGACACAAAACTTGAGATTACTGTTCCAAAAACCCTCCCTATCCTGGCCATTCGCTCTACTGCGCAGTTTACAGGTCGGGCTGGCATTGTTCCAACTATTAAGTATGGCTGGATCGGTGATGACTGGAATAATAGTTCTGTAACAGCTTCAGCAGCAGTACGGAACGAAGCGGGACAGGTAATAGGTAAGGCTGTTTTCCCTTTAACTGCTCAGGGAATCGTGGCCGCAGCCAAGCTTGATGGTAGCCGTCCTTATCAGAGGTTGATGGCTGCAAATGAGGGGCAGGGGTACTTCGGTGGTCTTCCAACAGCACCTAGTAGTATTGCGGATGTTCGCAGTGTCATTTTTGAGGGGTGGCCTGATATTGCAAATAACTTTGTCATCCCCGAAGGTGCCTCAATGGGAAATCCTTGGTCAGAGACATTTAGTGAATCTGACTGGAAATTCTCTTCCTATTATGGTTCTGTAATTGCTAAAAATAGTATAGTTAAAATGACCATGAATGCTCCCGTTAGTGCCGATGCTTCATTTAAATGGAAAATTGGTTTGCCTGCTACGGTTACCTATCAATAATACATCAGGTTGTCAGGCATAACAGAAAGTAATTTGCCTGATTATTAAAAACGGTGTTCTGCTTTACGGCCGCTCACCGGTAATAAACCCGGTATTCCGGCATAGTTATTTCCTGCTTCTCTGTCAGCCAGGAAATGTCCGCGTACGCCGGTGCCGGGTTTATTATTTTCAGCTTGTCTGAATGCTCGTTGTTTATTAATTATGACCAACGGATAAAACAGAGTGAATAACGATGAAAATAACGCATCATTATAAATCTATTATTTCCGCCCTGGCCGCGCTGGCCCTGTTTTATTCCGCAGCACCCCGGGCCGGAATTCTTGACGGCGGGGAAATACAGTTTCACGGTCTGGTCACTGACGAGGCTCCGAAATGGACCTGGCAGGTGGGCTCCCCTGACCAGACATGGGCGGTGGATACCGCTGATGCCCGTACAGCGAACGGACAACTGGTTTTTGATTTACGCGGCAAGGGCTCCCTGCCGTTTCTGGAAGGCCATCTGTATGAGGTGGCAGAGCGCGGTGGTCCCGGCTTCACCCCTTTTATCTCCTTCAGCAGTAACGGGCAGCCGTTTTCCGTGACGGATGGCGGCAGCACGACGGCGCAACACTTCCGCGCCTCTGTCCCGGTACGTAACCCGGAGAACGGTCACGTGGCGGGACAGCTTTCTTTCACCCTTGACCAGGGAATGGCCGTCAGCGCCGGACACCAGGAAGACGGGGCGGTTCTGCCGGCAGGCATGTCGCTCGTAAACGGGCAGAGCGTGAGCGGTGTGCAGGCCGGCACCCTGCCGCAGTGGCTCAAAAGCCGTCTGCCTTCCCTGCTGATGCTGAACCGGGGCTTCGGTAACGGAATGAGCACGGCAGATAACGGTCAGGTTATCAGTCAGGGCGTGCTGGCTGACGGCCGGGTGACCCGGCTGGCGGCGGCCTATGCGTCCGCCGTCTCGGATTTTGAGCTGCGCCTGCCGGCAGAAAACACGCCGGCGCAGTGGCAGGCCGGGCTGAGTGTGACGGTGACGGTCCAGTAAAGAACGGGCAGGGAGAGGAAGAACACAATGAAACGAATGACGATTTTACTGCTGGCCGCCAGTCTGCTGCCGTCCTGTGTGCTGGCGTGGAACACGCCGGGGGAAGACTTCAGCGGAGAGCTGAAGCTGGGCGGGCCGGTGACCAGCACCCGTAATCCCTGGGTCTGGAAGGTCGGGGAAGGGAACACACAGATAAACACGAAAGCTGTCTCTGTCCTGCGCAGTGGGGAGCAGGTAATACCGGTTCCCCTGCCGGCCATGACGGTCCTGCTGGGAAAAACTATCCTGACCACCCCGGCTGGCCGGGAGGGGCTTGCGCCGCAGGTGACGTACGGTAAGGAAACCGAGGGTTTTGCACTGACGTGGACGGCACCGGGTATGGCATCGGTGACACTGCCTGTGACGGGGGAGGGAAATGTCCGTACCGGGACATTCACCTTCCGGATGCAGGCGGCGGGTGTGCTGCGCCATGTCCTGGGGGACCGGGCGGAGTATGCCGGGCTGTATGGCGACCTGCAGGGCAACGGCTTGCCGCCACAGACGCAGGTGATGCCGGCAGGGCAGACGCCGGGTGTGCTGCAGACCCTGTTTGACAGTGAAGGCCCGGTCTGGCTCCGGGAGATGACGGTCAGCAGCGTGTCCGGACTGAGCCGGTTCAGTGACGCCGCCCTGCGCCAGGTTGACGGGGTATACGGCGCACAGACGGTGGCGGACAGCGGTGAGCTGCGTTTTAAGGGGGCGGTACCGTCCCGCTGGCATACCTCCCTGGCGGTGAGCATTGAATACCGGTAAGGCTGCAGGCCCCCGGTCACCCGTTCCGGACCCCGCCGTTTTTATGGGGCTGGAGCGGGCCGACGGCGTGTTTTTCTTTGTGAGTGTCCGGGATATCCGGCAGGCGCAGGAACATAACGGCCGGGTCAGGCTGGTATTCGGGGAAGGCACGACATTCATGACCAGAATGACGCTGTCTGAGTTTTCTGCTGCCTTATATGAGGCCGGTGGTCGCTCTTTTTTTGATAGTTCCGCAGGAAAGGTAACCGGGGGAGATGTGTAATGAAAAACTATTATCTGTTGCTGATGCTGGCATCCGCATCCGTGAGCAGCCAGCCGCTGACAGTCGCACAGGCCCACCGGCAGGAAGGCATGGCCGTGGGCGTGACTGAACTCAGCGGCACACTGTATATCCGGGATACGGCCTGGCAGTGGCAGCCCGTCCCGCTGGAGATGAGCCGGCAGGAGGGCATGGTGAGTGAAAGCCGTCCGGGGAGACGTTATTACATTCTTAAAGGGTATACCACGACCCTGACATCAGCCCGTCCCGGGCTGCAGCCGTCGGTAAGCCTGCTGCATGCCGGACATGGCGTCGTCTGCCTTGAGGCCCGGGGCGAACTGGCGAAGGGGCAGGTGCGGTATGGCGAAATTACCTTTACTGCCAGCCATGTACTGGCCTGGCAGGACAGTACCACCGCAGAGAAGGGCTGGAGCGTGGTCAGCGGCAACGTCACGCCGGATGCGGCGCAGGAGATAAAACGCCTGCTGTGGCAGGTAAGAGATTACCGGTGGAACCCGTCTTACTCGGGTCTGAAGGCCCGGCCGGACGCCTTTACGGTAATGCCCGGCAGTTTCCCTCCGGATAACGGCATAAAAAACCGTATTGCCGGGGCCCGGGTGACATCCCTGGAGGGTATCCGGGTTCGTTTTCCCGGTGCGGAGGAGCCCGTGACGCGCTGGCAGGGCAACCTGACGCCGGTAGTGAACTATTTCTGAGCAGGGATCGTAATGAAAATATCTGTACGTGTACTGGTCACGGTTTATCTGCTGGTTCTTGTGGGACTGGCAGCCATGCTGGCAGAGCTGATAAGCCCGGCGTTAAGTTAGCGGGGGCAGGATAAATGGAAAATGCCATGTCCCGCCGGAAACGCATACTGCTGACGGGGAACTGTGAATATGAACTGCTGGGGCTGTCACATCTGCTTGCCGGTATGGGGTATGCCGTGGTGCGACCGGAGATGTCACCTCCCGGGGCATATGACCTGGCTCTGGTGGCACTGAGTGCGGAGCCGCTGGTCGGCTGGGGACGGCATCTGCAGGGTATCAGAATGCTGCACGCGGCCAGTCCGGTTCCCATGGTTGTTCTGGTACCTTCGCGGCTGCAGGAAATGCGACTCCTGAGAGGAACTGCGCAGGTTATCAGTGGCCGGGACAGCCTCCTCCGGCTGCGTGACATGCTGCGTCAGGCGCTTAAGGGAAGAGCCGGGCCGGAAAGCACAGGTGAACTGACTGACTTGCGAAAGCGGACTTTGATATCCCTGTGTACGGCCATAAACAGGAATGCCTCACTGAAGGCGGCATCACGCAAGGATTATTACCTCCGGGCCTGCCTGGTGGGGTATGCAGGGGTGGAGAACCTGCATGTACTGTGCACGAGCGGCCTGTTACCCGGGGTGATTACAGATGAGACCGGACAACGGTTCTGATATGTGAAGACCCGGGGCAGGTATTTCAGCTTCCGGGACACCATTGCTTCCCCGTAGCCACAGGAGAACAAAATGAGTAATGACGCTTGCGACAAAATTCTGTCTTTTATGCAGTCACAGGCAAACGGCAGGATAAATATACCGGTCAGGACCCGGAGTATTGCGGATGCGGCCGGGCTGACAATATACCAGGCCAGGGCTTATCTGGTTACGCTTGAGGACGCCGGCGTGGTGGAGAAAATGAATGCAGGTAAAGGCGTGTCCGGCCGATGGCGGCTGGTCTGACGGATATCCGGTAAAACAGGGGCAGGGAGAGAACAAGTGGCCGGAACAGATATTGCGGTAACTGACTGATGAACTTTCTGAAGATGATTTATTACATCTGTATTTCTTTTGTCGTCATGATGTCACTGGTGTTTTTTGTATCGGTATTTCTGTTACTGAATATTGAATGAATATAATCCGGGGCTGCATGACAGGCCTTACGGGAATAAAGCTCTTTTTATCCGGACATCTCCATACCGGTAATTCCCCGGAGAATTTTTTTGCAGAAGGACAACATGCCGGATGACGAAAGACGCGCCGGGTATGGCGGGGGACGCTTTTCGCTCCGGGCGCTGATTTTACTGCTGCTGACCAGCGCTTTTATCTCCGGCTTCCTGACCGGAGCCCTGGCCATGCTCTGGTTTGTCATTGACTGCATGTAATGCGATGAACTGAACATCCGGAACCATGACTCTGAGACGTTTACTTAAACAAAAACCGGCACTGCTGGCTGGCGCTCTTCTGATGGTGGCCGGTGCGGCCACACTGTATTTTCCGGAAACCTGGTACCCGGAGGAAACGCAGTGGCAGCTTGCGACAGAAAAAGACATTCCCGGTATACAGGGCGGTCTCTCCGGCCTGACGTGGAACCCGGACAGCGGAACGCTGTTTGCCGTGACCGACCATCCGTCGTCGGTGGTGGAGCTGGACACGGACGGGAACGTGCTGCGGGTGATACCATCGGATGGCGACCATGATTTTGAGGCCATTGAGTACCTCGGCCGGAACCGCTATGTCCTGTCCCGGGAGCGGGGGCGGATGCTCACCACCCACCACATTGGCAGGAACACGTCTGTCCTGCCGCCGGCGTCATACACCCTGACCCTGGATGTGGACAGAAAAAGCGACAATACCGGTTTTGAAGGCCTTGCCCGTGGACGGGGAGAGAATGCACTGATAGTGGCGCAGGAAAAGAAACCGCTTCGTTTTTTAGAAACGGACCATTACCAGGGCTGATTCATGGGAAAGCACATACAGCCGCCTGTTTTTCCTGTCGTAATGCAGGCCGGAGATATCCTTCAGGAACCACGGCAGGGACAACCGGTGTGTCAGTGAATCACTGACCGACAGAGAGTCATGGCAATGGTGTCAGACCCCGAGGGCGGCTGGAGGGTGATGCCGCTGCGCCGGGGACACAGTGGTCTGGAGCGGGACATTCCACAGGCGGAGGGGATAGCTTCTGATGGCCGGAATTCGCTGTGGATAGTCAGTGAGCCAGACCGGTTTTACCGCTTCAGCCGGACAACGACGTCATGACGGTCTGGACGGACTGCAAACGGGTGGTTTGCGAATCGGGGAAACCAAAGGCGTTCTCCACGCCCGGTCGCCCCTACGCAGTTGCACTTCCTTTCATTTGCTGTGGCCAGTTTGCGGGAAGACTTTCACCTTCAGTAATTAAGTTTGGGGTGATCTTCTTTACTCAATAAATTATTTTTGTCGTTCAGCTCCTCACGAACTTTTGCCAGTGACTTCTGAAAAGCCGGGATTGTTTGTAGCCTTGCAAACTCTACTGCTCCCACATAACGGCCGGCATCAACATCGCTTTGCCAGTGAGCACCGCATATCACTCTGCTTTGCCCGAACTCCCATCCTCGTCTGGCGAGCTCCTGCGCGCGTTCCGGTCTGGCCTGGGATAATACTAATGCCAGAAGTGTACCATAAGCAGTATGCCCGGAAGGGTAAGAGCCATCTTTTCGCAAAGTATCCTCATCTTCAGGACGGCAGGTAGAATGATTAAATAAGACAAAGGGACGAGTACGCATATAATATTTTTTTGCCGAAGCAGTAGCGTAGTAGCCGCCCATTTTCAGAAGATTCTGTAACATATTCCAGGTTTCTGGCGTATCTTTGGGATTAATTTTAGCACCCACTACTGGCGAGAATATTCTGGCTATATTTTCCACGCTTACATCTGCATCCTCAGCAGCTTGTTTCCATCGCGGGGAACCCTTTATCGCATAGCCCTTAAAATAAGCCTCCTTATCATAGCGGAAAGCCGGATCATCATTACCTGGCGGTGGTGGTAAGTAGAACTGACTGTTCACTGATTCTTCAGGAGAATGAAAGGGTTGCACTGTTTCTGCTGATGTATATTTAGCTACGATCAGTGGTAGAAAAAATAGTAAATAACGACTTTTCATAAAGACTCACTCCGGATCAGGCAATAATAAACAGATGTAATCCTATAATGATTTATTGCAATGGTTATTCAACATACAGGTAAAAAAGCAGGACGCTGCACTGGTATTATTGTCTGTCCATACCGGACTGACTGCTGCGGACAACAGAACAATACCGGTACTTCCGGCTAACAGCATTTTGTTTAAATTTTCTCCCCGGTTGTTTTTTATCTGCGTGCCTGACTGACACGCATTAGGTTAAAATGTTTCCGTAATAACAAACTATGAATAAGTATTTTAAAGTATGTGCTCTGTTACCCCGGTAACTACCATCAGTCATGATGTGCTGAGTATTAATTTATGATTATGAACAAGAGTCGGAAACAGTATTTAAGAATAAAGAAGCCGACAAAGAAAAAATGCCAAAATTGGCGAAGGGATTATTGTTTTCAGTGATGAAAAAGTTCATGGCGGAGATATTGGATTCACTTGTCGGGGTTAGCGAACCGTCAGATGAAGTGATAGGCGTTATTACTGGTAATAATCTCCCTGTAGCTAAGTAAGCTTTTGACCCTGGCCCAAAGGGGAAAAGCTGATCGCCGAAGCGCTGGGCGTTGCGCCAGAGAAAATCTGGCCTTCCCGTTATAGCTAGTCAGGCCAGAGATGGGGGCTACGGATTTCCATTCCCAGAAAAGCAAAAACCCAGCCATAGGCTGGGTTTTCTGAATAAGTGGTGCCCGGACTCGGAATCGAACCAAGGACACGGGGATTTTCAATCCCCTGCTCTACCGACTGAGCTATCCGGGCAACGGGGCGCATTAAACCGTAAAGGGGCGCGGTCGTCAACGGCTTTACACGAAAAAAGTGATAAAAGCGCGCTGACTGCCTGCTTTTCAGGCAAAATGCATAAAATCAGTACCCGTCAGGTGAGCGCTCCACCCTGACGGCACTGTGCAAAACGCAGAATATCTTCCGCCAACCGCTGAGCGGTATCTACATCAGCCTGACTGCGGTTGACCAGCATTCGGCTGAGACAACCTTCCAGCACCAGCTCCATCTGCCTTGCAACCATCGCCGGATCGTCAATTTCCAGCGTGGTCAGTAGCTCATGGGTAAAATCATGTGCCGCGCGTTTTTGTTGATTAGCCAGTTGGTGAATAGGATGGGTTGGGTCGGGATAAAACGTACAGGCGGCAATGAACAAGCAACCAGGATAACGGTTATTACTGACACATTCCGAAAGCGCGCTGTAGCGTGCCAGTAGCTTTTGTTCAGCAGAAAGCGTCTCATCAAGAAGAAGCTGGCGTCGCCAGATATCTACCTGCTGACTCAGATAACGTAGCGCGTCATATAAAATGGCTTCTTTATCTGGCCAGAAACGCTGTAATGTGTCGAGTGGGCGATTTACGCGCTCCGCCACCATTTCCAGCGTAGTATCGGCTATCCCTTGCGTCTCCAGTAATTTCAGGGCTTCTCCCAGAATATCTTCACGTTGCACGGTATTCTCCTCCGTCTTTGCTTTTGCAAGTGTCGCTCACGGTTGGCGATCGTGCAAATGCGCGCTAAAGGTGGCGGCGTCCATAAAGCCGGTGACTCGCGATTGCGGCTGTTCCTGGCCTTGGGCATTAAAGAACAGAATGGTGGGCAGCCCGAGAACTTGCAGATGCTTTAACAGCGCGACGTCCTGCGCATTGTTAGCGGTGACGTTAGCCTGCAAGAGCACCGTGTCGCCGAGCGCCTGCTGGACCCGCGGATCGCTGAAGGTATACTTTTCAAACTCTTTACAGGCCACGCACCAGTCGGCGTAGAAATCCAGCATAACGGGTTTGCCTTTGGCCTGCGCCAGCGCCTGATTGAGTTCGTCCACGGTAGAAATAGCCGTGAAATTGAGGTGCGCTGGAGCTTGCGCGGATGGCGATCCGAACGCCCAATCCTGTAGAGGCCGCACGCTAATGAGCGCTGCCGCCAGCAGGATAATCTGTACGATACGCATCCACGCTCGTCTGGCCTGAAGGCTGGTGATAAAGGCCCACCCAAAGAAAGCGACGCCCAGCAGCGACCACAGACGTAAACCCCAAGCCTCGCCAATAATCCGCTCCAGTAAAAAGACCGGTAACGCGAGGATCACGAAACCAAAAGCGGTTTTGACATGCGCCATCCACGGGCCGCTTTTCGGTAGCAGACGGTTGCCAAACACGGTGACCAGCATTAGCGGCAGACCCATACCTAATGCATACAAATACAGCGTACCGCCGCCCAGCCACATGTTGCCGCTCTGAGCGATATAAAGCAGGATCGCGCTTAACGGCGCTGTGGTACAGGGCGAGCAAATTAATCCGGCAATCGCCCCCATAACAAAAACACCGCCGGGCGAGCCGCCTTGCTGACGATTACTCATTAATGTCAGCCGGGTTTGCAGTGAGGAGGGGAGCTGTAGTGTGAACAGGCCAAACATCGACAACGCAAGCAGGGTGAACACGATGGCAAGGCCGATTAACACATAAGGGTGCTGCAGCGCCGCCTGAAACTGTAATCCCGCCGCGGCGACGACCAGACCCAGTGCGGTATAGGTCAGCGCCATCCCTTGTACATAGATAAAGGCCAGCAGCAGTGCGCGCCCCGTCGACAAACGTTGCCTTCCCCCCAGGACAATACCGGAAATCAGCGGATACATGGGTAAAACGCAGGGCGTAAAGGCAATGCCGATGCCGATCAGCAGCGCCCAGAGCGCGGAGAAAGGTAGCTGGGCGGCGGGTTTTGACGTCTCACTCGTCTGGGTGACAGCAGGCGTCGGCGTGGCGTCTATTGCCGCGGCGACTTCACTTAGCGGCACCGTTTTCGTTTCCGGCGGATAACAGAATCCCGCATCGGCGCACCCCTGGTACGTTACCGTTAATGTCGCGCCAGCCGCCGCCTGGTTAACCGTTACCGGAACGTTTAGCCGCTTACGGTAGATTTCGCTTTTTCCGTAGAACTCATCTTCATGCCAGACGCCTGCCGGGAGTTGGACTGCGGCGATATCCGCTTTCGTCGGCGTGATACTGATTTGTTTACGGTAAAGGTAGTAACCCTCTTTTACCTGCCAGGAGAGGGTAAGATCGTGTTGATTTTGCTGAAAATCAAAAACAAACGCCCGGTCTGCCGGGACGAACTGCGAGCGACCCGGCGCGTCGAATAATCCGGCGAAGGCGGATGTGCTGCACAGCAGCAGGATCAGCGTAAAGATGCGTTGAGCCATGAGAGGTAATCAGTATCTCCGTGAGTAACAGGTAAAACCAGAAGTTCAGGCGTTTGATACGGGTGATGAGACTTCAGGCAGTCGATAAGCGCTTGCTGATGTGAAACGGTGGTTTTTAAGATCATTTGAACTTCATACTCCTGCTCCAGTTTGCCTTCCCAGTAGTACAGCGATGTCGCGCCGGGGAGGAGGGTGGCGCAGGCGGCCAGTTTTTCCGCCAGCACTTTGGCGGCCAGATCCTGGGCGGTAGCTTCATCCGGGGCGGTACAAAGCACCACAACGGCCTCGGGGATGGAAATATCCTGACTCTTAACATCAAGCATAAACACCTCGAAAGAACAAAAAGACCCGCAAGTGAACGGTCACTATACAACGGACGAGGGCAGGATGTTAGTCAAAGGGCGGGAGAATGCGGGGCGTGATACGCCCCGCGGGTGAAACACTTACAGCATAAAGCTGCCCAGCAGGAAGCCGAAGCAGACAGCCAGAACGACGCCCAGGGTGCCTGGGATGAAGAACGGGTGGTTAAAGACGAATTTACCGATACGGGTTGTACCGGTGTCATCCATCTGTACCGCCGCAACCAGAGTCGGGTAGGTCGGCAAAATGAACAGGCCGGAAACGGCGGCGAAGGAAGCGACTGCCGTCAGCGGAGAGACGTTCAGCGCCAGCGCCATCGGCATCAGCGCTTTCGCCGTTGCCGCCTGAGAGTAGAGCAGCGCGGAAGCAAAGAAGAAGATGACGGCCAGCAGCCACGGATGACCCTGGATGACGCTACCCGCAGTGTCTTTGATCCAGTCGATGTTAGCGGATACGAAAGTATCGCCCAGCCACGCCACGCCCAGAATACAGATACAGGCGCTCATCCCTGCTTTAAAGGTACTGGAGTTGAGGATGGCGTCAGTTTCCACTTTACACAGGATGGTGGTCAGCGTTGCGACGCTCAACATGATGATCAAAATAGCGTTGGTGGTGTTCATCAGCGGTTTCTCAACCAGGCCGAGGCTCGGACTGTTAACAATCGCATAAACAACCACGCAGATAACGCCCAGCAGGAACAGCCAGACGGAATTTTTTGCCATCGGTTTGATTTCAATCTGCTTTTCACCACGCAGTTCAATCAGCCCTTCTTCCAGACGTTTGCGGTAAATTGGGTCGTCCGACAGTTTGGAGTTGAACAGCATCGTGACCAGGAAGGACATCACCAGCACCGCCAGCAGCGTAGAGGGGATAACCACGGACAGCAGGTGAATGTAGCTAATGCCATGACCTTCCATAACAGAAGACATATACACCACGGCCGCAGAAATCGGCGAGGCGGTAATCGCAATCTGCGCGGATACCACGGCGGTCGAGAGCGGACGGCAAGGTTTGATTCCCTGCTCCTTCGCGACTTCAGCAATAACCGGCAGCGTTGCCAGGGAAATGTTCCCGGTACCAGCAAAAATAGTCAGGAAATAGGTCACAATCGGTGCGAGGATAGTGATGTATTTCGGGTTCTTACGCAGCAGTTTTTCCGTCTGGTTTACCAAATAATCCAGACCGCCCGCGACCTGCATAGCAGAGATCGCGGCGATAACCGCCATGATGATGGAAATGACATCGAATGGAATTGTCCCTGGCTTCACGCCGATGGCGGCAAGTACCAGAACACCCAGCCCACCTGCGAATCCAATACCGATGCCCCCAAGTCTGGCGCCCAAAAAGATTGCCAGCAAAACAATGATAAGTTCGACAACTATCATATTAGCCTTCCTTGTTGTTTAACAAGTTGATATTAAATTGTTGTTATTTGGTAACTTCTTGTAAGAAAAAAGGCACGTCATCGTGACGTGCCTCTTTGGTACTACCCTGTACGATTACTGTTCGCTTTCATCAGTATAACGTTTAGCTTTATAAGCCGGGTGCATCAAGTTCTGTACGGAGAAAATATCGTCCAGCTCGGCTTCCGTTAACAGGCCGCGCTCCAGCACAACTTCACGTACGCTCTTACCGGTTTCAGCACAGATTTTACCGACGATGTCGCCGTTGTGGTGGCCGATGAACGGGTTGAGGTAAGTGACGATACCGATGGAGTTATAAACGTACCCTTCGCACACTTCTTTATTCGCGGTAATGCCGTTAACGCATTTTTCCAGCAGGTTGTAGCACGCGTTGCTCAGAATGTGGATGGATTCGAACATCGCCTGACCGATAACCGGCTCCATAACGTTCAACTGCAACTGACCGGCTTCCGCCGCCATCGTAACGGTGGTGTCGTTACCGATGACTTTAAAGCATACCTGGTTTACGACTTCCGGTACTACCGGGTTCACTTTGGCTGGCATGATGGAAGAGCCCGCCTGCAGTTCCGGCAGGTTGATCTCGTTCAGGCCGGCACGAGGACCAGAAGAGAGCAAGCGCAGGTCGTTACAGATTTTGGACATCTTCACTGCCAGACGTTTCAGCGCGCTGTGAACCATAACATACGCGCCACAGTCAGATGTCGCCTCAATCAGATCTTCCGCCGGAACACAGGCGAAACCAGTGACTTCAGCCAGTTTTTTCACCGCCAGCGGAGAGTATTCTTTCGGCGTGTTCAGACCGGTGCCGATTGCCGTTGCGCCAAGGTTGACTTCCAGCAGCAGCTCAGCAGTACGCTCGATGCTTTTCACTTCTTCTTTCAGCAGGATGCTGAACGCACGGAATTCTTGACCAAGCGTCATCGGTACGGCGTCCTGCAACTGGGTACGACCCATTTTCAGGATGTCCTGGAATTCAACCGCTTTACGTTCGAAACCTTCACGCAACTGGTTGATGGCATCGATCAGTTTGACGATAGAGGCGTAAACCGCTACACGGAAGCCTGTCGGATAGGCGTCGTTAGTGGATTGACATTTATTCACGTGGTCGTTCGGGTTCAGGTACTGATATTCACCTTTCTGATGACCCATCAGTTCCAGCCCGATGTTGGCCAGCACTTCGTTGGTATTCATGTTGACGGAAGTGCCCGCGCCGCCCTGATAGACATCTACCGGGAACTGGTCCATGCACTTACCGTTGTTAAGGACTTCATCACATGCGGCAATGATGGCGTTCGCCACACTCTTAGGAATGGTTTGCAGCTCTTTGTTGGCCAGCGCCGCCGCTTTTTTTACCATAACCATGCCACGCACAAATTCAGGGATGTCGCTGATTTTGTTATTGCTAATGTAGAAGTTTTCAATCGCTCTCAGAGTGTGAACACCATAGTAGGCTTCAGCTGGAACTTCCCTGGTACCCAACAGATCTTCTTCGATACGAATGTTGTTTGACATGTGAACCTTCTTTTTCAAGCTGCCAATGATTTTTACTTTAAAACACACAGGATATATGTGATTTCGAATGTTTTCTGACCGACGATTATCCCCTCCATCGGCCTGATAAACGAGATCATATGCTGCTTCAGAATTCCTACCGTAATCTGGATCACTTAAAGTGTGGGAATTTACCCCTTATTTATTATTTTGTGAAATAGGTCACCGCTTTAGTATTACTACCTAAAATAGGTGTACAAACCACTTGAAATTTTGCTACGCACCACCATATCGGATCGATGCGAATCGCAACCCCATTCAAATGGTCGTCGCAGACGGCCATGACTTACAGGAGAGTCCTTTGCGCTGGATACCCTTTTTAGCTGTCTTTCTCTATGTTTACATTGAGATTTCTATCTTTATCCAGGTCGCCCATGTGCTTGGTGTCCTGATGACGCTAATCCTGGTGATTTTTACGTCTGTTATCGGTATGTCGCTGGTACGTAACCAGGGTTTTAAAAACTTTTTGCTGATGCAACAAAAAATGGCGGCCGGTGAGAGCCCGGCGGCAGAAATGATTAAGAGTGTATCGCTGATCATCGCTGGCTTACTGCTCCTGTTGCCGGGGTTTTTCACCGATTTTCTCGGCCTTCTCCTTTTGTTACCGCCAGTGCAAAAACATTTGACGCTGAAGTTGCTGCCGCATTTACGTTTTTCCCGGATGCCGGGCGGCGGGTTTAGCGCGGGTACTGGCGGTGGCGAAACATTTGACGGCGAGTATCAACGTAAAGATGACGATCGCGATCGTATTGAACATAAAGACGATCGTCGGGATTAAAGGTAGAGATGTTGGTCGGATAAGTCGCGTGAGGCGCTATCCGGCCAGCGGATGCGTCTTACGCCATGCGTTTTCGCTTCGGTAAAAATAGCCATAATGCAGCCAGCATGATAATGGCATATAAGCTTTTCCACCCCAGCATTACCAGCAATAACAGGCACAGTAGACAACCCGTCACCGCCAGTGCATAGCAGCGCCCTTTCAATAGTCGACAGCCCGCCAGCATACAAAGCAGATAGAGCATAATAAAAATACCGTTAGCATAGACGATCAGCGCATTGAGGTTAATCTTCAGGGCGTAGACGACCAGGGAACTCACGCAACAACAGGCCAGAATAACGTTTAACGCGTGCAAGGGAAGGCGCCCGGGAGAGAGTTGAGCCAGATAGTGATCGGGCTGATATTGCATTTGCGTCCATATCAGACGCGCAAAACTCTGAGCATACACATTCAGGCTGGCAAAGCAGGTGAGATAACCAATAATGCAGGCTACCCACAACGCCTGGATACCGAAGAGATGAACAATAATAAGCGGTAGCGAGGCTGTTGCCGCTATCTTGTCGCTATAGACGCCAAAATGCAGCACCACGGCGGTACAGGCCCAATAAATGGCGCCGGCCAGCATCAGGCCAATGATCAATGCGCGCGGAAAATCACGTTCAGGATTTTTAAATTCAGACGACAAATGCGTAAACGCCTCAATTCCCACAAATCCCCAGAACATGATCGCCAGGGCGGTACACAGCCGGGAAAAGGTGATTTCGTTTGCGGCTGGGAAGGTGATATCTGCAGGTTTAATCGCGCCTTTCCACAGAATGGCGGCAATAAGCGCGATAATTAATCCAGCGATAATGGCTTGCAGGTTGGCGCTGGAGCTGGCGCCGCGCGATCCCATAAACCATAGTAAACCTAGAGTACCCAGCTCCCCAAATAAGAGCTGTTCGCTTTGCCAGCCAAACAGCGCCTGGCCGAAACCCACCGCAATATGCAAGGCTGCGGGAAAACTAACAGGAATGACTGATAAAAACAGCCAACTGATCACTCGTTGCAGACGCGGGCCAAATGCCATCCCGACAAAATGCGCTACGCCGCCAGCGTGTGGAAAATGACGCCCCAGCACAGCAAAGACAATCGCAATAGGGAAAATCAAAATAATGAGCAGCGGCCATGCCCAAAGGCTGATGTCGCCTGCCGCCAGCGCAGCCAGCTCCGGAAGCGCAAAAACGCCAGTCCCTAATAATGATGTGGTTAACAAGATAACGCCCTGAACCAATCCAAGCTCTTTTTTTAGTTCATTCATCAGCTCATTATCCGGCGGCATTGTAACGTCAGGTGACGACAGACATTTTTAAGCGTATCACACACGCCTTTTCTTATAGCAGGATGTTCTAAACCTTGGGTAAACGTGAGATAAGTAGCGTTTTTACCGCTTTTTTCGCTCAGAAGAATTTTTTTTCATCTCCCCCCTTGAAGGGGCAAAACCCCATCCCCATCTCTCTGGTCACCAGCCGGGAAACCGTTTACGGGCCGGCGTCACCCATAACTGATAATGACTTTCTCAAAGGAGAGCTATCAATGAGTATTCGTCCGTTACATGATCGTGTGATCGTCAAACGTAAAGAAGTTGAGTCCAAATCTGCTGGCGGCATCGTACTGACCGGTTCCGCAGCGGGTAAATCAACTCGTGGCGAAATCATCGCTGTCGGTAAGGGTCGCATCCTGGACAACGGTACTGTACAGCCGCTGGACGTGAAAGTTGGCGACATCGTTATTTTTAACGATGGCTACGGTGTGAAATCTGAAAAGATCGACAATGAAGAAGTGTTGATCATGTCTGAAAGCGACATTCTGGCAATTGTTGAAGCGTAATCCGCGAACGACACTGAACATACGAATTTAAGGGAAAGAGAAAATGGCAGCTAAAGACGTAAAATTCGGTAACGACGCTCGTGTGAAAATGCTGCGCGGCGTAAACGTACTGGCAGATGCAGTGAAAGTAACCCTCGGTCCGAAAGGCCGTAACGTGGTTCTGGATAAATCTTTCGGTGCGCCGACTATCACTAAAGATGGTGTTTCCGTAGCGCGTGAAATCGAACTGGAAGACAAGTTTGAAAACATGGGCGCGCAGATGGTGAAAGAAGTTGCCTCTAAAGCGAACGACGCTGCAGGCGACGGTACCACCACCGCGACCGTACTGGCGCAGTCCATCATTACCGAAGGCCTGAAAGCCGTTGCTGCGGGCATGAACCCGATGGACCTGAAACGTGGTATCGACAAAGCGGTTGCTGCTGCGGTTGAAGAGCTGAAAGCCCTGTCCGTACCGTGCTCCGACTCTAAAGCGATTGCTCAGGTAGGTACTATCTCCGCTAACTCCGACGAAACCGTAGGTAAACTGATCGCGGAAGCAATGGATAAAGTCGGTAAAGAAGGCGTCATCACCGTTGAAGACGGTACCGGTCTGCAGGACGAACTGGACGTGGTTGAAGGCATGCAGTTTGACCGCGGCTACCTGTCTCCTTACTTCATCAACAAGCCGGAAACTGGCGCAGTAGAGCTGGAAAGCCCGTTCATCCTGCTGGCTGATAAGAAAATCTCCAACATCCGCGAAATGCTGCCGGTTCTGGAAGCCGTTGCAAAAGCAGGCAAACCGCTGCTGATCATCGCTGAAGATGTTGAAGGCGAAGCGCTGGCTACCCTGGTTGTTAACACCATGCGTGGCATCGTGAAAGTGGCTGCTGTTAAGGCACCTGGCTTCGGCGATCGTCGTAAGGCGATGCTGCAGGATATCGCTACCCTGACCGGCGGTACCGTAATCTCTGAAGAGATCGGTATGGAGCTGGAAAAAGCAACCCTGGAAGACCTGGGTCAGGCGAAACGTGTTGTGATCAACAAAGACACCACCACCATCATCGATGGCGTGGGTGAAGAAGCTGCCATCCAGGGCCGTGTTGCTCAGATCCGTCAGCAGATTGAAGAAGCGACCTCCGACTACGATCGTGAAAAACTGCAGGAGCGCGTAGCGAAACTGGCAGGCGGCGTTGCGGTAATCAAAGTTGGCGCTGCGACCGAAGTTGAAATGAAAGAGAAGAAAGCCCGCGTTGAAGATGCCCTGCACGCGACCCGTGCTGCGGTAGAAGAAGGCGTGGTTGCTGGTGGTGGCGTTGCGCTGATCCGCGTTGCTTCTAAAATTGCTGATCTGAAAGGCCAGAACGAAGACCAGAACGTGGGTATCAAAGTTGCGCTGCGCGCAATGGAAGCTCCGCTGCGTCAGATCGTGCTGAACTGCGGCGAAGAGCCGTCTGTTGTCGCTAACACCGTTAAAGGCGGCGACGGTAACTACGGTTACAACGCAGCAACTGAAGAATACGGCAACATGATCGATATGGGTATCCTGGACCCAACCAAAGTTACCCGTTCTGCGCTGCAGTACGCGGCTTCTGTGGCTGGTCTGATGATCACTACCGAGTGCATGGTGACCGACCTGCCGAAAAACGATGCTCCTGATTTAGGCGCTGCTGGCGGCATGGGTGGTATGGGTGGTATGGGCGGCATGATGTAATTGCCCCCCCCTGCATCCTTCAGGCTGCAGATGCGTTGGCTAACCCCAGTCACTTCCTTGAGTAAGTGACTGGGGATTAACAAACTGGCCGCCTTCCTGCAACCAGAATGATTTGGGTGCTTATCTCCCAGAATTGAGAAACCCCCGGGCAGAAATGACCGGGGGTTTTTCTTTTAGTCATCTTTTTAGTATAAGATTCAGATACGGACAAAACGTCCAGCTCATTGATTATGGGGAATAACATGCACGTGAAATATTTAGCAGGGATCGTTGGCGCCGCGCTGCTGATGGCGGGTTGTAGCTCCAGCAACGAACTCACCGCTGCCGGCCAAAATGTACGCTTTGTCGAAGATAAGCCAGGCGCGGAATGCCAGCTTATTGGTACGGCAACTGGTAAACAGAGTAACTGGTTTTCAGGCCAGCACGGCGAAGAGGGTGGCTCAATGCGTGGCGCAGCGAACGATCTGCGTAATCAGGCGGCCGCGATGGGTGGAAACGTGCTGTATGGCGTAAGTAGTCCGTCGCAGGGCATGTTGTCCAGTTTTGTCCCGACGGCCAGCGAGATGAACGGCCAGGTTTATAAATGTCCGAACTGATATGTCTGAATCGTAACGCCCTCTGAAAGATTCAGAGGGCGATATGGTTAGCGTTTTTCCTGCGATGATGCCATGCGTAGATTATGCAACGCGCGCATGCATTGATCTTGCGTCAGACGCGCTGCTTTACCGGTTCCAAGCGTTCTGACAAAAACCTTACACGGTTTTCCTTCCAGCTTTTTAAGACGCGGGCTGAAATTCAGCAAGCGGCGTGATATCGCTTCAGCTTCTTTAGAGCCTGACTGACTACGGGTCTTAATGATGGTGCCGCAATCATGCGATTGTCCTGCCTCATCCGTATAACGATAAACGAGCGCTAAATAATGGTTATACAGATTATGTTTCCAGTCAGGCTGGTTATAGGTATCGAATTCGATATTACCGTTTTCCAGGCAGTCAGCATCGTATAATGGTAAAAAGTCCAGCATTGAAGAAATACGCAATGCGAGCTCACGCATTTCGGCATTATTAATGGCGTGAATAATAGCCATCACCAGAACTTCAACCTGCCACTCACCGACCTGTAAATCAAGATGGCTACCATTGTGCAGCTTTAACGTAAAGGTTAATACTTTTTCTGTATTATCGCTCAACGCTAAAGATTCAACACGCTGATTAACATCGGCGTTTTCCAGCTCTTCACGGAGTATTGCCGGAATATTCTCATGCATTTTAAGCACATGACTGCTTTTAGCTTTCTGGCGTTTTTCCTGCTCTTGTTCCGGAAGCGAGTGTTGTAAATAAAGCCGGTGTTCAAGGCCGATCAACAAGTCTCGCAGCGCGAGCACAGGAAAGAAAAGCAGTGTTTCTTTATTTCTCAGTGACTTCACCTTAAGCGCCAGCGCGATAAACTTATCATTGTGACGAATAACGCCGGTATTTAGTCCCTTAATCGTTAAGGCCATGTCAATTCTCCACAAATATAAAATAATTAAATGTTTTACTGCAATGTATTTGATATATAAATTGTTTATGCCGTCCTATAAAAAGGAGAACCAGTATAATTCGAAAATGCAGTACACGCTAAGCGAGTCCTAAAACGGACTTTATTGAAAAGAGAGGACCGGAAAGGTGTATTTAACGAAGGTTAGTTTATCGTCGCCAAAGGGTGAGGAGAATCGCGGGGGAATCTCCTCGTGATATTGCGCGGTAATATTTTTCGTCGTCCCTGACGCGCCCGCGAGGATTAGCACTGCCGCAGCTGTAAATCCAGCGGTGTTTTGCTCGGTTCGCCGCCGATTTCACGCGCCAGTCTTGGCACCATATAGCCGGATACCAGCGTGAGCAGTTCGCGCATGATTTGCCGGGCTTCGTCATCGGTGACCATAAAATGCGCGGCGCCCTGCACTTTATCCAGCACATGCAGGTAATAGGGCATCACGCCAGCGTCAAATAGCGCGTTGCTCAGATTCGCCAGCGTTCGCGCGTTATCATTCACGCCACGCAGCAGGACGCTCTGGTTGAGAAGCGTGACGCCCACGTGGCGCAGTTTCTTCATCGCCAGGCAGAACGCCTCGTCCACTTCATTAGCGTGGTTGATATGGTTCACCAACAAAATTTGCAGACGTGACTGGTCAAAGCGGGCGACCAGTTCGTCAGTAATGCGTGCCGGGATGACGATAGGCAACCGACTGTGGATGCGTAGCCGCTTGACGTGCTTAATGGCTTCCAGTTGCGTGAGCAGCCAGTCCAGCTCATGATCTTTCGCCATCAGCGGATCGCCGCCGGAAAAGATGATCTCATCCAGTTCCGGGTGTGCGGCGATATACTCCAGCGCGACTGTCCAGTTGCGCTTATTGCCTTGATTCTCCGCATACGGGAAGTGACGACGGAAACAGTAGCGGCAATTTACCGCACATCCGCCTTTTACCAGCAATAGCGCCCGGTTTTGGTATTTATGCAATAATCCTGGCACCACGCTGTGTTGCTCTTCCAGCGGGTCGGTGGAGAAACCGGGGGCGACAATAAATTCATCCCGGGACGTCAGCACTTGACGTAAAAGAGGATCGTCAGGGTTGCCCTTCTCCATGCGCGCAATAAAAGCGCGCGGCACGCGGAGGGCAAACAAGCGCCTGGCGTCCTGTCCTGCCCGGAGGTTTTCATTAGCTTCAATCTGTAAAAGATGCAGCAGTTCGTCGGGATTGGTCACAACATCGGCAAGTTGCGCTAACCAATCTTCTCGCAATGGGGTATTTAGGGTTACAATATGCGCCATTTTGTGGCTTAGCTACCAGTTAACAATTTCAGAGGGCCTTATGGCGACTTACTATAGCAACGATTTTCGTTCCGGTCTTAAAATCATGTTGGATGGCGAACCTTATGCGGTTGAATCCAGTGAATTCGTGAAACCGGGTAAAGGCCAGGCGTTTGCCCGCGTTAAGCTGCGCCGTCTGCTGACCGGCACGCGCGTTGAGAAAACCTTCAAATCGACCGATTCCGCAGAAGGCGCGGATGTAGTCGATATGAACCTGACTTACCTGTACAACGACGGTGAGTTCTGGCATTTCATGAACAACGAAACCTTCGAGCAGCTGTCTGCAGATGCCAAGGCTATCGGCGACAACGCAAAATGGCTGTTGGATCAGGCGGAATGCATCGTAACCCTGTGGAACGGTCAGCCTATCTCTGTCACTCCGCCGAACTTTGTTGAGCTGGAAATTGTTGATACCGACCCAGGTCTGAAGGGCGATACCGCAGGTACTGGCGGCAAACCAGCCACGCTGTCTACTGGCGCAGTGGTTAAAGTTCCGCTGTTCGTGCAGATTGGCGAAGTGATCAAAGTCGATACCCGTTCCGGCGAATACGTATCCCGCGTAAAATAATTTACGTTATCGGGAAAAATGGTGCAGCGTATGCTGCGCCATCCTATTTTTCGCGCCTCAATGATGAAACGCTTTATCGGTCTTGTCGCGCTGGTTCTTCTTACCGGCACATTATTAACGGCATGTAATACCGCCCGCGGCTTCGGCGAAGATATTCAGCATCTTGGCCACGCCATCTCCCGCGCAGCCAGCTAATCGCTTCTCGTCTTCCTAAAATTAGTCGATCGCCCGTCATTTTCTGGGATGTTGTCTATTATTAAGTTGCTATACACAAACAACATTGGCTAGAAAAGGAAGACATTATGGTTAAAAAGACAATTGCAGCGATCTTTTCTGTTTTGGTACTTTCCACTGTATTAACTGCTTGTAATACCACGCGCGGCGTGGGCGAGGACATCTCGGACGGTGGTAGTGCGATCTCTGGCGCTGCAACCAGAGCTCAGCAGTAATCATCAACGGTACGGCATGGCGTCGTACCGTTAATCGATTTTCTCCGGAAGCATAAGAAAGGGAGAATACCGGTTATCCATATGAAGTTTCATGCGGATATTACGCTTATAGGTGTAAACCGTTTTCCCGTGAATGCCAAGCGCATACGCAATCTCTTTATTGCTGGTGCCTTCCGTCCACATCGCGAGCACTTTTTCCTCCTGCGGAGAGAGCAATGGCGTGGCGCTTTCCGGCGCTTCCTGCAGTGGATGAGTATATAGCGCTCCTTTAATTCGTTGTGCAAGCTCATGTAAAGGCGTGTGTTTAGATAACACCGCATGACTGGCATATTGCGGTCTGTACGGCATATTCCCTGACTGTAATAATACCAACGGCGTCATCCTGCAGGCGGCAAAAAATGCATTGATAGGCTGTTCGGGTAAGGCATCGTTGAGAAAACCATATAAATCAGCGATAACCAGATGGGGCTTCCATTGCAGAATATGTTCTTTCGCCAGTATAAGGTTATTCATCCCGGATACCAGCAGTGAAGAACTGAGCACATCAGTGTGATTAAGCCAGGCCTCCATGCCCGTACGGGTAAAGTGGCATCGGTCTATCACTAAAATTTTCAACATAGTTTTTTGCACCCGGAAGTAGATAAAGCACTTTCTTTCCCAGAAGGCGTTCCATCATAGAGAACTCCTGTGGGCGCTAAATGCGAAAACTACGCGGCTTAAAAGGGCCAATTCCCGCCTTTAGACGGAAAAAAATAAAAAGGTTGAAATTCATTTTCTCTCAGGCAAAAATGGCTTTTCATCCGTATACGTTACAGGACGACCTGTAAACGCTATTCTCACCGGGGACGGCCCCATTAATTATCTGGAGCCTGCTATGTCCTGGATCATTCTATTAATCGCTGGTTTACTTGAAGTGGTATGGGCTGTCGGCCTGAAGTATACCCACGGTTTTTCTCGTCTGACCCCCAGTATCATCACCATTACGGCCATGGTTATCAGTATGGCGTTACTTTCCTGGGCAATGAAAACGCTGCCCGTTGGAACGGCGTACGCCATCTGGACCGGCATCGGCGCCGTCGGGGCGGCAATCACCGGTATCCTTCTGCTGGGCGAGTCTGCCTCACCGGCGCGTTTGCTCAGTCTTGGCTTGATTGTCGCGGGTATCATTGGGCTAAAACTCAGTGCGCATTAATTCGTCGCTGATATTGCTACGAACCTGATTGTTTTACCCAAATTAATTTATTGACGTCAAACCCCTCCCGGGTCGCGACGGCCAGCATTTGCTGTTTTATTTCCTCAGAAAGCGTTGGCGTGCGAGAGAGTATCCACAGATAGTCGCGATCCGGGCCGCACACCAGCGCATGACGGTATTCCCGGTCAAGCGCAATCACGTTATAGCCGCCGTAGAACGGGCCGAAAAAAGAGACCTTGAGCGCGGCGCGGTTTGGACTACCGGTAAAATACGCTTTGCCTTCTGTTTTTTGCCACATTCCCCGCTCCGGGTTATAGCCTTTATTGATGACATTAATCCCGCCATCGTCACGCAGACTATAGGTGGCCGTGACTTGTTCCAGTCCACGTTCAAATCGATGATCGAGGCGTGCGATCTCATACCAGGTGCCGAGGTAACGTTTGGCATCAAAATTATTTACCACGGTAACGCCTTTAGGCGGAGTAGGCGAACTACAGGCGACAACCAGAAATGCAGCCGTAACCGCAGCAACGACGGGCAGAATGCGCATAAGATTTTCCTTCCAGTGTTTTTTCTAAGTGTAGAACCTGGCGGGAAAATGAGAGGCAGGAAAAGAAAAAACGCCCTCTTATCGGGTAGATAAGAGGGCGTCGTGGCAACTTAGAGAGTGATAACGCCAATTGCCGTCACAACGGTCAGGATTGCCGCCAGGCCGTAGAAGACCCATTTGCCCGCGGGCACGTGGATTTTCAGGTCATGCATCGCGTGGTGCATACGGTGTAGGCCACACCATAGCGGCAGCACGATCATCAGGAACAGAAAAACGCGACCAATAAAGCTTTGGGCGAACGTCAGTACGCGCTCAAAACTCAGGGCATCGCCCGGAAATAGCCCCAGCGGCAGCATGATGCCAACCAGTAGCACGATCACCGGCGCGATGATCGCGCCCCACATACCGCCTGCGCCAAACAGTCCCCAGAATACGGGTTCATCAGAACGTTTTGGGTTTGGATTAATCATCCGGGACTCCTTACCAGAACAGGGCAACATACAGAATGACTACGGTGACTACCGCAGTGACCACCCAAAGCCCTTTGATGATTGGCTCTGGCCCCATTTTTTCGTCTTTTACAATGATATTGGCCGCCTTCGGCGCCAGTTCAAACCAGGTTTTGGTGTGCAGCAGCGCGGCCGCCAGGGTGATCAGGTTTAAGATCACTACCACCGGGTTTTGTAAAAAGCCGACGAATCCCATCCAGGATTCCGCGCCGTGTTTGAGCGCAAACAGACCGAAAATCAGTTCAATACTGAACCAGACTGCCGGCACCGCTGTGCCTTCGCGCAGCATATAAAAGCGATAAAACGGCAGTTTTTTCCACCAGGTGGACGTCATCGGCCGCACATAGGGTTTGCGTTTAGTCGTCATGTTGCACTCCTTAGCGTGGTTTCAGGGTGGCGATAAGAAAGTCTTTCGAGCTTTCCACTTTACCCTGCTGAATGGCCGCAGCCGGATCGACATGTTT
Source organism: Salmonella sp. SAL04213 (assembly GCF_046550535.1). NCBI lineage: Bacteria > Pseudomonadati > Pseudomonadota > Gammaproteobacteria > Enterobacterales > Enterobacteriaceae > Salmonella > Salmonella sp. SAL04213. The sequence goes on along the minus strand of NZ_JBGDXS010000007.1, from coordinate 13,259 downwards.
TGGACAGACTTCGGAGCAGTAGCCCACGAAAGTACAGGTCCATACGCCGTTCGGACTGTTCAACTGCGCCATACGCTCCTTCTTACCGTGATCGCGGCTATCTTCGTTATAGCGATGCGCCAGCGTAATCGCAGCCGGTCCGATAAATTCAGGATTCAGACCGAACTGCGGGCACGCGGCGTAGCACAGACCACAGTTGATGCAACCGGAGAACTGGTGATACTTCGCCATTTGCGCCGGGGTCTGGACATTCGGCCCCTGATCTGGCGTGCGAGAGTTGCCAATAATGTACGGTTTGATCGCTTCCAGGCTTTCGATAAAGTGCGTCATATCGACAACCAGATCGCGCTCAATCGGGAAGTTCGCCAGCGCTTCCACCTTCATACCGTTGGTGTAATCGCGCAGGAAAGTTTTACACGCCAGTTTAGGGACGTTGTTGACCATCATGCCGCAGGAGCCGCAGATCGCCATACGGCAGGACCAGCGGTAGCTCAGGTCTGGCGACAGGTTATCTTTGATGTAGCCCAACGCGTCCAGTAGCGATGTTGTTTCATCATAAGGAACTTCATAGAAAGCACTGTGCGGCGCGGTATCGGTTTCCGGGTTATAGCGCACCACCTCAACTTTCAGGTTTTTCATCTCAGCCATTCGCCTTCTCCTTCTTATCGGCTGCTTCCGCTTCACCGCCGTAAACACGTTTGGCTGGCGGCAGGGTGGTGATTTTCACGTCGCTGTATTCCAGACGGGTCGTGCCATCAGCATCGCGGAAGGCGAGGGTGTGCTTGAGGAAGTTCACATCGTCGCGCTCGGTACAGCCTTCATCCAGACGCTGATGCGCGCCGCGGGACTCTTTACGCGCCAGCGCAGAGTGCGCCATACATTCCGCCACGTTCAGACCATGACCCAGTTCGATGGTATACAGCAGGTCAGTGTTGAACACGCTGGAAGTATCGGAGATACGTACGCGCTTGAAACGTTCCTGAAGCTCGGCCAGTTTATCAACGGTTTTCTGCATCAGTTCCGGGGTACGGTAAATACCGCAACCTTCTTCCATAGACAGACCCATCTCATCGCGGATCTTCGACCAGTTTTCGTTGCCTTCCTGGTTCACCAGATTTTTCAGACGCTGTTCAATATCGGCAACCTGGGCGTCGAGCGCGGCGCTATTTGCGGCGCCTGCCGTAGCAGCGCGTTCCATTGCTTGTTCGCCAGCCAGACGACCAAACACCACCAGTTCCGCCAGCGAGTTGGAACCGAGGCGGTTCGCGCCATGCAGGCCAACAGAGGAGCATTCGCCAACGGCAAACAGCCCTTTGACACGGCTTTCACAGTTCTGGTCGGTTTCAATGCCGCCCATGGTGTAGTGCGCGGTCGGACGTACTGGAATCGGTTCTTTAACCGGATCGACGCCGACATAGGCTTTCGCCAGTTCGCAAATGAACGGCAGACGTTCATGCAGTTTCTTCTCGCCGAGATGACGCAGGTCGAGGTGAACCACATCGCCGCGCGGCGTGGAGATGGTGTTGCCTTTACGCCATTCGTGCCAGAAAGCCTGGGATACTTTGTCGCGTGGCCCCAGTTCCATATATTTGTTTTTCGGCTCGCCCAGCGGCGTTTCGGGGCCCATGCCGTAGTCTTGCAGGTAACGGTAGCCATTTTTATTGACCAGAATACCGCCTTCGCCGCGGCAACCTTCAGTCATCAGGATACCGGAACCTGGCAGGCCGGTCGGGTGATACTGAACGAATTCCATATCACGCAGCGGAACGCCGTGGCTCAGCGCCATGCCCATCCCGTCGCCGGTGACGATGCCGCCGTTGGTGTTATAGCGGTATACGCGGCCTGCGCCGCCTGTCGCCATGACCACGGCGTTGGCGCGGATTTGCACCAGCGTGCCTTCCATCATGTTCATTGCCACCAGGCCGCGCGCATGGTTGTCATCGACCAGAATATCCAGCACAAAATGTTCGTCAAAGCGCTGGATTTGTGGGAACTGCAGGGAAGTCTGGAACAGAGTATGCAGCATATGGAAGCCGGTTTTATCCGCGGCGAACCAGGTACGCTCGATTTTCATACCACCGAAGCGACGCACGTTAACGCTACCGTCCGGACGGCGGCTCCACGGGCAGCCCCATTGCTCCAGCTGCGTCATCTCAGTGGGACAATGGTGGACAAAGTAATCCACGACATCCTGCTCACACAGCCAGTCTCCGCCTGCTACCGTATCGTGAAAATGGTAGTCAAAGCTGTCATGATCCTGGGCGACAGCGGCTGAACCCCCTTCGGCAGCGACAGTATGGCTGCGCATCGGGTACACTTTTGAGATCAGTGCGATTTTAGCATTGGGATTCGCCTGTGCGGCAGCAATTGCAGCACGTAATCCCGCGCCACCGGCGCCTATAATGGCAAGATCGGCTTGAAAGGTTTGCACGACATTCCTCCAGATTATTGTAATTTCACCCTCGCGCAGCCAGATAAAGCCTCTGGGTTCTGCGAAGTATGAATGCGTTTCCACTGCTCCTTTATGGGTACAACAGTATAGTCTCAGGGATGTGAGGGAAATTTGACGTGTTCGATTTTTTTAGCGTATCAGAGGGATGAATTATCATTGATTTTGATTAATTTAATTACTAAACCATCTGAAATCACTTTTTTTACCCTCCAGAAGGCTCCCGATACGCCTGCGCAAAATTTGTTTCGCCCGCGCGTTGCGAGTAGACTTCGTGACCTTGTCTTAAACTGGAGAAAGAATCATGAGCGAAACGGCAACCTGGCAGCCGAGCGCGTCCATCCCCAATTTATTAAAACGTGCGGCGATTATGGCGGAAATCCGTCGTTTCTTTGCCGATCGTGGAGTGCTTGAGGTTGAGACGCCCTGCATGAGTCAGGCGACGGTCACAGACATTCATCTGTTCCCGTTCGAAACGCGTTTCGTCGGACCTGGCCATTCCCAGGGGATGAACCTCTATTTAATGACCAGTCCGGAATACCATATGAAACGCCTGCTGGCGGCAGGGTGCGGTCCGGTTTTCCAGCTATGCCGCAGTTTCCGTAATGAAGAGATGGGACGACATCATAATCCGGAATTCACTATGCTGGAGTGGTATCGCCCGCATTACGATATGTACCGCCTGATGAATGAAGTGGATGATTTGCTTCAGCAAGTGCTGGATTGTCAACCCGCGGAAAGTCTCTCCTATCAACAGGCGTTTCAGCGCCATCTGGAGATTGACCCGTTATCAGCAGATAAAACGCTGCTGCGTGAGGCGGCGGCAAAGCTTGATTTAAGCAATATCGCCGATACGGAAGAAGACCGTGATACGTTGCTGCAACTGTTGTTCACGATGGGGGTTGAGCCGCATATAGGTAAAGAAAAGCCGACCTTTATTTATCACTTTCCGGCAAGTCAGGCATCGCTGGCACAAATCAGTACCGAGGATCATCGCGTCGCCGAGCGCTTTGAGGTGTACTACAAAGGTATTGAGCTGGCGAATGGTTTCCACGAACTGACGGACGCACGTGAGCAACAACAGCGCTTTGAACAGGACAATCGTAAGCGCGCCGCTCGCGGTCTGCCGCAGCAGCCGATTGACCAAAATCTACTGGATGCGCTGGCCGCCGGTCTACCGGATTGTTCCGGCGTGGCGCTGGGTATTGATCGTCTGGTGATGCTGGCGCTGGGAGCAGAAAGCCTGGCGGACGTGATTGCTTTTACGGTCGATCGGGCGTAAATCTGAAATTCACTCTTTCGCGAGATAAAATGGCGCAATAAGCGCCATTTTGTAGCATATTTTTTCAATTATCCTCTGTTTGCCACAACATAAGGCTGGAACTTTGATGCCATTTAGGTATCAATCCTGTGTTGATTTTTTTATCGCTGACCTTTGTAAAAAAGAAGGCGGCGTCAATCGGTGAGCTGCGTCTGGCAAACGCGCTCGAGCGTAAGGGATGGTTGAATGACCCACACGATAAAAAAGATGAGCCTTATTGGGCTTATCCTGATGATTTTTACTTCTGTTTTTGGTTTTGCGAATAGCCCGTCGGCGTTTTATTTAATGGGGTATAGCGCAATCCCGTGGTATATATTTTCTGCCTTGCTGTTTTTTATTCCATTCGCTTTAATGATGGCTGAAATGGGTTCCGCTTATCGCAAAGAAGAGGGCGGGATCTATTCGTGGATGAATAATAGCGTGGGGCCACGTTACGCGTTTATCGGCACGTTTATGTGGTTTTCATCGTATGTCATATGGATGGTAAGTACGGCGGCAAAAATTTGGGTACCGTTTTCTACTTTTGTTTTTGGCGCCGATATGACGCAGCACTGGCGTATTGCGGGGCTTGAGCCTACGCAGGTTGTCGGGCTGCTCGCCGTTGGCTGGATGATTCTGGTGACGTGTGTCGCCGCCAGAGGGATCAATAAAATTGCGCGAATTACGGCGGTCGGAGGTATTGCCGTAATGTGTCTTAATTTAGTTTTATTGTTAGTGAGTGTCGCTATTTTGTTATTAAATGGTGGGCATTTTGCACAAGAAATTAATTTTACCTCGTCACCGAATCCGGGTTATCACTCCGGCCTGGCAATGTTGTCATTTGTGGTATTTGCTATTTTTGCGTACGGCGGTATTGAGGCTGTCGGCGGACTGGTGGATAAAACCGAGAAACCGGAAAAGAATTTTGCGAAAGGTATTGTTTTCGCGGCCATTGTGATTTCAATTGGTTATTCTTTGGCGATCTTTTTATGGGGCGTCAGTACTAACTGGCAACAGATATTAAGTAATAGCGCCGTTAACTTAGGGAATATCACCTACATTCTGATGTCGAGTTTAGGCACGACATTAGGTAACGCGTTAAACCTTTCTCCGGAAGCTGCGATGACGGTGGGCGTCTGGTTTGCGCGTATCACCGGCCTTTCTATGTTTCTGGCTTATACCGGCGCGTTTTTTACGTTGAGCTATTCACCGCTGAAAGCCATTATTCAGGGGACGCCAAAAGCGTTGTGGCCCGCGCCGATGACGACACTGAACGCTAACGGTATGCCGGCGACCGCTATGTGGCTACAGTGCGTGCTGGTGAGTCTGTTTATTTTGCTGGTCTCTTTTGGCGGTGACACCGCATCGGCGTTTTATAACAAACTCACTCTGATGGCGAACGTCTCAATGACCTTGCCATACCTGTTCCTTGCGCTGGCATTTCCCTTCTTTAAAGCGCGTCAGGATCTGGAGCGGCCATTTGTTCTCTTTAAAACCAAAGCCTCTACCCTGGTCGCGACGGGTGTTGTGGTGCTGGTGGTGACGTTTGCCAACGTCTTTACCATCATCCAGCCAGTGATTGAAGCTGGGGACTGGGACAGCGCCTTGTGGATGATCGGCGGCCCGATCTTCTTCTCGTTGCTGGCGATGGCGATTTATCAGAATTACAGTAGCCGCATGAGCGCTGATCCGGAGTGGGCGGCGGAGTAATCTTTGTCCGGATAGCGTTAGCTCATCGGCTTTATGAAAAGGATATTTATAATGAGTCCGAAAATGTTTGCATTGTGCGCTATCTGGATTTTACTGGCTATCCCACTCATCGCTGTATTTTCAGTCCTGGATAAAGAGTGGATGATTGGCGAGAGTGGGATAAACAACATTTGTGATGTGATGAGAACTGTCGAAAATGATGATTCCAGAGGTTTTGGCGCGATGATGACGCTGCCCCTGTTTTTCCCATTTTTTTACGTTACTGTGTATAAGAAAATACGTAGTTGGTTTTTGTACTGTGTCGCGTTGGTGATATTTGCTTACTGGTTCTGGCAATTCTTCCTGCGCTATCAGTTTTGTGTGTGATCTATGCTAAAAGACCTGATAAGCCTATGTCATCGAGTCTTTTAGCGTCATCCGGCACCATTGCGTTTACAAACTGCCCGCCGGGCGGCTGGTTTTACCCGCTGACGTTAACGTTCTCCCCGTTTGTTTACCTCCGAGACTCTCCAGACGCATCTGGAACGGCGGGAACGGCATATCAATACCGTGCTCGCGGAAGCCCGCCAGAATCAATTGGTGGATCTCATGGCGTAATGGCATACGGTGTCCCATTTCCGCGGCATAGATACGCAGTTCGAAAATCTGAATACCCTGCTGGAGATCCACCAGAAAGATTTCAGGCGGCGGGTTGTCCAGCACCAAAGAACAGCGCTGCGCCGCCGTCAGCAGAATTTGCGTCACCTCTTCGCTATTGGCATCCGCTGGCGCCGGGATGGTTAACACCACGCGCGTAACGGAGTCAGACAGCGACCAGTTGATAAACTGTTCGGTGATAAAGGCTTTATTCGGCACGATAATCTCTTTACGATCCCAGTCACTGATAGTGGTGGCGCGGGTATTGATTTTGGTCACGCTGCCGGTGAGATCGCGAATGGTCACCGTATCGCCGATACGAATCGGCTTTTCAAACAAAATAATCAGGCCGGAGATAAAGTTAGCGAAAATTTCTTGCAGGCCAAAACCAAGCCCAACGCCGAGCGCGGCCACCAGCCATTGTAGCTTCGACCACTCAATGCCGATCATCGAGAAACCGACCAGCCCGCCAATCAGCATTAACAGATATTTGGTGATGGTCGTGATGGCGTAACCGGTACCAGGCGTTAAATCGAGATGCTGTAATAACGCCAGTTCCAGCAGCGCAGGCAGATTACGCACCAACTGCGTGGTGATGATAAAGACCAGAATCGCAATGAGCACCGCCCCCAGAGTAATTGGCTCCAGGCTTTCCACGCCTTGCACCGTAGAGGTGACATCCCACAGTGAAATATTCTCCAGGAAGCCGAATGCCGAGTGGATTTCCGACCACAGTACAATTACCGATAGCAGGGCGATAAGCATCAGAATTGAGCGGACCAGACGCAGCGACTGAGCGCTAATAGCGTCAAGATCGATTTCACTTTCATCAATGTCGACCGCGCCTTCCAGGCTGGAGGAGTGCGCCGGTTCTTCTTCGCCGCGCGCGCGCTGCGCCAGCATTTCCGCCCGACGATGTTTGGCGCGGTCAAAAGCCAGTCGGCGTCGTTGGATCAGCATCCAGCGGCGAATGACGTGATAAATGACCAGCAACAGGAACCAGATGGCGACCGAGGTTTCCAGTCTCGCCAGTAGCGCCTGCGCCGTGGCCAGATAACCCACCGCCGCCGCCAGAATCGCGATAAGCGGCGCGCCCATTAACATATTCCACAGCAGGCTGTTGACCATGTTGTCGCCGTTGCCTTCTTTATCAAGATAGAGCGGAATGCCCGCTTTTTTCAGACTCAGCGTGACCAGCGCCAGCGCGCCGCATATCAGGATGAAGCAAAGGCGGCCCAACGAGCCGGAAAACTCCCGATCGTTAAGATTATCAAACATGATCACTGCCATAATGAGCGGCACGATCAGCCCAATGCTCATCAGGTAGTAGCGCATCGCTTTCGCTACCCGGTTTCGCGGCCAGCCGAAATGCGCCACAAACAGACCATTAGGACGGGCAAAAGCGGCGCAAATCATGACTACCCACAACAGCGGTACTGTCGCCGTCACGCCATCACCGATGGCGACGGCCAGCGGATACGGCCAGGCTTCCTGCAGACCATAGCCGAGCGTCGCCCACAAGACGGGCAGCGGCGAGGCGACCAGAATCGACCAGAACACCGTTCGCAGCGTCAGCGAGAAGTGATCCTGAGTGACTTTCCCGACGCGCGAGGCCGAGCGCTCAAGGAACCGGTTGAAGTGTTGACGTGAATAGAGGCTAAACCCGACCAGCGCCAGCGCGCCGAATAACGGCAGTAGCGTCTCTTTGCTGGTCAGCATCATGATGCTGGCTTTACCTAACTGATTAAACGTATCTAATGAGATAAGCTGGCGTAAATCCTGAACCAAATCAACAGGCCAGGAGAGCGATAGCGGGCTAACGTCAGCGGTCCAGAACAGATAACGGTGGGTCGCTTCATTAACCTCTTTAAGCGCGTCCTCCAGTTGGCTGTTGGAGACTTTCAGTTTGGTCAGCTCCAGGATCAGCGTATCGCCGCCCTGTAACAACGAGTTGAGCAGCTCGCGCTGAGTGCGAAGCTGGGCGTCAAGAATCTGGTTTTGCTCGGCGGTCAGCGGCTGTCCATTGGCCTGACGTATTTGCCGTAGCTGCGGCTGTTTATTGAGTAACTCTTCATAGCGCATACGGTGGACGCGTAGCTGCGCCATTTCCGTATCAAGCTGCTGCGGCTTAGGCATCTCTGGCAGACGGGCGACCTGCGCACGCAGCGCTTCGCCAAGCATGTTGGACACGCCAAGCCATTGCGACTGCTCCCGCAGCGTATTGAGCGCCTGGCGCACCTGTAACGTTTGGCTGGTGGCCTGTCGCTGCTGCGAGGCGACCAGATCCATCCGCTGCGCTTGTTGATTAAGCGCCTGTGACAGCTCGCGGTTGACTTTAAATTGTTCGACGATGCCTTCCGGCAAACCGGCGCTGTTTTCCGCCAGCAGCTCAGTGCTTTCCAGCGCGCGTTCCGCTTCACGTTGGCGCAGGCTGTTGAGCTGATTGCGCAGCGCCTGAAGATACGCATCCAATTGCTGACTCTGTTTTTCCGCCAGCTCGGAACGCAGACGAGCCAGTTCCTGCCGGTTGTTGGCGGACAGTTGCGCCAACTCCAGTTCGTCGACTAACGCTTTTAGTTTGGCGGACTCCGCCTGCATACTGAGACTTTGCGCCTGGCTAAGCGCGGCACTTCCGCCTGCGGCGCCGAGCCGTCGCTCAATCTCATTAAGCTGGCGGCGGGCGTCGTTTTGCTGTTGGGGAAGCTGGCTGAGCGAGTCGGCGATCTCCCTGACGCGCTCCTGCTCCTGTTGCGCCTCGCGGGTTTTATCCAGTAGCTGGCTGCTAACCTGCAAGATCTCCTGATTTAACGCTTCGGTGGACATCTCTGGCGGTACGCTGCGAGGTTCATCGCGCAGATTATTCAACTGGGCGCGCAAGGTGGCGGATAGCTTAGGGAAGTTATCAATAACGTGTTGATATTGTTTCGCGCGCTCAAGCGAGCCTTTTCGCTCTTCAAGCGCGTTTAACGCAGTCTGGAGCGCCTCAACGGCTTCCGGCTGAGCGGGCTTCGCCGCTTTTGCCTGCTCCAGTTCCTGCGTGATTTGTTTGGCGTCGGGGGCCGTTGCGGCGAACGCCCCCGTGCTGAGGCACCAGGCCATCAGAAAAGCGATAATCAGGCGCACGTCAGCATTCTCTCTTGATTAGGTGTCGTCTTTTTTATTGTCAACCAGCGGGCTGGCGTCGTGTTCGGCTTTAATTTCTTCTGCCGGCAGCGGAGCAGGTTCTACCTCCGGCGCGACGAATGTTTCGGTCGACGTCGCCAGCGGTTGGCCAATTTTGGTAACGGACAGGCTTGCCAGCGACTCGATCAGATTCACTTTCCCCGGCGCAAATAAGTTGATGACCGTGGAACCCAGTTTAAAGCGCCCCATCTCCTGGCCTTTCAACAAGGCGACAGACCCTTCATGTTCGCCTTCTGGCCAGGTCCAGCGCTTGATGATGCCTTCGCGCGGCGGGGTAATGGTCCCCGCCCAGACGGTTTCGATACTGCCGACAATTGTTGCGCCGACCAGAATCTGCGCCATAGGGCCGAACTCGGTATCAAACAGACAGATAACGCGCTCGTTGCGGGCAAACAGGTTGGGGACGTTTTGCGCGGTCAGATGGTTAACGGAGAACAGATCGCCCGGTACGTAGATCATTTCACGCAGGATGCCGTTGCATGGCATGTGCACGCGATGGTAGTCGCGAGGGGAGAGGTAAGTGGTCACAAACGTGCCGTTGCGGAACTTATCCGCCATCAGGTAGTTACCCGCCAGCAACGCCTCAAGGCTGTAATTATGGCCTTTGGCCTGCAAAATTTTATCTTCTTCGATACGACCCAACTGGCTTATCACGCCGTCGGCAGGCATCACCAGGATGTTAGGATCGGTATTGAGCGGACGCACGTCATCACGCAGCGGACGAACAAAGAAATCATTGAACGTACGATAGCTGGCGGTATCCGGTTTTTGCGCCTCGGTCATATCGACTTTGTAATACTTTACGAAGAGATCGATAACCAGTTTTGTCAGCCATCCTGCTCGTTTGCTTGCGCCCCAGCCCGCCAGGCGAGTGAGCCATAGTTTCGGCAGAATGTATTGTAGCGAAAGTTTAAATGAGTTTAACAAGGTAGCCTCCAGGCCATTGTTGTTCCTGAACCGGCAGTTATACCGGTATCCTGAAAAAAGGGGACGATTCTAACGACGCCTAGCGTATCTGTCAGTCGTCCGTATCAGAAAAGTTTTTACGCGTTTTTACCTGCGCCATACTTTCAAGAATTCGGTGATAATTTTCGAAACGGGTTTCCGCAATAGCGCCGTTCTCTACCGCTTCGCGAATGGCGCAGCCTGGATCGGCGTCATGCTTGCAGTCCCGGTATTTGCAATGTCCCAAATAGTCATGAAATTCGACAAAGCCCTGGGTGATTTGTTCCGGCTCCAGATGCCATAAGCCGAACTCGCGCACGCCGGGGGAATCAATGACATCGCCGCCATGCGGGAAATGATACAGACGAGCAGCGGTAGTGGTATGTTGACCCAGACCGGAGACATTCGACACATCGTTCGTCAGAATCTCGTTCTGTAAGCCGAGCAGAGCGTTTAGCAGACTGGATTTTCCGACGCCGGACTGCCCGGCAAAAATACTGATACGACCGGTTAACGCCTCTTCCAGCGGTTTCAGACCATCCTGCGTATGGCTGGAGACCATCAGCACGCGATAGCCGATATTGCGGTAGATATCCATCTGCTCATTAACGAAGTCCATACCTTCGTCGTCCAGCAGATCAATTTTATTGAGTACGATAAGCGGCTCAACCTGTAGGGTTTCACAGCCGACCAGGTAGCGATCGATGATATTCAGCGACAGCTCCGGCAAAATCGCGGAGACGATAACGATTTGGTCAATGTTGGCGGCAATAGGCTTCACGCCGTCGTAGAAGTCCGGGCGCGTCAATACCGAGGTGCGCTCATGCACCGCTTCAACGATGCCTTTTACGTTGACGCCCTCTGCGGCGGCTTTGCCCGGACGCCAGACGACGCGATCGCCCGTCACCAGCGAACGGATAGTGCGGCGGATATTGCAACGGTGAACCTCGCCGTCAGCAGACTCCACATCGGCATGCATACCAAAACGGCTAATGACGATACCTTCTGCAGGCTCGCCAAACAGGTTGTCATCGTAGTCGGCTTTCTCCGCGGACGTTTTTAAACGACGCTGGTGATTGGCGTTCACACGGCGCTGCTGGCCTTTGGAGAGTTTATTTTTGCTCAATCGTACTGGCTCCTGGTCGCCCATAGTGGGCAAAACATCTATGATACACGCAATTGTAGATGAATATAGTCACAGTGAATGTGACCTCTGAAGGGTGGAAAATAGCATGAGTGCCGATGAAAACAACCTGATTTGGATCGATCTGGAGATGACAGGTCTGGACCCCGAGCGCGATCGCATTATTGAGATAGCCACGCTGGTGACGGATGCCAGCCTGAACATTCTGGCGGAAGGGCCGACGATTGCGGTACATCAATCCGATGCGCAACTGGCGTTAATGGATGACTGGAACGTGCGCACCCATACCGGTAGCGGCCTGGTAGATCGCGTTAAGGCAAGTACGATGGGCGAACGAGACGCTGAACTGGCGACGATTGAATTTCTGAAAACGTGGGTGCCTGCGGGTAAGTCGCCGATTTGCGGTAACAGCATCGGTCAGGATCGTCGTTTTCTGTTTAAATATATGCCGGAACTGGAGGCCTACTTCCACTATCGCTATCTGGATGTCAGTACGCTCAAGGAACTGGCGCGCCGCTGGAAGCCGGAGATTCTGGCCGGCTTTACCAAGCAGGGCACGCACCAGGCGATGGATGATATTCGCGAGTCGGTGGCGGAGCTGGCTTACTACCGCGAGCATTTCATTAAGCTGTGAGGCGTAACATGCCGGATGGCAACGCCAGAGCGTCTCATCCGGCAGATCTCCCACCACTGAATTACTGCGTAAACCATTTCTCTTGCATTTGCGCATATTCCGGCGATGCTTTCACCTTGTCGAGCGCGGCATTAATTTCTTGCAATAGCGCGTCGTTGCCTTTGCGTACCGCAATGCCTAACCCTTTTCCGTAGTAGTCAGGATCGCTGGCGCGTTCATCCATGATAGCGTAATCCGGATTGTTTTTTAGCCATTTACCAATTGCGGCGACATCGCCAAACACGCCCTCAAGACGGTTATTTTTCAGATCGGTAAAAGCGTTTAGATAGCTGTCATAGGCGACAGGCGTGATGGCTTGTTGTTTATCCTGCAAATAGCGCTGATGCGTTGTACCGTTTTCCAGACCGACTTTTTTGCCTTTCAGATCGGCAAAAGTGTGATAAGCCCCTTTACGCGTGACGACTACCGCCGATAGACCTTCGTAATAGGGTTGGCTAAAGGAGACCTGCTGTTCACGTTTGGGCGTCATATCCATACCGGCGATCACCGCATCAAACTTTTTGAAGCGTAGGCTGGGGATCAGACTATCAAAGCTCTGGTTAGTGAATGAGCACTCCGCTTGCATCTCTTTGCAGACCGCGTTGGCGACATCAATATCGAAACCAACAATTTTATTATCGGCATCGACAAACTCATAGGGCGCATAGGTGGCGGAGGTGCCAAAATGTAATGTTCTGGCGGAAACGGAAGCGGCGTGAACGGAGAGGCTGGCTAACAGCATGACAATAAGTTTTTTTTTCATCTTGATCCCTGATATCAATTGGATGTTGTGGTCACCGTGCTATTCTTTTTTTGGCGCAGGGTGCTATTCTGATTCTGTGCCTTTAGGCGTGGCGTGAAAAGTTTTTTGTTGCATAGCGCACGCTTTGCTCGTTTTTTGTCTTGTTTGGTGATTTAATCAGCATTCAAACAAAAATCGCGAAAAAATGCGTTCAGGGGCTTGCAGCTAAATGGATTTCTCGTATAATGCGCCTCCCGTAACGACGCAGAAATGCGAATTACGACAGCAACAAATTTGCGGGAATAGCTCAGTTGGTAGAGCACGACCTTGCCAAGGTCGGGGTCGCGAGTTCGAGTCTCGTTTCCCGCTCCAAAATTTGAAAGTACTTGTTAAGTACAAGCGCACCCAAGCGGGAATAGCTCAGTTGGTAGAGCACGACCTTGCCAAGGTCGGGGTCGCGAGTTCGAGTCTCGTTTC